>NZ_JAVYAE020000002.1:0-823443 GCF_032334105.1 Paenibacillus hubeiensis
AGCAAAATCCTGAACGGCCCGTCCGCGTCCGCCTTCACAGGCGACAAAGCTGCGTTCATCGAGAGCGTGCGCAAAGCACTGTTCGCAAGTAAAATCGTATCCTATGCCCAAGGCTTCGCACAAATGCGCGCAGCTTCCGACGAGTACGGCTGGGATCTGAAATATGGCAACATCGCGATGATTTTCCGCGGCGGTTGCATCATCCGTTCGCAATTCCTGCAAAACATCAAGGAAGCGTACGACAACAATGCCGAGCTGAAAAACCTGCTGCTCGACCCTTACTTCCAAAACATCGTGGAATCGTACCAGGATGCATGGCGCGAAGTGGTGTCCGTAGCGGTAACGCAAGGTATTCCGGTACCGGGCTTCTCCAGCGCGCTGTCCTACTACGACAGCTACCGCACAGAGCGTCTGCCGGCCAACCTGCTGCAGGCTCAGCGCGACTACTTCGGCGCGCACACGTTTAAACGCGTGGACAAAGAAGGCACATTCCACCACAACTGGATGGAAGCAAGCGAATAATCGTTAGACGACGCAATCATAAAAGTTCAAGCATTCCTGTGTCCGATGCGAAAGCCCTTGGCTCTCGGCGGACGCGGGAATGCTTTTTTGCATTGGAAAGATGCCTGGAACAGGGCTTCTGGGTTATACTGGTGCAGACGGGTTAAAGGCATCATTAGAAATTGAATATTGAACGAGGAGGATCGTCGTAGAATGTTTGTCGTAGCTGGTATTGCATTTCTGCTCGTATACGGATTGCTGGTATTTTACATAGGCTGGAGCGGGTGGAGCTGGATGAAACCCGTGGTGAGCGCACGTTTCCGCTGGCTGTATATTGGAATCATCGCATTTCTGGCTTGTTCATTTATTTTGGCGCGTGTATTTGGAAGCTTATCGTTTTTGAGCATCATTGGATCATACTGGTTGGCCATCTTCTCATTGTTATTGATGATTCTGCCGGTTGTACATATCATCCTTTGGCTGCTGCGGTTGACGCGCATACCCAGGCATCATGCACACAAATGGGCCGGCGCGGCGACGCTTGTTTTATTGTTGTCGACACTGGGTTACGGCATTTTCAATGCATATAGTCCGGTCGTGAGGGAGTACAGCATTCAGATCGATAAAAAAGTCGAAGGGCTGGACACGCTTAACATCGTGATGGCAGCAGATACCCATTTTGGGCTGCTGTCGGGACCAAGCCACGCTAAACGAATGGTGAACGAGATTAATGCACTGAAGCCCGACCTTGTGCTGTACCCTGGCGACCTGATCGACGATAACCTTGAGCTATACAAGAAAAGCGGGATCGCGGACATTATTCGTGATATCCAGGCACCCTACGGTGTTTACGCAACCCTTGGGAACCATGACAAATTCGAGGGTCCGATCGAAGCGTTGATTGCAGCCTTGGAACAAAGCAACATGAAGGTGTTATATGATGAGCAAATTATGCTGGATGACAAATTGACCTTGATCGGGCGCAAAGACAGAACCGAGACGGATCGTGCCGAGGTCGCTGCTTTAATGGAAAACGTGGATCAAAGCAAACCGGTGATCATGCTGGACCACCAACCGTATGATCTGGATATCGCCGAACAAAACGGCATCGATCTGGTTGTGTCCGGCCATACGCATCGCGGGCAGATTGCCCCGGCCCAGTTCATCACGCAGGCCATTTATGAGAACGATTGGGGATATTTGCAGAAAGGCGCCATGCATTCCATTGTCACGTCGGGTTATGGATTTTGGGGGCCGCCGATCCGTACAAGCAGCCGCTCCGAAATCGTACAGATTCATGTTACGTTCAAGCATTAACGAGAACCGTATATTTAGCGTCACAGCCCTTCTTGTTGAAGGGCTATTCGGCATTTGATCTCGGTTATTCGGCTGCTCCGATACCTGATTACAAAAATGCGTCCCCATGTACCATAAAAAATGTACTGTTTTTATTATCCTAAGAGAGTCACCGCGATCCTTCTCGATGGTAGAAGCATACGGCGGGGTGAACTTGAGGGGGGATTATACGTGCTTGAAGTCGGATCATTGCGAACGGAATATTTGGAAAATCCTTTGGGCGTGGACGCAGCATCACCACGATTAGGTTGGAAGGTGTACAGTTCAGAGACGAACGTTATGCAAACGGCATATCATGTACAAGCATCCGGAACAAAAGACTTTAACGATTTGATCTGGGATACGGGGAGAGTAGAATCTGACCAGTCCCAAGTCATCTTGTATGCAGGTCCGCCGCTGGAATCGCTGCAGCGCGTCTATTGGAGGGTTAAAGTCTGGGACAATCACGGTGAAGAGTCCATATTCAGCGAATGCGCCTTCTTTGAAATCGGGCTGTTGCATGCCAGTGACTGGCGTGCCTGCTGGATTGAACCGGAAAAGGAAGTGCAGATCGATGCCTATAAACCTGCCCCTTATATTCGCAAGGAATTCATTGTAAGGAAGGGATTTGTCCGGGCCAGGGCATGTTTGACGGCAAAAGGACTATACAGCTTTTATTTGAACGGGGCGGAAGGTACGGACCATCTGTTTACTCCCGGATTTACATCCTATCACGAGCGATTGCAATATCAGATCTATGACGTGACTCATTTGCTGCAGGAAGGCGCTAACGCGCTTGGCATTATTCTTGGCGACGGCTGGTGGAGAGGTTCTACCGGCGGGGCTAGCTTGAAAAATAATTTCGGGTACAAGCTGGCTTTTTTGGGACAACTGATGCTGCAATATGAGGACGGAACGATCGAATGGGTTTGCAGTGACGGGACATTCAAGACATCATACGGACCGCTGCTGAAATCAGACATGAAGGCTGGCGATCTTTATGATGCCCGAACAGATATGGAAGGCTGGAACCAACCCGGATATGACGATTCTTCCTGGGAGCAAGTACAGGCTGCCAAAGATGAACTAACTGGCCTGATTGCGACCCGCAGCGTGCCGGTTAGACAAAAGGAAACCTTTTCGCCAACGGTATTACACACGCCGAATGGCGAGACCGTGCTGGACTTTGGACAAAACATCGCAGGCTGGGTGGACATGAGGGTTTGCGGTGAAGCCGGTACCGATGTTGTACTCATCCATGGGGAAACGCTGGATAAAGACGGGAACTTTACCTTGCAAAACCTGGCCCATCACGGGCCGTTAGAGGACTTTCAAGAAGTTCGCTACATTTTGAAGGGTGAGGGTATCGAGCATTATCGTCCGCGCTTCTCGATCTTTGGTTTTCGCTACGTGCTGGTCAAGAAGCATCCAGGCATTGTAAAAGCAGAAGATTTTACGGCAGTGGCCATCTATTCGGATATGGAGCAAACGGGTGAATTTACGTGTTCCAATCCCTTGATCAACCAATTGGTCTCTAACTCGCGCTGGAGCCAAAAAAGCAATATCATGGAAGTGCCGACGGATTGCCCGACCCGGGAGAGAGCAGGCTGGACGGGGGACGCGCAAGTATTTTGCAAAACGGCAGCCAATTTTATGAACGTGCATTCGTTTTATGAAAAATGGCTGGCCGACCTGGCGTCCGAACAATTCTCGAATGGATCCGTAGGGAGTACGGTACCTACCGTGATCGGCTATCACAACAAAGAGGAATGGGAGAGGTTCTCCAAGCAGAATAAAGACCCCATGATGGCCATACGCAGGCCAGAGCCAGGAACGGCAAGCATGCTTGACGGTTCTTCCGGCTGGGGGGATGCGGCGGTTATTATTCCATGGACGTTGTATCTGTGTTACGGAGACCAAACCATTCTAGAGAAGCAGTTTGATTCGGCTAAGGCATGGGTGGATTATATGGCCGTCAGCGCCAGGAAAGCCAATGAACGTTTCAAAGACTCTCCCGCCTATCAGAGCTATACCGACGGCGAGCTTGATGCGGATTACATTTGGGATACCAGCTTCCACTGGGGAGAATGGCTCGAAGCCGATTCCGAATTCAACGATCTGGTCGCGGCGATGAGCAAGTCCCAAGGCTGTCATCCCGATGTTGCGACAGCGTATTTCGCCTATTCCACGCGCCTCCTGGCCGAAATGGCTTCCGTACTCGGAAAGCTCGAGATAGCAGAAGAATACCAGCGTCGATATGAAAAAATCAAGCATGTGTACAATGCATACTTTGTTCAAGATAACGGGCATATTCTGGACGATCGGCAGGCGCCGAATGTCCGGACGCTGGCGTTTGGGTTGGCGGATACAGCCAAACGACAAGCGGTTGCGGACCGTCTTGCCGAGATGGTCGTAGCGCAGAAGCATCATTTGAATACGGGATTTTTGTCCACGCCGTTCATCCTTCATGTTCTGGCGGATCATGGGTATCCCGAAATCGCCTATCGGCTGCTGGAGCAAACCTCCGATCCCTCCTGGTTATATGCCGTGAGCCATGGCGCTACAACGATTTGGGAAAGCTGGAGGGGAATCAAACCGGACGGGGAACTTACGGGTTCATTGAACCATTATTCCTATGGAGCGGTATGCGACTTCTTATTTACAGGCATTGCAGGCATTCGCCCGCAATGGGAAACGCCGGGCTTCAAACATTTTACGATAAAACCGCTGGTTGGAGGAACGCTTACACATGCATCTGCAACGTATGAATCTCCCTATGGCGTGATCCAATCCGGTTGGTTGAAGACGGAAAGAGGCGTTACCTACGATTTTGGCATTCCTGCGAACTCCAGGGCCACCGTTATGCTTCCGGGCAAGCAGGTTGACATCAAGCGAGTGTCTGCCGAGTTTCCCGATGTCCGCTATGAAGACGGGCATATCATCTTTACTGCAGGAAGCGGGGAGTACACGATCGCGCTGTAATACGCCTTACAGACCAAAACGAGCCAATATTCATTGGGCTCGTTTTTTACGTTGGGTCAACCTTTTTCGATCAAATGATGTTTTTCGCGATATTGTTTCGGGGTCACGCCCACGATCTTTTTAAATACTTTGGTTAAATAGCTCTGGTCATTAAAATGAAAGAGCGAGCCTAATTCGGATATCGAGATGGCGCTGTACGCCAGTAAACGTTTGATTTCTTCGATCTTTGTTTGTTGAATGTATTCGCTTACCGAAATGCCGACCTCTTTTTTGAACAGGGCCGACAAATATTTGGGACTAAGTCCAATCTCCAAGGCGATGTCGTTATGGTGGATTTCTTCATAAATGTGTTTATGAATGTACTCCTTGCAGGCTATGATTTTTTTGGAATATCTTTCGTGCCGTGCTTGCTTCACCTTCTCTGCAAACGTATGCAGGACTTCGCGTGCCAAACTTCGGATTTCATCCAGCCGGTCCAATTCCTCGAGCCGTTGTATAAACCTGTCGTGTAATGCAAAAGCGGTATCCTCGTTCAAGCCTCCGTCCATAGAAGCTCTCGTTACCAAAGCAATCAGCGTAATGATATGGTTTTTGTTCGAACGAAGGAAGCTGGATTTCGACAAGACGGATGAGGATTCTTCTTCCTTGATGAAGGACAGTTCGTCGATGTCCTCAACCCTGCCTTCTTTGATCATGAACAAAAGCTTTTTTTCGAACAATCGAACCTGATTGCGATCCGCAGATTGCAAATACTGGGTGAATTCAAGATTCACGAATCCCTTTGCCTTTTCATAGTCATCGAACTGAAAATCTTCATACAAGACGGATTGAGGAGAAAGCAGCTCCTTGTTGAACAAGTGATAAATAAAAACGCTGATATGGTTCAGCTTGTCATTGCTCAAAATCGGCAAACGTTCATAATAACGCGCGACTTGATCGCGATAAAAAAATGCATCCCTATCATTGATAATGCCAGTTAATACTTCATTAGGTATGGGGTGGGACAGGGTAGGACCCACAATCAGGGTGCCTTCAAACAGATCGCCATCGAAATAGCTGATTAATATGAACTTTTCGGAGAATACCGATTTGGTAATAACAGGAATCCGATATGTTCTTCTGGGTTCGAAATATAACGGGTTCAAATAACTTCCGGTGCGACGTTCGATCAATGGGTTGATCGGTTGGCCGCGCAAGTTGTCATAGATGACTTTTCCTTTCGGACTGATAAAGAAAACAGGCAGTTCAAACGTATTGGAAACGAGACTGCACATCGCGTCGATGGTAATGCATGTGGTCATCAGGATCAACTCCCTGCTGGAGATTTCATGCTGTATTCAGGACAATAATACTAAAAAACATACGAAATCACCATATCAAATCCAGGGTGAATGCTACTATGGTCATAGCGTCAAGTCAGGAATTGAAAACGCTTCCCCGGGGGAACAAATTGAGATGGAAAGGTAGAGGACGATGACAAAACCATTTAGGAGCGATTTTATGTTGGGTGCGGCTACGGCCGCGCATCAGGTGGAAGGAAACAATATCCATAGCGATTTCTGGGCGATGGAGCATATGCCGCACTCGTTGTACAAAGAACCTTCTTTACAGGCGGTGGACCATTATCATTTTTACGAAAAAGACATTCAAATGTTGGTGGATGCAGGCTTGAATACGTATCGCTTTTCCATCGAATGGGCAAGAATTGAGCCGGTTAAAGGGCAGTTTGCTGCAGAAGAGATCGAGCATTACAGGAAGGTCCTGGAATGCTGCCATCAACATAAGGTGAATCCTGTCGTGACATTGCATCATTTTTCGTCTCCCAAATGGCTGATTGCCGAAGGGGGATGGGAGAGCGAAACAACGGTGGAGCATTTCAAGAACTATTGCCGGCATGTCGTTTCAGAGTTGGGGCCCCTGATGCCTTACATCTGTACGATTAACGAAGCGAACATGGGGAAACAGATCACCAAAATTATGAAACGAATGATCGGCGCCGCAGCGAACGATTCGAACTCCACAACACCCGCGGATGTGCAGGTGGGTTTAAACGTCGATGTGCAAAGCAGCATGGAGAAATACTTTGCCAGTTTGGGACAGGTGTTTGGCATGGATCCAACAAAAGTACAACCATTTCTCTCCCCACGGACGGAGCAAGGCGAACAGATCATTATGAAATGCCATCAGGCAGCCAGAAGCGTAATCAAGGAATTGAACTCGTCGATCAAGGTCGGCATCACGTTATCTTTGTACGATCATCAGGCGTTACCCGGTGGGGAACAGTTAGCAGAACAAGAACAGCAGGAGGACTTCTTATACTATTTGCCGTTTCTCCAAGGTGATGACTTCATCGGCGTTCAAAATTACTCCAGAAAGATCCATGGACCAAGTGGGGTTGTCCAGCCGCCGGACCACGCGAAGTTAACCAAAATGGGATATGAAAACTATCCTCAAGCATTGGCGAACGTGCTTCAATTTGTGGCCAAACATTGGGATGGACCGATCATCGTAACCGAGAATGGCATATCTACGGATCAAGACGACGAACGCGTGGAATTCATCCGACAGGCCACAGCTGGCGTACAGAAGTGTGTGGAAGACGGGATTGATGTGATCGGGTACATGTATTGGTCCTTGTTGGACAATTTCGAGTGGCAGCTTGGCTACGCTCAAACCTTTGGATTGATCGCCGTCGACCGAACCACGCAAATCCGAACTCCGAAAGAAAGTTTGTCGTTTCTTGGCTCGTTAAGAAATCGGTAAGCGTATACATTCAAGGGGGCATCATTATGGGAGTAGTCAACGTCACTCAGAGTCAGCCAGTCGCGAGCATGCCGGAAGAAGATCGAAAGCTTTCATTCCGGGAGAAAGTGGCAGCCACGATCGGCAACATGACGGGAACGATGCACAATCAAATCATTGCCACGTTTTTGCTGTTCTTTTATACGGACATTCTCGAAATAAGCCCCGCTTACGTGGCAGGTTTATTTCTGGTAGCCCGGATTATCGATGCTATTCTTGTTCCCGTATTTGGCGTGTTTGTTGATAAAGTGAGCACGCCGTGGGGGAAATACGTGCCGTACTTTGCCATTCTGGGAGTACCGATCGCCATTTTCGGATGGCTGACCTTTACGGACTTTGGGTTGGGGGCAAACGGGAACGTTATCTATGTTACGGCAACGTACCTGGTATACAGCATCCTGATCTCGATAAAGTATGCGCCGAGCAACGCCGTAGGTCCCGCGATCACCAAAAGAATCGATGACCGGATCTCGATGGGGCAAATCGGTTATATCGCCATTATGCTCGGTGCATTGTTCGCATCATTGGCTTTTCAACCGCTTTACAAAGCATTGGGAAACGGGAATGATGCCAGAGGTTTCTCGTTGATCATGGGCCTGGTCGGATTGGTGGGGATTTTGGTATCCATTTTCCAGGTAACATCTTTGAAAGAAAGATACATCAACCCGAATAACAGCCAAAAGACACCGTTGAAAGAAATGATATCAGCAGTGTTCACGAACAGGTCGGCCGTTGTTCTGTACATCTACGTGCTGGCTTTGAACTTGTCCAACGGAATCCGAACGGCAATCATGATCCATTACTTCAAATATTTCTTTAATAACGAAGGGCTTGTGGTCATATACGGTGCGGTAAGCATACTGCCCACGTTTCTCGGCGTCATGGTGAGCGGACCGATCACGAGACGGTTTGGCATCAAAATCAATGTGCTGGCCGCTTCCGTCGTAAACGTGATCTGCATGCTTGCAGTGATGGTTATTCCCGATACAAAGGCTGGAATTATCATTTTTATGGCCTTGAATGCGATCACGGCGTTTTTCCTGGGCGCATCGACGCCGGCGCAAGGCTCCATGATGCCTGCTGCCATGGATTATACCGAATGGAAGACCGGAAAAAACGTAAACGGTTTGATGGGTTCCATTCAAGGTTTCGTGCAAACGTTGGCCATGGCATTGGCCGGGTCTATCGCAGCGTGGGCATTGCATGTAGTGGGGTACGTACCTGGAGTCGAACAAAGCAGCGAGACCATTTTTGGCTTGAAATTGTTAATGGGCGTGCTTCCGGCATTCGTTCTATTATTTACCGCATCGATCCTATGGTTTGACATTTCGGAAGAGAAACAGAAGCAAATTACGAAGGAACTTGCAGAACGCAGGCAACAAAAAAGTTAATCCTTTTGCGTCGGAATCATAATTGCGTCCCGACAGGGCATAACTATGGCAGGAATCATCGGACTCGGCAATACGGAATAATCTCATGTCATTGACAATGACGACGGCGTCGGTGCCGGAATGATGCATGGATTATGCCATGTTCGAGACGATTTTTCGTTGACACCGTTTTCAGCTTGTGGTACATTAGTCCCGAGGCTTGTTACCGGTAATGCGGGCAAAACCACAATAGAAATGATGTTATCATTATTTCTGTTTTGGTTTTGCCCTTTTTTAATCCTCAAAATAAAGTGGTGGGTCCAGACATGATCATTAAACAAATATTTAATAACAATATCGTCAGCACCGTCGATGACAAAAACCAGGAACTGCTGATCCTCGGCCGGGGTATCGGATTCAAGTTCAAAGCGGGCGACCCGATCGATGAAGAGCGGATCGAAAAAATTTTTCGTCTCCAGGATGCATCGATCTACGAGAAATTCAAGTCGATCGTCACCGAGGTGCCCGTAGAGATATTGCAGGCGACCGACGATATTGTGAGCTTGGCCCGGACGCAGCTGAACAAAACGATCAGTGACGGCATTTATGTGTCCCTGTCGGATCATATCCATTTTGCCGTACAGCGGATGGAAATGGGACATATCGCGCGCAATCCGTTATCGTGGGAGGTACAGCATTTTTACAAGGCAGAGTATGATGTGGCCCGCGAGGCACTCACCTTGCTGCGCGAGAGATTGGACATTGAATTCCCGAAGGAGGAAATATGCAACATTGCGCTGCATTTCATCAATGCGGAGATCAATGATTCCATGAATGACGTGACTCACCTGATGCAGCTGCTTCAGGAGATCATGAACATTATCAAATATCACTTCAACGTCGAAGTGGATGAAGATAGCGTCAACTATTTTCGGTTCATCACGCATTTGAAATATTTCTGCCAACGGGTCATCACCCATACGTCGCAAGACGATGCGGAGGAATACCTGTACGAGGTCGTTCGCAAGAACTATCCCGAAACGTTCAAATGCATACGCAAGATCGAAGCTTTTATCCATAAAAACTATCAATACGACATGACGCATTCCGAGCAGTTGTATCTGACGCTCCATCTGGAACGCCTGATGAAAACGAAACGGGATGCCGCCAAGGAAAGCGAATAACGATGGGCTTGTTACTGTTCAATCAGGCAATACCCGAATGAATCACTGACGCACGCGAGCGTTGGTTTCATTCGGGTATTTTTTGTGGACACAGAAGGAGGAAAACGAGATGGATCATCAGGAAACGGCAAAAAACATCGTCAAAGCCGTTGGGGGAAAAGACAACATCAATTCGGTGTACCACTGCGTTACCCGTCTTCGTTTTGATTTGAAGGACAACGACAAAGTGGACAACGGAACGCTCAAAAACCTGGACAAAGTCATGGGTACGAACGTTTCCGGAGACCAGTTCCAGGTCATTATCGGCAACGACGTGTCTAAAGTATTCGACGCCATGGTAAAGGAAGAGCCTGCGCTGCAGCAAAGCCAGGACAACAAAGCGGCCAAGCCGGAGAAAAAGCAAAACGTGATCCTGAGCATTTTCGAAACGATCGCTGGCGTATTTGCACCAATGCTGCCCGCCATTACGGCGGCCGGTATGCTCAAAGGGTTGCTGGCGCTGTTCGTATCGCTCGGCTGGATGGCTGCCGGAACGGACACGTACCGCATTCTGTCGGCGATCGGGGATGGCGTGTTCCATTACCTGCCGCTTCTGATCGCGTTTAGCGCGGCACGCAAATTCGGCGCCAATCCGTTCGTCGCCGTGGCGCTCGGAACCGCGCTGATGTATCCGGACATGAGCACATTGCTGTCCAGCGGGGAGTCGGTTTCCTTTATCGGCATTCCGGTAACAGCGGTGAGTTATGCTTCTTCGGTCATTCCGATTTTGCTGGCCGTATGGATTATGTCCTATGTGGAAAAATGGGTGGACCGTGTCATCCCGGCTGCGCTGAAGCTGCTGCTGGTGCCGCTGATTACGCTGATCATTATGGTTCCGGTTACGCTGATCGCCATCGGGCCACTGGGAACATTCGTAGGCAGCGCTTTGTCGGGCGGTATCAACTGGCTGCTGAATGAAGGCGGATTGATCGCAGGTCTTGTGCTTGGCGGTGCGATGGCCTTGATCATCATGACGGGTATGCACTATGCGCTTGTACCCATCATCCTGAGCAACATTGCGACGCTTGGATTCGATAAATTCCTGCCGCTCACATACATCTCCAACATGGGTCAAGCTGGTGCCACACTGGGCGTATTCTTCCGTGCAAAAGATAAAAAGTTGAAAACCGTAGCCTTGTCGACGAGCTTTACCGCTTTGATGGGGGTTACGGAACCGGCGATGTACGGGGTGAACATGAAGTTCAAACGTCCGTTCGCTGCAGCGATGATCGGTAGTGCAGTCGGCGGCGGATTCGCGTTGGCATTTGGTGCAAAAGCGTACGTTCTGGCGGGTAACGGCGGTCTTCCAGGTCTTCCTGCCCTGATTGGACAAACGTTCTGGTACTCTCTGATCGGCATGATCCTTGCGTTCGTTGTGGGTACGATTGCATCCGTATTGCTGGGCATCAAAGAAGAGGAAGGCGACGCTGAGGCGCTTGCCCCATTCGCTCCGAATGCGGCGGCGACGCCTGCCAAAGCAACCGAAGTGGTTGACGTCAATGCCATGGAAACGCCGGCGCCGTCAAGCAATGCGATGGCTTATGCACCGCTGACAGGCAAATCCATCGAGCTCAAGGAAGTGAACGATCCAACGTTCGGTGATGAAATGATGGGTAAAGGCGTTGCATTTGTGCCAACCGTGGGTGAACTGGTTTCTCCGGTGACCGGCACGATCATGAACGTGTTCAAAACGAAACACGCGATCGTGGTTCGCAGCGATGACGGCATGGAACTGCTCATGCATGTGGGCATCAACACGGTGAAACTGCGTGGTCAGCATTTCGAAGCGCATGTGGCGACAGGTGCGCGCGTTAAGGCTGGAGATAAATTGCTGACGTTTGATCTGGAAGAAATCGCGAAAGAATACGACATCACAACGGCCATGGTTGTGACGAATACAGCCGATTACAGTCAAGTACTTCCTGTGAAACTGGGAGACATCGTTGCCGGCGAAGAAGTATTGGAAGCCAAAATCTGAGGAGAGGGAGAGAGCGAGATGAACAAACGACAAGGTTTTCTGGAAGGATTTCTGTGGGGCGGCGCCATTGCCGCCAATCAGGCAGAAGGGGGATTCGACGCGGGCGGCAAAGGCTTCTCGACGGCGGACATGGTTCCTTATTTTGCGAAAAAGGATTACACCAACCTGCGGGAATTGATGCACGTAACGAGCGCGAAGGTGGAGAAAGCGATGGCTCATCACAGCGCCGAAGGATATCCGAAGCGTTACGGCATCGATTTTTACCATCGGTTCAGAGAGGACATCGCCTTGTTTGCAGAGCTTGGGTTCAAGGTGTTCCGGTTGTCGATCAACTGGCCGCGCATTTTCCCGAACGGTTACGATGAAGAGCCGAACGAAGAAGGATTGCGCTTCTATGATGAAGTGTTTGACGAGCTGAACAAACATGGCATCGAACCGCTGGTGACGCTGTCCCACTATGAAATGCCGATGGGGCTGGTACTTAAGTACAACGGCTGGGTTGGTCGTGAAGTGATCGGCCATTTCTTGAGATACGCAGAGACGGTGATGACTCGCTACAAAGACAAGGTCAGATACTGGCTGACATTTAATGAAATCAACACAACGATCATCGAACCGTTTACAGGAGGCGGCGTGATCGAAGACCGCGTGGACAACGTGATGCAGGCGTCCTACCAAGCCCTCCACCACCAGTTTGTGGCGAGCAGCCTGGTTACGAAGAAGGCACGGGAAATCAATCCGGATTTCCAAATCGGCTGCATGCTGGCACGCATGATCCATTATCCGGCTACATCCAAACCGGAGGACGTGCTGCAGGCGCAAATCGACAACCAGCTGAACCTGCTGCATACGGACGTGCAGGTGCGCGGAAGCTACCCTGCGTTCATGGACCGTTACTGGGAAGAAAACGGGGTGTCCGTCGTCATGGAACCAGGCGACGAGCAAATTTTGCGCGACCACACCGTGGACTTCATTTCGTTCAGCTATTACACGTCCCTGGTGTCTGCGGTAAATCCGGAGGATTATGGCGTAACTGGCGGCAACCTGTACAGCACGATTAAAAACCCGAACCTCGAACGCACCGAGTGGGGCTGGCAGCTTGACCCGATCGGACTGCGCATCGTGCTGAAAGAACTTTATGACCGCTATCAATTGCCGCTGTTCGTCGTTGAAAACGGTCTTGGCGCGAAAGATACGGTTGAACCGGACGGTTCCATCCAGGACGATTATCGCATCGACTACCTCAGAAAACATATCACCCAAATGAAAGAAGCCGTTATGGACGGCGTCGATCTTATGGGATATACGAGCTGGGGAGCCATCGACATTATCAGTGCATCGACTTCCGAAATGTCCAAACGATATGGCGTCATTTACGTCGACCAGGATGATCTGGGACAAGGCACGCTGAACCGAATCAAGAAAAAGAGCTTTGGCTGGTACCAAAAAGTGATTGCATCCAACGGTGCAGACCTGAGCTAAGCGTATGCCAAGCGTAAAATAACATGTTCAAAGCCCTTGCGCAGCGGATGATGCCGCGTGCATGGGCTTTTTTTAGTAAGGGATCGAATATGCATTGGTGTAACGCGCCACAGGATGGAATGATGACACGGATGGTGATATACTGGTTTCCGAGTAGGGGGAATACATATGAAGAAAGCGATTATTGCCGTAGACATGGACGATACGATCTGCCATCTGGTGAAGCGGGCCATTCATTATAACAATTTGCAGTTTCCGACGCATCCGCTGCGTTATGAAGATATGGTAACGTGGGACACGACGCATTTGCGCCATCCGGATTCGACGCACGACATCTTTTATGGCAGGCCGGGATTATTCGAAGAGCTGGAGCTGTATGACGACTACGTCGTGGAAGAGATGCAGAAGCTGAACGAGGCGTACGATGTCATTATCGTAACCGCGGCCGATCCCGCCACTGTGGTGGAGAAGTGGAACTGGCTTCAGCGCCACATGCCGTTTATTACTGCGGAGCAGTTCATTACCTGCAAACGCAAAAACTTGCTCGGATTCGATCTGTTAATCGATGACGGGCCGCACAACCTGCTTCCTGCGCTCGCTGAAGGCAAAAAGGTACTGTGCATTCCTCATCCTTGGAACGTGCGAGAGCGGGAGCAGCATGCGTTCCCACTGATGAAAACGTGGAAAGACGCAAAGGAAATCGTAGATCGCCTGTTGGCGCCGGATTCCTTGATCTCCAATTAAAATACGGTTCAACCATGATGCGTGAAATGGGATGTATGCTTCTTGCGGTACGCCAGCGGCGTATCGCCCGTAATTTTTTTGAAATTCGCATAAAAGGAGTCGACATCCCGATACCCGACCAGTTCGGCAATCAGGCTGACTTTGTGCTGTGAACGCTTCAGCAGTTCACAGCTTTTTTGTATGCGCAAAAACTGCAAAAACGAGCCGAAGCTTTGTCCGGTCTGCGTGCGGAACATGCGCTGGATTTGTTTGTCGCTGCAATTGCAGAGGCGTGCCAGGTCGGACAGGCGCGTTTTCTCGGCGAGATGCTGCTCCAAATATTGAATGATATGGTCGAGCTCCGGTGGTTTGACCGGGTCGTTCGGCTCCACCCTATGGATGAAGCGGTAGGTGGTTACCACCAGTTGGCTGACAAGCGTATACAGCATGGTGGACGAGCCGATCCCGGGAACGGCGCACTCGCGGTGCAGCCTGGTCATCAGGTCTTCGATCCGTCTCCCATGGTCTGTAATGAAAACGTAAGGGGCCTTGTTTTGCTCCAATTCGTTCAGGTGCGAAAGGATCTCGGGTTCCTGAATCATGCCGGCCAATTCCTGGATCAATTCGGCGTTGAACAGGCAGTTGCTGATCGTGAGCGGATGTTTGGAAACGTCGGTCGTAGCCGGGCGAAAGACGTGCGGAACGCCGACCGGAATCACGAACAGCATGCCCTGATGCACCGGAATGACCTCGTTTCCGATATGATGGAAACCTCGTCCCCCGGAAACATAGCTGTATTCCACGAAATCATGCGCATGGAAGGGACCCGCAAAATTTTCCGAGACGCGGTTGACGAACAATTTCAGCTGGTCGCGGAAAAAGTACTCTCCTTTAAATATCTCAATGACAGGCTTCATGATCAAACCTCCTTGCTTCGTGGCCGGATTGCCGGGTGAAAAAGTCCGTTCTGCCGGGTAATTCTCAGGTTCGGGTCGATATAATTATATCGTAAGCCCTTACAATAGACCATGCGGAAAGGATGCTGCAACCATGTTCATCGTTAATCATCTTCGCTGCGAATATCGGAAAAATCCGATCGGACTGGACGTTTCGTCCCCCCGGATCAGCTGGCACCTGCAATCCGATGCCCGGAACGCCGTCCAGGAAGCTTATCAGATCCAGCTATCCCTCGTACCCGAAATGAACCGAATCGAGTGGGACTCGGGACGGCAACATTCCAACCGTTCCATTCATGTGGAGCTGACCGGTTGGAAGCCTGTCCCCCGAACCCGATACTATTATCGCGTTCGTGCTTGGGATGGTGCGGGCAATGAATCGGAATGGTCGGAACCGGCTTTTTTCGAAACAGGCCTGATGGATGCGGAAGACCGATGGCAAGCCGATTGGATCACGGCCGGTGCAGCCTTGAAGGACGATCCTTCCTGCCCGCGCTTGCGCAGAGTGTTCGAACTGCAAAAAGCGGTAGTCAGGGCAACCATTTATGCGACAGCACTCGGGTTATATGAACTGCACCTGAATGGTGCCAGGGTAGGAGATCATTATTTTACGCCAGGCTGGACCAGTTACGACAAACGTTTGCAGTACCAGGTGTATGATGTTACGTCCATGCTCGTGGCCGGGCAAAACGTGATCGGCGCGGTTCTCGGAGACGGATGGTACGGCGGGCATTTGGGCTGGGACGGCCGAAAGGGATTATTCGGCGACGATCGCGCGCTGCTGCTGGAACTGCATATTCGATATGAAGACGGCTCCGAGGATCGGATCTTGTCGGGAAAGGACTGGATGGCATCCGCCAGCGCCATTGCCATGTCGGACATATATATGGGGGAAACGTACGACGCCCGGCTGGAGTCCGATTGGCTGGACGAATCCCGCGCATCCTGGTCACCGGCAGCGATTTTGGACCATGCCAAAGACATCATCGTTGCGCAGGAGAACGTCCCGGTTACGGCGATGGAGCAGCTGAAGCCGATTGCGCTGCTGACCACGCCGGAAGGCGATCGTGTGCTCGATATGGGACAAAACATGGTGGGCTGGATGAGGTTCAGCGTGCAGGGTGATCCTGGGCAAACGGTTGAACTGCTGCATGCGGAGATTCTGGACCATGCCGGCAACTTCTATACGGAAAATTTGCGTTCCGCCAAGCAGCAAGTTCAATATACGCTGAAAGGCGGGGGCGTTGAAACGTATGAACCGCATTTTACGTTCCAGGGGTTCCGATACGTGAAACTGATCGGTTTCTCCGAACCGATTCAGATCGACGATTTTACAGGTGTTGTGCTTCATTCAAATATGGAACGCACGGGCGAATTCGCCTGCTCCAGTCCGCTCGTCAACCAGCTGCACCACAACATTTTGTGGGGGCAAAAGGGCAATTTCCTCGACGTGCCGACCGATTGCCCGCAGCGCGACGAACGGCTCGGCTGGACGGGTGATGCGCAGATGTTCATCCGCACGGCGTCTTATCTGATGAACACCGCTCCATTTTTCACGAAATGGCTGCGGGATTTGCGGGCAGACCAGCATGAGAACGGGGGCATTCCGTTTTTTGTGCCTGACGTCAACGTATCCGGGAGCGACAGCGCCCATTCGTCGGCGGCATGGGGCGATGCAGCGGTCATTTGTCCGTGGACGCTCTATGAAATGTATGGAGATACGAGACTGCTCGCCGAACAATATGACAGCATGAAGCAATGGATCGAATACATTCGATCACAGGGCGATAACCCCTACTTATGGAATACGGGCTTTCACTTCGGGGACTGGCTTGGCCTCGATTCGAAACCGGGAAGTTATGTCGGGGCTACCGACCGGGATTATGTCGCGACCGCATTTTATGCCTACTCGGTTTCCCTTACACGGAAAGCAGCCAGCGTGTTGGGGTTCGATCAGGATGCGGTTTACTTCGACCAATTGCATGCACAGATCATCCAAGCTTTCCGCAACGAATTCGTTACACCTGCCGGCCGCATTTCCGTGCCGACGCAGACAGCGCATGTATTGGCTTTGCACTTTGACCTGCTGGAACCGGAGCACCGCAAACGGGCCGGTGATCAATTGGTGAAATTGGTTGAAGAGGCGGGCAATCATCTGACCACCGGTTTTGTCGGAACGCCATATCTGAACCCTGTGCTCAGCGCTGCCGGTCACCGCGATTTGGCGTATACCCTTTTATTTCAAAAGGATTATCCATCCTGGCTGTTCCAAGTGACGCAAGGTGCCACGACCGTGTGGGAGCATTGGGACGGCATGCGGGAGGATGGCAGCCTTTGGAGCAGGGACATGAATTCGTTCAATCATTATGCGTACGGTGCCATTGGCGAATGGTTATACCGTGATGTCGCAGGCATACGTCCGGATGAACATCGCCCCGGCTTCGGCATGGTGCATATCGAACCACAGCCGGGACCCGGATTGGATTGGGTCAAAGCCAAGGTGGACACCATGTATGGCACGGTTTCGTCCGCATGGCACCGCCACGACCATGGCGAAATGATCGTGGAGGTTCACATTCCGGCCAACGTTTCGGGTACGGTGCTCCTTCCGCTTGCTGCGAAAGCTGCAGTAAAGGAGCAGGGCCAGCCTTTGGAAGAGGTGACGGCGATCCGCGCGTTCCGGGCAGAAGGACCGGATACCCGCGTGGAGCTTGGCTCGGGCAGTTATACGTTCACCTACGTTCTGCCGAAGGCTGACGAACATCCTGAACTCGAAGCGGAAAAAGTACGATCGAGTTAAGATCAAGTCTCCAAGGATTAACGCAAATTTTGTTGAAAAATGACGAAAATGATATGGATAAAGATTGAAAAAACCTCGCTTGCCCACTAGAATGAAGATGGAATCTGGATTGCGGCCGGAAACTATCATATCAGGCATAAGCGAGGTTTTCGTATGGAACTACCGGCTACTCGGCCACAGCGCATTTCGTATTTGGGCTTTTACCGGGCCTTTGCGATCATGGCGGTGGTGGCCATTCATGCAACGTCTACGGCGGTCGCGCATTATCCCAAACAGACGTTGGACCACCAGTTTTATTTTTTCTGGAACAGCTTTTTGCAGTTTGCCGTACCGGCATTCCTGTTTTTATCGTCACTGGTGTTATTCTACAACTATAGCGCACGAACCAATGAGCAGGGCTGGAAGCTGAAGTTTTACAAAAAACGTTTGTTATACGTGTTCGTCCCGTATCTCGTCTGGTCGCTGATTTATTTTGTCGTCAAGGAATGGCTTGCCGGCGAACAGCCGCAGGACCATTGGCCACGCTTGGCGGAGCAGCTGCTGACAGGACGCGCGCACACCCATTTGTACTTTTTCCTTATTATTTTGCAATTTTACATCGTATTTCCCTGGCTCCTTGCCTTGACGCGATATCGGTTGGTTAAACGATACTTCCCTCTGTTTTTTGTGGCAGGGCAAGCCGTTTTTTATGCGCTCCATTTGCAATTCCACTTTGAACGGCTCGGCAGCCTGCTGCCAAGCTACCTGATTGTCATCGGTTTCGGTGCATGGGCCGGACTGAATTACGAGGCGGCACTGAAGACGTTGAGGGCATGGAAAATCGCGCTGCTGCTCGCCCTGATGGCAGGAGGGGCCGTCTTTATCTACGGCGGCGGAATGATCAAAAGCATGTTTGCTTCCGATTCATTCGTGGCTTTTACGCTATTATTCGTTTTTCGGAATTTGTTTACACTCTCCGCCTGTTTGCTGCTGCTGCTCGTGTGCGCATGGATTGAGCGCCGGAAAAGGCCTGCTGCCGAACGTGTCGCCAAAGTGTTGAATTCGCTGGGTACCGTTTCGTTCGGCGTGTTCCTGATTCATCCGATGATTCTGCTCTTCTGGCGGCGTGAACTTGCGGCCCCGCTGCTGCAGCATTTCAGTCTCGGCATCGCGATGTCTTATGCGGCTGCGCTGCTTCTATCCTGGATCGTTGCAATCGGTTTGCGCAAAGTGAAATGGGGATGGGTGCTCATTGGACAATGATGTTGGATGGCTGAGCTCATTCGCAGCAACAAGAGAGATTTCAGACTTCTGGCTTGTACAGAAGGGGCTGAAGTCTCTTTTTTGCGTCATCAGATAAACATGAGGACTGGTCATTTTTTAAACCTGTTGTTGCAGGAACCGTCCGCCCGCGTGTGATCCAATGCATTTGCAAAAACGTCGATCGAAGTGTTTCTAAATTTCCGATAAGTATGTAATATGGGGAGATATCCAAAATATGCTTCGTTCGGGGCACCCGACAAGTCGAGGAGTGATTATCATGAAACTGGTTATTATTGTTGGGCCGCAAGCGGTAGGCAAGATGACGGTAGGGCAGGAGCTGGAGAAGATCACCGGCCTAAAGCTATTTCACAATCACATGACGATCGATTTGGTATCGCCTTATTTCAGTTACGGTACCCCGCAGGGCAAACGGCTCGTCAGCTTGTTCCGCCGGGAAATTTTCGAAGAGGTATCGAAAAGCGAGCTTCCCGGATTAATTTTTACATATGTGTGGGCATTTGATGTGGCCGAGGATGGGGAATACATCCGGCAGCTTCGTGAAATGTTCGAATCGAGAGGGGCGCAGGTGTGCTACGTGGAGTTGGAGGCCGATCCGGCGGAACGGCTTGAACGCAATCGCAGTCCGCACAGGCTGCTGCACAAACCAACGAAACGGGATGTGGCATGGTCCGAGCAGGACTTGCTGGAAAGCATGGAAAAGTATCGGCTGAATTCAGAACCAGGTGAAATCACGCATCAGCACTATGTTAGAATCAATAATACGAATCTGAGTCCGGAGGAGACGGCTCGGCAGATCAAGGAAAGGTTCAATCTGTAACCTTTTGTGAAAGAAAGTATAAATCCATTTTCGGATCAAAACATGTTGGTTTCCGGAATTTGAAATTTCCCAAAATTTACAAAAGATTTATATTTGGCCTCATATAACCACGCATGTTCACCCGCAGAAAACGGGGCGCATATCGCATCAGGACAGCCTGAATATCATATAACGATGCAAGGACTTGCATGAAAACCGGTTTCAGGAGGGAAACTTAGATCTATAATTGACGAGTACCGAAAAGGAGATTTTTTAATCTTTATCGTTCTCAAAGTAACTATATTGTCTAAATGCAAACGCCATGATTTCCGCCGTGATTCATCCCTGCGAATAAAACAAGATCGTTTCAAACCCATTAAAATTACTGTTGTATAATGTAGAAAAATGTAATAACATAATTTCACGCAATAGTTGACATTGAAATGGGCGATGCCATATACCTGACGAAGGTAAGGTTTGCCTTTTTCTGTATATTGGAGTGATAAAGTGAAAATTGAAAAGGTCCTCAACAATAATGCTGTCGTTGCCGTTAAGGACGAGCGGGAAGTCATCGTGATCGGGCGCGGAATCGCATTTCAGAAGCGTGCGGGCGACATGGTTGCCGAAGAGCATATTGATAAAATATTCACGCTTCAAAACGAAGACATCCAGGAAAATTTCAAAGCGCTGATCGCAAGCATTCCCTTGGAGTACATGAAGGTATCCGAGGAGATCATTAATTATGCCAAATTGAAGCTGGGCAAAAAGCTGAACGAAAGCATTTACCTTCACCTGACCGATCACATTCACTTTGCCATCGAGCGTTACAAAAACAATTTGCCTATTCGGAACGGGTTGTTATGGGAAACCAAGCAGCTCTACAAGGACGAATTCGAAGTGGGGCTCGAGGCGCTGAACATGATTTGCGACCAGTTCGGCATCCTGCTGCCCGAGGATGAAGCCGGATTTATGGCGCTGCATTTTGTAAACGCCGCTCTCAACGAGGAAATGCCCAATATTCGCAGCATGACCCAAGTGATGCAGGAGATTTTGACGATCATCAAGTATCACTTCAAAATGGACTTTGACGAAAATTCACTGACGTATTATCGCTTCGTCACCCATTTGAAGTTTTTCTCGCAGCGGTTGGTCAACGGCAAACATTACAAAAACAACAACGATGACGAGTTGTTCGAAATGATCCAGAAGAAATATCCGGAAGCTCACAAATGCTCGCTCAAAATCAAAAAGTTCATCGAAAACAACTACACGTATCAACTGACCAACGAAGAATTGATGTATCTGTCCATCCATATTGAGCGTGTAGTGCATGCGACGACAGAGTAAAACAATTTTATTAATTTTAATAATAAAACGCTTGCAATTGTAAAACGGATGAGCTATTATAATCACATAAAGTAAGCGCATACAACAAACGGGTTGTAACTGTTCAATCAGGCAACTCCGACCACCTTGAAACAATAAAGATGGGTTGCAACTTACTTTTGAAACAAGATGTGGGGTTCACAACCAAATAGCTATTGTGTACAGCCTTACAGGGTTGCAACCGTTAAGGGCAAAACCTGAATTGCTGAATCACACGACCTGTGTTCCGGAGAAATACCGGCGCGCTGCGTGGATTCAGTAGTTCAGGTTTTCTTTGTTTCACCGCAGAAAGTTCAATCAGAAAGGGAGAATTACAATGAACTACGATCAATTGGCTAAGGACATTCTGTCCCGCGTTGGTGGTCCCGGAAACGTAAACAGCGTGTTCCATTGCGTAACGAGATTGCGCTTTAAACTGAAAGATGAAAGCGTCGCCAAAACGGAAGAGCTTAAAAATTTGCCAGGCGTCATCACCGTCATGCAGAGTGGCGGCCAATACCAAGTCGTTATTGGAAATGAAGTGCCTGATGTGTATAAAGCCGTTGTCAAAGCAGGGAATTTGTCTGCCGAAGGTCAGGTAGATGAAGACAAAGCAGACTCCGGTCCGAAGGGCAACTTGTTTAACCGCTTTATAGACATGATCTCGGGCGTGTTTACTCCGGTTCTTGGTTTGCTTGCCGCGACCGGGATGATCAAAGGATTCACAGCCATGTTTGTATCGCTGGGATGGGTCGACAATACGTCAGGGACGTATGCGTTGTTAAATGCAGTGGGAGATTGCTTGTTCTACTTCTTCCCGATCTTCCTTGGATACACGGCCATCAAAAAGTTCGGAGGAACGCCGTTCCTGGGCATGGCCATCGGTGCTTCGCTGGTCTACCCGACATTGGCGGGCATCAGAGCCGGAGAGCCCATGTATACGTTGTTTGCCGGCACCTTGTTCGAATCACCTATTCGCATTGAATTTTTAGGTATCCCGGTCATTTTGATGGATTATGCTTCATCGGTTATCCCGATCATCGTAGCCACGTTCTTCGCGGTGAAGATAGAGCGGTTTTTCAAAAAAGTTATGCCTAAAGTGGTCAGCAACTTCCTGGTTCCGTTTTGCACTTTGCTCGTCATCGTACCACTTACGTTCCTGTTAATCGGTCCGATCTCTACATGGGCGGGTCAATTGCTGGGAGCGTTCACAACTTGGATTTACGGACTGAGTCCTCTGATTACAGGTCTCGTGATCGGTGGTCTATGGCAAGTGTTTGTATTGTTCGGACTTCACTGGGGACTCGTTCCTGTGGCCTTCGTGAACTTGGCGAATTTGGGATATGATCCGGTTTTGGCGATGTCTTTCGCGGCATCCTTTGCTCAGATCGGAGCTGTGCTCGCGGTTATCGTCAAGTCCAAAAGCACCAAACTGAAAACGCTGGGCGCTCCGGCCTTTATATCGGGTATTTTCGGAGTAACTGAACCGGCTATTTACGGCGTGACGCTCCCATTGAAAAAACCGTTCATCATGAGTTGTATCGCGGCGGCCATCGGAGGCGGCATTCTCGGATATGTGGGCACAAAAGGGTACATCATCGGTGGTCTGGGCATTTTCGGATATCCGAGCTACGTTAACCCAGAAACAGGCATGGACGCTATATTCTTCTGGACGATTGCGGCTACGCTGATTGCATTCATCCTGGGCTTCATTCTCGTCTATGTGACTGGATTCAAAGAACCGGAAGAGAAGAAGGCAGAAGCGGCGCCTGCGCCAAAAACAGAATTGGAACCAAACCCGAACCAAAGATTCGAAATCGCAAGCCCGATGGCTGGCGAAGTGGTCGAGCTGAAAGAGATCAACGATGTGACGTTTGCCGGAGAGCATATGGGTAAAGGCATTGCGATTCGTCCAACAAGCGGCCGTGTCGTATCCCCTGTTAACGGCGTAGTACAGACGGTGTATCGCACGAAACATGCGATCGGACTGGTCAGCGACGACGGCGTGGAAATGCTCATCCATATCGGCCAAGATACGGTTCAACTGAAAGGCCAGCATTTCACGCCGCATGTGAAAGATGGGGACCGCGTCAGCGTGGGTGATCTGATCATGGAATTCGATTTGCAGGCGATCAAGGATGCAGGGTATGAAACGGTAACGCCGATTATCGTTGCGAACACGTCCGCTTATCTGGATGTCGTAGGGACCAAACACGCCACCGTGAACGAAAAAGAAAAACTGCTTACGGTTTTGGGTTAACTTCCCCGAATCAATGATTTTCAGATGACTTGATTTCAAGTTTGGATAGGAGGAAACGAAATATATGTTTAAAACGTATACGTCCTTCCCGGAGAATTTTCTCTGGGGAGGAGCTACTGCAGCCAATCAGCTCGAAGGCGCTTATCTGGAAGATGGCAAAGGTCTGACCACGGTGGATTTGATTCCGATTGGACCGGACCGCATGAAGATCGCAATGGGAGCACTGGATTCGTTTGAGCCCAAAGAAAGCGAGTTTTATCCTTCCCACGGGGCGATCGATTTCTATCATCGTTACAAAGAAGATATTGCGCTTTTCGCGGAAATGGGCTTCAAAAGCTTCAGGATGTCCATCGCCTGGGCGAGGATTTTCCCGAACGGGGATGACGCGCAGCCGAACGAAGCCGGACTCCAATTTTACGACGATGTGTTTGACGAGCTGCTCAAGCACAACATTGAACCTGTCGTTACGATCTGCCATTTCGATGTACCTGTAAGTTTGGTGAAGACCTATGGCGGGTGGACCAACCGCAAGATGGTCGGATTTTTTGAAACATATGCTCGCACATTGTTTGAACGCTACCGGAACAAAGTGAAATACTGGATGACGTTTAACGAAATCAACATGCTGCTGCATCTTCCTTATATCGGGGCGGGGATCGTCCTGAACGACGGCGACGACAAGGAAAAGGTATTGTACCAGGCAGCCCATCATGAACTGATTGCCAGCGCGCTTGCCGTCAAAGCCTGTCACGAGATCATTCCAAATGCGATGATTGGTTGCATGCTTGCGGCGGGAACGGTATATCCGTATACGAGCAATCCGGAAGACGTATGGAAAGCGATGGAGTTGGACCGTGAATCGTTCTTCTTCATCGACGTGCAGTCCAAAGGCGAATATCCGGGATATACGAAACGCTTTTTCCGGGAACGCGGCATCGAGCTTCAAATGGAAGAAGGCGATCTCGAACTGCTGCGGGAAAACACGGTGGACTACATCGGATTCAGTTATTATGCGAGCCGCTGCACCAGCGCCGATCCGGAGGTGCTGAAAAATTCCACGGAGGGCAACGTGTTCGGATCGGTGAAAAATCCGTATTTAGAAGCCTCCGAATGGGGTTGGACGATCGATCCGAAAGGGCTGCGCATTACATGCAACCAATTGCATGACCGTTACGGCAAACCGCTTTTCATCGTCGAGAACGGGTTGGGCGCGACGGACGTGCTGCTCGAAAATGATACGGTCGAGGACGATTATCGCATCGACTATCTGGATCGCCATTTTGCCGAAATGGCCGAGGCGATTCAGGATGGCGTCGACATCATCGGTTACACGAGCTGGGGACCGATTGACCTTGTCAGCGCCGGAACCGGGGAGATGAAGAAACGGTACGGCTACATTTATGTAGACCGGAACAACGATGGCAGCGGTTCGTTAAGAAGAATTCCGAAGAAAAGCTTCCATTGGTACAAAGAGGTCATCTCGAGCAATGGCGCAAAGTACTTTGAGTAATCGTACAGAAGCTTGCTTTGAAAAAGGAAAGCCGACTTCCCTTCGCAGGAATCGGCTTTCCTTTTTATCGTATTGCTGGTTCGGCCGTATTTCTTATAAGATGGAAAGGGAATGGAAGACGCTGATCGCAATGCTCGCTTCCTGCCGATCCGGGGGCGGCAAGCCCAAACCAAGAGATAAGGAATGAGGAGATGGCCATACCGCTTCAAGCCATGCCGAAAGTCATGGCGATTCAGGAACATCAGGTGGACGCAGCCGTCCGGTTTGCGATGAAGGTGCGGCGCGAAGTATTCCCGATGCTGAATCACGAAACGCTGCCGACGGACTTGCTGCATTTCCATGCGCATTACATGCATTCGGATCAAAGCAAGTTTCTGGTCGCAGTAACCGAGAACAACGAGATTATTGGCTCCATAGGGATTGTGCCGTACGATGGGCGCATCGAAGAAATCAAAGGACGGTATCCCGAAGGGGCGGCCGCCGAAGTGGTGAAATGCTACGTGGATGCGGAATACCGCAGACACGGCATCGGTTCGTTGCTTGCCAGCGCATTGAAGGATGCCGTGCGGGAAATGGCGTACGATACGCTGTATTTGCATACTCATCGCTTCCTTCCGGGGGCCGTGGATTTTTGGATGCGGCAAGGATTTGAGATCGTTACCGAGCAGTATGACGAGTGGCAAACGGTGCATATGGAGAATCTGCAGGCATTCTAAGGGAACGTTTCTGGACGTGGAACCCATTGCTTTTCACAACAAAACGATTTTGAGCTATCGTCTGCTGGACGAAGCGGACAGAGCCCGGCAAAAAGACAAAGGCGGTTTCGCATGATGCGAAGCCGCCTTTGTCTTTGTTTATGGAGAACGAGCCTCCATGAGTCAACTATAATGTAGAGGAAGCATGTTCCAATAAAAAAGAAAAGCAACGGTGAGCAAGCTGAGGCCGGCGATCAGGCATGAAGTCAAGGAGGGCACGATCCGATTGCGAATGTGCGGTTGCAGAGGCCTGAGCTTCATGACGGCGATATACCAAGCACGAACCAGCCCGATGAAGGGCAAGGCCGAGAAACACCAAACATACCACCAGGGATAACCGTGAATCATTGCTTCCGAATTGCCATACAACAATTGCCCGGACAAGTAACAGGTAAATATGGCAGCAATCCATGTAGATGAACAGGCCGAGGCAGGGCCGAATCGTTTGGGCGAAATAACACGCAGCAAACAGCGGACGACCCCGATGACGAATAAAAGCACCCATGACACCGCAATCGTAACATATATGGCTAATGATGTGGCAGGATGGCACCACCAGGGAGGTTTTTCAGCCAAGGTAACTCCCTGAGTAAAACTCATACTCCATTCATCGCGACCCTGCTTAAACGAAACGGTATTGTCGCTTTCTTGTTCCCGAAACAGTCCGGTGCCTATGGGCTCATAGATGCGACTTTCCTTCTCCCCCGGCCCATCCGGAAAGATCCCATGGATAACAAGGTGGTTCTCCGATGCGCTCACTTCGTAGTCCCTTGTCCCAAGCCACCGCAGCCACTTGCCCCAGCCATGCAAAGGTCCAAGCGTCAACGTATAGGTCCGGGCATATTGCTGCAGCTGGGAAGAAACCGGCGTTTGATTCACTTTAAGCTCTTGTCTTGCTTCAGGAAGAAGCTGAACGATGGAGGATATGATCGAATCGTGCAATTTCCCGCCTTGCGACGGTGCGTTGCTAATGACGAATATGCCCAGCTTGCGGGAAGGCACGAGCACCATTTTGGCCGAAAAACCGTTAATATCGCCAGTATGGGACAACGTCAACAGCCCGCTTCGCAGCCGTGTACGGAAAAAACCGTACCCTACGCCTTCCAGGTCGGGATGCTCGGCAAAGTGGCGTGCCTGCATTTGCCGCACCGTGTCGGCATGAAGGAGACGTTTCCCGCGAAACATGCCGTCATTTAATTGCGCAATCATGTAATGCGCCCATTCCATCGGCACCATGCTTACGCCTCCGGCACCCGGCATGTTGACGTATGAGTGGGGGAGAGGGACATATGATCCGTCCTCAAACGTGTAAGAACGGGCCATGTCCGGTGAGAGAGGGGCTGAAATGCCAGCACTCGGCATATCCAGCGGCTCGAAAATATACCGGGACATATAATCATCGATCGGTTTTCCCGACACATCCTCCAGCAGACTGGCGACTAGGCCATAATTGGCATTGTTATAGGCAAATGCTTCGCCGGGTAGACGAACAGGCGGCTGCTCGTCGAAATAATGCTTCATGAATGTCCTAAGCTCCACGGCTTTGGAGGGAGAGGCGGCCTCTACGCCGTACATGGCATCATCCAGACCTGCCGTATGTGTGAGCAAGTGATGCAGTGTGATGGGCTGCTGCTGGAACATCGGGACATGGAAGGATGAGAGGTAACGGTTCACGTCTTGATCCAGCGATACCTTTCCCTGTTCCTCCAATTGCATAATGGCCGTTGCCGTGAGGCTTTTGCTTAGCGATCCGACCGGCAGAATCGTTCGTTCCGGGTCCATCGGCACGCCATGTTCAACATCCGCGAATCCGTATCCTTTCTGGAAAATGATCCGATCTTGCAGCGTGACAACGACGGCGACGCCAGGAATGGACTCGCGCGCCATTGCCTTTTCCACGGCCGAATCGGCCGCCTGCTGCAACTCGTGCGGGCGAATCGCTTCTTGGGCTGCGGCCTGATCCGGGAAGTATCCCATCCCCATGATCGTCATGAGCAAGGCCAGCAATATAGAAGACCATCGGTGTTTCATGTGTTATGTGCCTCCTCAAGCAGAATAAAGTTCCTATATAAACCGCCAAAAACATCCACACGTTAACGGAGAAGGCAGGAACCAATCTGGGGATAACAGCGATCGGAAGATGGTACTGCACTTGCAGTGCCCTAGTGTGATTGATTCGTGCGGTTTATATCGTTGGACCCATTGTAAGGCCGGATTCTTTCATGGGACTGTCACGAATCATAAATTAACCTTACAAAATACGCCAAGAGAGGATGAGCATGATACACTGGGATTATGTACAAATGATGGAAGAGGGAGATTGGCGTGGAACGAACGGTGCTTTTGGTGGATGACCATCACGAGATTGTGGAATTGCTCGGCTTATTTCTGGCTAAGGAAGGCATTCGTGTGATCGAGGCCCATAATGGCGCAGAGGCATGGGCGTGCTTGCATAACGAGCGAATCGACCTTGCGGTGCTGGATATTATGATGCCAGGCATCGATGGGATCGAGCTGCTGAAGCTGTTGCGCACGGAATATAAGCTTCCAGTCATCATGTTGTCTGCCAAAAATCGCCATGATGACAAAATCAACGGACTTCTGCTTGGCGCCGATGATTTCATCGGCAAACCTTTTAATCCGCTTGAGGTTGTGGCCCGAATCCGGGCGCTGCTGCGGCGGACGTATGATTTTAATGACGTGTCCCTATCCGATCAGAAGGTGGAGAGTGACGAAGTTACGGTGGTCGGCGAATTGCGGCTGAGCCACCGGGACTGCATTCTGTATAAAAAAGAACGCGCCATCGCGCTGACCGCGATGGAATACAAATTGCTTTCCATGCTGATGCAGGCGCCCGGCAGGGTGTATACCAAAAAACAGCTCTTCGAGCAGGTGTGGTCCGATCCTTATTATGAAGACGCCAATACCGTCATGGTTCACATTTCCAGGCTCAGGGACAAGGTGGAGGAAGATCCCCGAAAGCCGATATATATTCAGACCATTCGGGGGCTTGGATACAAGTTTGCCAGAAAAGAGGATATCCCTTGAAGAAGGAAAAATGGTTTGATGCCATGCTGAAGTCGGCCGTCTGGTTTGCAGCAGCGCTAAGCATCGTGATAGGGGTCTTTGTGCTGCTTGTGCTTGATGTGGAAAACCAGACTTTGGAGATAAATCATATTCATCTCACGTTGTTGTTCGGTGGATTCGGCGCTTGCTGCGTGGTCTACAGCTTGTGGAGTGCGAGACGGGTGACGAGACCGCTCGAACGGATCGCTTCTGCCATTCAGGGAATGAAAGAAGGAGAGTATGGAAAGCGCCTGGACATCGATGGTGGTTATGAATTTGAGGTCATTCAGAAGTCGTTCAACGAGATGGCGGAAGGACTGGAACGGGCACGGGAGGACAACCGCAAGCTGGAACGGGAAAAAAGACAAATGCTTGCCGATCTGTCCCACGATTTGAAGACACCGATCACCATCATCCAAGGATATGCCAAAGCCCTGGAGCTTGACATGGTTGAGGGCGAAGAGAACAAGGTCAAAACGTATCGTTTGATGTATGGCAAAGCGGAGCAAGTTACCGCGATGATCGACCAGATTGTCATGTTGTCCAAGCTGGACAGGCCGGACTATCCGCTCATGCTGGAACATACGGATATTGCCGAGTTGACGAGGGAGGTTGCTGCGGAATTTTACGAGCTCTTCGAACTGGAACAGTACACGTTGGAAGTGGATTGCGCCCCGGAACACCTCATGGCGGATTGCGACTTACGCTTGATGCATCGGGCGATGTCCAATTTGCTGTCCAATGCGATGAAGCACAATCCGCCGGGAACGAAGGTAACGATCGAACTAGCGGAGATGGGAGATCTCGTTTCATTGGCGGTGGAAGACAACGGCGTAGGCATTCCGGCGAATTTGACGGACGTGATCTTTGATCCTTTCGTACGAGGGGATGCCGCACGGACGGAGGACGGCGGTACAGGACTCGGGTTGTCCATCGTCCGCCAGATTGCGGAATTGCATAGGGGAACGCTTCATTTAAACGGTACGTCTGACGGGACGAGATTTGAACTGCTTTTTCCCAAGTCCATGTCAAACAGAAGAACGGAATGAAGGCTTTACGCCGCAGCTCCGGAGAAAAGGAAGGGATGGATCGACATGTCGGAATATATGAAAGTCGAATTCGAGATCAGAGCTCTTGGAGCGGAGTCAGTTCCGGGTTATGAAAGCTGCTATCGTCAGCATGAGATTGCCAGAATGCTCCGGTTGCCGGAAGATACGACATTGCGACAGATTGAGGAGATCGCCAAAAAGCTGATTGCAGAGGTCAAAGAACAGTATTCCCAGCCTGAACAGCTGCTTGTAAAGGTAACGATTCGAGGCCGAGAAATGGATGGCGAGCTGAAGGTTTTGGGGTAAGGCTTTCAATTTGCACACGTTCAACCGATATATAGGAGAGACCCGAATGTAGGGGCGAAAGGAGGAGAGAGGATGGATATTGCCGCTTTGTCGATCGCAATGAACCAAACTTCGCTTGCCCAGTCAGCCAGCTTGCAAGTGTTGTCCATGTCCAAAAATATGGCGGAGCAACAAGGCCAACAGATGGCCGAGATGCTCAAGACGGTTCCGGCGCCGCATCCGAATTTGGGCGGAAGTCTGGATATTTCCGTATAAGAACATCAATGAGTTCGTGCAGACGAATAAACCCTTGGATGCCAAGAAGTCGCTTCCCTTGCGACTTCTTGGATCGATGGAAATGACAACGGCAGCGTAACTTTCCGCTTCATTGATGGATTGTGTTTCTGCGGTACTGATAGGGCGTAACTCCGTATTTTTCCTTGAACAATTGGATGAAATACTGATTTTTTTTGTAACCGACCATGTGGGCGATGTCGGCGATGCGAAGTTCGGAGTCCTGCAGCAGTTGTGAAGCTTTTTCCAACCGTTTCCTGGAGATGTAGTTAGAGACGTTTTCACCCGTTTCCTGTTTGAAAAGTTTGGAAAGGTAGACAGGATGAAGATGGGCGACTTTCCCCAGCTCATCCAGGCTGAGTCCATGAGCCAGATGGTCTTCGATATGCCTTTGCACTTTCGTGACGATGTTCTGAATGGACATCTGCTTGCTGCTGTTGATCCGGCTGACGCTGCCCTTTAGAATCGGCCAAAGTTCGTCGGGATTCCGAAGCCGATTGAATATCCAATCCGCGGCTTCAGAGGCATTCCGATGTTGATCTGCAAGATATATATCAATAATCCTCTCCATAAGAAAGATCATTTTTTGTTTTCGGTGAACGATTCGTTCATATTGATGAACAACATTGTTGAAGGATTCCCATTCCCCGCATGACGGCAATTGTTTGAATACCCGTGTAAAGTCGTCTGATGATACGTCCTCATTCAGGAAAAATTCATAAAACAGCTGTCGGGTTTCGTTGCGATCGTTCAATGAAAACGGAGGGGACAAGACCGCGTGATCGAACTGATCGGCCAGTTTCCCCGCGGCGTCTTCCGGAACAAAAGCGATCAGCCGCCTGCCTGCAGTCCAAACGAGACGGCTCCATTTGTCCCCGACAGCATCCTTTAAACGACTCACATCCTCTGGGGAACAATCCTCTGCCCTGAAACCGCAAAAACGATGCTGCCCTAAACCTTCCGAATAAGCAGCGAATTCCTTCTTTAATGCCTCGTTTTCTCCAAGAAGGGAGAGCACATATCCCAAACCGTCAAAGTTGTCCCATGAGGCAGGTTGAACGGGCCTTGTCTTCACAATGTGTTGGATGGCTTTAGACATGGCTTTCTCGACGTCATCTTTATCCACGGGTTTCAGTAAATAGTCGAGTGCCCCTAACCGGATGCCTTGCTGCGCATAATCGAACTGCGAATAGCCGGAAAGGATGATGACTTTCGTCGGCAAACTGTTTATGTGAATATGTTGAAGCAAATCTAATCCCGAAACCTCAGGCATGCGGATATCCGTGATCAAAATATCTACAGGGCTTCGATTCAGCATGTCCCTCGCTTCGATCGAATTGGTCGTCGTTTCAATCTGGTCGATGCCGAAGGCTTTCCAATCCAGCAAGTGTTTCATATACTCGACGACATAATGTCCGTCATCCACGATTAATAATCGCATAGGCGTTCCCCTTTCTCTATAGGCATCTCGATCAGCAGCAGGACGGACAAGCCGCCCCAATCATTCACGGAAAATTGCAATCCGCTAGCCTCTCCGTACGTATTTTTCAAGCGCCGGTTCACATTCCAGAGACCCACGCCTCTTGTCCCTTCCGGCGGGGTAGCGTGTTCAAGCTGAGCCTCCAAACGGCGAATTTCGTCCGGTGCAAGCCCTTTTCCGTCATCCGACACTTTGATTAGAATGGCTCCTTCCGCCCTTCTGATATCGATGGTTACCCGATGGGCTCCCTGCTGTCCTTCGATTCCATGTTGAATGGCGTTCTCCACGACGGGCTGAATCATGAGAGGCATCAGGGGGGTGGAGGCCAGTTCCGGCGGTACATCGATGTTGTACTCGATCTTTTTGCTGAGCGTCATGATGATGAGATAGTGTTCCGCAAATTGCAGCTCGCTTTCCAGAGTGACTTCATGCTGATCCAATTTGGTTAAATAGCGATAATACTCGGCCAGATGTTTGCTCATACGCATGACGGCATCCGGAGAGAATTGGGCCACCGACATGATGAAGAACAGACTGTTATACAGAAAATGAGGATTAATCTGGGCTTGCAGCTGTTTCAGCTCCGCACTTCTTCTCAGCTCCGTTTCAGTCTTTAAAGATACGAACAGACCCTGAATTTCCGCAACCATGTGGTTAAAGCTCCGGAAGAGGCCGTAAAATTCGTTATCGGTGTTTTCGGTAATGCGCGTGCTGTGATTGCCCTGCTCGACCTGCAAAAATTTTTTCTCCATTAATCGGATATTGCGGTCGTAGTTTCGGTAAAACGTAAAAATGACAACCAGGCCGAGCGTCAGCACCGCTAAAATGCTGGCAAGGAAAACTTTGCGGCTGCGGTCGAGCGGTTGCAGAAAATCATTCGTGCGCGTATATGTAATCAGGTAGGCATCGATCGGTTCTATATATCGGGAAAGAACATAGTAATCGTCCGAATTTGTATGATAATCATATTTTAACGTTGCGTCCTGCCCGGGCGAAAGCATATCCGTAATCGCTTTCAACAAGTCGGTATCGACTTCTCCCTCACTCCACAACCGCTGCTGATTAAACAGGAAAAAGGCGTTGGAGCTGTCATTGTTCACCGCCTTTTTTAGCAGGCTTTTCAAATAATCGGTATTCAGCTTTACGCCGACTACATACTGAGCCGGTTCCGTTTGCCCGGATTTATGGATGTAAGGGTAGATGGCAAAGTAATACAAGCTGTCGCCCTGGATTTGCCATCCCTGGCGATGAACCTTTTGGAAAGGAAGCCTCGCTTCAAGCGTATTGTTGGTCGACAGAAACGTTTCTTCGGACGTCCAGTAAATACCGATCGATTCAATGGATCGGCTGGACAGGAGCGTTTGCCGCAAACGGTCGACGATGTCATTTTTTTTCATTTGCGAATCGTAATTGCTCAGCTCGATCACATGATTCTGATAGAAGCGAACATCGCTGTCAGCCGCAAACTGAACCCCGTACATGTTTGCCTCATACATAATCCCGTCAAGAATGCCCTTCACGTAATCAAGCTGGTTTTTGGAAGCGCCGATCAGGTTTTCTTCCAGCGTTTTGGAACTCAGGCGATTCATCACGAAAAACAAACTTAACGTCAGCAGCAGAAAAAATACAAAAAAATAAATAAATCGTTTCATGTACATTTTTTTGATCATAGACGTTCCCTTTCCGCAGCAAAACTTGAGTGACGGCGTTCCCGTATCGAATTAGCTATATCATAAGATAAACTGTCAAAAAGCGGAAGAGTGGGATGTGCATTTTAATAAAAGCGGTTTCAAAATGATTCAGGTTGAGGTGATGATCTTGAAATGTTGGCATTTTGGCATGTAAGCGCTTTTGTTAAGCTAAATACGAGGATCGCATTCCAAGAGTCGTCATAAAGGAGGTATGCAGTATTAATGACATCGGTTTCGCAAAATCGGCCAAAACAACGATAACAGCCGTTTCCCGGCGAAATTCATGGAAAAAGGAAATCAAGAAAAACTGGCCGTTGTATGTACTATGTATTCCTGCTATTGTGTTTGTCTGCATTTTTTCTTACGGTCCCATGGTAGGTTTGCTCATGGCGTTTCAGGACTACAAACCATGGCTGGGCATTAGCGGCTCACGGTGGATCGGGTTGGAAAACTTCGAAAGAATATTTCGGTACGACGAGGCGACTCAAGCGATCGTCAACACGCTCATAATCGCCGTTTCCAAAATTATCGTCGGCATTATCGTTCCGATCATTATGGCCATTCTACTCAGCGAGCTGCGAAATGTCGGCATCAAAAAAAGCGTGCAGACACTGGTTTATCTGCCGCATTTCCTGTCCTGGGTCACCGTCGCAGGATTGATGATCGACATACTCGGATTAGATGGGGGCGTCAACCAGCTATTGACGTGGATGTTCGGCAGCGATCCGATTTATTTTTTGGGGGACCCTGACCTGTTTAGATTCACGGTGGTGGTCAGCGACGTTTGGAAGAGCTTCGGGTTCGGCATGATCGTCTATTTGGCGACCATTGCAGGAATCAATCCTTCCTATTATGAAGCGGCCGAGATCGACGGCGCCACGCGCCGGCAGCAAATTCTATACGTCACCTTGCCCAGCATGCTGCCGATGATTATCGTCATTTCTACGCTCAGTCTGGGAAATATTCTGGACGCGGGATTTGATCAGGTGTTCAATTTGTACAACCCGCTGGTCTACAGTACGGGAGATATCATCGACACATATGTCTATCGTTCTTCCTTGCTGAACGGACAGTACGGGTTCGGGACCGCGGTAGGACTGTTCAAATCGGGGATCAGCCTGATCTTGATCGTCGTATCCTACAGGCTGGCCTATAAGTATGCCAATTATAAAATATTCTAACAGGGAGGGAGAGGGCTCGTGTACCATAAGACGACAGGCTATAGAGTATTCTCGGTGTTCAACTATGCGTTTATGATTTTGGCGGGACTGGCGTGTTTTCTTCCGCTCCTTCATCTATTGGCGCAATCGCTCAGCAGCAAAGCGGCCGTTAGCGGCAACCTGGTGTCGTTTTGGCCGGTCGGATTCAATGTGGATAGCTACGTAAAAACGTTCAACAATTCCAATTTCATCGGTTCCATGCTGACATCCATCCTTCGAACGGTTTTGGGCACGTCAATCAGCATGTTTATCCTTACCTGTGCAGGATATGCCCTCTCCAAGGAGTTCCGGGGCCGGAACGCGCTGATGTGGTTTTTTATCTTTACGATGCTCTTCTCCGGAGGATTGATCCCTTCTTACATTTTGGTGACAAGCCTCGGGTTGAAGGATACCATTTGGGCGCTTGTGCTGCCGGGAGCGTTCGGAGCCTACAATCTGATTCTTCTCGTCAATTTCTTCAAAACGATTCCAAAAGCGTTGGAAGAAGCGGCATTTATTGATGGAGCGTCCTTTTTCGCCATCCTCAGCAAAATTTATTTGCCATTGTCTCTGCCGGGACTGGCGACCGTATCCCTGTTTATTATGGTGGGGCACTGGAATTCCTGGTTTGACGGGATTTTGTACATGTCGGATGCGAGCAAATATCCGCTGGCTTCTTTTCTGCAAACGGTGGTGGTGCAGAGCAACATGCAGAATATGGCCATGAGCCAGGCCGAAGTCGAAGCCATGTCGGAGCAAAGCATTAAAGCAGCCCAAATTTTCGTCAGCACGCTGCCGATCATATTGGTCTATCCTTTTTTGCAGCGATATTTCGTGAAGGGCATCGTGCTGGGGGCTGTCAAAGAATAAAGCGAGGGGGATTATTTCAATGAAAAAAAGAAGTAATGGTTGGAAAATGGCAAGCATGATCATGCTGTCGACGGCGCTTGTTGCCGGCTGCAGCGGTGGAGAAAGCCAAACCGTCGCCACGACGGAATCGGTGCTCAAGGACGGAAAATACGATCCTCCGATCACGATGACGATTGCGAAACAACAGGATGAAAACGCGGGCAAATACATCAATGGCGAAAGTTTGAACGACAATGTGCTGACCCGTTGGGGGGAGGAAAAGCTGGGGATCAAAGTCGAAACCACCTTGCTGGGCGGTGACGCTTCGCAATACAATACCAAGCTGCGGCTGGCGCTCACGGGCTCGGAGAAGCTGCCGGACGTTCTGCCGGTGTATGACACCATGCTGGTGAATGATTTGATCGAGTCCGGGCGGGTCAAGGAAATTACCGAAGATATCGCAGCTTACATGCCTGACCGGATTAAAGAAATTTACAAACAATACCCGTCGACCTTCAATCCGGTTGTCAGGGATGGCAAAGTGTACGGGATGGCGATCGCGCCGAATTTGACGGAAGGCGAAGTCATGCTGATCCGCCAGGACTGGCTCGACAAATTGCAGTTGAAGGCGCCGACGACGATCGAGGAATTCGAGCAGGTCATCGCGGCGTTTACCAATGACGACCCGGACGGCAATGGCAAACAAGATACATACGGCTTTACGTTCTCCGGTAAAGATTCGTACAACACGGGTTGGGTCAGCGATCCGGTCATGATTTTCAGCGCATATACGGGCAAACATCTCCCTCGCCAATGGTATAACGATAACGGCAAACTGACCTATGGATCGGTGGCCGCCGGCAACAAAGAGGCGCTTGCAAAGCTGCGCGATTGGTATGCCAAAGGGTATTTGAACAAGGAACTAGCCACGCAGGGTGCGTGGGACGCACTGTCGGATTTTACCCAAGGGAAAGCAGGCATCATCATCGGTCGTCCTTGGCTATACGGCAGTGTGATGGATGTGGAGAAAAATATAGAGGGAGCGAAAATCAGCGCTTATCCGACCATTCAAGGCGTGAACGGTGACAAAACCTATCAATCCGCCCAGCTGAATGATGGCGTGTTTATGTTTAACAAGGATTTTCAGAACATGGAAGCGTTCTTCCTGTACTACGATAAAATGTACGATGCCGCGTTCGGTACCGGAGAGTTTAAATACGGCTACGCCCAGGGATACGATTATGATATCGTCAATGACGAAGTGACGTTTGATCCGCAGAAATTCAACAAGCCTTTGGATGCCGTGCAAGGCGTCGGGAAAATGGCATTTACCAAAAATACGCCGAGTGTAGACGGCCCCGGCAAATCGTATTACGATCTGGCGAATGGTGCGAAGCCCGATACGGGCGTCCTGATCCGAAGTGCATCAAGTGATCCAACGACCAAAGACGGGTATCGGATTTCATACGAAAACCGGGATGCGTTGCTGCCAAATGCATTTAATGGGCCGCCTACACCAACGATGCAAAATGTATGGGAGCAGTTGACCACGATGGAACAGGAGACATTCACCAAAATCATTTATGGCAATGAGCCGCTTGAAGCGTTTGATGCCTTTGTCAAACAGTGGCACGAAAAAGGCGGAGACGACGTGATCGAAGAAGTCAACGAATGGTACAACCAGGCGAGCGAGACGGATGTCATGGCCATGATGAAGTTGAAATAAAGTTTGGTTAGAGGGAGATGATGAAGCGTGATTAAAGGGAAACAAGGGATGGCGATCGTCATTGCATTGTTGTTGCTGGCCTTTCATTTTTCGTCCTCGGCACAAACGGTTCATGCTGCCGGCGAGGAAACGAATATTGCCGCAACCCTGTTTGTGCTGAAGAACGAATCGGAAGTATCCAATGCCAAAATACACTGGGCACCTGTCGACGGAGCGACGGGATACGAGCTGTTCAGATCCGAAAACAATGAACCTTTTGCATTATTGCAGACACTAGGCGGAACTACGACGGATGATTATGACCTTAACATGGGCAGCACATACAGGTATCAAGTGAAGGCGTATGCCGGCAATTCCTTGTTAACTTCCGCCGTTTCGCCCGAATACACACCTTACGTCCTTCCGGATAACCTCACCACATTTGATAATACAACAAAATCAACCCTAAACCTTCCGAATGAACTTAAAGTCGGGGATACCTACTACAGGTTCAATTTCGTGCAAAAGCCATCTGGCGGATTTGGCCAAATGATCCAACAGACGTCGACCGACGATATAACCTATGGGAACGACAAAGTGGTACTTTCCTATACGGATCATCCTGACCTGGCCGATTCCAAATTTGAGGGTATCAATATTCTGTACCATGCGCCTACAAATAAATTTGTATTTTGGGCCCACTACGAGAACAGCAGGGACTACACGCTGGCCAGAGTATCGGTGGCTTCAGCGACGCCTGGAGAGCACTTTACGTTTCACAAAAGCTTTCGACCGGAAGGAAACGAGTCCAGGGACATCTCCATTTTCAAGGACGACGACGGTTCAGCCTATTTGATCTCCACGGCGAATAACAATTCGGATACGATTTTGTATCAGTTGACCTCCGATTGGCTGGACGTGGATCATCAAGTTTCCGTGATTTACCAAAACCAACATAGGGAACTGCCGAAAGTCATCAAAAAAGACGGGATGTATTATTTGTTTTCTTCCCAGGCTGCCGGCTGGTATCCAAGCATACCGATGTATTCCTCGGCCACAAGCATGGATGGGGAATGGTCTGAGCTGCGCGTGATCGGCAATACGTCGACCTTCTCGGCACAATCGGGCTCCGTGATGCGGGTAAAGCCAAACACCGGCGACAACGTCGTGATGGTGGCTTATCGCTGGATGTTCGGTTGGGCAGGTACGCAAAACGGTACAACCGAGGAACGATTGCTCCCTGTCTGGTTCTCCAATGGTTACGCATTCTATGATTACTTTGATCAAATTCTGTACAATGCAAACGATGATGTCGTCGTTCCCGTCCAGAACGGCAAACTGCTGTCGCAAGGCAAAGAGGCCACGGCGCAAACGGCGTCGGGAACCAAACCGGCCGGCTACGCCAATGATGGAAGCTACCAAACCGAATGGACCGCCGCAAGCAGCGCCTGGCCGCATTGGTGGAAGGTAGATCTGGGCTCGGTTCAACAGATCAATAACGTGCAGATTTCCTGGTGGATGCAAAAAGGCTCTGAAGGATTCTACAAGTATAACATTGAGACGAGCACAGACAATGTCCATTGGACGGTAGCCTTGGATCGGACCGGCAATACGTCTTACGGCTTCACTTCCGATAGCCTCTCAAATACGGCCAGGTATGTGAGAATAAATATGCAAGGCGCAAAGCTGCACAATAACCCTAACAACTGGTATACTCCAAGGCTGTGGGAAGTGAAGATATTCGGAACGGACATCGATTAACGATTTTTTTCTAAAACATGAAGTGAAATAGAAGGGAGGCAGCGGCGTGAATACTAAACTAACCAATGGCGGCATTTGGAATGATATAAACGGTGAGCCGATCCATGCCCATGGCGGACATATCCTGTTCCATGACGATTTTTATTATTGGTATGGCGAAGACCGTAGAGGCGATATGTATGTTAGCTGTTATCGTTCCAAAGATCTATTCAACTGGGAGTTTCGAAATCATATCCTGACGACTTCAACTCCGGTGGCGCCGATTAGAGTCCGAACGAATCTGGGATTAGTGAACGAAAAGGGTGGAAAAGTCAATCTGGAGCGGCCTAAGGTGCTCTTTAATCCGGCGACAAAGAAATTTGTTCTCTGGGTTCACTATGAAAACGGGAACGATTACCACGACGCTGCATGCGCCATTGCCACATCCGATTCTCCCGATGGCCATTTCGTGTATCATGGCAGCTTTAATCCCTTTGGGTATATGTCGCGGGACTGCACCCTTTTTCAGGATGATGACGGTACTGCCTATTTTATTTCGGCTGCCAGAGACAATGCGGATCTTCATGTTTATCGGCTGCAGGAAGATTACCTTAATGTCGAATGTCTTGTCGGGAAGCTGTGGCAGGGTGAGTACCGGGAAGCGCCTGCCGTCTTCAAGCGAAATGGGAAGTATTATATGCTCACCTCTTTTTGCACGGGTTGGGAGCCGAATCAAGGGAAATATGCGATGGCCGACTCCATGGAGGGTCCGTGGAGCATGCTTAGCGATTTCGGGGACGAAACGACGTACCATACCCAGCCCGCCTTTGTACTGAAGCGGTCGGAGCAGGAATTCCTGTACTTTTCCGATCGCTGGAACGGAGCCGATTACTTTCAATCCAGCTATGTGGTATTGCCGATCGAATTCCATGGGGACGTTCCGACCCTGAATGATTATTCTTCGTTTTTATTCGAAAGAGAAACCCGTTCGATGATGTTTGAACGTTAAGAATTGCGGTTAATGTAAACAAACTACAATGGACTTCTTCGCAGAACAAGCCGGAAACCTTGGTTTCCGGCTTGTTTGCAGCTCTTTCATTACTCCATCCGTTACAAAGCTTCGAACACGCGATCAAAACCCGCTTTCGATTTGGCGAACAGTTCGCTTGAAGCAAGGGCCGGTGCAGGCGCCAGCACTTCTTGGGCTACAACGCCCGTGTAACCAATGGCCTGCAAATTTTTCAGGAAGCCCTTCAAATCGATGACCCCCTCGCCGGGATATAAGCGTTCATGATCAAGCAATTGTTCAATCGGCAAATCGTAGGCATCATTGATATGAACGTGAACAATCTGCTCCTTTTTCAAATTCAGCACCTCTTCGATCCGTAAACCGTTCGTATGCCAATGATAGGAGTCTACCAACAAGCCTACGTTGGGAACATGAATGGCATCGATCCAGTCCAGGGTATGCTCCACACTCCAAATAAACGGATTTTTCCATTGGGTCCGCAAATGATGGCAGCCCACGAACTCCAGCCCGAGCCGAATACCGTAGGCGCCCAAAATATCGGCGCAAAGTCTCAATCTTCTTGTAGCCGCTGCCATAAATGGCGCCGCCGGCTGGTCCGTCGAAGGTAAAACATAGGTGCAGCAGTTGAAACAATTCAGCGCAGCAGAGGCTTCGGCCATTTCAACCAGAGATGGAAGGCCTTCGCGAAATTGCTGTTCCGAGTTTCTCCAGTCCACCGTCAAATCCGATGAACCGATGATGATCTGATTGCTTTCCAACAGGTGTGCGGCCTGTTCCTTGCCATATTGTCGAACCAATGAGAGCGGATTCAAATCGACGGACTGGAAACCGTGCTTTGCCGCATCTGTAATATACTGTTCATCCGACTCGATCTTTCCCAAACCAGCCTTCGTTAATCCTCTAATCATCCTCATCGCCTCCTGTGAACGTCACTAGTCAGATATGCAACTACTCCTGTACCCAATCCACTCAAATTCAGGATATACATTCATAATAACAGCAGCATCCAAAAAAGAAACGATATAAGTTGAACGAATTATTTTTACACGGAGCTACTAGGTGGTCGGAACCATCGTCCGATCGCGGTTAACCCCAGATTTTTTTTGATCCGCTTAGTGCAATGTTTGCTTTTTCTCACGATAAATTCTAAAATTAATATGTATACGAATTATATGTATACTAATCAATTTTGAAGGTGGAGACACTTATGAATCTTAGCTCCGAAGAATTATATGGATATGCTTTAACGAAAACAAGCAGAGCGATTCTTCGTTTTCTTACAGGCCATTTAAAGCGTTTTTCCATTACGCCCGAACAGTGGACGGTATTGAAGAGGGTGTTTGAGCATGAAGGCATTACACAAAAAGAGCTGGCTGTCATTGCGGATAAGGACCCTGCCACCTTGGCAAAAATACTGGATAACCTGGAGAGGAATCGGCTGATCGTTCGCCAAACCAATCGTCAGGACCGTCGTTCATATTTGATTTTCATTACAGAAGATGGCACGAAATTAAGAAACGAGGTCGAAAAGGATTTGGAACAGGTTTTCGATCAAGTATTGGAAGGGATTACGGAGGATGAATTAACCATGTTCAGCCGTGTATTATCCCGCATCGAAAAAAATGCGATAGCCCATACCCAAAATTAGCTTGAAACAGAGGTTGGTAAGATGGATCATCAACAGACTCATGACAACAGAAGGCGGGCAAAGCATCATTTTCCGAAGAAAACAACGGTTAAAGAAGCCTTTCGAATCAAACCTAGCCCGTTAAACTGGTTCAGGGGAGTCGGCTCTGCGATCAGTGTGGGCATTCCCTCGTTGACCGGTTTTTGGATCGGAGACCCTGCCCTCGGCATATTGGCATCCGTCGGAGGTTTCACCTTTCTATATGTAACTAATGAAACATATTCACAGCGAGCGGCAAGATTATTCTGGGTTGCGCTTGGATTAACCGCTTCATTTGCGCTTGGCGCGTTAAGCTCCTATAATAACATGTTTATGGTGCTCATGTTTGGGGTCATCGGAGGGCTGGCCACGTTTCTGTTTCAACGTTTTCAGATGGCCGGCCCTGGCGGCATGTTTTTTGTTCTCGCTTATTCGATCGGCACCTCCATGCCGCATGAACCGAGTGCTTTGGGCCCCAATGTGCTGTGCGTATTGTGCGGCGCGCTCTTTGCCTGGATCGTCGGAATGGCGGGAGTGCTCGTAAAGCCTTACGCTGCCGAGACCAAGGCGGTCTCTGCCGTCTATCATAGCCTGTCGAATCTGCTGTCCTCCATCGGAACGGATCATTATACGGAGCGGCAGCATCAGGCGGCGTTTCTCATGAAACAGGCGGATCGGACATTATCAAATGCCTATGTTTTTGGGAAACGGAACGATAACCCACGCGCTTTGGAAAAATGGAAAAGATTGAACGCGCAAGCCGGCGTAATATTTCTTTCGATTCTCGATGTTTCGCTGGAGCCGAAACACGAGATCGAAGATCAACTCGCTGAAACGCTGCGGATCATAGGCAATCAGCTCCATCAGAACAACAGCGAGAAGCATTTCGACGTCCGAATGCCCGAGGAGGGAAGCAGTGCTTCGCTTATCGCATTATATTCAAACGTGAAGTCCGCGGTTGAGATGAACTGCGATACAACTCATTCGGTTCTTTCCCCTAAGCCCGCTGCGAATATCGATTTCCGTTTCAGTGACAATTTCCAAAACGCGTTCAACAAGCAATCCCATTTGCACTATGCCGCTCTCCGTTATGGAATCGTGCTTTTGATTTCAGCGGCTATTGCCTATGGTTTTCATTTGAACCGTTCGTATTGGGTTCCTTTATCCGCGGCTGCAGTCATGGGTGGCGGAACTTACGTCAGCAGTCTGCATCGGGGGATACAGCGTTCCGCGGGCACGATGATTGGCATTTTGGTCGGTGCGGCCTTGTTATGGCTGAAACCTCAGGGGGTATGGGTTCCGTTAACGTTGGCCGGGCTTCAATTTATTGTCGAACTGATCTATGCCCGAAATTACTCGTTGGCGGTTATTTTCATCACCCCCAGTACGTTGCTGATCGGAACGACAATTAATCCGGCGCTGACCAGCGGGTATTTCATATCTGCTCGAATCGTCGATATCATCATCGGGAGCTTCGTGGCCATCGTCGGAACAACGCTGTTATGGAGGAAGATTTATTCCAGACGACTGCTTGCCGTATTGTCGGATGCCGTTGCGAAGGAAGGGGAAGCCTTGATTGCCATGTTGAAGAGTGAACGTGCAGAGCTTAAAGAGTCCAAACGACAGGAGCTTCAACACGCCCTGCTACGGCTTCGCTCGGTTTATGACAGTGCGTTTGCCGAGTCGATCAGCAGGGATGCAAAGATCACGAGCCTTTGGCCGGCCGTGGGGGACTGTTTGCATCTCGGATACATGCTGCTGGCAGCGTCCCGCCATCCTGCCAGGGAACCGATGCCGGAGGCACGGACGATGGAGTACGGTCGCTATTTCGAAAGGCTTGCAAACTCCATTAAAGCTAAGAAGAAACCCGTTATGGACATTCCGGAGCTGCCCGAATACCCTGCCATCTATGAAGATATTGCCCAATTTCAACGTTCTTTGCGCATCATTTGATGGCCTCAGCGAATCCTATTGGCTGGTTGCATCCTCATCTGGAAGGATCCTGGTTCCATGCAATACCAATAATTATTCCGAATAGTTAAAGTCAGGATGCTCATAATATCGGTGGACTGACAAATAAGGAACAGGTGATGGCCAAAGGCGAAAATCCGGACCTAACACTGTTCCTTGTGCAGCTAATCGACCAAAAAACAGGAGGCAATGCGCGAATGCAACTGCAAAACCAAAACCATCAAAACATGCACACAGGAACGGTTCCCCCACAACTGAATCATGGCGGCCACGAGATGTTTGACGTTCAGGAGGTGCTTAGCGGAGCGATCAATACGCTGAACACGTATACCTTGCTGAGCGAACACGTGCAAGATCCTGAATTGAAGGACATTTTACAACGTCAAAAACAATTCATCGCCGATGAATACAATATTACATTGGATTGTTTCAAATCCGGTCAGAATCCATCCAAAGAAACGCAAAGCTACAAAATGAAACAAGGCAATGATTTTATTTTTGGCATGAAACCAAGCCAACCGAGAAAACCTATGCAGTCGGCATCGGAAATTTGTGACCAAACCATTTCCAATTGCATGCTGAATGCGGTCAAATCAGGAGCTGTCATGAAAACGACGGCAGCGATGGAAACCACAAACCCGGTTGTACGCCGCGTCCTGGCCGATTCGCTGCCGAATTGCATCGAAATGGCCTATGAAATCTCGATCTATCAAAATAAACGCGGTTTTTATCAAGTCCCTCAGCTGGCTCAGCAGGACATGACGCAAATCCAAAACGGCTTTGCTCCTGCGCCGATCCAGTCCATTCCGGGTACAAACTTCACGCATTAAGCCGTTTGAAGCACATGGATTTCGGGGAAGTACAGATATGTTGAAACAGAGAACCTTTGCTGATGAGAATCAGCAAAGGTTTTTTCGTCATTGTTAAGCGATTCATTCCGTAACATTTTTTTCTGTATTACGATTCAACATTGATTTAACTCCCAGCACGTATGAAAGCGTTTGACATATTTGAATATCGATCTATAATTATGAAAAGAAATTGGACTTGGACGGCCGGAGATAAAAGGGTCCCTGGTTTTTTCTGCCTGAATGGATTGAGATGCCGACAAGCTTCAAGTAGGCCGATGCCTACGGGGAAAAAGATAATCGGTACAGCTGTATGGATATAAACAGCAAGCTTCCATAACCAGGAGCTTGCTGTTTCATTTTTATAAGGAGAGAGAGCAGGCCGACATGACACTTAAAAAAAGAATTTTTTTATTGTTTTTTCTCAGTGCGTTTATCCCTTTTATCAGCATATTCGCGATTTCTTACTACACCATTGATTCCATTTTCGCCAATAAAATCGATGATGGCATCCGCAGCAATCTGCAGCAGGTGACGTCCTCGCTGGAGAATTCGATCACGAATATGAATCATGTCACACAGCAGTTGTCCTATAGCGGAACTTTGGGCAAAAAATTGGATGAATTTTTGAAGCCTTCCGCCGATATTTTTGAATTGATCGAGGCCAGAGATGCATTAAAGAGCGAGCTGAACGTCGTTACGTTTACGAATCCGAATATCGGCTTGACCTTGTATTACTTTCAGAAAGAAGGCACGACCCAGTTCGGCAACTTTCCGATCAAAGATCGTTTTGCTCCCGAGTCTCTGCCCGTACTTTTCAAATCATATGGCATTGCGTACTATGGTCCTCATACCAGCATGAACCGATTCGATGATCAACTGGTGTTGTCTGCGATGCGAAAAGTACAACTGCCTCAAAGGGACGATGTGTATATATACGTGGAATCCGGTTTTCGCCTGACACAGGAAACGCTTGGCTACAATCAATACAAAGGCGCTTTATCGCATTTGATCCTGAATGGGGAGGGTAACATCGTTTATAGTGAAATACCCGAAGCCATGAGAGTCGGAGAAAATTTCTCCAGCTTGTCGGAAGGGGCGGCCAAAGACGGAATATCCCGTGGTTATCATTGGTTCAAGGAGGATTCCTCGCAGAAATGGAGCGTCGTATCCGTCATTTCGCAGGCTCAGTATCAACAGGAGAAAAGCCAGTGGCTGCTTCAAATATTGCTGGTCGCTTTATTTTTCCTCGGCTTTACCGTGTTTCTTGCTTGGCTGCTGTGGAAGATGGTCTACAAACCGCTCGGCCTGTTCCATTCGGAGATCAACGGTATGTCTAAAAATCCGCAAACGACAGGCAGCCAGGCTCGCACGCAGATTCCCGAATTTGATTTTCTGCTCGGTGAATTTTCGAATATGCAGCATCAAATCCGGGCCCTCTTCAAGGAAGTGCAGCAGAAAGAGAAAATACGTGCCGATCTGGAAGTGGAAAAGCTGCTTTATCAGATCAATCCGCATTTTCTCATGAACACGCTGGATACGGTGCACTGGCTGGCCGTCATGAACGGACAAGGGGAAATCGACAAGCTGGTGCAGTCTTTGAACAAGCTGCTCTATTACAATTTGGGCAAATTAGGGCAAGTGTCCACGATGGAAGAGGAGATCGATGCGCTAAGACAGTATCTGATTTTGCAGCAGATTCGGTATGACTTTGAATTCGACGTCCGCATTACCGCGGATGAACAAGTCCTTCAAATCCCTGTACCCCGTTTTATTTTGCAACCGCTGGTTGAAAATTCGCTTTATCATGGATTGAGCGACGAAGGTTTTATTCAAATTGAAGTTACGCGTACGGCAACGTTGAACATTATGATCCAAGACAACGGAGCAGGCATGACGGAGGAGGCCATTCATAAACTGCTGAACAATCGTGTGGCTGAACAACAAAAAGTAGGAATGGGCATCGGACTCAACTATGTCCACCGCATGCTGCAGGCACAGTACGGGGATCAGGCACGACTGGTGATTGAGAGTGAATTGGGAACAGGGACAAGCATATTGCTCATACTGCCTATTAAAGGAGAAGAGATCTCGGCATGATTAAGGTATTGATTGTGGATGACGATAAGCTGGTACGCAAAGGCATAAGCTCTGCGATGCCGTGGAGCGAGTTCAACATGGAGGTTGTCGGAGAAGCCAGCAACGGGTCGAAGGCGCTGGATTTCCTGAAATCCCAGCCGGTCGACCTGATGCTGACGGATCTGGCGATGCCGGTGATGTCGGGAATTGAACTGATGCGAGCTGCAAGGCAGCTTTATCCGGAGCTGCATATCGTCGTGTTGACGCTGCATCAGGATTTTGATTATATCCAGGAAGCGCTCAGGCTGGGAGCCATCGACTATATAGCCAAGGTTCAGCTTGAGAAAGAGCAGTTCGAACATGTTTTGCACCGCATCCGTTCCCGAATGGACGAGCTGGCCAAAACAAATCGAAAGCTGCCTCCGCTGCATGAACTCAACGTTCATTACCGGAAGGTATACGCACTGGTTTCGCTGGATCGCAAATCCGAGCAGCGGTGGCCGTTGGAACTGACTGCCCATGGAGATGAGATCAGGTGGGAGGTTGAGCGGAATAGCTGGATGTGGGCGGCACCTGAACACAGAGAGGATCAACTGTTTCAACAATTGCAGCAATCCCTCAATCAAGCTCCTCAAGGTACGCTGCTGGTTATATCCGATATCCAGGAACGAACGTGGTCGCAAATCCAGAACTGGATTATGAATTATACAGAGACGTCTTTATTCTATGCCTACAATCCGGATGACCCGGTCATTGCCGTTTCAATGAATGAGGAAGACACCTTTCCTGAAGAACCGAGGGATGAGGACATCGATCGAATTAAGCAAAGTTGGTTCCAAACCCCATGGACCCACCATGACGGTTACTATAACCAACTGATTGAACAGTTCAAATCATTGCGATTGCATCGAGGCCAGCTGATGGGATTGCTGTACTCGATCGTTATGGAGTGGAACCGCCTTTTTGCCCAAACGACGCTTGGAAGAATCTCCATGATCCATTCTTTCCAGTCCTGGCACGAGGTAGAGGCTTGGATCAAACAGACCGCTTCAGGCATTCGAAAGGCCGATGAACAGACTTCGTATTCACAGGAGATCATCGATGCCGTGAAAAAAGCGGTGATGATCGTGCAGCATAATTTGGACCAGGCGTATACAGCTTCCGGCCTCTCCCAACAGCTCAATATCAGCCGAAGCTACTTCAGCCAATGTTTCAAGGATCTGATGGGGAAAACCTTTAATGAGTACTCCCGATTCATACGAATAGAGAAGTCCAAAGAGTATTTACTGAATACGAATAATACGATTTTTTGGATTGCAGAGCGGGTAGGCTATACGGATGAAAAATATTTCAGCCGCATGTTTCGCGAACTGACAGGCATGCTGCCAAGCGAATATCGGCAGGCCGGGAGAGGGGATAAACAGCAAACCTCTTCCAGATGACCGACGATCTAGACGAAAAAAACGAATATAAAGGTCAAGGAAGCGGGCTGGGTGACCAAATCCCACGATGATCGTTGAACGCCGTCAGATTCCTGTTTCAGGAGCTGCCGGTTTTTGTTTTTTGACCGACGAATCGCATGGATAGACGATTGTATGTCAGTAGGTAGGATAAATGTTCACAAGTGAACCGCTGTTTCAGGGATTCCGGTTGAAACTGTAACCATTCTTCTATCCAAACAGACGTTCAATCCCTATCTCGATGAGTCTTCTCTTTATTTTATAATGAAAGCGCAAACAACAATAAACAATCAGAACGAAGGGGAATCGAATGCGATGAGAACAAAATGGTCCATGAAAAGCGAGCGGTTGACGAAACGCCTGGCCGTGCTGTCGATGTCTGCGCTGATGGTTACAACCCTTGCGGCATGTGGGGGCGCCTCCGATGCTCCTACGGCGGAGGAAGCAGGCAAATATGAGGTAACGCCGGGAGATCCGTTCAGCGCTTATAAAGATGAAATTACCGTCACCATGGGTCGCGTAACTACGGCCAACCCGAAACTGCCGGCCGGAGACACCTATGAGAATAACGCATATACCCGACTGGTCAAAGACACGTTTAACGCTCAGATTAAAGATCAATTTGAAGCTAATGGCGAAGATTACAGCCGTCAAGTTTCGCTGGCCATCGCATCCGGGGAACTGCCTGACATGATGCGCGTCGATTCCAAGGATGAGCTGAAGGAACTGGTGGATAATGATCTGATTGAGGATCTGACGGCCGTTTACGATCAATATGCCACGGATAACATCAAGCAGATTTATGATTCCTATGATGGACGCGCTTTGGACAATGCAACGATCGATGGACGTTTGATGGCCCTTCCGGCAACTGCTTTGGATTCCGCACCAGCGATGGTTTGGGTCCGTCAAGATTGGCTGGATCTGCTGGGCATTCAACTAGATGCCGATGGAGACGGAGCCCTCACGCTCGATGAAGTGGAGAAAACGGCGCTGGAATTTCTGAAAAGAGATCCTGGTCAATCCGGAAACCCGGTCGGCATTCCATTTGTGAATACGCTGAACACAACAGATTATAATGCTTCTGCCTATACCATGCTGGGAGTTGCCTCAACAGAGGGCGCATTCCCGCAATATTGGATGAATGGCGAAGACGGCAACATCGTTTATGGCTCCACAACAGAAGAAACGAAGCGGATGCTGGGCATCATGGCGGATTGGTTCAAGAAAGGGATCATCGACCCGCAATTCGGGACACGCACGTTTGATGATATTACCGCACTCTACACCAACGGCCAAAGCGGGATCGCTTTTGGACCATGGCATATTCCCGACTGGGGACTGATCAGCGTGAAACAGATGGATAAAGATGCAAAATTCACGGCATATACGTTGGAGGATGCAAACGGTAAAGTGAACGTGGCGCATGCCAATCCATCCAATCAGTTCATCGTGGTAAGAAAAGGATATGAGCACCCTGAACTGGCCGTCAAAATTGTAAATCTGTTCTACGACAAACTGGCCAATGATAAAGATGTCGCAACAACGATGCCGGAAGCCGCCAAGTATCAGGAAACCGGGGTAGACGGTTCGACCCGACCGTTTAATATCGAAGTCAACTCCGCTACGTCGCTGCTGGATGATTATTCCGATGTCGTTCGCGGGATTAAAGGAGAGATCGGTCTGGATCAAGTTCGTACAACCGAATCGAAAAACAATATCGGAAGCATCAAAACCTATTTGAGCGATATGGATACGGATAACGTTACGGCCTGGTCGAAATATCACTCGCGGATCAACGGAGTCGGGCTGATCGACAAACTGACAGAGGAAAATAAATTCGTATGGATGACACCTGCATTCTCCGGAACGACGCCAAGCATGAAACAGACGTGGGCGAATCTGACGAAGCTGGAGCAGGAATCGTTCATCAAAATCGTGACAGGTTCAGAGCCTCTGGACTACTTCGATACCTTCGTCAGCAATTGGAAGAAACAAGGCGGCGACCAAGTCATTCAGGAAATACAAGCCGAGGTCGCATCGAAAAAATAAACATCCATGAACAATGGCAGGGCTGCGATTGCAGCCTTTCTTCACGAAAGGGGTTCATCCATGAAGCAGGGGAATTTGAAAGCAAGAGGCCGGTTAGGCACGGGTGCCATGTACCATATGATGATGCTGCCGGGCATTTTGTTTTTGCTGGTATTCAGCTATGTTCCGATGGTCGGCGTCATTACGGCTTTTCAGGACTACATACCGGCCAAGGGCATGTTCGGCTCCGAGTTTGTCGGGTTGAAGCATTTTATTTATATGTTCAAGCTGCCGGATATCGCGCAGGTCATCAGCAATACGCTGGTGATTGCCATTGCCAAAATTGTGCTCGGAACGATGATGGCGATCATTTTTTCCATTTTGTTAAATGAGATCCGCCTGAAATTCGTCAAAAAATCCGTGCAGACGATCGTTTATCTGCCGCACTTTTTATCCTGGGTCGTTCTGGCGTCCGTCGTTGTCAACATGTTCAGTCTGGACGGAATCGTGAATCAAATGTTGGCGTTCTTTGGCCTGCAAAATATTAATTTCCTTGGCAGCAACACCTGGTTCCAGCCACTGATTATTGGAACGGACGTGTGGAAGGAGTTCGGTTACAGTTCCATCGTCTATTTGGCTGCCATCACTTCGATCGATCCCGGTTTGTATGAAGCGGCAGGAATGGATGGGGCCAGCTGGTGGAGAAAAGTATGGCATATTACCCTGCCGGGCATGCTGCCTATTATTCTCCTCATGGGTGTAATGAGCCTGACCAATATTTTGAGTGCCGGCTTCGATCAAATCTATAATCTGTATAACCCGGTCGTCTATGAGTCGGGAGATATTCTGGATACCTATGTTTATCGGATCGGACTTGTCGGGCGTCAGTATAGCTTCGGTACGGCTGTCGGCTTGTTCAAATCCGTGATCGGAATCGTTTTGCTTTTGTCCGCCAATCAATTGGCCAAAAAATATACCGACCGAAAAATATTTTAAGGAGGCAACGTCCGTGCCCTATTCCGCAAATGTAAAAGACCGAATTGGCCGGTTTGTCATCTATGCCATCGTCATCTTCCTGGCATTGATCTGCCTTCTTCCGTTATGGAACATCGTTGCGATTTCATTCAGCAGCAGCGAGGCCGTATCCGCGAATGCGGTAGGCCTCATTCCGGTCAATTTTACAACAGCAGCCTATACGAAAATTATCGACGATGCCCAGTTCTGGCGTTCTTTCGGCATATCCGTGCTGCGCGTCGTGCTTACACTGATCCTTAACATGATTCTTATCATATTGATGGCATACCCGCTATCCAAGTCGAAAAGGGAATTCAAGGGCAGAAACATTTATATGAATATTATGATTTTTGCCATGCTGTTCAGCGGGGGCATGATTCCCAGCTACCTGTTGATCAAAAACCTGGATATGCTGAATACGATCTGGTCGCTTGTTCTGCCGGGGGCTGTTCCTATTTTCAGTGTTATTCTCGTGATGAATTTCTTCTCTGCCGTGCCTAAAGCGCTGGAAGAAGCCGCATTCATCGATGGGGCGAACCCGCTCCAGGTCTTGTTCAAAGTGTATGTTCCCGTATCCATCCCGGCGCTGGCGACGGTTGCGTTATTCAGTATCGTCGGTACGTGGAATGACTTCTTCAGCGGTTTGATCTACATGACCAAAGTCAGCAATTATCCACTAATGACCTATATTCAATCCCTTAATGTGAATATTGCGGAACTGCTGCAAGCCGGGACCAATTCTTCCGAGCTCAGCAGTCTGACCGAAATTTCGAACAAAAACCTGAATGCGGCCAAAATCGTAGTCGCCGTCATCCCGCTGCTGCTGATTTATCCCTTGCTGCAAAAATACTTTGTCACCGGCATTGTCGTCGGATCGGTCAAAGAATAATAAGATGCTGTGAAATGAATACACATGGTAACGGAGAGGCAGGACCAATCTGGAGAAGCGAAGCGGTCGCCTAAAAGCTTTCTGAAAGAAAGTTGCATCGGAAGCATAGGCTTATCACCGGATTTTCCCCTTTGAAAAAGGAAATCGAAAAAATCTGGGGATAACAGCGATCGGAAGATGATGCTGCACTCGTAGTGGCCTAGTGTAATTGAATAGTGCGGTTTCTATATACATGTGTTAGAAAGGTTGTATGAACGATGGAACATAAAAAATGGTGGAAAGAGACTGTCGTGTATCAAATTTATCCACGGAGCTTTCAGGATAGCAACGGGGATGGAATCGGCGACCTGAAGGGCATTGTGTCCCGGCTGGATTATTTGCAAGAACTCGGAATCGGTGCCATCTGGCTATCGCCGGTTTGCAAATCTCCGCAAGACGATTTTGGGTATGATATTTCCGATTATCAGGATATCGATCCGATGTTCGGGTCTTTGGAAGATATGGAAACGTTAATTCATGAAGCCGGGGAACGCAACATCCGGATCATTATGGATTTGGTGTTGAACCATACTTCGGATGAACATCCCTGGTTCCAGGAAGCCAAAAAAAGCAAAGACAATCCGTACCATGACTATTATGTCTGGAGAGATGGCGTAGAAGGAACGCCCCCAAACGACTTGGGCTCCACATTCGGTGGTTCAGCTTGGCAATGGGTGCCTGAGATCGGGCAATATTATTTGCATCTGTTTTCGGTCAAACAGCCGGATCTCAACTGGGAAAACCCCAAAGTCCGGCAGGAAATTTACGATATGATCAATTGGTGGATCGATAAGGGCGTTGGCGGTTTTCGACTTGACGTCATTGATCTCATCGGCAAAGAGCCGGATTTGAAGATTACGGGGAACGGACCTCATTTGCATAAATACATCAGGGAGCTGAGTAAGGAAACGTTTCAAAAAGCGGGAGACCTGCTCACCGTTGGAGAAACATGGGGCGCCACCCCGGACATCGCAAAATGGTACAGCAACCCGGACGGCAGCGAGTTTTCCATGGTATTTCAATTCGAACACATCAGCCTGGATGAACAAGAAGGGAAAGGAAAGTGGGATCTTAAACCTTTGGATGTGATGGAATTAAAAAAAGTGCTGTCCAAGTGGCAGACAGAGCTCAAGGGGGTAGGCTGGAACAGTTTGTTCTGGAACAATCACGACTTGCCTCGAATCGTTTCCCGTTGGGGAAATGACGGACCATTCCGGATCGAATCGGCTAAAATGTTGGCCACGCTTCTTCATGGCATGCAAGGGACGCCTTACATTTACCAGGGTGAAGAATTAGGCATGACGAATGTGCAGTATGCGATGGAAGATTATCGGGATATTGAATTGCTGAATTTTTATAAGGAAAGAATGGAAAAAGGATATTCTGAACGCGACGTTATGGAGTCGATCTATACCAAGGGCCGTGATAACGCGCGAACACCGATGCAATGGGGTGCTTCCGATAACGCGGGTTTTACGCAAGGAAAACCTTGGATTAAAGTGAACCCGAATTACAAGCACATTCACGCTGAGGAAAATTTGAATAACCCTGAATCCATATTCCATTACTACCGGAAACTAATTCAATTAAGAAAAGATCATGACGTGATCGTATATGGGGATTATGAGCTGATATTCCCGGATCATCCAGATGTATTTGCTTACACCCGGACGCTCAATGGAACCAAAATCCTGGTGGTATGCAACTTCCAAGGACAACAGGCCGAACTCCCGCTCCAGGAACAATTGGCAGAGACAAATCAGCTGTTAATATCCAATTATTCAGGCCAAATGTCGGAGAGTGAACTGCGTCCATATGAAGCGAGAATGTACCTTATCCAGGCTTGAAACATAATACTATAAATAAAGTTTAGTGGTTGAGAAAGAAGGATTGCATCAAATGAAAAAAGTATGGTGGAAAGAAGCCGTAGCTTATCAAATCTATCCAAGAAGCTTTATGGACTCGAGTGGGGATGGGATCGGCGACATCAAGGGCATCATTTCAAAACTGGATTATATCCAGGATCTCGGCATTGATCTGATATGGATCTGTCCCATGTATCAGTCGCCCAACGACGATAATGGTTACGACATTAGCGATTACTGTTCCATTATGGGTGAATTCGGCACGATGGAAGACTTTGATCAATTACTGAACGAAGTTCACCGCCGCGGCATGAAACTCATCATGGATCTGGTGATCAATCATACCAGCGACGAACACCCGTGGTTTATGGAATCGAGAGCTTCGCAGGATAACCCCAAACGGGACTGGTACATCTGGAGAGACGGGAAAAACGGGGAAGAACCGAACAACTGGGAGAGCATTTTCGGCGGATCTGCATGGGAATATGACGAGGTGTCGGGACAGTACTATCTTCATCTGTTCTCCAAAAAGCAGCCGGACTTGAACTGGGGAAATGAAGAAGTTCGGAAATCCATTTATGAAATGATGAATTGGTGGCTTGATAAGGGGATTGACGGGTTCCGCGTCGATGCAATCAGCCATATTCATAAAGAAGAGGGCCTGCCGGACATGCCAAACATCGAGGGCGTCAAATACGTCTCTTCTTTTGAAAAACATATGAACGTCAAAGGAATCCAGCGTTATCTGCAAGAAATGAAAGAGGAAACGTTATCCAAGTATGATGTGGTGACCGTTGGGGAAGCGAATGGAGTAAAAGTAGAGGACCAGGAAGATCTGCTGGATTGGATTTGTGAAGTCAGAGGCAAATTCAATATGGTCTTCCAATTTGAACACCTGGACCTTTGGAACAACAGCACGGACAGGCAGCTTGACATTCCCAAATTGAAACACGTCATGACCAAGTGGCAAAAGTCGCTTGAAGGCATCGGCTGGAATGCTTTGTTTATTGAAAATCACGATCAGCCTCGCAAAGTTTCGTCTTGGGGGAATGATGCGGAGTATTGGTATGAGAGCGCCACTGCGCTAGGAGCCATGTACTTTTTCATGCAGGGCACGCCCTTCATTTATCAAGGCCAAGAGATTGGAATGACGAATGTGGCTTACCCTTCCATCGATGATTATAACGACGTAGCCGATCGGAATTTATATCAGATCAAACGCGAAGAGGGCATGTCCCATGAGGAAATCATGAACATCATCTGGGCATCGAGCCGCGACAACTCCAGAACGCCGATGCAGTGGTCTTCGGACAAACAAGCCGGGTTCACCACGGGCATCCCGTGGCTAAAGGTGAACGACAATTACGTTGATATTAATGTAGAGAAACAGCTTCAGGAACGACGGTCGATCCTTCACTTTTATAAACAAATGATTCAGCTGCGAAAAGGACATGACGCGCTCATATACGGCACCTATGAGCTTCTTATGCCGGATCATCCAAGCGTATTTGCGTATACCCGTACATTGGCAGACCAACAAGTGCTGGTACTCATTAATCTTACGGGACAAATCGTGGAGCTCGGTGGAGAAGAGAAGTATCCCGACTTTTCGGAGATCTGGCTTACCAACTACGACGACTGCAGGCTGCCAATGCAGCTGCGACCGTTCGAAACGATCATAGGTTTAACCGGAAAATGAAAAGTACGAAGCGTCGTTACTGCGGCAAAGGCATGAATAGGCTAGCCAGGATACTGGTTAGCCTATTTTGCTCTTTGACGAGGCGTGTGCCAAGAAACAACCCGACCCATTCGGTCTTCGTCGGGCCATTCTTTTGGTTCCTTTTTACGCGCTGCGCTCAAAGGGTATCCTCGTTCTTTCATTTTATGGCTCTCAGCCTGGATGCTCGGCCAGCACGGGCGGGACGTTCGGAGAGATACGATCCAACCAGCGTCAACAGTGCGCCGAGAACGGTGCCCCAGGTCAACGGTTCGCGGAGCAGCAGGGTGGACGCGATCACGGTGATTACCGGCACGAGATAGATGTACACGCTTGTTTTCACCGCACCGAGCAAATGAACCGCCCGATTCCAAGTGACAAAGCACAGGGCGGAAGCGCCCAAACCGAGAAATAGCAGGTTGGCCGCGTTAGCGGGCACGAGCAGCCGGGCCGGATCAGGATGAACGCCTTTCAGCCATACCGCCGGGATCATGAACAGCAGCCCATAGCCAAATACTTTGCGCGTTGCGCCGATGGCATGGTAACCAAGCTGGCCGATCTTTCGCATGAGGACCGAATAGAAGGCCCACACCGCAGGTGCAATGAAGGCAAGCAGGTCACCGAGCGGATTGATTTGCAGCACGGTTTGTCCATGAAACGAAATGAGTATAATACCCATAAGCGCGATGCCGAATCCAAGCATAAAGTTGCGGTTCAATCGTTCCCCGTCCAGCGCGAAATGTGCGATCACCGCGGTGAAGAATGGAGCGATGGATACGATGACGCCTACATTGGAGGCGAGCGTATATTCCAGAGCCACATTTTCAATCAGGAAATATAACGTAACCCCGCACAGCCCGGCTGCCATGAACAAGCATTCCTCCCGGAAGGAAGCGATTCGCTGGAAGCGTGGATAGATCAACAGCAATGCAGCGTACCCCAGCACAAACCGGAACACCAGAATCTCCACCGGGGTGAAGTCCACGAGCAGCCATTTGGTGGAAATAAACGTTGTGCCCCAGACCAGCATCGTAAACAAGGCCAGCAAATGGCCGGTTGAAGCTTTGGTTGTTTTCGTCATGTCGGATTGCCCGCCTTTTCTGCATGCGGTACCGCTAGTTGTTCGTGATTGAAAATGCGCCGGTATTGTCGCGGCGTCAGCCCGATCAGTTTTTTGAAAAAATTCGTAAAATGGCTTTGATCGCTAAAACCTGTCCTGGCAGCTACTTCCATCGGGAACAATCCCTGTTCGAGCAGCCGCTTTGCGTGATTGATGCGAATGGTCTCCAGGTATCGGTAAGGGGAGATGCCTTTCTGGCGCGTAAACAGCCGCAGCAAATGATATTTGCTCAGGCTTGCCAGATCGGACAACTCGTTTAATGCGATGCTGTCCATGTAATGCGATTCGATATAAGCGCACACGCGCGTAATTTCGGCGGTTTGCTCCTGTTCGGCGTTTGTCCGTTCGGTGTCCGAATGTTCGCTGATCAATTGTTCCAGAAGGACGAGCAGCAGTTCCTCTTTGCAAAAGTCCTGCCGCTCCGCAAGGATCAGGTCATGCAGCTCCTGCAGCGTTTCTACCAGCTCGTTCTGGAAAAGGACATGCGTGGTGAATCGGGGCATGGCGTCATGCCCGGTCATTTCCGCAGCGTATCGCCGCATCACCTCAGGTTCGATGTTCAAGCAGCGATAGTCGAGCGTCCGCCCGTCCACCTGCTCGCAAGCATGCGGATCACCGGGATTAAAAATAATGATGTCGCCGCTGTTTAACACATATTCTTCCTGGTTGCACACCAGATGGCGTTTGCCGTCTTCGATGAAACCGATCACGTAATAATCGTGAAAATGGTTCGGAAATTTCTGCATGATGCCCTCGAAGCGGTAAGCTTCCAACTGCAGATCGGGATCGTATACGACGGTTCGCACTTCGCGAGTCACATGCTGCACCTTCTTTCAAATGATGTTTCTGCTATTATAAACGAAATCCTCTCCCGTGTTCTTGGATGATATTGCTTCATGTTAGATGTGTGTTGCCTGCCTGAGCATACGCTATTTATAATGAATATTAATGAAGATTCCCGGCATAGTGGAATTGAGTGCAGGCATTAACGTCACGGAAGAAACGGAAAACATCCCGATATACCATTGGCTTGAGGGTGATATTTGAAAATCAAAACGCGCTGCGCGCTTATTGCCCCCATCCGGCTTATCAGGCCTTCGTATCCGTACTGGATGGATATATCAGCAGCGTCATCGTATCCGATTACCCGATTGCTGAACAAGAGAAGGGAAGTGCTGTTGAATGATGATGAACACCCGCTCCGTGCGACTGGAGGATCTGAGCAAGCTCGAATACAGCGTACGCATTGGCAAAGTATCCGCAGAAAGTTACCGATCCATCATGATTTTGTCCTTCAAAGGCGAGTACGGTTTCGGCAGCAGAGGCAATAGCGATGCCAGATACATGAGCGCCATCGGCAAGGCCGTTTTGGACGCCTGGGCTCCCTGGGGATTGGTCATCGATTTGAGCGAGCTCAAGTACGAATGGGGAGACGAACTGGATCGCGTGTTCGACATCGGGAGCGAGCTGGCGAGAATCAAACCGTTCCCGGTGGCTTTGACCGTTGGACCGGCTTCAGAGGAGGCGGTGCGCACGCTTATTTTGGGTATCGGCGCTAAGGAAACCATCGAGGATATCGGTTGGGTATTTCGCAGCATCGAGGAAGGTTGGACCTATGTTGCAAATCAGTTAGAGCCAAAGGATTAATGGTTCGTTCAATATACATAGGAATCGATGTCAGATAATCTAACTTTGATTTCGGGATTTATTGTTAAGAACGCCTAAGTGGTGTGTCTTTCTTTATCTCCTCCAACAATTCTCCATGCCACCTGCTCGAAATCTTCCGAATTGTTTATATAATGTGAACTAACATAACGGCGTTTCTTCAAAGAGGTTCACGGATAATGATCATTCGGGGGGAGAGCTTTCATGAACGAAACGAAAAAAATGAACATTTTTTCATTGGGAATCCAGCATGTCCTGGCCATGTATGCCGGGGCGATTCTGGTTCCGCTGCTGGTCGGCCGGGCGTTGAACCTGACGGCAGAACAACTCGCTTACCTGGTCTCCATCGATCTGCTGACCTGCGGAATCGCGACATGGCTGCAAGCGCGGAAAGGCAAGGTTCTGGGCATAGGTTTGCCGGCAGTGCTTGGAAGTTCCTTCGTGGCGGTTACACCGATGATCGCAATCGGCAATCAGTACGGGATTCCGGCCATCTACGGCTCCATTATCGCGGCAGGCCTCTTCATTATGATCTGTGCGACCTTCTTCAGCAAAATCGTGAAACTGTTTCCGCCGGTCGTGATCGGTACGGTAGTGACCATTATCGGCCTTGCGCTTATTCCTACCGGCATCCGCAATATGGCGGGCGGCAGCGGAAGCGAGGATTTCGGCGGTCTCGGCCACCTCGCGCTTTCCTTCGGGGTATTGATTTTCATCCTGATCCTCCACCGTTATGCACGCGGATTTGTCAAATCGTTGGCTGTTCTGCTCGGCATCATTGCGGGAACCCTGGTCGCTGTCCTGATGGGCAAAGTCAATGTTGCTCCCGTGCTCGAAGCTTCCTGGTTTCGCATGCCGCAGCCGTTCTATTTCGGATGGCCGACCTTTGAATTCGGTCCGATCCTGACGATGATCATCGTGGGCACGGTGGTTATCATCGAATCGACGGGTGTGTTCATGGCGCTCGGCAAAATTTGCGACCAACCCGTCACCGATGAAGATCTTGCCCGCGGATATCGTGCGGAAGGTCTGGCTTTTGTGCTAGGGGGCATCTTCAATGCTTTTCCGTACAATACGTTTGCTCAGAACGTGGGTCTCGTTCAACTCTCCCGAGTGAAGACGACCAATGTCGTCGTGGCGGCAGGGGGCATCCTTGTTTTCCTCGGTTTGATCCCGAAAATCGCCGCTTTCGCAACCATTATCCCGAGTGCCGTGCTTGGCGGGGCAACGGTTGTGCTGTTTGGCATGGTGGTGTCGTCCGGCGTTAAAATGCTGCAATCCGTTGACTTCAGCAAACAGTCGAACTTGCTGATCGTCGCGTGCTCGGTGTCGCTTGGCCTCGGGGTGACGGCAGTTCCCGACTTGTTTGCCCAGCTGCCGCAAGCGATCCGCATCATCGTCAGCGATGGCATCATTACAGGCAGTTTGTCTGCCATTCTGCTCAACGTATTTTTCAATCCCGGCATCAAAAAAGAAAGCATTCCGCTTCAGTCGTCCCCTTCGCAGGCGAACGAAGCACATTCTTGACGTTGAATTAAGCGCACATAAAGCATCGTTTTCCATTCAGTCGGCTTGCTAAAAGTTCATCGCGTTCTTCAGAGCGCGCATGGACTTTTTGCTTTTTGAAAGGTCATATTGAAAAGTTCAATAAGCCGAACCATGCAAAAATAAGGCAAATATGCTACAGTTTTTTCATGACCGCCGTAAACGATGAATGTTATGAGGAACCATATCGAACAATATAACAAAGGAGAGGTGATCATGATGCAGAAGCAACTGATGGATGCCGGATGGAATCTGGACAATAGCTATGCCAAGCTGCCATCCGTTTTTTATACGAAGCAATCCGCCCAGCCCGTTGCTCGCCCCAAATTATTGGTGTTGAATGACGCGTTAGCGGCATCGCTCGGGTTGAATGCAGACCTGCTGAAACAGGAGGAAAACGTCGAAATCTTTGCGGGCAACCGAAATCCGGTCGGATCGGAGCCGTTGGCGCAGGCTTATGCAGGGCATCAATTCGGCCATTTCAACAGGTTGGGCGATGGACGTGCGCTGCTCATCGGTGAACAGCTGACGCCGGCCGGCGAACGAATGGACATTCAGTTAAAAGGGTCCGGCGTTACGCCGTATTCCCGCGCGGGGGACGGAAGAGCCGCGATCGGGCCGATGCTGCGCGAATATATCATTAGCGAAGCGATGCAAGCGCTGGGCGTTCCGACAACCCGTATTTTGGCCGTGGTATCCACGGGCGAAACGATCTATCGCGAGACGGAGCGGCCGGGTGCCGTTCTGACGAGAGTGGCGGCAAGCCACTTGCGCGTTGGGACGTTCCAATATGCAGCCGCTCTGGGCAATGTGGATGACCTTAGAGCATTGGCCGATTATGCCATTCAGCGGCATTATGCCGAACTGGCAGCAGACGATGACAGGTATTTGCGTTTGCTCGAAAACGTTATACGGCGTCAAGCTGCCTTAATTGCGAAATGGCAGCAAATCGGTTTTATCCACGGCGTGATGAATACGGACAACATGACGATCAGCGGCGAGACGATCGACTATGGCCCTTGTGCTTTTATGGATAACTATAATCCGGCGACGGTGTTCAGTTCGATTGATACCCAGGGACGTTATGCTTACGGCAATCAGCCTTATATCGGAGGCTGGAATTTGGCGCGCTTTGCGGAATCGCTGCTGCCATTGCTGCATACTGACGAAGAACAGGCCGTGCAAATGGCACAGGATGCCATCTCTTCCTTTTCCGAATTGTATCATCATCATTGGTTGGCGGGTATGCGTACCAAGTTGGGGCTGTTTAACGCAGAAGCGGCGGACGAAGAACTGGTCAAAGACTTGCTGGACCTCATGGAGAAACACCAGGCTGATTACACGAACACGTTCGTGGCACTAACCTTTGGGCAGGCGGTCGGTCATGGGCTGAGCGACGATGCGGAATTTGCGAATTGGCATGCACGCTGGCAAGCCAGACTTGCGAGACAGGAACAGGGCCCGGAGGCCGTGCGCGAACAGATGAGCAAGACCAATCCTGCGGTCATTCCGCGCAATCATCGGGTGGAGGAAGCGTTGGAGCGCGCAGAGCAGCATGGCGATTACAGCGTGATGAACAAGCTGCTTGCCGTGTTGAAGAATCCCTATGCCCATAGTTCCGAACAGGCGGAGTACGCCGCTGCACCCATGGCTTGCGACCCGAACTATCGCACGTTCTGCGGTACCTAACGAACGAGGCGGATAGCTTGGAGGGAGGAAGCCGTTTGTCAGAGCTGCGAAGCTTGTCCCGGTTGCGGGAGGAGGTATTAGCGTTATTCGGATTTCACGGACTTTCCTAGTGAACAGATGGAGGGTTATGTCAATCGCAGATTTTCGACATTTCGGGAAGATGGCGCCCCTTGTGTGAAGGTATCCGATCAGGGATTTGTCGTTCGCATCCATGAACGGGGCAGCGAGGTGTACGAACGACAACTGGACGATAAAGATGTGGTTCTCTATTGGGGAGGGATCATTCTGTTGGACAATAACGACATACATGATTTGTGGTACGACTATGCCATCGCTTTCGTAAGCTTGAAAAACAACTCCGCACGGGGATGGAGCGACCTCACGCCAGAACAACAGGAAATCGCCGCATTGTGGCTGCTGGAGGCGGATGTGTTCAACGGCGGTTTTGTGCAGTTTTTTTGCAATTGGGGGGAGGAAGCGCTGGTCCATGCGGTTCGTGCGCTGCAAACGATCGGAGCCGCAGACGAGCTAACCTACGTGAACGCTTGTTTCGATTGCATCCGACATCTGGAGAACGATGAACGCCTGACGGAACTGTGGGATATCCCCCGGTTTCTGACAGACCAGGAGGAGCAGCAGTTGGATACGCTGGATCAAGAGTTCTGGAACGGAGAAAGCCAAATTGCCCCCAAGGCGTATGAACATTACGCCAGAACGTTGAAAATCGCCGTTCCATAATACTTGGTATGGCAACATTCCATTGAGGAAAACGGCTTGCAAACGTTCAAACGTTCGGATATACTGTCTATAATCTGAAACATGAATTACGTTGAAGGAGCGCAGTAGCAGCTTTGTCCCTGTTTCCAGAAAGTCAGGGGTTGATGGAACCTGACACATACAAGGACTGCGAAGTACACTCTGGAGTATCTTGGGTAATGCCAAGCGGGTTTGGCGAACGTTATTTCGTCATAAGTGGTATGGGCAGCGTGCAACGTCAGGCTGTTCATGCAAACTGGGTGGTACCACGGTTATTCAATCGTCCCTGTGTCTGCGTGCAGACCGGGTGGCGATTTTTTTGTTTTTCGGCCATGGACAGGTAAGCTTGCCGTGGCAAAGTTCTGCGCAGTGTGTCTTCATCACGCGTATTCATGATTTCTTTAACTTTAGAAAAGGGGTTGTTTGTGTTGAATATTTTGGACGAACTGCAATGGCGCGATGCCATTAACCAGCAAACGGATGCGGAGGGCCTGCGCGAGCTGGTCGAATCGAAATCCATTTCGCTGTACTGCGGCGTTGACCCTACCGGCGACAGCATGCATATCGGACATCTTATTCCGTTCATGATGCTCAAGCGTTTCCAATTAGCAGGGCATCGTCCAGTCATTCTGATCGGCGGCGCAACCGGCACGATCGGCGACCCGAGCGGGCGCCAGTCCGAACGTTCCTTGCAAACGCTGGAACAGGTGCAGGAGAACGTAAACGCCTTGACGGCACAGATGAAAAAATTGTTCATTACGGAAGGCGACAATCAGGTACGCCTGGTGAACAACTACGACTGGACGCACAAAATCAATGTGATCGAATTTTTGCGCGACTACGGCAAAAACTTCAACCTGAACACGATGCTTGCGAAGGATGTCGTGGCGAGCAGACTGGAAGGCGGCATCTCCTTCACGGAATTCTCGTACCAGATCCTGCAATCGCTCGATTACCTGCATTTGTTCCAAAACGAAGACGTGCAGCTGCAAATCGGCGGTTCCGACCAATGGGGCAACATTACAAGCGGTCTTGACCTGATCCGCAAAAAAGAAGGCCCTGATGCCAAAGCGTTTGGTTTGACCATCCCGCTGATGCTCAAAGCGGACGGAACGAAATTCGGCAAATCGGCCGGGGGCTCGATCTGGCTGGATCCAAACAAAACGACGCCGTTCGAATTCTACCAGTTCTGGGCGAATACCGATGATCGCGACGTCATCAAATACTTGAAATACTTTACGTTCTTGTCCAAAGAAGAAATCGAAGCGTTGGCGGAAAAAGTGGAAACCGAGCCGCACAAACGCGAGGCGCAAAAGGCGCTTGCCGAAGAAATGACCCGTTTCGTGCATGGCGAAGAAATGCTGGAACAAGCCAAGCGCATTACCGCCGCATTGTTCAGCGGCGACATTCGCTCGCTGACAGCGGACGAGATCGAGCAAGGCTTTAAGGAAATGCCAACGTTCGAAACCAACGGCGAGGCGAAAAACATCGTTGACTGGCTTGTGGATCTTGGCCTGGAGCCATCCAAACGCCAAGCCCGCGAAGACATCACGAAGGGTGCCATCTCCATGAACGGGGAGAAAGTAACCGAGCTCGACTTCACCATTTCGGCAGAGCATGCCATCGGCGGCAAGTTTATCATTATCCGCAAAGGTAAAAAGAATTACAGCCTTGTGAAGCTGCAAGGGTAAGCATTCGATTCATGTGCTGAGGCCATGTTCCATTGGGAACATGGCCTTTGTTACGTCTTATTCATGTTTTGTTTATGTGATATAACCTGTCGCTATACGTTCATTATTATCAGCGCAATGTAAAATCATCGCCATCTATATAGATTGAACCGGAAATTTACACGATAACGAAGAGGGCAGAAAGAATCTGGAGAAGCGAAGCGGTCTAAAAGCTTTCTGAAAGAAAGCTGCTTCGGAAGCATAGGCTTATCACCGGATTTTCCCCTTGAACAAGGGGATCAAAGAAATCTGGGGATAACAGCGATCGGAAGATGGTTCTGACCGCGTAGTGTCTCTGTGTAAAAATCATTGGTTCAACCTATATAGATCAACAACTCCGCATTCTTTCAATTGCCATTTTTCCACTTCGGAAAATTGTAACCGCTTCCTTTTGCGCGAAAACAACACATTCACCAATGGTCAAAATGATGCCGCAACGACGGGAAGCGTTGATGCATCAAGGGTGGGGGATGCGCTAAAATCACATGTTTACGAAAAAAAGCATGATCCACTATCGTTAACATGAAGGTGCGCAAGCAAAGCTGACATGTAAACCAAGCAGAAGGAGGCGATCCGGCGTGCAGGAAGTCAATCCGATCCATCGGCAGGAGGTCCTGAACAGGGCCAAAATCAACAAGAAACGATGGAAGAAGGTCTGGAAAAACTGGGAGCTCTATCTGTTCATTGCGCCGGCATTTTTGTATTTCCTCATTTTCCATTACGGACCGATGTACGGCATCCAGATTGCGTTCAAAAATTACAATCCGGCCCGCGGTATTTTTGGAAGCGCATGGACGGGTTTCGATCACTTCAACCGTTTTTTTGATTCGTATTATTTTTGGGACTTGATGTGGAACACGCTGGCGATCAGTTTGTATGAGCTGGCGGTTGGTTTTCCGATCCCGATCATTTTGGCGCTGGCCTTCAATGAACTGAAACACAAACGTTTCAAAAAATGGGTGCAAACGGTCACTTACGCGCCGCATTTCATCTCCATCGTAGTGATGGTCGGCATGATCATTGCTTTCCTGTCGCCGTCCACAGGCATCGTTATTCGTTTGCTCGAATGGGTGGGCATCGATGCACCTGCTTTTCTGACAAGCCCGGCCTGGTTCAAGACGGTCTACGTTCTCTCTGGCGTATGGCAGAGCGCAGGGTGGGGCACGATCATTTATCTTGCCGCCTTGTCAGCCGTCGACCCGGGCCTTCATGAAGCGGCGATCATTGACGGAGCGAACCGGATGCAGCGCATTCGTCACATCAACATTCCCGTGCTGGTGCCAACGATGACCATTTTGCTCATTCTAAATATGGGAAGTTTGCTGGGCGTGGGGTTTGAGAAAATTCTCTTAATGCAAAACCCGTTAAACATGGAGTCGTCCGATGTGATTTCAACATTCGTCTACCGCTCCGGTCTGGAAAATGCACAATACAGCTTCTCCACCGCCGTCGGGTTGTTCAATTCCGTCATTAACGCGATTCTGCTCATTACGGTCAATCAAGTCGTGCGCAAAACGAGTGAGAACAGTCTGTGGTAAAGGAGGTAGCAGAATGACAACAGGCATCAAAGAAACGAGGCAAGACCGGATTTTTCTGACACTGAATTATATTTTCGTCACCATCGCGTTTCTGCTTGTCGCTTATCCGTTGGCATACATGATCAGTGCTTCGATCAGCAATCCCAAAGAGGTCGCTTCCGGTGCGATGTGGCTCTTTCCCAAGGACATTACGTTCGAAGGGTACCAGAGAGTGCTTCAGGATCAGAGGATCTGGTCAGGTTACGCAAACACCATTTTATATACGGTCGTGGGTACGGCAGTGAATCTCATGGTCACCATTCCGGCGGCTTATGCGCTTAGCAGAAAGGATTTCGTTGGCCGAGGTTTTTTTATGGGCATGTTCATGGTCACGATGTTTTTTGGCGGCGGGCTTGTTCCGAGTTATCTGTTGATCAAAGGGTTGGGGCTGATTGACAGCATGTGGGCATTGATTCTGCCTTCCGCGGCCTCGGTATGGAACATTATCGTTACCCGTACCTTCTTTCAAGGAACCATCCCCGGCGAGCTTCAAGAAGCCGCCCAGATTGACGGATGTTCCAATTTCAAGCTGTTTTTTAGCATCGTCCTGCCCTTGTCGATGCCGATCATTGCCGTGATGGCTCTCTTCTATGGCGTCGGACACTGGAACAGTTACTTTTCGGCGATGATTTATTTGAACGATTCGACAAAATACCCGCTGCAGCTCGTGCTGAGGCAGATTCTCGTTCTTCAGGAAATGTCTGCCCAAGGCTCCGGCATGATGGACGGATCTTCCGCTTCCGCGCTCAACAACAAAGCGGAGGTAGCAGCGCTCGTCCGTTACGCGGTTATTATTGTGTCAACGCTGCCGGTGATTATCGTATATCCGTTTTTGCAACGCTACTTCGTCCAGGGTGTCATGATCGGTTCGGTTAAAGGCTGATCTATACCAAATAAATCATCCAGAAAGGGAGTTGTTGTCATGAAAGGAGTTCGCAAGAAGTCGACGATTCTGCTCAGTTTAATGCTGGTTGCCAGTTTGCTGGCTGCATGCGGGAATGCTTCCGACGGCGGGTCAACCGCCGAACCGGGCACGCCGGAGGAGACAGGGGTGAAGCAGGAAGGTTTTCCGATCGTTGACGAGCCGATTACATTGACCATGATGTCCCAGGATGTGGGTGTCGCGGATTGGAACACCATGCCTGTCATTCAGGAAGCCGAGAAGCTGACGAACATTAAATTTGAATTCCGACTCACGCCCATAGACAGCTTCGCCACAAAGAAAAACCTCGTTTTTGCCAGCGGCGATTTGCCCGACGTGCTGTACGGTGCGGATCTGACGCCAGCAGAACAGGTTACTTACGGAACCCAAGGCTCGCTGATTGCGCTTGAACCGTACATTGACGGAGGATATGCGCCAAACCTCAAAAAACTCTTCGATGAAAATCCGGACATTCGCAAATCGTTCACCACACCCGAAGGTCACATTTATGCGCTCCCCTTCATCGACAGTGCAGCCGTCTGGTATCGCAGTCCGATGTGGTATAACGGCAAAATGCTCGAAGCGCTGGGTGTAAAAGAACTTCCGCAGACGACGGAGGAACTGTACGCATTTCTGAAAAGAGTGAAGACCGAGGATCCGAACGGAAACGGGCAAGCCGACGAAATTCCGCTCACTTCCGTGAAATTGGATGATCTGCGAATGTACTTTTTAGGCTTCTGGGGAATGTATGATCCGGTTGTATATGTCGATAAGCAGGACAATGTTTTTTATACACCGATGCAGGAAGGATACAAAGGTTATTTGGAGTTCATGAACCGTCTGTGGAAGGAAGAGTTATTGGATCATGAAACGTTCTCCCAAACGCCTGAGCAGAAAAAAGCCAAAGGAGAAAACAATCAAATCGCGCTCTTTAACGATTATTATTCCTATTTTACATTGGGCGGCGATCCGAATGAAGCGATGAAAAATCCGCTCATGACACCGGTAGCCAGCGAGATTGAAGGTTCGCCCGTTTACGGCATGCACCCTGGACTCTCGGCTAACGGAACGTTTGCCATTACCAGCGTGAATGAACATCCGGAAGCGACGATGCGTTGGATCGACTATTTGTATTCGATTGAGGGCCAAACCCTATTTAACCAAGGCCCGGAAGGCACGCTTTGGAAGTATACCAACAAAGCTACGTATGAAAAAGAATGGCTGCCTGTCCCGGGAGGCGGCGACCGCGAAGAGTACAGAGGCACGATTACGCCGAACTTCGGCATGCTGACGCCAGGACACAACTCGCCCGAACTGACGAATGGCCTGACCACGGAATTCGATGAATGGATCAAGAAAGAAAACGAAGCGAAGCTGATCCCGATCGGCAAAGCGCCATATCCTAACGCCTATTTGACCAACGAACAGCAGGATGAAGCTTCAGCGTTGCTGTCGGACCTGAGTACGTATGTCAAACAAATGGAAGCGAAGTTTGTGACCGGAGAAGTGCCGATGTCCGAATGGGACAGCTATGCAGCCCAGATGAAAAAGATGGGCGGGGACCGCATCCAGGAAATTTATCAGGAAGTTTACGATACTTGGAATGCTGTCGGTCAATAAAAAGTAAAAAGAAGCCAACATTCGCGGACAGTGCAGCCCGTCTGCATGTTGGCTTTCCTGTCCGTCAACTCGCAGATCCGCTCTCCGCATCGCTTGCCGTGACGCGATGGAGCTTGCGATATTGACCTGGCGTAAGTCCGGTCTCCTTTTTGAATTTGCGGATAAAGTTCGGCGTATCCAAGTAACCAACCTCCTGAATGAGGTCTTTAATGGGAGTATCCGTTGTTTTCAACTGATGCACGACCATGTCCAGCCGCTTTTGCCAAATATATTGCAGGAAATTGATGCCCGTCTTTTCTTTGAAGAAACGGCTGACGTGCGAGGGCGAAATTTCAAACTCGTAAGCAAGGGTATCCAGACTTAAACTGTGTTCCCTGTAATGTGCATCGATATAGTCAACGATCCGATCGATCAACGATTGCTCTTCTTGCAGAGCCCCTTGCTGCACTTCGGCACAAATTTGCGAAGCCAGGGACAGCAGCATGGATTCCAGCTCCTTTAGCGAACCGCCGACCGTCATGTCGGGAGTCAGTCGTTGTATCAGTTGATGGTCGCCAAGCTCTGAAGCGGTCTTCAACACCGTGTTCAACAAATCAAAGCTGACGCAACGCAGAATCAGCGCCGGCTGCATGGACGATTGCAGGTTTTCTATGGAAGAGCGTATCGTCCGTGACGCGATCTCCACATTGCCTTGCTTCAAGCTTTGGGCCAGTTTCAGATGGGTCTGGTTCGGGATCCAGTAGGAAGGAGTTGTGTCCTTAGACATTTCTTCGAACAATGCGGAAGCCCCGCGGTCACCCGGAACGAGCAGATCAAAGGCGGAGCAGGCCTCGATGTACGACTGATTCAGCTCATGCAGCTGTCGATAAACGCTTCCGGCGCCAATCATCGGTGCAATGGAGTGCGATTCAACGAGCATGCGTTTCACGTGTTCCATCGTTTGCTTCATTTGAACGGTCTCGTCTAGTCCCGCTACTGCATCGAAATTCATGATGATGCCGAATCGGTCCAGCTGCGGCAGTTCAACGCCATACCCGGTAGCGCACATATCAGGCATATCGATATGGGCAAGTGTGCTTGCAATCCGGCGACGGTGCTCCCGATCGGCATTGGATTCGTTCCAGCCGACAACCATGACGAATAAATACTTCTTGTTCAGTTTCAGATCGAAGAGCTGCGTCATTTCAGGTGAAACCAGCTCCGGGTTGCCGGATTTGATGAGCGTGGACAAATATTGATTGCGGGCGAACGGTTCCTGCATATCAATCCGGGAACTGAAATCTTGCAGTGCAGTGTGTATTCGCTGCAGTTCGTTCCCGTAACCGATTGTTTCTTCGCCATTCTTCTTCGGAACGCGGGATGAAACAAACTCAACCAATGCTGAGATGGGCTGATACTGCATTTTGGCAAGCACCAATGCGATAACCGCTCCGACAAGCAGTACGACTCCGATGATCATCAGCATGACATCCCGAACGTTAAGCACGCTGCTGAAAAATTGGGAGCTGGGCATGACGGTCATGTACGTCCAGCCATTGGTTTCGGATTGTACGGCGACAATGGAATAGGCTTTACCATCCAGTGCTCGTTCTTGTATGCCAGGAACCATCTGATTCAACAACATTTCTGAAGCGTCTGCGCTTAGCGTATCGCCTTGATGGTTGGCCGCAAGTACTTGCCCTTCTCCGTCAAGTACAAAGGTTAAGCCTTGATAACTTCCAAGGATGGAATCCATCAAATCGGTAATTGCCGACTCCTTGATGAAGTACATCACGGTTGCATGCGGGTTCAAGCTGTTGGGTGTAATCGGGATCAGATAAGCCAGTTTGCGATCTTGCAAGCCTTCTTTAATGCTGACCGTATCGGCGGGTCTTACCATCGGATGTTTGATTTCATTCAGATCATGCTGCAAGGACGTTTTGTCCCAATTAGCGAAGCCAAGATTGCGCGCAAATACGTCGAAGTCGGTAAGTCCTTTGCTGGAGTAAATATGTTTGCCGTTATGGAAGTACAGATAGATTTCATCCATGATGGAGCTGGTGGCTTTGTATTGATCCAATGCGCGAATCGCTTCCGGGCTGGTCAGCGTTTGAGTCGCCTTATAATGGGACAGCCGATGGTCGTACGAAATCCGGGAAGCAATATCGCTGAGCTCTTTCATGCGGCTATCGATCGTCGTTTTGGTTTGTGAGAGTTGGGCCAGCCGTGAGTTTTCGATCTCGGTCCGGAGCGTCTTCACGGCATTTTCATAGATGAATATGGTCATGAGCACCAGGGGGATCAGCAGAATGAGCAGGTAAGAACAGATGTATTTGAGGAACAGCCTGGATTTGAAATAGTTTATTCTCAAGTGAAAGCGACTCCTTTCCATTGGGAAATGGTCATTTCTCCTTAAATGATAGCAATATTGAAACGGTTTGCACACCAATTATTTCTTGATTAAGGCGAACGCTTCGCTTCTCCAGATTGGTTCTGCCTCTCCGTTAACGTGTGTATGTTTTTTGCGGTTTATATATTCAGCCAAATATAAATTTTACAAAAGTGAAGGGCAGTGATCGTCGTGCAGAAATGGTTTGAGGATGCGAAATTAGGAATATTCATTCATTACGGCATTTATGCGGTGCACGGCGTGGCGGAGTCATGGTCGTTTTACAATGGGCGCATGTCATACGAGGATTATATGAAGCAGCTGGACGGTTTCACCGCTTCCAAGTTTGATGCAGATGCATGGGCCGACTTGATCGAGAAATCGGGCGCCAAATATGCGGTGCTGACGACGAAGCACCATGATGGCGTGGCTCTGTGGGATACGCAGCACAGCCATTTGAACACTGTGAAGAAGACGCCCGCTGCGCGGGATATCGTCAAGCAATATGCGGATGCAATCACGGAAAAAGGCTTGCGGCTCGGGTTTTATTTTTCCCTGATCGACTGGTCCCACCCGGATTATCCGAGTGTATATGAAGGCGGGAACGTGCCTGAAGATCCTGCTTCGGCCAATCGCTTCTCCAGCCCCGTAGACGGCATCCAGGATGAATCCAGATGGGAGAAGTTTCTCGAGTTTAACAACCGGCAGCTGGAAGAACTGCTTACCGGATACGGCAAGGTAGACCTGCTGTGGTTCGACGGGGACTGGGAACGCAGCGCGGAGCAATGGAATTTGCCTCATTTCAAGCATTATTTGAAATCGTTCCAGCCGGAAATCATCATTAATTCGCGTTTACAAGGGCATGGGGATTACAAGACGCCGGAGCAAGGCCTTCCGATTACCCGTCCAGAGGGGCCGTGGGAATTTTGCACAACGATCAACGGTTCATGGGGGTATGTTCCTGCGGATGAGCATTACAAATCGCTGCATCAGATCGTGCGCATGTTCTGCGACTGTATCTCGATGGGCGGCAATATGCTGCTCGATATCGGACCGAAGGAAGACGGCACGATCGATGGGAGACAAGAGGCGATTCTGCTTGGATTGGGCAGTTGGATCAGAGCGCACGAAGAAGCCGTCTATGGGACAAAGGAGGGGGTCATGAGCCGATATTACGGAGATGGCAGCACGCTCTCGGCAGATGAGAAGACACTGTATCTCTTTGTGCATGGGGATCCGAAGGAAAGCATCTGCATGAAAGGGTTGTGCAATGAGATCCAAAAGGTATCGGTGCTTCACTCCGGCAAGCCACTGACCTATGACATCCACGGAGGGGTTCCCTGGTTCCAAATTCCCGGCACAACCTGGATTCATCTGACTGGCGAAGATACCCATGAGCTGACAACGGTAATCAAGCTGGAGTTTGCCGAAAAAGTCAACATGTATGGCGGCTCGGGAGCCGTCGTTACACATAACTGAATGGAGGGAACGAAATGACGTTAAGTGGTGTACCTGTTCCACAAATAGACGTTTATCAGCCAAAGCACTATTTTTGCCGCCGCGCGGAAGGTGAGCTGGAGCTTGACGGGAAGCTGGATAAACCTTTCTGGGATCGGGCGGAGTGGACGGAGAAGTTTGTCGACATTGAAGGAGACCTGCGGCCGGCTCCCGCAAAGGATACGCGGGTCAAAATGCTGTGGGACGATGAACATTTTTATTTCGGCGCAGAGCTGTGGGAGGATCAAATCTGGGCGACGCTGACCAAGCGCGATTCCGTCATTTTTTATGACAACGATTTTGAAATTTTCATCGATCCGGACGGGGATAGCCACGGATATTACGAATTCGAGATCAATGCGCTGAACACGGTATGGGATTTGCTTCTGATCAAACCTTACAGGGATGGGGGTCCTCCGCTGGACAGCTGGGATATGAAAGGGTTGAAGACCGCCGTGCACATTGATGGCAAGCTCAATCAGCCGGAAGCGGATAACCGTAAATGGTCTGTGGAGATCGCGATACCATGGACCAGCTTGAAAGAGTGTGCCAAGGAACATCGTGCCCCGGTATCCGGCGAATTCTGGAGAGTGAACTTCTCGCGGGTGGAATGGCAGGCTGAAGTGGTGGATGGGACGTATCAAAAAGTGATCGATCCCGGCACGGGGAAGCCTTATCCTGAGGATAACTGGGTGTGGTCGCCGATGGGGCTGGTCAACATGCATTATCCTGAGCTGTGGGGATATGTCGTGTTTACGGATGAACAAGAGGAAATAAACCATTTTTCCATTCCGGAGGATGAGCAGATCAAGTGGGAGCTGCGGAAGCTTTATTATTTGCAGCGTAACTACAGAGAAAAGGAAGGTACGTTTGCTCAGGACTTGTCATTGTTGGATGGGTCACCTGATCTGGACATTACTACGGAAGTCGTTGCCGCGGACCGCTTGTTTCAAATTTCAGCGGCAACGGCGGATGGGAACGGGAAATGGATCATCAGGGAAGACGGCAAACTATGGAAGGAGGGGAATGCGAGATGAGTGTGCGAACGTCGGTTTTTTCCCTTTCCCCCGAAGAGATGAATCGGATTGAAGATAAGCTGCGGTTAAAAAGGGAGCTAGTCGGGTCAAGGCTGAATGAAATGTTTGCCGTATTCCAAGAAACGTTGTCTCCGGAAGAGGAATGGGCGCTCAAATATCTGTATGCATACAGCCCGCTTCAGGATTTAGCCGATGTCCCTGGTGCATTGTTTCTCAGTCATGTCAGGGCCGCGCTGAAGATTCGGCATGAGGTGCCTTGGGGAGAACAGGTTCCGGATGATTTATTCCTGTACTTTGTGTTGCCATGCAGGGTAAATACAGAAAACATCGAAGACTGGCGAGCTGCCTTTTACGCAGAACTGGCGGGCCGCATCCACGGCCTGTCCATGGCCGATGCCATCCTGGAGGCTAATTACTGGTGCCACGAAAAAGCGGTCTATACCGGAAGCGATCTGCGCACCGTTTCTCCGCTCACGATGATTCGGAGCGCAAGGGGAAGATGCGGCGAGGAATCGACGCTTGCCGTGGCTGCCCTTAGAAGCATCGGCATTCCTGCTCGCCAAGTCTACACGCCTTGTTGGGCGCATTGCGACGATAACCATGCTTGGGTGGAAGCGTGGGCGGATGGAAGGTGGCATTACATCGGGGCGTGCGAGCCGGAAGCGAGGTTGAACCAAGGTTGGTTTACGCCGCCTGCCCGCCGCTCGATGCTGATGAACACAAGAGTGCTGGGAAACTATCAGGGTCCGGATGATATCACTCTTGCCGAAGAAGGGTTTACCGAACTGAACCTGCTGGAGAACTACGCGCCTGCCAAAACGATCACCGTAGCGGTTAGAGATCAAGACGGCGGGATGATCGAAGGTGCTGCCGTCCGCTTCGAATTGTATAACATGGCCGAATTCTACCCCATTGCAGAGCTGATGACGGATGGGGAAGGGCAGGTCGGCTTTAAGACAGGATTTGGCGATTTGCTCATCAGGGCCGTGTATCGTGGACGGTGGCAGGAGCGCAAGGTCAGCATTGGCAAATTGGACTCATTGGAGCTTGTTTTGGACCTGAACAGCGAACCTGTTCAGGAACGGGGCGTCGTTGATTTGGATATGGTTCCTCCACCCGAGACGGAAGGCGACGAACTGCCGGCAGTGACGGATGCAGCCGAGTCCTTGCATCAACGTCGATTGCAGAACGGGGACGCTGTTCGCGCATTGTTCGAAGGCACATTTGTGACGGAGTCGGAGAGCCATCGTTTAGCTCGGCAACTTGGCCTTTCTGAAGCACGGGTGTGGGATATCTTGCAAAAGGCGCGTGGAAACGGGCATGAAATAGCCGGATTTCTTCGGGAGAGCTCGCCCGAGCATGGGGAGTGGCCGCTGCTGTTGTTGGAATCGCTGAATAGCAAGGATTTGATCGACACATTTCGTCCTGTCCTGAATGAACATTTGAATGAATCGCTGCCTCTTCGCGGCATGCTGCCGGATCATTTGTTCATTCCTTATGTCCTGTGCCCGCGCGTTTCCTATGAAATGCTTGGCTTGTACCGAAGAGAATTCCGTGATTCCTTCAAAGCGGATGAGTGTGGTTCCATGGTGAAGGACCCGGCGCTTCTTGCCGCTGTACTGAAAAGGAATTATGTTTATGTTGAAAATTTGCCGAATCTAAAAGGCAAGGGAACAGCTGTGGGCACCTATCGGCTGATGGCCGGAGATGAAGAGTCGCTGGCGATTTTGTTTGTTTCCATGTGCCGCAGCTTGGGCATACCCGCTCGCCTGCATCCCCTGGAACGCAAACCTCAATACTGGAAACAGGGGGCATGGATGAGCGCAGATTTTGGAGATCAGGAAGATGCGGAGCAGGGCAGCGGTTTTATTCAACTCAAACGGATGGAAACGGCGCTGGCGACGCCAAAAGCATCTTATTATGAAAATGTCACGATTGCACGTCTTGTTGAAGGGAAATACGTAACGCTGCATTTGCCGCATGGAGAAACGAATCTGTTCGCGGCTCCGCTGGAGGTCGAGCAAGGATCTTATCGCATGACGACAGGCGTACGTTTGAAAAACGGCACGGTTAGCGTGAAGTTGACGTACTTCGAGGTGCAGGCGGGGGAAGAAACCCATGTTGACGTAAACTTCCGGAGTGCGGAGGAGGACCTTCCCGTTCTTGGCGCGGTAGATCAACAAATGGAGCTGCGTTGGCAGGACGGAACCGTAACCCGACTCAATGACCAAAGTTCTGGCCTGACTTCAGGCGCACTGCTGGCCTGGATCGAACCAGGAAGGGAACCGACCATGCATTTGTTGAAAGAGCTGGCCGATTCGAACCAAGCGTTGGCAGAAGGCGGTCTCCCGATCGTGCTGATTATACCTTCCTTGGGTACGATCAGTCCTTTTAGCGCAGATCCGTTGAAGCAACTCCCGGCACAGGTTCGATTCGCAGAAATGAACAAAGGCGCAATACCCGAAGTGCTGTGCAGTCCAATCGCGTTAGAGTCGGGATTCCCTCACCTTGCGGTGCTGGATCAACAATACCGCATTCGGTATGTTTCTTCCGGTTATCGCATCGGAGCCGTGAAGGAAGCTGTTCGTGTCGGCGTTATGCTGGCGAAGTGACCTAGTGTGATCAAGGGAGAGGTGACATATGAGCCGAAAATGGATCATCGGATACGTCGGTCATCGTGATCTGAAGAGCGTGACAGAGGCCGATCTGAAACGAATGACGCACATCAATATCGCTTTTGCCGGTATTCGGGAGGGAGCCATTCACACCGAGCATTTGCAAAACATGGATCAAGTTTCCGTGATCAAGAGGACCCATCCGGATTTACGCTTTATTTTGTCCGTTGGAGGCTGGAGCTCCGGCGGTTTTTCGGAGGCAGCGGCGACGGCAGAGGGCAGGAATAGAATCGCCGAATCTGCTGTGCTAGCCGTAACCACTTATGGACTTGATGGCATTGATTTGGATTGGGAATACCCATGTTATGGAGAGGCTGGGATTGCGGCATCCGCAAGTGACAAGCCGAACTTCACGATGCTGCTGAAAACCATCAGGGAAGCGTTGACGCGGCAGGGTGAGTTGGACGGGAAGTATTATATGCTGACCATTGCAGCGGGAGCGGACCAATACTACGTGGATGGAACGGAAATGGATCAGGTGCAAAGGTACGTCGATTACGTGCAGCTGATGACCTATGACATGCGGGGCGGCTTTCAGGTATTAACGGGACATCATACAAATCTCTTTACGCCAACAGGGGATTTGTTCCGCATCAGCGTTGATGCTTCGGTCCAAACGTTTCACAGGGCAGGTGTGCCCAAGGACAAGATCATCATCGGTGCCGCGTTCTATTCCCGCATGTGGAAGGGCGTGCCCGACCGGAACGATGGATTGCATCAAATGGCAGAAACGACCGGCGGTTACGGTCCAGAGTATACGGAGTTAAACGCCAATTACATTGGGTTGAACGGGTATACCAGGCATTGGGATGATGAAGCAAAGGCGCCGTATCTCTTTAATGGACACACGTTTATTTCTTATGACGATCCTGACTCCATCCGAGCCAAATGCCGATATGTACATGATCATGAATTGGGCGGCATTATGTTTTGGGAATATAAATGTGACAAGACACATCAATTGCTCGAAACGATGGATCATGAATTTGACAGCCAATCGTAAACGAAAAGGGTTTGACTTTCATTTTGGCTTTGATTACAATAATGGGAAATATTGAACGTGATGACGAGAAGAGTAGATGCTGATCTTTTTATACAGAGAGCCCTGATGCTGAGAATGGGTGAAAAAAACAGCATTGAAGCAAGCCTCCGAACGGTCCGCCGGAACAAAACGTGCAGCGTCAGGGATGGTGGAACGGATGCTCCCGATATAGAGCACAGGGTTCAGTACGGTTCGCAGTATGAACGGAAATGGACTTGATGAGACTGGAATGGCGACATTTCGGTGAACCTGGGGTGGCACCACGAGAACTTCGTCCCCAAGACATATCGTCTTGGGAGGTGAAGTTCTTTTTTTGTTGATCATTACGTGGTTGATCATAACAGGGGAGGCATTCGAGCATGGAAGCAGGTTTCGACAAACCGAAAAAGGAAACAGAACATGAGTTGAATAGGGAATTCGTGATGGCGAGACGTGAAAATAAACAATCCCGGCAAGACGAGGACGAACGCAGCTCCACCCAAGGTGGGAGTTACCTGGAGAACCTCATCCGGGAAGATGTGATGGCTGGCCGTTTTCAACGTCCGATCTGTACCCGCTTTCCACCCGAACCGAACGGGCACCTTCATATCGGCAGTGCCTACGCCATTCACATCAATTACACGACAGCTCAAACATTCGAGGGTACCTTTCATTTAAGGTTCGACGACACGAATCCATTGAAAGAGGACATCTCTTACGTTGAGTCCATTCTCAAAGATATGGAATGGCTTGGTTACAGCCCTGGGGGGCACGTATATTATGGGTCTGATTATTCCGACCGAATCTATGCCGCAGCAGTTGAACTCATTCAACAAGGCAAAGCGTATGTATGTCATCTTTCTCCGGAGGAATTGGCAGCTAGCAGGGGAACGTTAACCGAACCAGGAACCGACAGTCCCTATCGCAATCGAACCTCAGAGGAAAATTTGCGCTTGTTTCAGGAGATGCGAAATGGAATCCATCCGGACGGATCTTGTGTACTTCGTGCAAAAATCGACATGGCTTCTCCGAACATGAATCTTCGTGATCCGGTGCTGTACAGGATCATTCATGCCCCGCATTACCGGACAGGAAATGTTTGGTGCATCTATCCAATGTATGATTTCGCTCATCCTATTCAAGACATGATTGAAGGCATTACACATTCCCTCTGTTCCATTGAATTCAAAGACCATCGTGCACTGTATGATTGGGTGCTGGCCGAATTGGAGATCTTGGAACCGCCCAGGCAGTGGGAGTTTGGACGCGTCAATATCGCCGGTGCGGTGACCGGCAAGCGTTACCTGCGGAAAATGGTTGAATCCGGCTGGGTAGATGGCTGGGACGATCCCCGGCTGCCAACGATTTCCGGCCTGAGACGCAGGGGATACACTCCCGAGAGCATTAGAGAATTCATCGGTGGCATTGGACTCGCAAGACAGCAAACAACGGTGGATATATCCTTGTTGGACCATGTGCTCCGTCAGGAGCTTAAACCGAATGTTCCGGCGATCATGGCGGTTGTTCATCCCCTAAAGGTGATACTCATCAATTACCCGAATGAAGGTGAAGAGATGCTGCCTATTGAAAACAACCCGTTGACCGCTGATCTGGGTGTGCGCGAGGTAGCCTTTTCAAGGGAGTTATACATTGACCGCGATGATTTCATGGAAGTTCCTGCGAAGGGGTTTCATCGGTTGGCGCCAGGTGCAGAAGTGCGGCTCAAGGGTGCATATTTCATTCGCTGCGAGGAGGTTATCAAAGATCCGCGATCCGGCGAAATCATTGAACTGCATTGCACCTACGATCCCCGAACGAAGAGTGGCAGCGGCTTCAAAGAGCGTAAAGTCAAAGGAACCATTCATTGGGTATCGGCCAAGCATGCTGTAACATGTGAACTGCGGCTGTACGATCAACTGCTGATTCCCGGAGTGAATTTGGACGATATTGGTGGGAATGAGAGGTTGGGGATGAATCCCGATTCTTTGCACATTGTTAAACGAGCAGTGGTTGAGTCTTATGTGCAGCAATCGAATCCGGGAGAACGATTCCAGTTCATTCGCCATGGCTATTTTATCCTTGACTCGATGAATGAGTCTTCAGGTAAACAGTTCGTCTTCAATCGGATTGTTTCGCTAAAGGACGGATGGAAGCGATAGAACACTCTTGCGAGCGAAGAAATTAAAAAAACTAAAAAACCGTCTCCAGCCAAATGTCATAAACATTGGGAGACGGTTGGTTGTATGCGATGCAAGCTAGTGCTGATTCACAATCGCTGTAATTTCTTCATCCAGATCCAGGCGCACATCTTCGCGATATGCCCGAATATTGTATTCGCTGTGAAGATAGCGCAGGATCGCTTCTATCATATTGGACTCCACCAGGTATTGGCTGCGACCGGCAACCCATACTTCTGCGGTGTAGCCTGTATCTTCTTCCCAGCTCAGCTCAACGTTGACGTCTGTTGGACGTACGCCCTTGCGCTCGGCGGTATGAATGCAAATAGCGTTGACGATTTCATCCATGCTCAGAATCATAAGGATTAATACCGTCCGTTTCTGTTGCGATCATCGTCACGATCGTCGCGGCTGTCATAGCGGCCGTGAGTTGCCGGTTTGCGGCGATTGGCAATCGCTCTGAAGAGGGCCATAGCCAGCATGACGATCGCTACGATGGCAATGACGTTAACCAACAGTCCGAGGATGTTGCCAAGGAAGCCCATGCCTCCGAACAGTCCGCCGAACAGCATACCAGCCAGTCCACCCAGCATCATGCCTTTCATGAAACCGCCGCCACCGCCGAAGAATCCGCCACGGTTCGTTGTTGAAGCGCCTGTAGTTGAATTGTTATTGGAATTGGATTGGCTCACGTTGTTGTCGGATTTTTTCGGTGTATTGGTATAGCTTTTTGTCCCCGATTTGAAACCGCCGCGTTTGGCGTCGGCGTAGTCTGGAGCGAAAGCAGAGACTGTACCGAACAACAGTGTGAACGCCATGAAAACCATCATGAGATGTTTGATGCCGAATTTGTTTTTCATTGGTAAGATCGTAACCCCCTGATTAAAGTGTTTGATGTGCTGCCCGATTGGGCCTTACTGCGTTAATACGAATGAATCTGAAGAGAAGTTTCAAATTTTTTTAAATTAATTTTGCGCAATGCTTGGTGTGGAATGAATGGCTTTTTGTCCGTCAAGCAGCTGAGTCACCCATTTGCACCATTCCAGTCCGGTTTGGGCATTCATCAGCCCTTTCTGAACCAGAATGTAACTGCCGAACTCGCGGCTGCCTACGCGCAGATTATCGTGAGGAATGCGGGATTTCAGCTCTTCATAATAACGGATTCGTTCCAAAAACCAATTTTTTCGTTCATTCAGGATCCGTCTCATACTGCCATCTTCCGCGATTCCTACGCATAGGATGCGCAAATTGAATTCGTCCCTCGTGACGGGAGCGGTTACAGGAGTGATCATCCACTCAAGCAGCTTTTCGATCCCTTGGTCCGTAACGGCATACATTTTTTTGTCTGGCTTGTCGGATTGCTGAACCCAGCGGGACGATAACAAACCTTCGTTTTCCATTTTGGATAGGAGAGGGTAGATCTGGCTGTGTTTGGCTTGCCAATGTGGCTGAATTTTCAGCATCAAATCATAACCTGACGACTCCTCGCGGGTAAGAAGCCCGAGCAATCCGTAGGAAAGTATGTTCATGCACATGTCTCCTTAATATTAGGGCTCGGTCAGTGAAAATCACGCCAATGGCGTAGAGCTGACCGCTTTCATAAAAGTGTACACTGAAACTGTATGGTTTGACAACCTGACAGACCAAGTGTCTAAAATTAGACAAAAAAAAGAGTGCGGAGAACGGCTCCGCACCCAAAGCGATATAAAGAGAGATGCCTATTGTTGTTCATACCCTTCAACGACAAGATCAAGCTTGCCTGTGTAGGAATCGATAATCATGCCGTGAACAGGTACGCCCGGTGGAAGCAGGGGATGATTCTTGATGACTCCCACAGTATGTTTTACCCCGTCCTCAACGCTGTCAAACCCGCGCAGCCATTTGGTCAGGCGAATTCCGGAGTTTTCGAGGGTGCTCATGACTTCCTCGGATACACCGCGCTCTACCATATGGCCGATCATCGTGTCTGCATGCAAGGATGCCATGCCGCACTCGGTATGACCGACAACGACAACCTCGTCCGCGCCAAGCTCGTAGATGGCAACGAGCACGCTGCGCATTACGGAACCGAAAGGCTGGGAGATGATTGCACCCGCGTTTTTAATGATTTTGACTTCGCCGTTTTTCAGGTTCATTGCTTTCGGCAGCATTTCCACCAGACGAGTGTCCATACATGTGATGATAGCCATTTTTTTGGTCGGGAACTTACCGGCCGTATACTTTTCGTATTCTTTGGTCTCGACAAATGTTTTGTTGTACTCCAAAATCTCTTGAATGTTGTTCATGTCCATTGCCTCCTGTTATCCAATACGATGAGCACGGCCGCTTGCATAATTCGCAGCTTGTCCTACGCTCTTAAGCTTATCATGGTTTGCCCATGACCCATCATGATGATTCCTACATCTCTTGCACTGGTATTCCGCCCAACAAGGGCATATTAAAAATTGCATCTGTTAAAAGTTGATTATACGCATTGCAAAAAGTATCATCAATAGGGGATGCAAATATTTTTGGAGAGGTGACGGCCCATTATGGACGAAAATACACAGAAACAGCTGGATTCATTCCATGAATTGGTTCGCAAAATTAAAAGTTATCACGAGGCGATCGGCCTGCTGCATTGGGATCTGCGCACGGGTGCGCCCAAAAAAGGCGTTCCGACCCGATCCGAAACGATTGGCATGTTATCCACCGAAGCATTCAAATTGCAAACTTCTGCAGAGATGAAATCCCTGCTCGACGCGTTGACTCATAAAGACGCATGGGAAAAGCTCGAAGACATAGACCGCCGCATGGTTGAGGACTGCAAAAAGGAATATGAACGAAGCCAGTCCGTGCCGCCGGAAAAGGTACAGGCTTATGCCGTACTTGCCGCCAAGTCGGAAACCGCTTGGGAAGATGCCAAACATAACAGCGATTTTGCGGGCTTTGCGCCCTATTTGACAGACATCGTGAAGATGAAACAGGAGTTCATCGACTATTGGGGCGTAAAGGCCACGCGTTACGATACGCTGCTGGATATGTACGAGCCGGACCTTACGGTGGAAAAGGTAGATGCCGTATTTGATCGGCTGAAGGCACGTCTTGTGCCGCTGCAGGAGAAAATCAACGCTTCGTCGAACCAACCCAAAACCGATTTCCTGGACCAGTTGTTCGACAAGGAGCAGCAAGAAAAATTCAGCCTCTTTATTCTGGGTCAAATGGGGTACGACTTTGAAGCAGGCAGACTGGACGAAAGCGTTCATCCGTTCGCAACCGGACTTAACCCCGGGGACGTTCGCATCACGACGAACTATTTGCAGGATGACGTGACAAGCGCCATTTTCAGTTCCTTGCATGAAGGCGGACACGCACTATATGAGCAAAACATTGATGCAAGCCTGGAAGGCACGCTGCTCGCGGAGGGCACCTCGATGGGCATTCATGAATCGCAGTCCCGTCTATGGGAAAATATGATCGGCCGCAGCCGTGCGTTCTGGACGCGTTATTACAAAGATTTGCAGCAGCATTTCCCTCAGCTGGCCGAGGTGGAGCTGGAAGATTTCTATCGTGCGATCAATCGGGTGGAAAGCTCGCTGATTCGCATTGAAGCGGATGAATTGACCTACAATCTGCACATCATCATTCGTTATGAAATCGAGAAAATGCTGTTTAACGAGGGGCTTTCTGTGCAGGACCTGCCCGAAACATGGAACGCCAAATACGAGGAGTATCTCGGCATCGTTCCGCCGAACGACGGTCTGGGCGTCCTTCAGGATGTTCACTGGTCGGGCGGCGATTTCGGATATTTTGCTTCCTATTCGCTGGGCAACATGTATGCCGCCCAAATCGTACATACCCTCCGCAAAGAGCTTCCCGAATTCGATGAACTGGTGGCCGCAGGCAACCTGATTCCGATCAAGGAATGGCTCACGGACAAAATCTACCGTTACGGCAGAAGCCGCAAACCTTCGGAGTTGATTCTCGCCATTACGGGCGAGGAGCTGAACCCGGACTATCTGGCCGATTATCTGGAAGCGAAATACACGGAAATTTACAACCTGTAAGGACATTCGTCCATTCAAGGAAAAGCCTGACGTGAGAACATCTCATGTCAGGCTTTTTTTGTGCTCCCGGTAGGCGATGAACACCGGTGGCGGAATCCATTCTTTTGCCGTACCCGAGTTCTTAACATTTTGATGGGCGAGCGCATATTGATGGTAGAGAGAACAAACCGCACACGAAAAGGAGGGAAAAGCATGAAATATACGCCCTGGTTTATCCGGGCCATCGTCATATTGCTGATTATCATCGTGGCGCTGACAAGTTGCAGGCAAAACGGTAACGAAGCCAAAATCACGATCGGCGAGGTCACGCGTTCCGTGTTCTATGCCCCGCAATACGTCGCGGCAGCCCAAGGCTTTTTCGAAGAGCAGGGACTGGATGTGGAAATTCAGACGACGGCCGGCGGCGACAAAACGATGGCGGCGCTGCTTGCAGGATCGGTGGATATCGCGCTCGTTGGCGCCGAGACGTCCATCTACGTGTATCAACAAGGCGCAGAGGATCCGGTGATCAATTTCGCCCAGGTTACGCAGACGGACGGAACGTTCCTGTTTGCCAGGGATGCCGCAGGCAGCTTCGACTGGGAACAGTTGAAAGGATCCGAATTTCTGGGTCAACGCAAGGGCGGAATGCCGCAAATGGAAGGGGAGTTCGCGATGAACAAACACGGCATTAACCCGCATGCCGATCTGCATTTGATCCAGAACGTCGATTTCGCAAACATTGCCTCTGCATTTGCTTCAGGCACGGGAGATTTCGTGCAGCTGTTCGAGCCCCAGGCTTCGATCTTCGAGCAGGAAGGGCGCGGCAAGGTCGTTGCCTCCTTCGGAACGGAGAGCGGCCAATTGCCTTATACGGTGTTTATGACCAAAAAAAGCTACTTGAACGAAAAAAGCGATATGATCCAAAAATTCACAAACGGATTGCATCAAGCACAGTTGTGGGTCGAATCCCATTCAGCCGAAGAAATCGCCGAAGTCATTGCGCCATTTTTCAAGGACATCGATCCGGCCATTCTCGTCAGCAGCGTGGATCGATACAAGCAACAGGGAACATATGCTACCGATCCGATGATCGACGAAGGCGAATGGAATAACCTGCTTGACGTGATGAGCGCGGCAGGCGAGCTGAAAGAGCGGGTAGCGTTGGAAGCGATCGTGGACAATGCTTATGCCGAGTCGGCTTCGTCTTCCGAGTGATTCGGAGTTCGGGAAAGGAAGTGATTGCCGATGCCTGAATCCGAACCGATGATACGATTGCAAGGCGTTTCGCAAGTTTACGTGAGTGAGCGGGAAGCTTCCCTGGTCCTTGAAGATTTGAATCTTCAGGTCGAGCAGGGAGAATTCGTGAGCCTGGTCGGGCCAAGCGGTTGCGGCAAAACGACGCTGTTATCCATCATCGCAGGGCTATTGGTGCCTACTTCAGGGGAAGTAAACGTCAAAGGCAGGCTCGTAGACGGTCCCTCGGCGCATATTGGCTACATGCTGCAGCAGGATTATCTGTTTCCATGGCGCACGATTCTGGACAATGCTTTGATCGGGCTTGAATTAACGGGCCGGCTTGATGAGCGCAGCCGTGCGCGGACGCGCGAACTTTTGGCCGGCATGGGGCTTTCCGGCACGGAAAATCAATATCCCTCGGAACTGTCAGGCGGTATGAGGCAGCGCGTAGCCCTTGTTCGCACGCTGGCGACGGAACCCGGGCTGCTTTTATTGGATGAACCGTTCTCCGCGCTCGACTATCAAACGAAGCTGCAGCTGGAGGATCTGGTATCCGATACGTTGAAACAAACCGGCAAGACGTCAGTGCTCGTAACGCATGACCTGTCGGAAGCCATTGCCGTCAGCGACCGGGTCATCGTGCTGGACCGGAATCCCGGCCGAATTCGGCGGGAATTTGTCATCCCGGACGCCATTCGAAATGTCCAGCCTTTTTATGCAAGGGAACAGGAAGAATTCAACGAGCTTTTTCAAGCGTTGTGGAACGAATTGGATCAGTCCGGAGGAGGTGAGCAAAGCAGGTGAATCAGACCGAAGAGAAACCGCGGATCCGGGAAACATGGCTGCGAGAATTGCATCAAGGGCACCTGCGGCAGGTGTCGGCATGGCGCCGTAAAGTGCTTACGGTACAACTGGCATTGCTGGTAGCCATGTTTGTATTGTGGGAATTGGCCGGGCGGCTGCGCTGGATTGACGTGCTGCTGTTCAGTTATCCGAGCAAAATATTCAGCCAGATCGGCAAAGATGCGGTCAGCGGAGAGTTGTGGACGCATCTGGCGGTTACCGTAGGTGAAACGGCAGTGGGTTTTTTACTGGGTACGCTTGTCGGAACCCTGCTTGCCGTGCTGATCTGGTGGTCCCCTTTTCTGTCCAAAGTGCTCGATCCGTACATGGTCGTGTTCAACAGCATGCCGAAGGTTGCGCTTGGTCCCATTTTTATCGTCATGTTTGGCGCGGGCTTTACGGCGATCGTAATGACGACTTTATCGATTACGGTGATCATTACCACCCTTGTTGTCTATAATAGTTTTAATGAAGTCGACGACAATTACATTAAAGTCATCCGTACTTTTGGGGGAAGCAGATCCGAAATTTTTGCCAAAGTGGTGCTTCCGGCTTCATATCCGGCGATCGTTTCCACCTTAAAGGTGAACGTGGGCATGGCGTGGGTGGGCGTCATCGTCGGAGAATTTTTGGTCGCCAAACAGGGGCTTGGGTATTTGATCATTTATGGTTTTCAAGTGTTCAATTTCACGCTGGTGCTTTCGAGCCTGCTCATCATTGCAGCGGTAGCTACCGCGATGTATCAGATGGTCGTATACGTAGAGCGCAAATTGCTGGCAGGACGCCAATGATATGTACCGAATTTCACAGAAGGTGTCACGTTGCCCGAAAACTTAAAATCAAGTACCATAACGATGACGAATATTCCGCGCAGTCCGGAATGGATGCGGCGATGGACAACGTGGCTTGAGCGCTTTCGCCGCATCAATCTTTTGCCAGCGTCCCTGTTCCGGGGCGCATTGTTGTGTTGCCGGCATGCTGTGCATGTCGGTTGACTCCGTTTATCTTGTTTCAAAAGAGCCGGAACGGATTCCGCCCGCCTGATTTAGGGGATGAAAGCTGGCCGGGACATATGTGCAGCTAAGAGGAGAGGACATTTAGAAATGGGTTTTAGGGTAATCAAAACCGCAATCGCAGCTCTGATGGCTGTTCTGATTGCGGACGGGTTCGGCTTGCCTGGACCAACTTCGGCAGGTTTGCTGGCCATACTTGGCGTTGACGTCACGCGCAAAAGGAGCATTCGGACCATTTCCGCGCGGTTCTTCGCGTCCGTGGTAGGGCTCCTGTTTGCAAGTGTACTTTTTCACGTATTAGGATTCCACTACTGGGTATTGGCCATTTACATATTAGCTGCCTTTCCGGTGATCGTCAGGGCCGGTTTCAAAGAAGGCATCGTCACGGGATCCGTCGTAGTGTTCCGCGTGTTCAGCGGCGGGGAAATGGATCTGCACGTCATCCTTGTCCAAATCGGGCTGCTCCTGATCGGTCTTGGTTCCGCGATGGTGGTCAACCTGGCCTACATGCCTGCGGCAGATCCGCAAATGCTCCGCATCCGCAAACGGATCGACGAGTTGTTTTCGATCATTTTCAAGGAGTTTGCCACGACGCTGCGCAATCCGAACGAGGTGTGGGCAGGCAAGGAACTGATCGAAGCGGACAAAGCGGTGCTTGGAGGCATAGAAGCGGCCAAGCGTTCGTTGGAAAACCAGGTGATTCATCCCAACGAGGGCTGGAGCGTATACTTTTATATGCGCAAAACGCAGCTGGATTCCATTCAGCATATGATGCATCTAGTCTCGCAAGTTTATCAGAAAATGCCGCATGCCGAGATGGTTGCCGAGCTGTTCGAACAGCTCAGCCAGGACGTGTTGACGGAATCCTATACCGGACGGACGGAAAAATTGTTGGCCGAGGTGCAAGAGGAATTTAGGAGGATGGAGCTGCCGGATACAAGGGAAGAATTCGAGATTCGTTCGGCCATTCTGCAATTGTGCCGCGAACTCGCGTTGTATCTGAAAATCGCGAAGAAAGACAAAGCGCCGTCGCCGATCGCCGACCGTGTCCACTCTACAAACGAATAATAGAAAATAGTTGTCACCCTAGACGGATGCCCTGCATACACTTGTAGTGAATGATTGCATGGAGGAGGTTTAGAGATGTCATTGAGTCATAAACATCAATGTAGAGAGATCATTACGAAAGCGATCTGCGGCAAGGGTCGTAAGTTCTCTACCGTAACACATACCGTGACTCCGCCAAATGGTCCGACAAGCATTTTGGGGGCTTGGATTATCAACCACCAGTATGAAGCCGTATCAGCGGGAGACGGAATTGAAGTTATTGGTACTTACGATATCAACATCTGGTATTCCTATGACCAGAACTCGCAGACAGATGTAGCCAAAGAGACGGTGTCCTATGTAGAACTTGTGCCATTGTCGTATCTGGATTCCAAACACCGGGCGTCCACGGTTGAGGTGTCTGCGGAGGCAACGCAGGAGCCTAGCTGTGTGGAGGCCGCGGTGTCGGCGGGGGGCGGCAGCGTCATCATCCGGGTGGAGCGGGAATTCGCTGTTGAATTGATCGCCGAAACCAAGGTGTGCGTGAAAGTGTGCACCGAGGGCTGCGGGGATTACGAAGACAAGGATTATGACTTCAACAGCGCCGATGGAGACTATGACGATCTCGATCCCGATTTGCTGGATGACGAACTGTAAGTTGGCCGAAGCCGCCGCGTGAGGGGATCACTCATTTTGAAGTTAATGTATCTTATGCGCCGCAAGCGGCAATGAGAGGGCGGAAGCCCTCTTTTTTTAATTATTTGTGTTCACCCGAAAAGGGAGTTGGCCTGATGAACGGGATGGTTATCAATTTGCGGGCGAAAGAGGAGAAGGGGCATGCATGTGATGGATGAGGCCGAGTCGGCCGTACAGCGTTACGAAAAAATGACCCTGGCCGAACGGTCCGGTCGGCTTGAGCGATCCGGCATCGATTATCTTGCCGGTCGCAGCAAGCAGATTCGCGGCCCGGGTTTGCGCGCAGCCTATGAAGTACACATTTGCTGCCTCCAGGCGATCCGCATCAAACGCAGGGATACCGGCGATGCGAGCAGGCTGCGGGAGAGTTTGTTGGAACGGGACGACGCCCCGACGTTATTTCGAAGATTGGAGCGCATGGCAGTCAAGACGCTGTATGCCCTGGGACTGGACCACGGAGAGGTCCGGCTGGAAGCGGGGGGCAGGAATGGCTGCAGCGTCGTATCGATTGACCCCCGTCCATGGAAAGGATGGACAGAGCTTACCCCCCTGTACCGGGAAGCATGGAAGCAGCATCAAACGGCTTTGGACGAGGAGCAGGCAAACGAAGTGTCGCCTGTCCTCGGCATGGATCCGGAATTTCTGCTGGTGCAGATGCCCGAAGCCAAAATTGTGCCGGCCTCCAGGTTTTTGGAGCGTACCGGGCAAGCCGGTTGCGATGCCGTAACGATCGGCGGCAGACGCGTATATCCGGTGGCAGAGCTTCGGCCCGAGCCGAGCTCGGAACCGCGGGAACTGATTGCTCATCTGCTGCGGGCGTTCGGATCGGCTTCGCGCAGCATTACGGACCATACGTTGATCTGGCAGGCGGGGAGCATGCCGCAGCGGGGTCTTCCGCTCGGCGGCCACGTTCATTTCAGCGGCATAACGCTGAACGGGGAGCTGCTGCGGACGCTCGACAACTATTTGGCTTTGCCGCTTGCCATGCTGCAGGATCCACGCGGCGATGCCCGGCGTCCGCGTTACGGAGCCCTCGGCGATTTCCGCCTGAAATCCCATGGAGGCTTCGAGTACCGGACCTTGCCCAGTTTTCTGGTTTCTCCGTTGGTGGCAAAGGGGGTCGTTGGCCTCGCAGGCCTGATCGCTTCCAATTACAGAAGGCTGCGCCAGCGTCCGCTCGCAGGGGCGGCCGTGCATGCCGCTTTTTACAGTGCGAGGCGGGAGGTGCTGGGACAGCAGCTTCCTTCGCTGCTGAACGATTTGACCGCATTGAGCGATTACGGGCGTTACGAACGGTATGTCGCTCCGCTGGTCGCCCATATGATAGAAGGAAACACCTGGGATGAGAGCCGTGACATTCGCAAGTTATGGAATATTCGGGCAGGCACATGAGGTATGGGCACTTTTTTTGGTTTTTGATATAATGGAAATCAGGTCAATTTCGATGAGGTAACAAGAAGTGGAAGAATCGGAGCCTGTAAGGGGAGCGGCTGATGGAAGAAACGTGAGGCGGCGGCACATCGGTGCCTGACCGCCTTTATTGTACCTTCCGGCTGCTTCCCTCCTGGCAATTTGCAGCAGCGGATGGAGGATAACGATGGCTCAGTATACGCCTATGATACAACAATATTTGCAAGTCAAAGCCGAGGCGCAGGACGCTTTTCTTTTTTTCAGGCTGGGCGACTTTTATGAAATGTTTTTTGAAGATGCCATTAATGCGGCGCGTGAGCTTGAAATCACGTTGACTGCCCGCAACGGAGGTTCGGACGAGAAAATTCCGATGTGCGGCGTGCCGTACCATTCAGCAGAAGGGTACATACAACGTCTGATCGAGAAGGGGCATAAAGTTGCGATTTGTGAGCAAATGGAGGATCCGACGGTCACCAAGGGCATGGTGCGGCGAGAAATCGTGCGCGTTATTACGCCTGGCACGGTGATGGAGGGCAAAACGCTCGGGGACAAGTCCAACAACTATATCGTTTGTTTGACGGGAGATGCGAACACGCTTGCGCTTGCGGCATGTGATTTGTCTACGGGTGAGCTGTATGTGACGTCGGTTCCCTATTCGAAGGAATGGCTGAAGGACGAAATCGGCATTTACGAACCATCCGAGCTGATCGGGGACGCTGCGCTGCTGGATGAGGTGGCTGCCCAAGCATCGCCAATCGGGCGACCTGTCGTATACACCCCATGGGTGAAAAATAAAGAAGAGCTTGTGCGCCAGCAGTTCGGGGAAGCGGTCTGGGCGCGTCTCGAGCCTGAGCGTCAGACATGCATCGCGCGGCTGTTCTCCTATTTGAATGAAACGCAAAAACGTTCATTAGGACAATTGACGCAGGTCAGCGCTTATGAGCCGGATCATTACATGATTTTGGACCCGTTCACACGGCGCAATCTGGAGCTGGTTGAAACCGTGCGCGAACGCTCCAAAAAGGGTTCCTTGCTGTGGTTGCTCGATCGCACGGAAACGTCCATGGGAGCGCGCATGCTGCGCCGCTGGATCGACAAACCTTTGCTGCAAAAAGGAAAGATCAACGAGCGGCTCGAAGCGGTGGACACGCTGTATAACCAGTTTATTTTGCGCGAGGATCTGCGGGCAGAACTTAAGGATATTTACGATTTGGAACGCTTGGTTGGACGAATCGCCTTCGGCAACGCGAACGGACGGGATCTGAACGCGCTCAAAATGTCGTTGGACAAGGTTCCGGCACTGCGCCGGCTTTGTGCGGATTCGTCTTCAGCCACGCTACGCCATATCGCAGAAGTGATGGACGATTGCAATGACCTGCGCGATGCGATCGCGAGCGCCATTGTGGACGAGCCTCCGGTTTCCGTGCGTGACGGCGGAATTATTCGTCCAGGATATCATGAGCGGCTGGATGAGCTGCGCGAAGCCTCTGTCAACGGTAAACAGTGGATTGCCGAGCTGGAAGCAAGGGAACGCGACGCAACCGGCATCCGGTCGCTGAAAATCGGTTATAACAAAGTGTTCGGCTATTACATCGAAGTGACCAAATCGAACCTGTCGGCACTGCCGGAAGGGCGTTATGAACGGAAGCAGACGCTCGCCAATGCGGAGCGTTTCATTACGCCGGAGCTGAAGGAAAAAGAAACGCTGATCCTTGAGGCACAGGACAAAATGGTCGATATCGAATATGCCTTGTTCACGGAGCTGCGTGACCAGTTGAACCGGCAGGTGGCCAGATTGCAGAAACTGGCTGAGCAAGTGGCGGAAATCGACGTGTACCAATCGTTTGCTGCGATCAGCGCAGAGCGCAACTTCGTTCGTCCCGTGCTGACGGACGGTTATGATTTTGTGGTGGAGCAGGGACGTCATCCGGTTGTGGAAGCGGTGATGCATTCCGATGCGTTCATTGCCAACAGCACGGCGATCCAGAAGGACGCCGCACGCATCCTGCTCATCACCGGGCCGAACATGGCCGGCAAGAGCACGTACATGCGACAGGTGGCGCTGATTTCGATCATGGCTCAAATCGGCTGTTTCGTTCCTGCGGGCAAAGCGGAAGTGCCGATCATGGACCGCATTTTCACACGAATCGGCGCTGCGGATGATCTGATTGGCGGCCAGAGCACGTTCATGGTGGAAATGGCCGACATTCAGGTCATGACGGAAAAAGCGACGCCGCGCAGTCTGATCATTATCGATGAATTGGGCCGGGGAACATCCACGAGCGAAGGCATGGCCATTGCGCAATCGGTGATCGAATACGTGCATGACGTGATCGGCTGCAAAGCGCTGGTTTCGACGCATTTCCATGAGCTTGCGCATCTGGAGGAAAGTTTGGACAAGCTGGCCAACTACTCCATGGCCGTGCAGGAGAGCGGAGACAAAGTTCATTTCCTGCGCAAACTGATTGCTGGCGCCGCGAGCAGCAGTTACGGCATCTATTGCGCGCGTCTCGCCGGATTGCCGGATACGATCATAGAGCGGGCGAACGGCCTGCTGCACGGGTTTGAACAGGCGGCTGCACAGGTTGCGGTGGGCAGCGAGCTTGCGGCGAAAGAAAAGAATTCAAGTGGCGTGCCGTCTGCCAGTTATGAAACAGATCAGGCCGCATCCGACGGATCCTCCATTCTTCGGGATGAGAAGCAAGTGAATGGATCGACCGGATCGGTGATTCGGGAGGACTACCGACCTTCGGACAATACAGGCAAGGACCGTCAGGGGAAAGGACGGCAGGAAGTGGTTCAGCTCTCGATCTTTGATGACGAGGAGCCTTTGCACACCCCTGAACCGATTACTTCCGTGCCGGATGAGCGTACCCAGGAACTTATCCGCCAGATGAAGGATGTGGATGTCATGAACATGACCCCGCTTCAGGCGATGCAGCTGTTAAACGAACTTAAAGTCAAAGCCCAGCAATTATCCTGATTCAAGCGGGAGGGGAATAACGATGGCGAAAATCCATGTGCTGGATGAACATATTGCCAACCAGATTGCGGCCGGGGAAGTCGTTGAACGCCCGGCCTCGGTCGTCAAGGAGCTGCTCGAAAATGCGATCGACGCAGGGGCAAGCAAAATCGAAGTGAGCGTGGAAGAGGGCGGATTGCTCAGCATTCGCGTCAAAGACAACGGATCCGGCATTGAGCCGGATGATCTCGAAACGGCTTTCTACCGCCATGCCACGAGTAAGATTGCGCACGGGCGGGATCTGTTTCAGATCACGAGCCTGGGCTTCAGGGGAGAAGCGCTGCCCAGCATCGCGGCCGTGTCCAAGGTCGAGGTGCTGACGGCCAGCGCGGATGACGGCCGGGGCCGCAAAATTGTCATCGAGGGCGGAAAGCTGTGCTCGCACGAGGATGCAGCTTCGCCGCAAGGGACGGAATTTGTGGTGAAGGAGCTGTTTTATAACACGCCGGCCAGGCTCAAATACATGAAAACCATTCAAACCGAGCTGGGGCACATCTCGGATGTGCTGTACCGGATGGCATTGTCCCATCCCGACATTTCGTTCACGCTGCGGCATAATGCCAACACGTTGCTCCAGACGCTGGGGAACGGAGACCTGCTGCAGGTGGTGGCAGCCATTTATGGCACGAGCGCGGCCAAAGCGATGCTGCCGATTGAAGGCGAAAATTTGGATTACCGCGTCAAAGGTCTGATCAGTCTGCCTGAATGGACCAGAGCGAATCGGGGCGGCATGTCGACGATTGTAAATGGACGGTATATTCGGAATTATGGGCTGAATCAGGCCATTCTCAAGGCATATCATACCCTTCTGCCTATTAATCGTTACCCGCTCGTCGTCGTACAGCTGGACATGCATCCTTCGCTTGTGGACGTCAACGTTCACCCTGCGAAGCTGGAAGTGCGGTTCAGCAAGGAGACTGAACTGTACGAGTTCGTGGAGACGACGCTTCGCGGCATTCTGCGCAAAGAAGTGCTGATTCCTCAAGTCACGAAACAACAGGTCAGACGCGGGGATGATCGGGCCATCATTCAGGAGCAGTTTGTATTTCCAAGGGCACCGTACAAAGATGAGCTGCCCGCGGAGGGGGAGGGACGTCCGGAATCCCATCCCGATCAACGGATTCAAGCGCCTCGCCTGAACGAGGATGCGGTTGCCTCGAAGCCTTCCGGACAGAGTGCGAACATTGAAGTCGATCCGGATATGGACTTGGAGGCACCTGCTGAAGTGAATGAGGGAGAACGTTTGGATTTCTCGGCCCAGTTGGCACCTCTTCCCGAGGTTCCTCCCGAAGAGACCACTGCCTACGGCTCGGCAGGGACGGACGAAGTCATCGTGCCTGCATCTGCAAAACCGTCGACTTCACAGCCTCCCGAGCATAGCCGAGGTGCAGACTATCGTTCCAAAGCTTCGGCTTCGCCGGTGTCGGTGAAAGAAAGCCGTCCGGCTTACCAGCCGCCTTCGCCAGCTGCGCAGCGGGAGTATGCCGGAACGGGCAAGCCCCTGCCGGATGTCGACAAACTGGCTGCTGCGCTGAAATCCGATGCGGCCGTGCCGTCGTTTCCGGAGCTCAGCCTGATCGGACAGCACCATGGCACGTATCTGATCGCGCAAAGCGATGACGGTCTCTACCTGATCGACCAACATGCTGCGCATGAACGGGTGAATTACGAATATTATTTCGAAAAATTCGGTAATCCCGCGCAGGCTTCGCAGGAGCTGTTGCTGCCGATCACGCTGGAATTTACGCCTTCCGAGACCGAAAAAATCAAATCCAGGTTGGCCTGGTTTGAGCAAGCCGGCGTTTATCTGGAGCATTTCGGCGGCCAGACGTTCCGTGTACGCTCCCATCCATATTGGTTCCCGCATGGAGACGAGAAAGATATTATAGAAGAAATGTGCGAATGGGTGCTCAGTGAACGCAGCATCGACGTGGGCAAGCTAAGGGAGGCTGCATCCATCATGTGCTCCTGCAAAGCATCCATTAAAGCGAACCAAAAGCTGACGGAGCAAGAGGCCGAGGTGCTGATTCAGCGCCTTGCGTCTTGCCGCCAGCCATACACTTGTCCGCACGGGCGTCCCATCGTCGTTTCATTTTCAACGTATGATCTGGAAAAATTGTTCAAACGGGTCATGTGACTGTTTAGGAGGAAGTTATGTATATTACAACCGGTGACACGCAAGCCGATTCCCTGGTGGAACGCGCTCGCCGCTTGGCGCAATTGACAGGCGGAACATATGTGCCGCGCGGCAATATGTCCCTGTCCAAAATGGCCGACCGATACCAAGCCAACGAAATTCTGGTTGTTCTGCAAGGAAGGGCACGACTATATCGCAAACATGCGGAACAGCTTGAGTTTCATCCCAGCATGGGGTTTATCCGGGCGAAGCGCGTGCTTGCGGGAGAGTCTGATCCGATGTTGGATGCCGGAGCGGTCCGCCAAGGGGACACGATCCTCGACTGCACAGCCGGACTCGGGACGGATGCGCTCGTATTTTCGGTAGCGGCAGGCCCAACGGGAAGGACCATTGCTTGCGAGAGCTCGCTGCCGATCTACGCGCTGTTAGCCGAGGGCATGTCCCACTATGAAAGCAAACTGCCCGAGGTGGACGAGGCGTTTCGCCGGATCGAGCTGCATCATGCCCATCATCTGGATTTGCTGCGCTCCTTGCCGGATAACAGCTGCGACACCGTCTATTTTGACCCGATGTTTCGCGAACCGATGATGGATTCGAGCGCCATCCAGCCTTTGCGTGATTACGCGAATCCGAGCGCGCTGGACATCGAGAGCATCGAAGAGGCAAAACGGGTTGCCCGCAAGCGAATCGTCATGAAGGAAAAGCGCGGCAGCGCCGAATTTACGAGGCTTGGCTTCGACGTTCTTGATCGGGCCAATGCAAAAACACTGTACGGAGTGATCCATGTTGAAAGCGGAAGTTAAACCGAAGCTGCTTGTGCTTGTCGGGCCGACGGCGGTAGGAAAAACCAAAATGAGCATCGAGCTGGCCAAGGCTTTCGATTGCGAAATTATTTCAGGCGATTCGATGCAGGTCTATCGGGAGATGGATATCGGAACCGCCAAAATTACCCGGGATGAAATGCAGGGCATTCCCCACCATCTTATTGATATTCATGATCCCGAGTATCCCTATTCCGTGGCCGAGTTCCAGGAGAGCTGCACGCGTCTGATCGGCGAAATCCATGGGCGCGGCAAGCTGCCGTTTATCGTGGGCGGCACCGGCTTGTACGTGGAGTCGGTTTGTTACGGCTTCCAATTTTCGGACAGCGGATCGGACGAAGCGTTTCGGAATGAGCAATTCCGCTATGCGGAGCAGCATGGGGCTCAAGCGCTGCATGACCGATTAAGGGCCGTTGATCCCGCGAGCGCAGACCGTTTGCATCCGAACGACCAGCGCCGCATCGTGCGCGCGCTTGAAATTTTTCATTTGACCGGGCAAAAGTGGTCCGAGCAGTTGGCTTCCCAGCAGAAAATATCCCCGTACGATCTCCTGATTGTCGGCCTGACGATGGATCGGCAAAAGCTGTATGCGCGCGTAGAAGAACGGATCGATCTGATGATGGAACAAGGATTGGTTGACGAGGTGAAATCGTTGCTGGAACGTGGCGTAGGTCCTGGACACATCTCCATGCAGGGATTGGGGTACAAGGAAATTGTCGCTTACCTGCAGGGCGAGGTGAGCTTGGAGGCCGCGGTGGAATGGCTGAAAAGGGATACGCGCCGTTTCGCCAAACGCCAGCTCTCCTGGTTCCGGCACATGAAGGATATCGAGTGGGTGGACGTTACGGACACCGAGGATTTCGAAGGTAATTTCAGGAAGGTTCGTTCACGGATCGAGCAACAATTTTATTAAAAACATCGGGACTTTGGGCCTCTGTCTTCTCCAGGCGAGAAGATGGGGGTTCTTTTTGCAAACAGGAACCAGCGGACCATTTTTCGTCGGTTTCTGGACGGTGGAGGCCATCGAAACGCTGGAAGAACGATTGAAAATTTGCCCCCCTTTTGCAATTGTGACAAGCGGTGTATAATGGATAAGTCTTCTAATCGTCATGAGCCTCATGCTGAGGGGCGAGTTGACAGACAAGGGGTTTTTGTGGATTATATGAAACTGTTCATGATATAATAGCACGAAAGCTACTCAGCGATATTGAATACGAACCATAACATGAATTCAAATGAACCAATGGGGGTACGGCTAATGAACAAGTCCATCAACATCCAAGATACGTTCTTAAACCAACTGCGGAAGGAAAATATTCCAGCAACGGTATATTTGACGAACGGGTTCCAAATTCGCGGAACGATCAAGGCTTTTGACAATTTCACAATCGTGATCGATAGCGACGGACGCCAGCAAATGGTCTATAAGCACGCCATCTCCACGTTCACGCCGCAACGCAGCGTATCGTTGATGCAGCAGGATAACAACGGCGAAGCTTAAAAATTGCGAAACCTTTTTCACAGCCATTTCGTCTACATGTATAGGATTTGAAGCGGAGCAACCTGAATAAAGGGTTGTTCTTTTCATTCCGGGCAAAAAAGGCTTGCCGTCAGCCCTTGCCCAATAGGCGAATAGAAATCAAGCAACCGAAAGGGAGTCAGGAGGAAACATGCCAAACGATCCGTTGTCGAGGTCTAATCGCAACAACAACAGTGGCAAGTCATCCAATAAAGCGAAACCAAAGACCTCTAAAAAGAAAAAAATTACGGGTAAACGTGTTGGATGGACGCTGTTTTTTACAATGGCAATCGCCATTTTCTGTGCACTGGGCGGATATCTATTTATTATGGTCAGCGGGGAACGCCTGCTTACGGCCAACATGGACAAAACGACGATCAACGAAACGTCGAAAGTGTACGACCGTAACGGTGAATTGATGGGCGAGCTGTCGATCAAAAAACTGGAGCCGGTCGATGGAGACGAGATTCCGAAGCTTGTGAAAGAGGCGTTTGTGGCTACGGAAGACAGACGATTTTATGAGCACCAGGGCGTCGACATCTGGGCGATCGGCCGTGCGGCCGTCAAGGACGTCATGGCCCGCTCGATGGTAGAGGGCGGCAGTACGCTGACCCAGCAGCTGGCCAAAAACATGTTCTTGTCGCGCGACAAAACGTTTTTCCGCAAAGCGACGGAAGTATCCATCGCGATGGCGCTCGAGCGCAAATTTACGAAAGACGAAATCTTGACGATGTACTTGAACCGGATTTTCTTCGGCCATCAGCGGTACGGAATCAAGGCAGCATCCGAGTTTTATTTCGGGGTCACCGACTTGAAAGAACTGGAGCTGTGGCAAATCGCCACGCTCGCGGCTATGCCCAAAGGGCCGTCGGCATATAACCCGCTCAGCAATCCGGAAGCGTCCAAGGAACGCCGCGCGGTAGTGTTACAGTTGATGTACGAGCAAGGATACATCAGCAAAGCGGATATGGACGAAGCCAAAGCGGTCGATTACGACTACACGCCGCCGGAGAAAGAGAGAAAATACCAGGCCTTTATCGATTACGTTTTGCGTGAAGCCGAAGAAGTGACGGGCAAAACGGAAGATGATCTGAACATCGGCGGATACAAAATTTACACGACCATGGATGTGCAGGCCCAAACGGCGATGGAGAAAGCTTTCTCCGACGACAGCCTGTTCGAAAAAAGCAAAGACGACCAAAAGGTGCAGGGGTCGATGGTGATCATGAACCATGAAAATGGAAGCCTGGTTGCCTTGCTGGGCGGACGCGACTATCAAACGAAAGGTTACAGCCGCGTTACCCAAAGTCGGAGACAGCCGGGTTCGGCATTCAAACCGATCGTATCTTATGCGCCTGCACTGGAGTCCGGGGAATATAATGCCAATTCTCCGCTCAGCAATCAAAAGCAGTGTTTCGGCAACTACTGCCCGGGAAACCTGCATGGTTATTCGTCAACGATCAGCATGACCGATGCCATTACGAAGTCGGAAAATATTCCGGCGGTATGGCTTTTGGACAAAATCGGCGTCAATACCGGTGTGCAGTTTGCCAAGAAGCTGGGCATTCAGCTTACGGACGAAGACAAAAACCTGGCGATTGCCCTCGGGGGGCTGAGCAAAGGGACCAATACGCTTGAAATGGCTCAGGCTTACAGCGCTTTTGCCAACCTTGGCGAATATCAGGAAGCGTACTCCATCAAATCGGTGGTGGACAGTACCGGCAAAGAGATTTATAAGCACAAGTCCAAAACGACGCGAGTCATGAGTGAGCACAATGCTTACGAGTTGACCAAAATGCTGCAGAACGTCGTCAACGACGGGACAGGACGCGCTGCACGTTTGGATCGTCCGGTTGCCGGCAAAACGGGTACGACGCAGAGCGGCATTTCCGGCAACAGTTCCAACCGGGATGTGTGGTTTGTTGGTTACACGCCGGAATGGACTGCGGCGGTCTGGATGGGATATGACAATCCGGATGCGAACCATATGCTCAAAAACAGCAGTAAATTGTCCGCTGCGTTCTTTGCGAAAGTCATGAACGATGCGCTCAAAGGCGTTCCTGTCAAGGACTTTACCGTTCCGGAAGGAGAGAAAACGGCGCCACCGGTGCAAAAACCGGAGACACCACAATTGTCCGTAACAGGACTGAGCGGGGCTTATGATCCGACAACGCAGACGGTATCGTTGTCGTGGAGCGGATCAGGAGATTCCCAAACTCAGTACCGGGTGTACCGTAAAGAGACGTCTGAGTCGGAGTTCACACGTCTCATCGACGCTGTTGGAACGACTAATGCGCAGGATTTAAGCGCCCTTCCAGGGTTGACTTACGAATACTACGTAACTGCGTATGACCCGTCTACGGGAGCAGAGACGTCACCAACCAACACCATTTCACTTTTCATCGAAGCTCAGGAATTGGAGCCGCAGGAGCCTGATCCTGGCACGGATCCGGGACTGGATCCGGGGACGGAGGAGCCGGGAATAGACAATCCGGGCGGCGAGCTTCCCGATAACGGCAATGGCAACAATGGGAATGGCAATAACGGAAACGGCAATAATGGCAATAACGGTAATGGAAACAACGGCAATGGACATGGCAACAACGGAAATAACGGAAACGGGAATAATGGGGAACCGAGCCAGGATGGACAATCCGGCAACGGCAATCCACCGCCCGATCAAGGCACGACTGAACCAGGCGGGAATGGGGATGGCTCGAGTGACGGGGCTGTCGTCATCCCGGGAGAGGTTGTTACGCCGGATGGCGGAGATAGCGGCAGTACGGTAGAGTCAGATCCGAACGTCGTCGATCCGCAAGCCGGCAACGGAGGTTAACGAAACATATTCGAAGAAATGAAAGGCCCTGCATCCCGATTGGCTTTGGGATACAGGGCCTTTTGCATTTCTGTTTCCGATCATGCGATTTTGAGTGTATACCTTAAATATGGTAAGCTGTAGCTATTGTAATACGTCGTGCAGAGCATGTTCAGGAATCGCTCCCATGCAGACGTTATTCGCTGTTCACCACATTAGAGCAGGCCAGGTGGGCCTGTTGTCGGCAAAGAGGGGTTCGTATGAAACGGAAATTCGGGGATCGCGCAAATTGGCGCCGGATTACGAACCGACAATTTACATGCCGGTTCGTGCAATCCAAAATATTTACAGGCTACATCACGTTGTACACGATACAGGATTTGAAGGAACCATTGTGGAAAACCTACGGAGGAAGCACGTTTTGCATTGCAGACAAAGGGTATTCCTGGCTGCAGTATTATCCCAAAGGCGAACATTTTGTCGTGACTGCCATGTTTGATAACCAAGAGCGCATCGTGGAATGGTATATTGATACATGCAGAAGCCAAGGAATTACCGATCAAGGCGTGCCTTGGTTCGATGACCTTTATCTGGACGTCGTTGTACTGAAGGATGGAGAGATCTTTTTGTTGGACGAGGATGAACTTGAGGAGGCGCTGGCGCGGAAACAAATCACGACCGCCGACTATGATTTGGCCAATCGAACGGCGAAGGAGCTGCTGCGTGCCATCGATGCACACATGTTTCCTTATTTCCAGTTATCGCTTAAACATCGCAAATCCTTGTTCGAGAACGGGGAGTTCCGCAAAAACGTCCAGCTTTGAATGAAACGGAACGTGTCCGGCTGCCGTCCAGCAGCATTTGCCACGGAAAGTCCTCTTGCTTTCACGATGGGCCTTCATTTCAGCAGATTAAAATGAACGTCATGCCCAAACCAAAAGCCCCTAATGAGAAATTTAGATCTCAATAGGGGTTTTGTTGTTCAAAGCATTTGTTCGATTGCAGAATTATAACGATAGCTTCGAGCATATAATGAGCCTTGAGGTGATGACTGTGGGCGAAAAAACGAGAAGAATAACTGTAAACGAATCGAGAATCAACATCGTGTTTAATTCTCAGAATCAGGGTGAACCTTATGTTGAGCAAGCGGAGGAGCCTCTTCCATCAAATAGTCATCATGAATCTGTGGCGGATATTTTCAAAGAACTCGATGAAATGATCGGATTAGATAAGGTTAGGGATCTCGTTTACGAAATATATGCGCTCATTCAAATAAACAAATTCCGTGCCGAAGAAGGGCTGAAGAGCAGCAAACAAGTGTATCACATGATTTTCAAAGGCAACCCGGGTACGGGGAAGACCACCGTTGCAAGAATCATTTCGAGAATGCTGAACCGGATGGGCGTACTTAGCAAAGGTCATCTCGTGGAGGTTGAAAGAGCCGACTTGGTGGGGGAATATATTGGTCACACAGCTCAGAAAACGAGGGACTTGGTTAAGAAGGCCATGGGGGGAGTGTTATTCATTGACGAAGCTTATAGTCTGGCTCGGGGCGGAGAAAAGGACTTCGGGAAAGAGGCCATCGATTGTTTAGTGAAAGTGATGGAGGATCGTGCTGACGATGTCATTATCATACTTGCCGGATATCCCGATGAAATGGATGAGTTTATGCAAATAAATACAGGGCTGCCATCCAGGTTTCCTATTCAAATCAATTTTGAAGATTACTCTGTGGATGAACTGATGCTGATTGCGCTGAAAATGGCCTCTGAGAAAGAATACAATCTCAACTCAGATGCCATGGACCGATTGAAGGAGTTGATTTACCTGGAAAAGGAAAGCAGGTTAGACTTTAGCAATGCTCGGTACGTGCGGAACGTCATTGAAAAGGCAATACGAACCCAGGCTGTTCGACTAATGAGTTTGGGAGGCAAACCATCCAAACAAAAGCTTACCGAGATTACATTCCGTGATGTTCCTGCAGCGAAAACCAAGCTTACAGACATTACGGAAGGGATACATTTCAATTAGTCGGTGTACTTTTTCGATAGAGGAGGTGATCGTTCGTTTTCTTTCTTGCTTAGGGTGGGGAGTAAGGACTGGCGACGGAGTACATAATTTTAACGCATAGGCCATCATGATTAAGAAGGCGGAAGGATTTATCATGTTCCAGGGAGAATGGTTAAGATAGCAAGCATTGCTGGGCGATGTTTTATAAATTTCCCATCCGATGTTAAACTAAATAAGGGAACATCGACATGGGAACAATGAAACCGTACTCCAAGGCAATGGGATTGAACGTTCCATCCGCTATTCGATGGTCCGTTTGCCTGGACCTCGCCTTCCGTTCAATCTCGGCAAATCTGGAACGGAAACCGACTGGACGGAGGATTTGAAGTTTGGGTGAAAGTAAGCGATAATGAATATCTTTGGATAAGCCGGCCGGGCCCATCCGGTCCGGCTTGGCATGCATGGCAAGACGTTGGAGGTTGACGATCGTACCATGCAGAAGGAGGGAATGATACGATGGCAAATGTCACACATGATACCAATCAAGTACAAAAAGATCGTGCCATATTGGTCAGCCTGATTACGGATGAGGTCAAACGATCGGGTATTAATCCGGAATATTCGCTCGAAGAGCTGGTCAAGCTTGCCGAAACAGCAGGCGTTGAGGTTTTGAGCGTCCTGACCCAGAACCGGGAAACGCGGGATACGAAATGGTTCATCGGTAAAGGCAAGGTGGATGAGCTGCGTGCAGTGGCGGAAGAACTTGGCGCAACGACGGCGATTTTCGATCAGGAGTTGTCCGGGGCTCAGGTTCGTAACTTGGAAGAAGCGCTCGACCTAAAAATTATCGACCGTACCCAGTTGATTCTGGACATTTTCGCGCAACGCGCCAATACGAGGGAAGGGATCATCCAGGTAGAGCTGGCCCAATTGAGCTATTTGTTGCCACGGTTGTCCGGACACGGCAAAAACTTGTCCAGACTGGGAGGCGGGATTGGTACCCGCGGACCGGGGGAGAGCAAGCTTGAGACGGATCGCCGCCACATTCGCGGAAGGATCGATGATCTGAAGCGGCATTTGGAGGAAGTAACGCGACATCGCAAACTTCATCGCGAGCGCCGCAAAAAAACGGGGATAGTTCAAGTGGCACTCGTCGGATACACGAATGCAGGCAAATCGACACTGTTGAAACAGCTTACAGAAGCCGATGTATATATTGAGAACCAGTTGTTCGCTACGCTGGATCCTACATCCCGTACGATGGAATTGCCCAGCGGCAAAGAAATCGTGCTTACCGATACGGTTGGTTTCATTCAGAACCTGCCCCATGATCTGATTGCTGCATTCCGCGCTACACTGGAGGAAGTGAATGAAGCAGACCTGATTTTGCACGTCGTGGATGCATCTTCCGAGATGCGCGAGGATCAGATGAGAACGGTAAATGCCATTTTGCAGGAGCTGGGTTCCGGCGACAAGCCGCAGCTGGTCCTGTTTAATAAAAAGGATGCATGTACTCCTGAACAGCTTGAAATGCTGCCGCAGGACAAGGAACATATGAAGATCAGTGCATACGATGAAGTTGACCAGCTCAAAATCCGGGAGCGCATTCAGGCCGAGCTGACAGGCGATACCAAACGTTTCCGCATTCCGGCGGATCGCGGTGATCTGACTTCGGTATTATACAAGATCGGAGACGTGGTGGATACGTCGTTCGAAGAGAATGATGTGATCTATCAAGTGGAGCTGCAAAAGGGCGAATATGAAAAATACGGCTATTTACTCGAAGATTTCATCGTTTCGTAACATTGGCGATACATTTGTATGGTAAGTTGACATAACAATATATATTTGACGTTAGATTCATGCAATAAAGGAGAATAAAGCAGGATGTCCAGTTTTGATACAGCAATCATTGAGCTTCAACAACAGGTTGAACGCCAGATCGAGCAACAAATGAAAGAGATTGATCGCTTGGTCGATCAAAATCAATGGAAAGTCATCGATGCATTTCAACGGAGAAAAGTGAGCGACTTTCATTTTGCGGGATCGACAGGTTATGCCTACAACGATCGCGGACGGGAAGTGCTTGACGAGGTATATGCAGACGTTTTCGGAGCGGAAGCGGCGCTTGTCCGCCCTCATTTCGCTTCGGGAACGCATACGATTGCAACGGCCTTGTTCGGCGTTCTGCGCCCGGGGGACGAATTGTTATATATAACGGGGAAACCCTATGACACTTTGCATAAAGTCATCGGCAAGCCTGGTGATGGCACGGGTTCCCTGATGGATTTCGGCATCGATTACAAGGAAACGGCACTGCTTCCCGATGGCGGGATCGATTGGGAAGCAGTGCGGAATAGCGTGACGTCAAAAACCAAAGTGATCGGTATCCAGCGTTCGCGCGGGTATGATTGGCGCTCGTCTTTTTGTATCGACGAAATTGCGGACATGGTCACACGCGTGAAGGCGATCAAGGAAGATGTCATCGTGTTCGTGGACAATTGTTACGGAGAGTTTACCGAGCCATTGGAACCTACCCAAGTGGGCGTAGACCTGATGGCCGGATCGCTGATCAAAAACCCTGGCGGCGGTCTTGCGGAAACCGGTGGATACATATGCGGAAAGGAAAAATATGTACAGCTTGCAGCCTATCGTCTGACGGCCCCCGGTATCGGCGGAGAGGTTGGTGCAATGCTTGGCACGACACGGGGAATCTATCAGGGACTTTACATGGCTCCAACGATCGTTGGACAAGCCGTTAAAGGAAGCGTTTTTGCGGCAGCGATGTTTGCGGCTTCCGGATTTGTCACCAAACCTGCATGGAATGATAAACGAACTGACCTGATCCAGGCGGTCCAGTTCAGTTCCGCCGAGCATTTGATTGCCTTCGTTCAAGGGATTCAGCGGGCAGCGGCGGTGGATAGCCATGTCGTTCCCGAGCCTTGGGACATGCCGGGATACGAACATCCTGTCATTATGGCGGCAGGTACGTTCATTCAGGGCGGAAGCCTTGAGCTGTCTGCGGATGCGCCAATCCGAGAGCCTTATATCGGGTACATGCAAGGGGGATTAACGTACTCGCATGTCAAATATGGCGTTTTGATGGCATTGCAAGCCATGAAAGATCGTAAATTATTGTGAGTTTATCTAACACATTATTGACACTTTGTAACAAGTAAATGTACAATAAGGTGAAGAATAGATGACTGGAAGGTTGATGAGTGATGGGCGACGAAATTCGCAGAAATATGGCCTTATTCCCGATTGGCATCGTTATGAAGCTGACGGACCTGTCCGCACGGCAGATTCGTTATTATGAGCAGCATAATCTGATCGTTCCGGCAAGAACGTCAGGCAATCAGCGTTTGTTTTCGTTTAATGACGTTGAACGTTTGCTCGAAATCAAGGCTTTGATCGAAAAAGGAGTAAACATCGCGGGCATCAAACAGGTAATGAACCCTGTGTCCAAGGAATCCGAGGAAGCAACCGTCATTACGGCCGATACGGAAGTGAAACGCAGGGAACTATCGGATACGCAGCTTCATCGTTTGTTGAAACAACAGCTGGTTTCCGGAAAAAGACCGGGACAAGTATCGCTTATTCAAGGAGAGCTTTCCCGATTTTTCAACAAAAAATAATGTTGCGTAATCTCGCGTGTCATAGGAAATGTTCCTGTCATAGGTTGAGCCTTTTCTTGACCCATGCGGGTTTCTAATGTACAAATATAACATGCAAGCTAAATAAGCAGAGAAGAAAGGGAGAGAGTATCGTGAGTTATACTAAAGAAGACATTCTCCGCATCGCAAAAGAAGAAAATGTACGGTTTGTTCGTTTGCAGTTTACAGACTTGCTCGGTGCAATCAAAAACGTTGAAATTCCGGTAAGCCAGCTGACAAAGGCTTTGGACAACAAAATGATGTTCGATGGTTCTTCCATTGAAGGATATGTGCGCATCGAAGAATCCGATATGTACCTCTATCCGGATCTCGATACTTGGCTCATTTTCCCATGGGTGGCCGACAACCGCGTTGCTCGCATGATTTGCGACGTATACTTGCCGGACGGAACGCCGTTCCCTGGAGATCCGCGCGGCATTCTGAAACGCAGCCTGAAGGATGCGGAAGAAATGGGCTTTACAGCGATGAATGTCGGGCCTGAGCCAGAGTTTTTCTTGTTCAAGACCGATGAAAAAGGTAACCCAACCAACGAATTGAACGACCAAGGCGGTTATTTCGATCTGGCTCCAACGGATCTTGGCGAAAACTGCCGTCGTGACATCGTTATTACGCTCGAAGAAATGGGCTTTGAAATTGAAGCTTCCCATCACGAGGTAGCTCCAGGTCAGCACGAGATCGACTTCAAATACGCGGATGCGTTGAAAGCAGCTGACCAAATCCAAACGTTCAAACTGGTCGTTAAAACGATTGCTCGCCAGCACGGATTGCATGCTACATTCATGCCAAAACCGTTGTTCGGCATGAACGGTTCCGGTATGCACTGTAACCAATCCCTGTTCAAAGGCAATGAGAACGCGTTCGTGGACGAGTCCGATGAGCTTGGCCTTAGCAAAACCGCTCGCCATTACATGGCAGGAATGCTGAAGCATGCTCGTGCATACGCGGCGATCACGAATCCTAGCGTAAACTCCTACAAACGTCTTGTACCTGGTTACGAAGCACCTTGTTACGTAGCATGGTCTGCAAGTAACCGCAGTCCAATGATTCGTATTCCGGCTTCCCGCGGTCTCAGCACACGCGTCGAAGTGCGCAACCCGGATCCGGCTGCGAACCCATACTTGGCACTGGCTGTGATGTTGAAAGCAGGTTTGGACGGCATCAAACGCGAGCTTCCTTTGCCGGCTCCAATCGACCGCAACATCTATATCATGTCCGAAGAAGAGCGTGTGGAAGAAGGCATCCCAAGCTTGCCGGCTGACCTGAAAGAAGCTCTTAATGAGCTGATCCGCAGCGAAGTCATCTGCGACGCGCTCGGCGATCACGCTTTGGCTCACTTCTATGAGTTGAAAGAAATCGAGTGGGATATGTACCGCACGCAAGTTCACCAATGGGAACGCGATCAATATATCACGCTGTACTAGGAACTGGAATCCCTTGCGCCATATGGCGTGAGGGGTTTTTCTTTTTTGTGGGTAAAAGGATTTATGAGTGGAGTTGGAGGGAGGTGCCCACAAAATGCCCACAAACTTTTACTCTTTAAAAATTCCTTTGGTGAACTTTTCGAACTTATCCATATTGTTTGTTTGAATTTTAGATGAAATGTGGGCATACACATCGGATGTAATTTGGATGCTACCATGACCCAGTTGTTCTTGGACAAATTTCATATCTGCCTCAGCTTCAAGTAACAGGACAGCACAAGTATGTCGGAGAGAGTGAATGGGGAGGGAAGGAAGATCACTGCGTTGCAAAATTCGGGAGAAAGCATTAAATAAAGATGATTTCGGCATGAAGTTTCCATCCTCCCTGCATAATACTAAATCTAAATCCTGATGGTATTTTCTCCAAGATTCCCCTTGTTTTGATCCTGCTATTCTTTGTGATACCTCAAGTCACCATGTTGTTAAGCGTAATGCCAAATGCGGAATAAGCTGGCTAGACTGTTGATCCGCTGGGCCGTATCACTCATGAAAGGGGATGAGAGTTTGTTAGCTGTATACGTAATGATGATCCATAAAAACTTGATTACTTTGGAACAAGTGCCGCAGCAAAGTCGTGACAAAGTGGCTGAAGCGCTGAATGTAGGTAGCATGGACCAAAACGGAAATATCGTATAGCAGGCGTACCAAGGTGTATGTTTTTTTGTTTTTTGTACCGCATGGCGTGACTTTAAAATCTTTTATTAGGCAATAAATCCAATGTTTAAGGTTTAAACACAATATAGTTTATTGTTTACAAAAGATAGGATAATGGTATAATATGTTTGAATCGGCCGATTCCATAAGATAGTAAAGGTGGAATAATATGAATCTCAAGAAGAAGCTAACTACATTGCTCGCTGTTATTATGATGTTTTCGATTTCCGCTTCAGCATTTGCGGACGGTGCTGATGTTAGACCTACCGTGGTTGGAGTCGCTGATACAAGAGATACGGCTCTTTCGTACATTTATGGTAACAGTTATAGTCTATTTCTTTCTGATAGCAATGATAAGGATTGGTACAAATGGACCAACACCGGACCTGGCAGATTTGTATTGGTTTTTCTACAACCACAAGGACATAATATAAAATTTAGAATGGGAATCGAAATGGTCCACAAGGATGGTACTGAAACATCTAGATTCTATGCTCCGACGTTTGAAGGAAATTACAATGGCATGTACATTAGAAACTTATATGTTCCAGAAGGCGCAACCCTTTATGCTGTGATTGACTCTACGGAGTTCATTGCACCAGGTCAGTATACATTTATGATGGATCTATTCTAAGTAACTGATAACGGCCCTCGAAATTTTTCGAGGGTTTGTTGCACTTTGAACAAGTATTAGGTAGTGAAGGATGATTTAATTGAATAATCTCAACAACTTGGAATGGGGATAGATCCCCGATTAAATAACAAAAATACATTCCGTTTTCGGACGTGTTTTTTGTTGTGCTATGGAGCGGTCAGGAAGAGCTGTCAAAAATACAAACACCCCAGTATGTAACTGGGGTGTTCCTTCGGTATTTGTAAATTTAAACTTAAGAAGATGTTGGCAGGGATTATTAGAATTTCACAGTTTAGTAGTTTCCACCTTGTAGTATAGGATCGGAAATTTTTACATCAGAAACTTTCACGCCCGGCTTCACCAACTTACCAACAGATACACTTGACCACTCGTTTACAGTAATATTTCCCGAAGCGATTGTTCCGCCCATATACTCGACTCCAGTATCCAAAGTATAGATATCAATAAAATTGATGGAAGCCCATTTTGGAAATGGTGTTGGTTCTTTTTTAACTAACACATCGAATTCAACAATCGCGTATGTAGCACCTTCTCCTGCAGGTGAGTCATTGAAACTACTATCATATCTAACACCTGTAACTTTAATGTCAAAATAAGGTGTTTTGACAACATCGCCTACATTGTAAATCTTGGTTTGTGGTTGGCTTGTAGTGCTAGGTGGAGTGGATGAATTGTTGTTCAAAAACGATTCCCCTATAGTTTCGAACTCAATTTTCTTTTGCTCTTTGTCATAAATTAATTTATAACCAGTCATTTGGGCAACTTCACGAATAGGTAAGTATGTTTTGCCGTTATAAACCAGCGTGTCAGATTGCAAATTTTGTTCCTTGCCATCAACAGCGAATGAAAATTTGGTCAATATGGCATTAACCGTAGAGGGAGCGGCTGCAGCAAGGGTTGCTGATCCGATCATCATGCCAATACCGAGAGTGACCACTGTTTTAAATAATGATTTTTTCAAAGTGAGAGTATCCTTTATAAAGGGGGTATACACTTTATTGCGGTACAACACTGGAAAAAGTTTATAGCATTTTCGCAACAAGACGGTGCTTAATATGTTTCCTAAATGAATCACATCGATTTTGCCAGCTTGATGTCAAACAACCATTTGGATGTCTATCTTTAAATGATAAAGAGATATTTGAATATATGGGTTCGATTGGAGAACAACGTAAGTCGAAATTGTTGTATTCAGTTTTACATGAACAGCAGAATTCTTATGAAGATGATACCAGAGGCATTGAAGAACATCATATAACATCAGATCCCTTACTTTTAATAATACCTATAGATCCAGAAGTTAATCTCAACAGTGAGTATGGAAGGGAGGTACTTGAGCAAAATTTAAAAATGACGATTGCCACAAGGATATGCCCTTTTGTCGGATATAGAAATATTCAATTTAGTTTAGAGGACATCTGCGAAGATATTATTCCTGTTTGGCAATTATGGTCAAAGCACCCGAAAAATAAAATTAGAGAGCTTATAAAATATTACATGAGGCAACTGTCAAAGGAGCTGGAAAAAACAGGCTTGAAGATAAGCCTTGATAAGGGCAGATACCTGATAGAAGAAGCAGATTTAAAAATTGGAGATAAGGTATGTAATTTCTTTAGATTTAATTCTTCAGAGTATCTTGAGAAAGATTCACTTGATTCAGTTGAGCAGATGGTTATTGAAGAGTGGATTGGTGAAATTAAAATTAAAGGAATATGGCATGAATAGATATAAGAAAAGAAGCTCAACTAGGTCATGACCCAGTTGAGCTTCTTTTAACGTGGTAATTCTCCTGAACCTACATATTTATCCTTCTTGCTATTCCATTTATAGATGGCAACAGCAGCGTCCCATCCTCCTTCAGGATAGTAGTCTTTCCAGACTTGTGTAATTTCACCGGTTTTAGAAATTTGAATATTTACGTCACCAATAATAGACAGTTTCTTTTTAAGTGTTCCATCCTTGTACTGGAACACAAATAGTTGAGTGTTAGAGGGTAAGTAATCTAACGTTACAGCAACATGCTTCTCTTTTGACGACACATAAAGAATATGGAAGGTAGGATCTTCATCGTTGTAGTAGTTTGTATCTATAAGTACTATAATACCCTTTGAGTTAATGAAATAAAAGTTGCCTGAGTCGGTAATCAATAGATGTTCTTTCTTGTTATCACCGTTCAGATCAATGGACTTACTGACAGTAACACGTTCTCTAGGGTATTTCTTTTCTAGTAGTTTCTTTGGATTTACGTCAGCAACATCAACGCTTGATGGGGTATATACGAATCCAAACATAGCTAAAGTACATAGTAAAGCCTAGATCCTTTTCATAGTGGTCCTCCATAATAATTAGTTATCATTTACATCACTAGCGCTAAACATAATTCCAAGAACATCAGAACCTCTAAGAGTGTAACGAACGTTATTCACCTCTGTAGATTCGTCAATTGTTGTCCAATCTACACCTTCATCAATGACTCCCAAATCTTTCATGATGTCCCCTACGGCTGATGTAGGCAAGTCAGGGTTGGTTGCCAAAACCACCAAACCAATACTTAAAATAATATCTGCTCCAGAAGAGAGGGTGCCGTTTCCTTGTCCAATCATCATTACATCTCGTAACGATCCATCTGCTTTGTTTACTGAACCAGTAATGCCTATGTAATCTGTAGTCATATACTGAAATACATTTTGTACTGGACCTTCTTCAATCTCAAGCTTCTTACCGATTTTAAGTTTAGGGTTATCAAGTTCATCGGCACGTTTGTTAAATGATTTACGAAATTCATCTGGAGTCATTCCGAGGGTGCCTGGTATTTCCTCTTTTTTGTCCTCTTGTTTCTTTACATCTTCTTTTACTGTCTTTACATCCTCGGTCTTAGCGGCGGGTTTCTCAGCGACAACAGTTTCTGGCTTGGATTCAGCAGGAGCGGATGCTTCGGTTGCTACAACTTCTTCTTTGTCTGTTTTCTCCTCATCCTTGTTGCCAAAGATGCCTGCAGCTATGAACACAACAATAAGCCAAAACCACCATTTTTTATGAATAGGCTTTTTCAATCTTCTTCCTCCTGATATAGTAATAATTAACAACAGGATATAGTCTATCAGACCTAGTTATATTTTTCTATAAAAATGTTTGGATGTGGAAATGTGAATACATATTGAGTGTTAACAAACAGGTGAAGACTACTTTGATGCCGCATTAACCCAATTGAACAAACAAGACTCTACTGACATAATCTCGATAGAGTCATTAATTTTAGAGTAATAAATCACTGGAAACTACATATTTGTCCTTCTTACTATTCCATTTATAGATTGCAACAGCAATCTCCAAAGAATGTTATATTTAATGAGGAGTATTTTTGCTGAAGTTTTACCATATAAAAAATATGTAATTCGAGTTTCTTCAATAATAGAATAAAAAAAGGGCGCCCACAAAATGCCCACAAAAGTCTGATTGAATGTGATTAGTTTTGAAAAGTCGTTAACTGATAAAGCTTGTCTTAAACTGATTTTATATTATGAATGACATGCAATGAAAGCTCGGGACATAAATCGCACGCAAGTTCACCAATGGGAACGCGATCAATATATCACGCTTTACTAATTGGTTAAAACCTTGTAATCACGGGGTCTTGAAGGAATGAACCGGGGGACGTTTTGAGGGGATTGCACATCGATTGAGGGTGCGTCCCCCCCAAACGTCCTCCGGTTTTTGATTTTCTGATCCCAAAATACGGGAAGTGTACTCTTCATATTTATCGATGTTACGCTTCTCTAACTTCTTAGAAATATGAGCATACACATCTGATGTAATTTGGACACTGCCATGTTCGAGCTGCTCTTGTACAAACTTTATGTCAGCGCCAGCTTCAAGCATGATCACGGCATAGGTATGCCTCAAGGAATGGGTCGTTAAATCCTCACTCAAACTAGCCTTTCTCAAAATTCTATTTGAAGCATTAAAGAGACTAGATTTAGGCATCGGACTACCATCATTCCTGCACAAAACCAGGTTTTAAATCACGTAAGCGATGAGAGAAACATCGATAAACGTCTCTACGAAAGGATTTTGGCGTTCGGCTTCGTCTCGAAGGACATACGTTTGGTGAGATTGGTGACCTGTTAAGTCATGCGCGACAAACGATTAGTGTGTATTGTCAAACATACCAAACACAAGGTTTAACAGGTCTGAGGATCGACGGACAACCCACCAAACTTACAGAGGAACAACGTCGTCAGTTAGCCGATGCTCGAACAGCACCAGCCTGTTGATGTAGGTTAAGTCAGATATACTTGGACTCTTCCGCTTGTGGCTGAATGGATAAAGCGGGAATTTGACGTCAGCATGAGTGTGCGTGCAATTAGGGCCATGCTTAAACGGATGAACTTCAGCTTTACTAAAGCCACCTATACTCTTGCTAATGCCGACGAGGAGGCTCAAGTCATCTTCAAAAATCGCCTTGATCTTGGACAATAGCCGGATTCATCACGCTACGGAGTTACAGCCTTTCTTGAAGAAACATCTGCGTATGCAGTTAGTGTTTTTGCTCTCTTACAGCCCACACTTAAATCCAGTTGAAAGGTTATGGTTGTGGCTCAAAGCGGACGAAGTAAACAACGTTTTCTTTGACCAAATTCTATAAAATCGGGCTCCGTGTGAGTCAATTTATGAAGAGAATTAATCAGTATCCGATGGAAACGATTGATCGTCTGCTTGTTAGGTTATGATCTTAATTGCGTTTTATATAGTAGATAAGTTCCGTTTTCATGACCTTGTAGGTGGCTTCAGCCACCGCGTTATCGTAAGGACACCCTTTCTTGCTGAGTGAAAGGCCAATACCAAAAGTGTGAGATGAGTGTAAGGAATTCTGCTGGAGTTTAAAGTGGATGATTACTACACATCCAACGATTTGTCACGAATCATACGTTTGCCCAAAGATGAGACTATTCGCCAGCTTCAGTGAGGTAGATTTAAAGGAGCATTTATTGATTTGAATATTCATTGGAGAAAGAAGAAGCTATATTCATGAAGTTACCATTGAACACTTATATACTATTACTTAATGATTAAGGTTATGTTGCCGGAAGTTATGTGGAAATAACAATGGAGCTGATGTTTGCTCAAATTGTGCAAGTCATGATGAAAAAGAAAATCACCAGTTTAATTATTGGAACAGTCGCAGCATCAATTCTTCTCACGCCTTATTCTGCATCTGCTTCTCAAAACTTGCAGGCGAAAGAACAAAATATAACAGTTTCTGAACGTTTTACAGATAAATTGTTTAAAGATGTTCAACGTAAACATAACCAAGTAGAACAAGCATTAATTAATGGTAATGTTGAGGGCCTCGATATAAATAAAATTTTAGATGAAGCAACAGTTATTTTGAATTATATACAAATGTATGAAAGCAGTAGCGTAATAACTCCTCATGCAGATCCTGATGAGGGAAGTATTCAAGAAATTACGAATATTTTTAAGGAGCAAATGAGAGGTAACGGCTTACGAATGTTGTATATGTATCCAAATGATTTGGCTGGAGCTGGCCTTTACTTTGCTTCTCAGGTAAAGAGTGGCGGCCCATGGGATTACAAACTTAAGTATGGAGTAAGTAAACGTTATAAGTTTAATGGTAGGATTATCACCGGTGAGGATATTGGGAATATTCATTACGGCTATGTAGGTCGATACCTATTCACAGCGAGCATTTTAAAATCCGTAGCAGGAGCTTATCAGATATATTCAGGAACAGCACACCCTTCTTGGTGGAAAACATATTTTGACGACCCCCAAGATCCAACTATGATTGAATGGAAATATACCTCATTTTTTTAAGGTATATTTTATTTTAAGTAGAGATTGGAGGAATAAGGATTCGGTGAAAAGTAAAAAGAGAAAAGTTTTTTGGATAAGTAGTTTTTTTGTGTTAACAGTAGCTATTGTTTTTGTATTCTTGTGGAATTGGTACTATGACTTAGAACGACTTCCAAAAGGGGAAGTTATATCAGAGTCTGTTTCACCCGATGGTAAATTTACGATTAAAGCGATGAATTCTGATGCAGGAGCAACAACTTCGTTAGCTATTTTATGTGAACTTCAGTACAATGATGGCTCAAAACCAAATAAAATAATATATTTCCAAAATAAAGTTGAAAAAGCGTCTATCATCTGGGAAAGTAACGATATTGTATCCATTAATGGTGTAAAACTAAATGTTCCTGACGATATCTATGATTACAGGAAGAAAGAGTAAAATATAAAAAAAGTTCATTCTTTTCAGAATGGACTTTTTTACATTTTAATCATCTTCTGCTATGTGGTTCGCTGGTAGAGGTTTTTTTCGCAAAGTTCGATCATACAGATATGGTTTTCCATGATATTCCCATGCATTCTTTTGTTTCTCTTTTTTATGTACAGAAACTTTTATCTCTAAATTGGCAACATTCCTTTGGAAGTCGGAAGCGGTTCGTTTGCACCATCGTAATCCGCTTTCTTCCGTTGCACTAAAATGGACGCGCAGTGGAAATCCATTCACTGTCAATTCGAATTTATATAGATTCATGTTGTATCTCCTTTCTTTGAAGCCGGTATAACTTGTGCTCATTACATGAACTTTGACTAGATGATAACATAGGAACATATGTTCTGAGAATATAATTAAGAAAAATTTTATTCTGCAATCTTCTTTATTATCATGAATCGTCGAAAATCACGAATAACCTCTTATCGAATGAGAAGAAGATGGAAGTTTCCGGAATGGAGTCGGAGGAGGAGGGGGGGATTCACAATATCTAAGACATAAAAAAAGAGGTTGACCCATTAAACGGGCCAGCCTCTTGTTGTAATCATTCATGATGTGAAATGTTGCGCAAAATTAGTGAATATCACGGAAAAGACCGATGACCTTACCCAAAATGCTGACATGTTTGAGACGCAATGGCTCGAAAGTGGCATTTTCCGGTTGCAGACGAATATGATCCTTTTCTTTATAAAACGTCTTTACCGTGGCTTCGTCTTCTTCCGTCATGGCGACGACGATATCGCCGTTATCCGCCGTTTGCTGCTGGCGAACGATGACATAGTCTCCATTGACGATGCCTGCATCGATCATGCTGTCTCCGACAACGGATAACATAAAGACTTTCTGTTCGCCGACATAGTGTGTTGGAAGCGGGAAGTAGTCTTCAATGTTCTCGGTTGCCGTAATCGGTACCCCTGCCGTTACTTTACCGACAACGGGAACACGAGCGACGCTATGGGCAAACTGATGTGAATGCTCGGACTCTTCTTGGCTGAGCAGTTCAATCGCCCGAGGTTTCGTTGGGTCGCGTCTGATTAGCCCTTTTTTCTCCAATCGATCCAAATGACCGTGGACGGTTGAACTGGATGCCAACCCGACGGCTTCACCAATCTCTCGTACGGAAGGAGGATACCCCTTCAACCGGACTTCATTGCGTATAAACTCCAGAATAGCCTGTTGCCTGCTGGATATCTTCGACATACCGTATCAACCCCATTTAGTAACGTTTGGGAAAATTATAACATAGAACTACCGTTCGTACAAACATAAGTTCTAAAAAAAGCGATAAAATCAACGTTTTCGTGGAGGGTTGGTTTGAATCGTCGTCGATGCATCGAATTTTGGACGTATCCCGCTGTAACGCCATGCTCAAAAAAAGAGCGAACAATTGTTCTAAAAAACTATTGTATGAAACATGTGTTCGTGCTATATTGATTTCAACGAACCGGAACAAATGTTTGGAGGGCGAAGGAACCATGAGATATTCCACTTATCAAAGCATTTACGAACCTGTCAATACAGAGGCTGTCAAATCCAATATGGGATTGCTAAAGAAACGGCTGATTCAGAACAAGGCAGCAGCTCTGCTATTAAAATTAACGATCGTTTCATTGATCGTCATTATTGGCTGCAGCGCAGTGCTAACAGTGTTCGCAGGTGATGAGGAAAATTTGATTCCTGGTGGTAAGGTGGCGGTGTCTCAAGGGGAAACGCTGTGGAGCATCTCGTTGGAACACAAACCGGAAAATATGGATACGCGTGTATATATAGAAGCAATTAAGGAAGCAAATCAGTTACAAACAAGTTCAATTCAAGTCGGACAAGTGTTGGAATTACCTCGCTTTAAATAATTATATAGAAGATTTGCACCCTGGTTATGCATCAATCTTGACAAGCAGACCCGAACATGTCAAAGTTAATGTGACTTTGTATTTTTGGAGGGGACAAGTTTGGATATAGATCGCCTGGTAGGACGCATTAATGAGTTGGCTCGCAAACATAAATCCACTGGATTGACAGAGGAAGAACTTGAAGAACGCGCTAAACTCAGAGAAATTTATTTGAACAACATTCGCAACAATTTCAGACAGCAGCTGGATTCCATTGAAATTGTTGATGACGAGAACGATCAGGGCCGCCAGGGCAAACTCAAACACTAGAGAAACCTAAGCTATCCTTGTGATATCTAGGTTTCTTCTGTTTATATTTGAGTGTCCATAATATAGGGGGAAGTGTTGGCTAATCGTTGTTGTGCCGACCTGCATAAAAGAACATATAAGGGGGATTTTCATGGCTCGTTCGTTCGAGAGAACGGTTCGAAGAAATTCGAAACAATTGAATCAACAGCGCAAGAAAAATGGCCAACCTGTATCAGGAACACCGGGAGAAGACGTATTTAAAGGCCGAAGTCTTCTGTTTCCCGTATTTTTGTTGGGGCTTGCTGTGCTTTATTTGTTTATGAGCACGTTTCTTACCCAAACTTCCATGACGACCTGGGACTGGGTAACGATGCTGTTATACGTATTTTTGGCGTTCATTTTCTTTCTGCGCCGACCTTACGTTAAAGTGAGCAGCAATCGAATCGTGACGCTCAAAGGAAACCGCGAGCGCTCCATTGGCGTGGACGATATTGTCAGATTCCGTATTGAACCAGGCACAGTGGTCATTGAGCACAACAGCCGTGGAAAACGATGGGTATTTACGAAACTGGTTAACCGTTACGATACCGATGCGCTTGCAGAGCGTCTTCTTAAATTTGCCAAAGCACATCAGATCACCGTGGAAACAATCGATAAAAAGTAATCCATTGCATAAAGGGGAAGATGACCGGGATGGCGTTGAAAGCGATTTTGTTCGACCTTGATGATACTTTGTTGTGGGATGAGCGCAGTGTAAGAGAAGCTTTTCATGAGACATGTCTTGTGGCAGCCCAAGAAACGGGCATAGATCCGGAAAAGCTTGAAGAAGCCGTTCGCAATGAAGCTCGTAACTTGTACGAATCTTACGAAACGTTTCCGTTTACCAAGATGATTGGAATCAATCCTTTTGAAGGTCTTTGGGCCAATTTCACAGGAGGAGAACAAGCGGAATTCCGCCAGTTGGAACAACTCGCTCCGGTGTATCGGAAGGAGTCATGGCGACGTGGCTTGTTGAAATTGGGCGTAGACCAAGAGGAATTAGCCGAGCGTTTGGCTGAACAATTTGCGGCTGAGCGTCGAGCGAGACCCCATATCTACGAAGAAACGATGGATACGCTGCGTGAACTGCAAGGGAATTACAAATTGCTGCTTTTAACGAATGGTTGTCCTGCTTTGCAGCAAGAAAAATTGGACGGCGTGCCCGAATTGGCTCCATTTTTTGATCATATTATTATCTCGGGTTCTTTCGGAAAGGGAAAACCGGATCCGTCCATCTTTGAACATGCTTTAGCCCAACTCGGCGTCAAACCTGAAGAGAGCATGATGGTAGGGGATAAGCTTACTACGGATATTCGGGGAGCATTATCTTCGGGTATTCGAGCTGTATGGATTAACCGGGAAAATAAAGAGAATCCAGAGTCGTATGCACCTGATCATGAAATTAAACATTTGGCGGATTTGAAGCGTATTATTGCTGAATTTTAAGTTCTTATGCATTAACATATCGTACAGAAGGAATGTTGGTACTTTATTTGGGGGCAGCTGTTTTGCCATCCATTTGAAGCAGCCAACATTTTTTTTTATAAAAAAGATGTTGAAATGTTGTAACGGTTGATTTAGAATATAACTAACATACTAGTATGACTAGTATGCGCTTGTACAAAGCGATTCATCTTGTAACTAAACGATGCAACGACGTTAAGCATCCTGCTAACAAAAACGGTGAAAGGAATGATCGTACACCATGTTTAGCGTGAAGGGAGCAAGAGTGTAATCGCTATTCATTTCGTATTAATTGTAAGCGCTTTATAGTTATCGTGAAACCACTGGAATTTGGGAAGCGACGGTTTGTACTTTTAAGCTTCCATTTCGATGTTGGCGGTTTAGAGAAATCAATTATACCAGTTTACACAAAAATGATACCGTTTACATGGTTTGATGGATCTATTTTGTTATGGAGGTGAACATTCAGTATACATCAAGAAGCGTCAGGTCACAGGAAAAGTGTGGGTTTACAGCGATTGTACCCATGCCTTAATTCATGTTTATGGATCGGAGTGAGAACACATGAAGACGGAAACTGCTAAAACGACATTAACGATGACCTCTTTGCGTAAAGAAAGCAGATTACAGACAGCTGCAGCGCTGTTCCGTAAAGATTGGCAGCTGTACTCATTGTTAATTCTTCCAATCATTTATTTGCTGATTTTTAAATATGGTCCGATGCTTGGAAACATCATTGCTTTTAGACGATTTGTTCCCGGGGGAAGTATTTTCGGGGAAACATGGGTTGGATTCAGATATTTCCAAATGTTTATTCAAGACCCGACCTTCTGGAAAGTGTTTGGAAATACACTGATGCTTGGCGGTTTGGCGCTGCTCTTCACCTTTCCGGTACCGATCATCTTTGCATTGCTGCTGAACGAGGTGAAAAGCAAACGATTCAAAAAATTCGTGCAAACGGCTTCATATCTTCCGCACTTTCTGTCCATCGTCATCGTTGCCGGTATGATCCTGCAGCTGACAGCCGTAAATGGCTCCATTAACAGCTTGGTATCCTTCTTCACTGGAGACACCATTCCCTTCATGCAGCGGGCTGAATGGTTCAGAACCGTCTATATTACCTCCGAAGTTTGGCAGGGAATGGGCTGGGGGGCGATTTTGTATCTGGCAGCATTGACAACCATCGACGACTCCTTGTATGAAGCTGCCCGAATCGATGGCGCGAATCGTTGGAAACAAACGCTGCATGTGACCATTCCTGGCATTTTGCCCACAATTGTTACACTGCTGATTCTGAATCTGGGCAACTTCCTGGCGGTTGGATTCGAGAAAATATTGCTCCTGTACAATCCGCTGACTTATGAAACATCTGACGTGATCTCCACCTATCTGTACCGGGTCGGCCTGCAATCCAGCAACTTTAGTTACGCGACAGCCATCGGATTGTTCGAATCGATTATCGGGCTCATTCTCGTATTTTCGGTGAACGCGATCTCGCGCAGATTGACGCAAAGAAGCTTGTGGTAAAGGAGGAGCATCATGTTTGAATCCAAATCATACAAAGTGTTCAAGGTATTCAATGTCATCTTTTTATTGTTCGTAGTATTCATTACGCTTTACCCGTTTTTGAATGTCGTGGCGCAATCCTTCAGCAGTGAGTCGTATATCAACTCCGGCAAGGTGAGCATTATCCCAAGAGGATTCAATATCGACACCTATAAAACGATTTCCAAGGACAGCATGTTCTGGACCAACTATAAAAACACGGTGATATACACCATTGTGGGCACATTGATTTCCATGTTCATGACCACGATCTTTGCCTACGCGCTGTCCAAAAAACGTCTGATGGGCCGCAAGTTCCTGACGATGTTCGCCGTTTTCACGATGTTTTTCAGCGGTGGTCTGATTCCAAACTATGTTTTGATCAATTCGCTGGGCTTCAACAACACCATGTGGGCACTGGTCGTGCCGGGCGCAATCAGCATTTATAACATGTTGATCATGAAGTCCTTCTTTGAAAATATGCCGGAAGAGCTGGAGGAAGCGGCTGCAATCGACGGCCTGAATACGTATGGCATCTTGATCCGCATCATTTTACCGTTAAGTAAAGCGGTTATGGCAACGATGGTACTGTTTTATGCCGTTAGCCATTGGAACTCTTGGTTCCCTGCATTTCTCTATCTGGACAAAAAGGAACTGTTTCCGGTCACGATTTATCTTCGCAACATGATCGCCGGAGCAACAGGGGGAGCTTCTGCAGGAGCATCCGCAGATAACCTTACTTCGATTGCGGCCAACATCAAATCAGTGACGATGGTTCTGACGATCCTGCCGATTTTGACGATTTATCCGTTTGTGCAGCGTTACTTTGTAACCGGTATCATGCTGGGGTCCGTGAAACAATAGGCTCCAGCCCGATATATAAGCTTGTTTACGCAAGGCCAACCTATACCACATGCAGGGGGACTAAAAGGATGAAACAGAAGCCACGCAAGCTTGTAGGCAAAATGGTTTTGGCAACTTTGATGAGCGTCGTGCTGGCAGCATGCAGCAGCGGTGCAGGAGGCGGCGAAGCCGATGTAAAAACGAAGGGCGCCATGGAAACGTATAATGTCGGGGATACCTTCAAGGCGACCGAACCGTTCAACCTATCGATATTGTACAGCGATCAGCCGGCGTATCCGTATAAAAAGGATTGGCTGTTATTCCAAAAAATCACCGAAATGACCGGTGTAACGTTGGAACCTACCATCGTTCCGATGAGCGACTATCCCCAAAAAAGATCCCTCCTGATCAGTTCGGGGGATGCACCTCTGGTAATCCCTAAAACTTATCCGGGCGAAGAATCGGCATTTGTATCGTCGGGTGCGGTTCTGCCGGTCAGCGATTACATTGATCTGATGCCGAATTTTAAAGATAAAGTGGAAAAGTGGGGACTGGAGGATGAACTTGAAGGCCTTCGGCAGGAAGATGGGAAATACTACGTGCTTCCAGGTCTGCATGAAGAAGTATGGCCTGATTATACGCTTATCGTAAGAACGGACTTGTTTGAAAAAAATAATATTCCGATTCCGACCACTTGGGATGAATTGTACCAGGCAGCCAAAAAACTTAAAGAAATTTATCCGGACTCCACTCCGTTCTCGGATCGATTCAAATTCAACAGCACGCTGAACATCGCTGCCACCGGTTTTGGAACGAAAGCAGGTTGGGGATTCGGCAACGGACTGACGTACAAGAAAGATCAGGATGAATTCGTGTATACGGCGACGACGCCGGAGTACAAAGAAATGCTGGAGTATTTCAACAAACTGGTTTCGGAAGGGTTGCTCGACAAAGAAAGCTTTACGCAGGATGATGATCAGGCCACGCAGAAATTCGTTTCCGGCAAGTCCTTCATCATTAACGGTAACTCTCAAACGGTAGTGCTGCATCGCAATGACATGAACAAAACGCTCGGCGAAGGGAACTTCTCCATTGCCAAAATTACGGTTCCAGGCGGTCCAAAAGGGCAGCTGATGTCCGGATCCAGACTTGAAAACGGTGTCATGATCTCGAGCAAGATCAAGGATAGCGACAATTTCAAAGCCATTATGCAGTTTATTGACTGGCTCTACTACAGCGACCAAGGTCAAGAATTCGCGAAATGGGGCGTTGAAGGCGAGACCTTTACCAAAGAAAACGGCGTGCGCAAGCTGGCAGACGACATCAACTACAACGGACTGAATCCAAAGGGAACCAAAGATCTGCGCATTGATTATGGTTTCTCTGGCGGGGTGTTCGCGTATGGTGGAACGACCGATTTGCTGCAATCCATGTTCAGCGAAGAAGAACTGAAATTCCAGCAGGACATGAAGGAGACCAAAGAAGTGGTTCCGGCAGAACCGCCGATCCCGTATTCCGAAATTGACCGTGAACAGGTTACGCTGCTGAGCACGCCGCTCAAAGACTACACGGACCAAAACACGTTGAAGTTTATTCTGGGCGAACGCAAATTGTCTGAGTTTGATACCTTTGTACAGGAACTGGAAAGTCAAGGATTGTCCCAATACGTGAAGCTTGCCAACGACACTTACAAGAAGTATAAAGAGAGCAAACAACAGTAACCTAATGCCCAAAGCCCGGATTGCCGTTTCACTTGAGCATTTCAGTGGAGCGGCAATTTGTGCTAAGATGGATGAATACGGCTGAGAGGAAGAGGTTAAGGAATGTCACTTAATCAAAAAATTAGAGGATCGACCCGGGCATATTCATACAATCTGATTAAAGAGCGGATATTGCATCTTGAACTTGAGCCGGGCACGAAGATTTCCGAAAAGGAAATTGCGGATGAATTGCAGGTGAGCAGGACCCCTGTCCGGGAAGCGTTTATGAAACTCGCCGAAGAAGAACTGCTCGATATTATTCCGCAGAGCGGGACGGTCGTGTCGCTCATTAATTTGGAACACGTGGAAGAAGGGCGATTCATCAGGGAAAAGATCGAAATGGAAATTGTGGCTCTTGCTTGTGCTTCTCTTGAGGAAGAGTTCAGGTTCCGATTGGAGACCAACATTGCGATGCAGGAAGTATGCCTTGATAACAATAATGTTTATAGGCTGTATGAGCTCGATGAAGAATTCCACCAAATACTGTTTCAGGCGACAGGCAAAATGCGGACATGGAAGATGCTGCAGCAGTTGAACATTCCTTTTAATCGCTTGCGCCTGCTCCGTTTGTCCGAAGTTTCCAACCTGGACGTCATCGTTTCCCAGCACAAAGAGATCTATAGACTGATTACGGCACGGGAGACCGAGCTGGCCGTTAAGGCCATGGAAGAGCATCTTCGTTTGGTCATGATCGAACAAGAGCCGGTCAAAGCCAAATTCCCGCATTATTTTATATAAAACTCATAGTGGTGAATAATGCCTCAAGAGATGCAACGAACCCCTGTTCGATGGCGAACAGGGGTTTTGTTTAGCATATTACATATTCATGCTGTGAATCATCTTATTTGATAAAGGATGGATCCGGATAAGGGCTTGCAATCCAGCCGTCTTTTTCAATAAAGAGGCGTACAGCGATGATTTGTTTGTTTTCCATCAGCGTAAAGAAGTGCGGTATGTTTTCAGGCACGGAGATGACGTCTCCGGGCAGCAGTTCTACATTAAAGTAACCTTCTTCTTCCGTTCCTTTGATGACAAAAATCCCTTTACCGCCAACAATGGCGCGGATTTCATCCTCGGAGTGCGTATGGATTTCTTCAAATTTGGCCAGCTTCGCTTCAATGTCGGGCGTATCTTCAGACAAGGTGATCACGTCCCAGATTTGATATCCGCGGCGCGCAGCCAAATCCTTGATTTCGGCATCGTACGTCTCCAGAACCTGGTTTTTTTGCTCGTCGGTCAGGTTGAAGTTGGTTTGCAGTTCAGGGCTTAATTTGGAGGCATCCCATTTTTCATATAATACGTCATATTTGTTCAAGAAATTTCGAACGTTTTCTTCTCCGGTGATGCGTTCGTTCGTTTTTCGGATCACGATTTCAGCCATTTTCTTCCCCTCTTTTCCACTAGGTTTGATAGACATTATATCGGAACGGTTCGATTTTGTCGATTCATTAATTCGTTCGGGTCGATGCCAAACCCGCCACACGGCTGATGAAAACGATCTTTCACAATAAGTTAGTTTCTGTTAAACTAAGATTTAACGTTTTGCGGGGGTGACCATATTGGATAAGCTTAGTCTACACGATGCATTAAAACAACGAATATTAATCCTCGACGGTGCAATGGGGACGATGATCCAGCAAGTTGAACTTACCGGCGCAGATTTTGGCGGCGAAGAGCTGGATGGATGTAATGAGATGCTCGTGTTAACACGCCCGGATCTCATTCAGCGGATTCACGAAGATTATTTGGAAGCCGGTGCCGATTTAATAGAAACCAACACGTTTGGTGCGACTTCGGTTGTATTGGCTGAATATGAAATACAGGATCGCGCGCGCGAAATCAATCTGGCTGCGGCCAAGATCGCGAAGGCTGCCGCCGACCGCTACTCTACGCCTGACCATCCGCGCTACGTCGTGGGTGCAATGGGCCCAACGACCAAAACGCTGTCGGTTACGGGCGGAGTGACCTTCCAGGAACTGGTTGACAGTTATTTCGAACAGGCCGTCGCTTTAATCGAGGGCGGCGTTGATGCGTTACTGCTCGAAACTTCACAGGATACGCTCAACGTAAAAGCAGGGAGCATCGGCATTCAACAAGCCTTCGAACAGACGGGCGTCAAATTGCCGTTGATGATCTCGGGCACGATTGAGCCGATGGGTACCACTTTGGCAGGTCAAAACATCGAATCGTTCTATATCTCTCTGGAACACCTTAACCCGATTTCGGTGGGGTTAAACTGCGCGACAGGACCCGAGTTCATGCGTGACCATATTCGTTCGCTTTCGAGCATGGCCTCGGCCGCCGTCAGCTGTTATCCCAACGCGGGTTTGCCGGATGAGAATGGGAACTATCATGAATCGCCGGAATCGCTTGCCCAGAAGATCGGTGCCTTTGCCGAGCAAGGCTGGCTGAACATCGCGGGCGGATGCTGCGGCACGACGCCTGCACATATCCGGGCGATGCGCGATACCCTGGCAAAGTACCCCCCAAGAGAACTGAACGGAACACATCCGCCGGCGTTATCCGGCATTGATCCGGTATACATCGAGCAGGACAATCGCCCATATATGGTGGGAGAGCGGACCAACGTGCTCGGATCACGCAAATTCAAACGCCTTATTGTCGAAGGGAAGTATGAAGAGGCTTCGGAAATTGCGCGTGCACAGGTGAAGAACGGGGCGCATATTGTCGACATTTGCGTACAGGACCCTGACCGCGAGGAAAGCGAGGACATGATCAAGTTCCTTGAGCTCGTCGTCAAAAAGGTCAAGGTCCCCCTGATGATCGATACGACCGATGCAAAGGTCATCGATCTTGCATTGCAATATTCTCAAGGCAAAGCGATTATTAACTCCATTAACCTTGAGGATGGCGAAGAAAAATTCGAGCTTGTCACGCCTTTGCTGCACAAGTACGGCGGAGCCGTCGTTGTAGGTACGATCGATGAGCGAGGCCAGGCGATCAGCAGAGAGGACAAGCTTGACGTGGCCAAGCGCTCCTATGATTTGCTCGTAAGAAAGTACGGCCTGCAGCCGGAAGACCTGATTTTTGATACGCTTGTTTTCCCTGTCGGTACGGGGGATGAGCAATATATCGGCTCGGCCAAGGAAACGATCGAAGGCATTCGTCTGATCAAAGAAGCCATGCCGGAATGTCACACAATTCTCGGAATCAGTAACATCTCGTTTGGTTTGCCGGAGGCAGGCCGCGAAGTGCTGAACTCCGTGTTTCTGTACGAGTGTACCAAGGCGGGACTTGATTATGCGATCGTAAATACGGAGAAGCTGGAGCGCTATGCCTCCATTCCGGAGGAAGAGCGCAGATTGTCCGAAGAGCTGCTCTATAACACGAACGACGAAACGCTGGCTGCATTCGTTGCCGCTTTCCGCAACAAAAAGGTAGAGAAAAAAGAGAAAATCTCGAACCTTTCGTTGGAAGAACGGCTTGCTTCTTATGTGGTCGAAGGCAGTAAGGAAGGACTTATTCCCGACCTCAATGAAGCGTTGACCAAATACTCCGCGCTGGAAGTCATTAACGGGCCGTTGATGGCGGGCATGGAGGAAGTGGGGCGGCTGTTCAACAACAATGAGCTGATTGTTGCCGAGGTGCTGCAGAGCGCCGAAGTCATGAAGGCATCCGTTGCCCATCTGGAGCAGTTCATGGAGAAGAACGAATCATCGGTCAAAGGGAAAATCATTCTCGCCACCGTTAAAGGTGACGTGCATGACATTGGAAAAAACCTCGTGGAAATCATTCTCTCCAACAATGGTTACCAGATCATCAATTTGGGTATAAAAGTACCACCTGAACGGATCATTGAGGCTTATCGCAAGGAAAAAGCGGATGCGATCGGTTTGTCCGGACTGCTCGTAAAATCAGCGCAGCAGATGATCGTAACCGCTCAGGATTTGCGCACGGCAGGAGTGGACGTTCCTATTATGGTCGGCGGGGCGGCACTGACTCGCAAATTCACCAAAACGCGTATCCGTCCGGAGTACGACGGCATGGTCGTGTATGCCAAGGATGCCATGGACGGGCTGGATCTGGCGAACAAGCTGATGAATCCGGAAACCCGCGCGCAGATGCAGCTGGAGATGGACGCGGAAAAAGAGGCTGATGCAGCCAACGCGGACAACGTGAAGTCGATGCCAGAGCTTACTCGCGTGGAACGGTCCGACATCGCGATCGATAACCCGGTGCTTATGCCGCCTGATTTGGAACGGCACGTACTGCGGAACTACCCTATTTCGCACATCCTGCCTTACGTCAACATGCAGATGCTGCTCGGACATCATTTGGGGCTTCGTGGTTCGGTAGAGCAATTGCTCGCTGCGGGTGATCCCAAAGCAACCGATCTTAAAGCGGTCGTGGATGGCATCATGAACGACGCGATTCGCGACGGCATTATTCAGGCCCATGCGATGTATCAATTTTTCCCGGCACAATCGAGCGGAAACAGCATTATCGTGTATGATCCGAAGGATACAAGCCAAATATTGCATACTTTTACGTTCCCGCGGCAAAAGGTCGATCCGTTCCTTTGCTTGTCCGACTTCCTCAAGCCGGTAGAGTCCGGTATTATGGATTACGTCGGATTCCTTGTGGTCACAGCTGGGCACGGTGTGCGTGAGCTCTCCACCACCTGGAAAGAACAAGGGGACTACCTTCGTTCACATGCGCTGCAGTCGGTAGCGCTGGAAGTGGCGGAGGGACTCGCAGAACGCGTGCATCATATGATGAGGGATATATGGGGCTTCCCGGATCCTCAAGAAATGACGATGAAGCAGCGCCACGGAGCGCGCTATCAAGGGATTCGGGTGTCTTTCGGATATCCTGCTTGTCCGGACCTGGAAGATCAGGAGCCGTTGTTTAAACTGATGCGTCCCGAAGATATCGGCGTACAGCTGACGGAAGGTTTCATGATGGAGCCCGAAGCTTCCGTTTCGGCGATGGTATTCAGCCACCCGCAAGCGAAGTATTTTAACGTGGATAAAGCATAACAATAAAGAGCAATGGTCATGCAAAGACCTCCGCATCGTCGGAGGCTTTTTGCTGGCAACAGAAAGAGGTGCAATCCGGAGTGGAACTATATTTCCTGGGAACTAACGCTGGTGTACCTTCGCTGCAGCGCAATGTAACCTCTATTGGGCTTCGTTTGCTCGATGAACGCAAGGCATTGTGGTTGTTTGACTGCGGGGAAGGAACGCAGCATCAGATTTTGAGCTCTCCGCTCAAACTGAGCAAACTGGAGAAAATATTCATCACCCATCTGCATGGCGATCATGTATTCGGGTTGCCGGGCCTGCTTTCCAGCAGGGCATATCAAGGGGGCACGACGCCGCTTACCGTATACGGTCCTCCAGGGACGGAACGCATGATTGCGACAACGCTGGAGCTGAGCCAATCCCGACTGAATTATGAGCTCCTTATCGTTGAACATACGGGTGGAATTGTATTCGAAGACGAGAGTTTTGTAGTGGAAGCCGGCCTTTTGGAGCACCGGATCGACAGTTACGGCTACCGGGTGACCGAGAAGGATCGTCCCGGCAGTCTTGACCCGTCGAAAATGGCGGAGTACGGTTTGAAACCAGGGCCTTTGTTCGGCCGATTGAAGCGAGGCGAATCCATTACGCTGGATGACGGTCGGACAATTGCTCCGCAAGACGTGCTCGGCACGCCAAAGCCCGGCAAGATAGTAACGATTCTGGGAGATACACGCCCGTGCGAAGGGGTACTGCCGCTTGCGCAGCATGCGGATGTGCTTGTTCATGAAGCGACGTTTACCCATGAGCTGGCGGATACGGCGCACGAGTATTACCATAGCACGGCTAGGCAAGCGGCCGAAGCGGCAATGGCGGCGAATGCGGGGCAGCTCATTTTGACGCACTTCAGCTCGCGTTATAAGGATGAGGAGCAGCTGCAGCCCCTGCTGCAGGAGGCTCAGGAAATATTTCCGAATACCCGTCTTGCCGTGGAACACCAGCTTATGCCGATTGCTCATTCGGGTCCAGCCCCAAAAGGTTGAATACGAATGGATGGTTGGGCATCTGCAGACGGGCGTTGATTAGGAAAGCCTATTATGGCTCGGGACTGGGGAAGCATTTCCCGCAGTCCCTTTTGCAATCTGTTGGTAAACGGTGTAGGATGGGCATTGAGCATGAGGAAATGAACCGAATTATTTTCCGGGAAAGCGCAGGAAATGACAAGCTTGTACAGAAGGCGCGCGAAGGCAGACGTCTATCTTCGATCAAGTTCGACGTGTTGCGTGCTGCGAAGCGGGCGTTTCCTTTTTGTCTCTATACATAGTATCGCCGGACAGTATTGTTTGGAAGCCAACCATTTGTGGAACTGTTCTGCAATTTGGGCTTTCAGCAATGCTTTCCTATGGTTCATGCCATGAAGAAAGGAAGTGTCTGAGTGATTAAAGCTTTTTTGATTGACTTGGATGGTACGCTTTATCACGGAAAACATCGAATCGAGGGAGCAGATCGGTTAATTCATTTTTTGAATGAGCAAAAGGTGCCTTATTTGTTTGTCACAAACAACTCGTCGCGTACGCCTCAAGGCGTGGCGGAACATTTGAAAGGGATGGGCATTCCGGCTGAAGCTGAACAAGTGTGTACTTCGGCGGTTGCCGCGGCAGAATACGTAGCAGGAATTGCGCCTGGCGCGCGAGTCGCTTGCATCGGAGAAGAAGGGCTGCTGCGGGCGATTCAGGATGCTGGATTGACTTTAACGGATCACGATCCTGATTACCTGATCCAGGGGATTGACCGTGATTTCAATTACGCCAAATTGACGCAGGCGCTTCGGTGGATCAATGCAGGTGCGGAATTCATATTGACGAACCCTGATCTGCAGCTTCCTTCGGACGACGGGCTTACGCCGGGGGCGGGAACGCTTGGCGCGGCCATTGAAGCGGCGACCGACGTCCGGCCTACCGTTATTGGCAAACCGTCCAGCATCATCATGAAGTCGGCCATCCAACGTTTGAACCTGAATCCGGAAGAAGTCGCGGTCATCGGGGACAATATGCGTACCGACATTGGTGCAGGCGCCGCAGCTGGCTGTGAAACGTTGTTGGTGTTGACAGGAGTGACGACACGCGACAACATGGATAGCCACATCAATGCCGCAAAGGTACGTCCAGACCATGTGTTTGAAGATTTGAACAATCTGATCGAGTGGCTGTCTGAGCAAGTCGGCCATCCAACGACGAAGGAGTAGATGTACGATGCCGGAATTGCCGGAAATGGAAAACTACCGGACGCTATTGTCCGATCACATACTGGATAAACCGATTACGAACGTAGCGGTTAACCGCGAAAAATCCATTAACAAAACGCCGGATGAGTTTGCACAGCAGCTGGTGGGCAATCGCATCATTTTTGTGGAGCGTCGGGCGAAGCATCTTATTTTCCACCTTTCCAACGGAAAGCGCCTCGTACTGCACTTGATGCTGGGCGGATTGCTTTATTGGGGAACCGAGGATGATCGACCAGACCGCACGACCCAAATTGAGCTTCATTTCGGTGAACAAATTTTATTCTTTATCGGTCTGCGGTTGGGTTATTTGCATCTGTTGACTTCGAAGGAAACCGAAGAAGCGATGTCTGAGTTAGGACCCGAGCCGCTGGACCGCCGCATGAACGCAGAACGGTTTGCCGCGCTGCTCAAGGGGCGCCGGGGCACGCTCAAAACAACGCTGGTCAATCAACATATCATTGCGGGCATCGGCAACTGTTATTCGGATGAAATTGCGTTTGCTGCGGGCTTAAGACCCGGGTCCAAAACCCAAAATATTGCCGCTTCTTCGGAACTGAGCGAACGTCTATATCATGCCATGCAATCGGTATTGCGCGAGGCAGCCAGCGAAGGCGGATATATTGAAATGCCGCTGATGCAAGGCGACTTGAAGACAGGAAATTTTGATGACCAATGCAGGGTGTACGATCGCGAAGGGGAAGCGTGCCCGCGTTGTGGGGGAACGATCGAACGTGTGGAAATCACGGGCAAGAAGGCATTTTTCTGTCCGGATTGCCAGCATGACGCCTAACAGCGGCATCGGCGCGCACGTCAGCACCAAAGGCGGATTTGTCCAGGCGGCCAAGCGGGCTCACGCACAGGGGGCAACGGCATTTCAGTACTTTCCGAAAAACCCCCGCAGTCTCTCGCTTAAGGCTCTGGATGCCATAGATGCCCGGCAATGCCGGGACTATTGCATGGAGTACGGATTGGCGTCCATCGCCCACTCGCCGTATCCTACTAATCCTGCTTTGGGCATGTCCCGTGGAGAGGCGGGATATCATGCGGTGATCGCTTCGATTCGCAATGACCTGGAGATCGCAGATGCTTGCGGCTCCGTGGGCACGGTGGTTCATTTTGGCCATATGAAAAGCGACGACCCTTTGGTGGGTTATCAGCATATTATACAGACCCTTGACATGGTTCTGGAGCAATGGGACGGGAAGGCAAAGGTGCTGCTCGAAAATCAGGCAGGCGATCATGGACCTATGGGAACAACGATGGAAGAGATGGTGCAGATTCGCAAACTATGCAGCCACCCTGAACATATTGCTTTTTGCTTTGATACCTGCCATGCTTTTGCTTCAGGCATGTGGTCTGAGGGGGAAGAGCAGGCCATGTTAGAAAAAGGAAGAAAGCTTGGCTATTGGGATGCCTTGGCGGCCGTACATTTCAACGATTCAAAATTTGCATCCGGCTCATGCAAGGACAGACATGCCCGAATTGGCGCCGGTCGCATCGGAAGTGATGGAATGAAGGCGCTGCTGGCGTCTCCCGAGTTCGGAAAAGCCGTCGTTGTCATGGAAACGGAGACGGGTGAAGACGGAACGCACCGCGAGGACATCGCGTTAATGCGTTCCTGGCAATAAAAGCGGGGAGAGGAGAGATACCATGCATGTATTTTTGGATGACTACCGGGCATGTCCGAAAGGCTTTGTGCTCGCAAAAAACGCGGAGGAATGCCTGATGCTGCTCAGGGAATGCGAAGTAGATATATTGTCGCTCGATTATGAGCTGGGTCCCGATTCCCCGAACGGTGGCGATGTCGCTGCAGCGATCGTAAGAGAAGGCCTCTATCCGCGCGAGATTTATTTGCATACCTCGAGCATGTTTGGCAAACGTCAAATGTATGAAATCCTTTACTCAAACAAGCCGGCAGAAGTCATTATGCACAACGGGCCAATGACAGGAGAGGTTATGCTTCGCATTGCCGCGGGAGCGGGTTCCCGATGAAGCCGATCACGCAAAAAATGCTTTTGCGCAACGTATGGGAAGGCTTTCCACAAGCAGTTTTCATCCATACTCCGCTATGCGGCACGTGTGCCGCTGCCCGGCGCATGCTGGAGGTTGCCGAGCATTTGCTGCCGGAAGATGTGTTGGTCGAGATGAATATCAACGATATTCCCGAGTTGGTGCAGAAGTATCAAATATCCAGCGTGCCGGCACTTATGCTGTTTGACGGTGAGCAAGAAAGGCCAACAATGGTTTATCGAATGAATTCAACCCAACATCTTCTCGGCGAAATTCGAAAGGTGGTGCTGGGATGAGTATCATTCAGATGCAAGACGTTTCCCTCCGGAGAGAGGAACGTCAAATTTTGGACCATGTGCAGCTGCATGTTCAGGAAGGCGAGCATTGGGTGATCCTGGGACGCAACGGTTCCGGGAAAACAACGCTGCTGGAGCTGATGACGGGGTATATGTTCCCAAGCCAGGGACGTATCGACGTATTGGGCAACCGGTACGGGCAATGCGATGTGCGGGAAGTGCGCAAGCAGATCGGGTACATCAGCCAGACGCTGATCGAAAAGCTGACTTTGCGAGATCCTGTCTGGGAAGTTGTGGCTACCGGGGCCTACGCATTTCTGCGTTTTTATCAGGCGATTCCGGACGAGGTTCAAAACAAAGCGCGGCAGCTGTTAGAAGAAATGGACTTTGGCAAACTCGCCGATCAACCGCTCGGTACATTGTCCCAGGGGGAACGGAAAAAGGTGATGCTGGCGCGTTCGCTCATGGCCGATCCCAAACTGCTGATCATGGACGAGCCCTGTGCGGGGCTTGATCTGTATGAACGCGAAAAAATGCTGGCCGAAATCGACCGGCTGCGCCAGCGGGACATGACCGTTATTTATGTCACGCATCATATTGAGGAAATCATGCCTTTATTTACGCATGTCGCTCTTGTTCGCGATGGCCGCATTGCCGCGGCAGGTCCGAAACATGATGTTTTAACGCAAGAAACCATTAAGCTTACGTACGACATTCCGGTCGACATCCAATGGGTGGAAGGACGGCCTTGGATTCGCGTACGTTCTGGAGGGTAACACATTTTGAGTACACAGTCACAGTCACCTTGGGAGGAAGGCAACTTCTCCCGTTTTATTTGCACGGCCAATCATGGCTTTGCGCCCTACGCGCAGGAAGAATTGCGCCGAACGTTCGGAGCGGTCAAGAGCACGGTGCTTGTGCCCGGCGAGGTGTTGCTTGCCGGCTTGCCTGTTGCGGAAGAACAAGTTGCCAGTATGCTGCAGGCGGAGGATCCGACGTTTCTGCGTCATATTCAACCGGTGCAATTCCAGGAAAACGCAGCCGATTCCGAACAAGCGCTGGAACGCTTGCTTGCTTTTATAACGAATCATCAAGAGCTGGGCGGCTTACGCGTGGCGTTGCAGGTGCGCAAAACCGAAGGTGCGTTCTGGCACGAAAACGCTGCGTCGCTGAAGCAATACCTCACCGACAAATTGGAGGATCTGGGCTGCGAATGGGTTGTTCGCGAAGCAGATTACATCGTATCCGTTTTCGCTGCTGAGGAAACCTTGTACGCGGGAATTTCGAAACCGGAACAAAATTTGTCGGACTGGAATGGAGGAGCCATCCGTTTTCAGAAGGAAGAGGGTCAGATTTCGCGGGCCAAATTCAAACTGTTGGAAGCGGAGCAGACCTTTGGCATCGACTTCAGATCTTTTCGCAAAGCGCTGGACATCGGAGCCGCGCCAGGAGGTTGGACATCGTTTCTGTTGGAACGCGGCCTTGAGGTTACCGCTGTGGATCCGGCCAAGATGGATGCGGGTCTGCTGCAATCGCCCAAGCTTACGTTTTTGAAAAAAAATGCGGGTGACGTGAAGTTTAAGGAAGGCGAATTCGATCTGCTGGTATGTGATATGAGCTGGAGTCCGAAGCTGATGAGCAGGCTTGTTTCCGATCTGATGTACAGCCTTCAGTCCGGGGGGACCGCGATCGTTACGGTCAAGCTGCTTCACAAAAAGCCGCTGGCCCTGATCAAGGAAGTCATCGACACCTTTGAACGCTCTCGCTTGCAAATTCAACGCTCAAAGCAGTTGTTCCATAATCGTGAAGAGATCACGCTTTACATGATTAAATATTAACAGACTCGCTTCCTGAAACAGATTGCTTTACCAGCAATGGATGGAAAAATCGGGCGTACTGTGTATGACATGATCTGAAACGGATTTTGTACTTTACAACCAACACCGGCCTGTACTATAATGATACCAATATTAACCATGACGTTTAAAGGGAAAGCATCCCAGAGTCAGAGCTACCGATGTTTCGGTAGTGCGGCTTTGGAGTGCTTTCCCTTTTTGTCGTGCGAGAAAGGAGGGATTGACAGTGAAACATTCGGCCGGATTGGTGCCAGGAAGACTGCTTGGCGACAGATACCGCATCGTTTCGGTTCTAGGCACAGGCGGCATGAGCCGTGTGTACGAAGCCGAGGATTTGAAGCTTCCCGGCAAAACGTGGGCCGTTAAGGAAAGCGTGATGAGCCTGCCATATGAGAGCACCATGGACACGGAGGCGGCCCTGCTCATTTCCCTTCGACATCCGAGGCTTCCGCAGATTGTCGACTTCTTTGCCCCGGATGAACAAGGGTATGCTTACCTGGTCATGGAGCGAATCGAAGGCATGACGCTGGCTGAATATTTCAAACAATGCGGCGGTAAAATCCCGATGGAGCAAGTGACCGAATTTGTGCTTCAGTTGCTCGATGTGTTGGAATATTTGCATCATCTCGATCCGCCCATTATTTACCGGGATATGAAGCCGTCCAACATCATGATCACGCCGGAGCAGGAAGTGAGGTTGATTGATTTCGGCATTGCTCGAAGCTATAAGACGCTTCAAAATCAGGATACGATCAAGCTGGGAACTGCCGGGTTTGCCGCTCCGGAACAATACGGATCGGGACAAACGGATGCCCGTTCAGACCTATACGGACTTGGAGCACTAATGCTGTATCTCTTGACATGCGGTGCTTATACGGAGTGGATTCATGGGGTAGAGGCTTGTGTACGAGGCGACGTTCCGCGCATGTACATTCCTGTTGTGCGAAGGTTGCTGCGCCAGGAACCCCAGGAACGCTTTCAATCGGCCGGCGAAGTGCGTGCAGAAATTTTGCGAAGACCCGGGAGTACTCCGCTTTCAGGAAATGTATCGGTAACGATGAATGGCGGTACCCGTGTCATCGCTCTGATGGGAACGGCCGCCGGTGTAGGCGTAACGCATACATCCATAGTGATAAGCCATTATTTGGAGCGGAACAACGGCAAGGTAGCCATTATTGAAATGTCTCCGCGTTCGCAGTCGTTTAGCCGTATCCAGCAAATTGCCCATGGCGGCAAGCCGCCTGCTGCAGGCCGGAATTTTGTGGTCAACGGTGTCCACTACTGGAAGCAATCCGGAAGGGCAGATATTTTGTCTTTGCTTGGGGGCAGCTACCAGTTTATCGTCATGGATTTGGGCAGTGGTCAGGATCAGCAGCGGCTGGAGGAATTTCTAAGAGCCGACCTGCCCATCGTTGTAGGTTCAGGCGCGGAGTGGAGGCAAGCCGAGATTGGAGCTTTGATTCGCTCGCATCATCGTTTCCCGCGGGACAAGTGGACCTATTGCCTGCCATTGGCCGCTTCGGATGCAGTGCAGCGAATTCGCAAATCACTGGATACGGAACGCGTATACAGCCTTCCGCTGCAAACAGATCCTTTTGACAAGGATCCGCACATGGATAAGGTGCTTGGGCAATTATTGCATCATCTGACAGGGCATACGCCGGCGAAGCGTTCGTGGTTTACCAGAAAGAAATGAGCCGTGTATATGATGGTAAGGCTTACAGGATGAAGTGTGGTGAAGCAAGCTGAGATCATCAAGAAATGACGATCAATTCCAAAGCAGAACATGCAATTAAGGGAAAGGAGAGCCTTTTTTGTCCAAATTACGAAAGCAAAGCCGACAACGGATTTATGCTGGCCTGATTGGTGCGGGTGCAGCAGGCCTGCTGTTTGGGGGATACGTGATTTACAGCCTCATTACGCTAAACGACACCAAAGCGGAGATCGAAGCGAAGTTTACAGCAGCCTTCGAGCAAAAAGAAGCCGAGCTTCTCCAGCAATGGGAGTCGGGGGCGCAGGCATGGGTGACCGTGCGGGATATTGAAGCGGGGGAGCCGATTCTCGCGGAAGACATTAAGCTTTTTGCCGTCCCCGACGCACAGGCACCGCGCAATTTGTGGTCCAGCAGCAAACAACCCGAAGATCAGCGAGCCAAGATCGAGCTTAAAAAAGGAACAGCCATTACGACGGAAATGGTTTACGAAGATACGCCTGCTCCTCCGGATTTAAGGAACCGGGAGCTTCAAGTTGTTCTGCTGCCTTCGTCGTTGGCCCAGGGTGATATCATTGATGTTCGGATCCAGTTTCCGACAGGCCAGGACTACATTCTATTGTCGAAAAAGAAGGTGGAGCGCCTCAATGCCTCTACATTATGGATTACGATGACGGAAGAAGAGATCTTGTCGCTATCCAGTGCGATCGTGGATGCCTACTTACATAAAGCTTCAATCTACGCCCTTACCTATGTGGAACCCCAGTTTCAAACTGCGGCCATACCGACGTATCCAGCGAATCAGGAGGTGTTGAAATTGCTGGAGAGCGATCCGAATATCGTCAGGCGGGCCGAGCAGGAACTAGTGCGCCAAGTGCGCAGCTCATTGGAAAGCTCGCTTGCAATCTCTGCTGCCGCGCCTTCGCGGAGCGTTGAACAGGATGTGGCGCAATCCTCTGTTTCGTACAATAACCGTCCAGGCGCTGGCGAACGAACGGATCAGTCCGCGAACGTTGATCCAGGCAGCGTGTTTGACCAACCGGCGGACAGCGGCAGTGCTGAGGAACAACAACAACGGGTGCTGACTGGCGGGCAATGAGACACAGAAAAACAAGCGATTTATTCTATTAATGATTCTTATAACAACGCGATTGTTTAGGAGGGGTTCAATTGCATGCATGGATTTTTGCGGGATTGTGCGAGAAAACGGATCTGATGTTGTACTTGTGCAAAATTTTGGCGGCGTCCGGTAAAAGGGTTTTGCTTGTAGATGGTACGCTTCAACAGAAATACATGTATAGCGTGGGTGAAGGCAATCACTCGATTCGCATTACTGAGTTTGAAGGATTCGACGTCGCTTGCCAATTCGTTACGTCCGCAGCGGTTGAGGGCCATCTCGAAGCAAGCGGCGAAGGGATTGACGCTTATGATTACATCGTTTATGACGTGGAAAGCTCCCATTTCGCTTCCCGAGATTTATGGCTGCAAGCCGAGATCCGTCTCTGGGTCTGCGATTACGAGCGTTATAATCTCGAGCGTAGCAAGGGCTGGCTGGAGCATTTGCTGGAGGAACAGGACTTGCCGGGCAATCTTTCGTTTCAACGGATTTTGATCAATGCGGTGGATTGCAAACTAGATGTTCAATATTTATGGACATATCTTGATAGAGGCCCGTTTGAGTGGACTGCAGAATCTCTGGTGCTGCCCTGGGATGAACTGATTGCGGCAGTCAAATTGGAAAATGAGCATCATCGCCGAATACGGCTGGGCCCACTTTCTCGAAACTACAAAAAATCGCTTCGCCGCCTGATCGAGCAGCTGACAGGCTGGGAACCGATTCAGAGCCGCAAGGCGATGAAAGAAGCAGAAAGGATGAGGGCATGAGTACGGTAGCGTTTTGGAGTCCATTTCCCGGAAGCGGCTGCACCTCCAGCTCATTGATTGGCGCGTATGCTATGGGTTTGCAGTACAGAGTAAGAATTTTACTGGTGAATTCAGGACAGGCGGGCAGCGGAGTGGAGGCGTTGCTTCCTCCGATTCAAGGGTATGAAGCAGACTCGCTTCACCGTTTTGACGAAGGGGGATGGGATGCCATCGAGCGGCTGCATGCCAGCGGCGCATTGACCAAACATAACGTCAAGGATCATGCCAAACCGCTGATCAAAGACCGCTTGGACTTGCTGACCGGTTCCATGAACAATATGGAGCGATTGCATAAAGGGCAGGCTGAACCGCTGAACTCGCTGCTGAATGCGGCGAACGAATACTATGATCTGGTCATCGTAGAGGCGGGTCAGGAAGGGAGAGATGCAAGTCTTCTTCTGCAGCGCGCTGAGTTCGTGGTCGTTCATTTGACGCAGAACATGAGGGAGCTTGAACAGTTTTTTGAAGGAGAAATGCCTTCTTGTATGAAAGACCGAAAAATGCATTTGGTAATTGGCAAGTATGACCCGCATGCCCGAGCAACGCTAGCGAACATTCGTCGTCGTTTCCGATATAAGGGGACGATGTCGGCGATCCCGTACACTACGGGGTACCTTGATGCAGCCAACCGGCGCGATGTGGGGAGTTTTCTGCAATTGCACGGGTGGGGTGGCAATGAAGGAAAAGGGAAAGACAGTTTCAGCAAGCATATGGCTGAATTCGCTCGCCTGATCATGGACGGCGCAGGAATGCGCACGATCTTGAAAAGGCTTGAAAGGGGAGCCTGACCTTCATGGGGGTGAATGGTACATTAATCGGCGTAATGCTGCTTGGAATTATCCTATTTTTTTGGGGGAAATACAGGAAGCTTGATCGTGAACAACAAGAACGGAAAGATCATAATCACGAATCGCTGACCATCGAAGGTTTGACGGAGAAAGTAAAACATTCGCTGCATGAGTTAAGTCACAGCCAGTTGGCTGACGCCGGCTTGCATGAAGAGGAATATCAGCGGAGAATCAACCAGCGTGCCGAGATGCGGAAAGCGCTGAAAGGCTGTGTCTCCGGCAGCCTGAGCGACAAACTTTATGTTAAAAGACTCATCGGCGATCTGCTCACGCGGAGTCTTGGATTGAACAAGACCACCATTGATGAAGTCATTCCATTTGAAGATCAGGAGCTGTTAACGGTTCAGGATCGCTTTGAAATCGTGTTTTTTTTGTACAAACAGCAATTCGGGGTGGATGCTCTTTCCCGGCTGATCGAAACGTATGATCTTGGGAAATTGCGAATGGAGGCAGAAGGGGAGAACGGGGGGAGCTACTACATTTCGGAGGAAGACATCCATTACGTTTTCGATTGCGAATACCGCAGGCTAGAATTTCATGAAAAAAGAGATATCGTCGTGCAGCGAATCTATCAGCATTATAAAGGGTTTTCGATTGTTGACGAGATTCGTGACCAACGCATTGATGGCGTGAGCGGCGGAGTCAGCGGCATATTGGATACGCAGGATCAAGGAAGTCGGTTGCCTGCATCGTGGGATGATCTGATACAGGATACATCGTTTGTGGATGAAGCGGAAGAGCCTTTAAGCGCAACGGAGAGCGTTTGGATTTTTTACAAGGGGAGATCGATCCACCTGTCGTTTCTGTCCTTTGGCAGCGTCCGTGAACTGAAAAGGGTATGCCAGAACATTTACAAATACAACTACCCTGGACAGTTGTCCGAGGCGAACGGATATAAAGTGAACGAGATGAAAGACGGTTCGCGCGTTGTTGTCGTTCGTCCTCCGTTTGCGGAATCGTGGGCCTTTTTCGTACGGAAGTTCGATATTCCGAATGCTTCGCTGGAGCAGCTTGTCACTGGCGAAAATGCGGAGCTGCCGATTATGCTGTTGTGTTATTTGATGAAAGGAAGCCGGATTACCGCGGTGACCGGAGCTCAGGGTTCGGGGAAAACAACGCTCCTTATGGCCATGGTGAAACACATTTATCCATCGTATACCTTGCGTGTGCAAGAGATGGCCTTCGAGCTGCAGCTGAGACGTATTTATAGCCGGCGCAACATATTGAGCTTTCGCGAAACCGAGTATATTTCCGGTCAGGAAGGTCTCGATTTACAGAAAAAGACGGACGGAACCGTGAATATTTTGGGCGAAGTAGCGAGTGACGAAGTAGCGGCCTGGATGATTCAAATGTCTCAAGTCGCCAGTCTGTTCACGCTGTTCACTCACCATGCCAAAACGTTCAGGGATCTTGTGTTTTCCCTGCGCAATTCACTGCTCAAAACAGGGATGTTTCAACATGAACATATTGCCGAAGAGCAGGTCGTCAGCGTGATCAATTTCGACGTGCACATGAAAAAAGATGCGGAGGGGCGCAGATACATCGAGCGAATCACCGAATGCCTGCCGCGTTCCGGGCAGATCGAGAGCGTTGAAGAGCGGGTAGGGTTTTCGTTCCGCAACGTGGTCGAGTATCGGGACGGAAGTTATGTTGCGGCTGCGCCTTTAACTGCTGAAAGCATGTCCGAAATGCGGGATCAAATGACGATGCAGGATGCAGACCGGTTCGAGCGGTTTCTGATCAAACATTGGGGGGATACCCATGCCGTTTAAATCGATCCTGTTATTGCTGCTTGCATGCTGTGCTGTAGGTCTGGCGGTTGTCATGCGGATTCTAGCGATTCTCCGCCATAAAGGAGGTGTTGCAGCAACCAGACGGCAAACCGTATTTTCCATGCCAGGAAGCCGGCGGCTTGCCGGTTGGAGATCGTTCTTATTGCAGAGCTATCGTTGGAGCATGAAACTGCCGTTATGGTCTGCATACGTTCTGCAGGTCAAAAAGAGGATTTCGTTCCGCCATGTCGGAGATGAAATGGCGCTGAGAAAAACGACGATGGGGATCGTGCTCATCGTCGCAGGAAGCTGCAGTTTAGTCGGTATCGTTCTGTTGATGGTTCAACCTGGATGGAGCTTTTTGTTATTGGTTGTTCTGTGCGCGGTTGTGTTGAACAGCCTGGTCTTGGATATGTGGCTAAATCGCTTGGAGAAACGTTTGTTGATGCAGATGCTGGATGTGTTTGCCGAAGTGCGTCATCGTTATCACCAGCATGGCATGATCGAAGAAGCGCTATACGAGGCAGCGGAAACAGGCAAAGGGGAAGCCGCGCAGCAAGTCATGCTCATCTACGAGGCATTGACTTCACCGGATCCGAACGAGGCGCTGGAAAGGTATTATGAGGTTGCTCCTAACCGTTTTTTGAAAGGATTTGCGGGCATGTCCTACTTGGTCATGGAATTCGGGGATAAGGACAGGGCGCACGGCTCCATCTATCTGAAGGGGCTCGGCAACCTCACGCAGGAAATCCACTTGGAAATTTTGCGCAGGGACAAGCTGGATTACCTGTTGAAAGGGCTCAATATCATTGCGCTTGCCCCGGTACTGTTTACGGCGCCGATCGAGCGTTGGGCCAGAAGCAGCTTCCCTTCGATGGATGAGTTTTACGGAAGCAAGCTGGGGTTCGTAACCAAGATATCCATCTATGTGGTGATTATTGCTGCCTATTTACTGCTGCAGCGCCTGCAACAGTACGATGAAACGCGTTTTCGGGCAGGGCGCAGCAATACCGTATGGGAGCGAATCCTTTACAAGCAGCCTTTTATTCGAAAATGCTCATTCCTGCTTGCAGCCAAACCCGGCAGCATCAAGTACGGCCAAACCGTACGTTTGATGAGAGAGAGCAGCTCGGAGCTCAAGTATGAATGGTTGGCTATTCGAAGGTTTGTCCTCTTTGTAGGATGCTTTCTATTCTCTCTTTGTTGCATTGCTGCGCTTCACCAGGTGGAACGGAACCATATTTTATATGCGCCTGTCCGGGATGACCGAATGTTCGGAGCCATGTCCGCAGATGAATTGAAACAAGCCCAGGATACGGCGGATCTGGACCGGGCTGTGCTGCAGCAGGTCTCCAAAGCAGGGAATGCAACTCATGACGAAATCGTCCAAGCGCTAGAGCGCGTTAGCCCCCGGCAGCTTAAGGGCGAGGTGCAGAATGAAACGGTTGCCCGGATCACGCAAAAATGGGAGAAGCTTCAACGTCAATATTTGCAGTGGTGGGAACTGCTCATTGCTTTTCTGATCGGCACGTCCGGGTATTATTTGCCCATATGGCTGATGCTGTTTCAGCGCAAAATGCGCGGCATGGACATGCTGCATGAAATTTACCAGTTCCAGACGGTCATCTCAATTTTGCGCGACATGGAGCGGATGTCGGTGGAAGAGATTCTGGAGTGGCTTAACCGGTTTGCCGTCATTTTCAAACGCCCTTTGCAAAAGTGCCTGCTTCATTTCGAACATGGGCCGGAGGATGCCCTTGAACATTTAAAGGCGGATGCGCGGCTCCCGGAGTTTCAACGCCTTGTGGACAAGCTGCAGCTTGCGCTGGGCAAAATTTCGATCCAGGAAGCATTTGATGATCTGGATAGCATGATGTCTTTTTATTTTGAACAACGCAAGCAGGAGTACGCCAAAATGGTCGATGCCAAGGCTGCATGGGGAAAAATGATCGGGTTTGCGCCTATGTATGCACTGGTCTTTCTCTACTTGGTCGTCCCGCTTGTTGGCATGAGCTTCCTGCAGATGAACATGTATTACGAACAAATCCAACAATTATAAATCATACAACTTATTTTGGGAGGAATTGAAAATGAACAATGCATCCAGTGCGCTAAAGGTTGCTGCCGGGATTTTTTTGACGATTGCCTTGATTACGATCGTGGTGCTGCTGTTTATATCGGCCCAGGAGGCCACCAAGACGGCACAGAACAACTTCGCGGACATTCAGACCGAATTGTCTCAGGCTGCATTCACCGTTTATGACGGAACAACGATCAGCGGCTCCCAGGTGACCAATGCGCTGCGAAAGTATGCGGACAAAGACCAGTTCGGCATTCAGATCATTACTGGCAAAAACGCAGCGGGACAATGGTACGGCAATGAATTGAACATTTCACGTGACGTCAATAACGCAGATTATGGCTCGGTGATCGCGCCTGATAACAAGGTAGGGAGCATTAATCAAACGATGAACGAGAAAGACAACCAATACGTCAATCCGAGCGGGAAATTCAAAGCGATCATCGTGAAAGATAAGTCCAATGTGGTGAGAGGGCTTATTTTCACGCAATCGTGACAGGAGCTGGAGGGTGATGTCCCGAAACACGCAGCAGCTTATGTTGTTTTGCACGGCGGTAGTTATGTTTGTTGCAGCTTGTATGCACGGACAGCATCATGTTCGCCACTTGGCACAAGCCATTGATCAGACCATCCAGGGAACGGAAGCTATGGAGGGCAAGTTGACAACAACGCTGAGAATTTCTGAGCCGGAACGTTATAGCGGAGCGGAAGTGCTGCATACGGTCAGACAGATGACGGGGACAACCATTCAGGTGGAGGTGGACGGAAGCGCCTATCGTATAGACCCTTTGGCAGACAGGGGGGCGACCGTTCCGGTCCAGCTTATGGGTCTCTACAGGCCTGAGTTTATCAGCGACGAGTCCGGGCAGCTGAATAAAATCTCGTTCTGGAAGGAGGCCGGAGATATTGATTAATGCCGCATCCAAACTGCTTGCCGTCTTGTTGGCAGTACTTCTGCTATATGTATATCCGGCTGCCGAAACGGCGGATCGGCAGGATGAGATTTCCCGGATGACCGTTTACCAGACCGTCACACGTTTTGTTGATTCCGCTCGCACCAAAGGTTACATTTCTCCAGCCATGTTTGCCGAGTTCGAAGAACAATTGGCGCGCACGGGCAATGTCTACGACATTTCAATGGAGCATCTGCACAAAAAATATGTGCCGAATTACATCGATCCCCAAAATCCTGCGACTTTTACGGGGACGTACGAGACGGTTTTGGATGGATATTATTCAAGCCAAATCAAAGAGAGGCTTTTTCCGACCGACGGTTTAGAAACCGCGGAGGATCCTGCTCGAAGATACACGTTTACAGTAGGGGATTTTTTTACCGTGTCCGTCAGAAATACGAATCGAACCCCCGCAATGCTTATCCGCGAATGGCTAAATGGGACACTCCAATCTCCCGCCGTGTTTACCACGTATGGAGGGATGGTGCTGAATGAAGATTACTGAGCTGTCCATCGTTTTTGTGCTTGTCTTTTTTCCGTTTTTTTGGATCGTGTCGCAGAGCAGTCGGGAACTCCAGGAGGCCCAGATCCTCAGCAATAGATACGAGACAGCGCTGAGGACTGCCGTCATGGACGCTGGCATGGTCATGCACCAGAACGAAAAGCAAAGTGGAGAAGCGGGCTACGGTTCATCAAAGTTTGTGAACGCTGATAAAGATTTGGCGCTGGAGACGTTTACGCAAACGATGGCTCTTAATTTGGGGATTCAGGACGATCCGCCAGCGATTCGCTCCTTGTTCGATTATATCCCGGCTATCGTTGTTCTGGACTACGACGGTTACTACATGTATGCCAAAGAGACGGAAATGATGGGGGAGCCCGAAAACTCTTTTCGTCACGTGTGGAGCCCAAAGAAACCCTATACCTATGCAGACGAAGACGGAAACAGCATCAATTTCACGTTGGATAGTTATGTCTACGCCTATGATGCCGAAAAGCAAATGTGGCTTGAAGGCTTTCGGAACGAACTCATCGCGTCGACACGGATCCCGTTGCTGAGAAATGATGAACATTTTGAACATGTTCGCAGAAGCCGGATTGTCAGTGCCGTTCAGGAGGATTTGGCCGAGGTCATCAATCGTCACAACGAATTTGCCAGAAGAAATGGCATCTCATACACGTTTACTCTGCCGCTCATCTCCCAGGAAGACTGGTACAACTCTATAAATGACACAGGGATCATTGCTTTCATTCAGGGTATTCCGAGCGGGAGCCGAAAAATCAACAACTTTGCCATCGGAGGCGGCCGGCTTGTTAAGAGGACGGCCGTGATCGGCGGCGTGGATCCTGACAGCGGCATCAAATATTATTATCCGGCCACATGCTCGAACGGATACAGGCCGGAGGAAGTTTTTACGGATGCCCAGGAGGCAGCGGCTCGAGGCTATTTTGAGCAAAATTGTTATATCAATCACTAGTATCCTCCGACGAAAAGGCACTGGATAGTGCGATATTTTCAGCTGCGTAGTCTAACCTAAAAAAGCGCTGATCTTCCTGATTTTTGGCAGTGCACGCAAAAATGATCGATGACAAAACAGGATGCCTATGGTAATATAGGCTACAACTTCATAAGAGCACTAGGGGTGCCGCGCGATGCGGCTGAGATGGAATAATTCGATTCCGGACCCTTTGTACCTGATCTGGATCATACCAGCGTAGGGAAGTGGCACGTTTTTCGTCATGACAAGGAAGGCTGTATTTCAGCCGTCGCTTGGATTGCAATGCGATTATCGGCAATGCTCGTTCCATGCATAAACGCGTGAGAATAATGCCCATTGGTTTCGCATTTGCCTTGCATTGCACGAAAGATACGAATAAGTCGCCACTCCCCTGCGGGAGTGGTTTTTTGTGTTCTTTCAGAAAGGCAGGTGAACCGAGTTATGGTTGCTTCGCAAACTCAATCAGTACCTTCATCATTGGAGCTCCATGTCATTTCAAACGGAACGGGGGACCTTGATGTTTTTCTTGAAAAGGCGATCCGGGTGAGCCCTTGGGTGGACTACATTCATATTCGGGAAAAACATCTTGCGATCAACCAAAGATTGCACTGGGCCGAACGAATGCAAGAAGCGGGTATCCCGGCTTCGCAAATTGTCGTTAATGGCATTCCTGATCGAATGGATGGTTTTTCTGTTCCTAAGTTGTGCGGCGTGCAAAGGGGGGAATCGGATTTCAAACAGTATGGCACAACCATCCGGATGGACAACAAGCATGAACCGATCCGTCTGGGCGTTTCCGTGCATTCCTTGGAAGGGGCGAAATCCGCTGAGCGCCAAGGCGCAGATTATGTTATTTTTGGGCACGTTTTTGCTACCAACAGCAAAATTGGCGCTGCGCCAAGAGGCATACCTGCATTGAAAGCGATATGCAGTTCCCTTTGCATTCCCGTCATTGCGATCGGCGGAATTCGCCCTGATGCCGTGGATGCGATTTACGCAGCCGGGGCAAGCGGGATTGCGGTCATGTCCGCCATATGGGAGAACAGTAAACCTGAGCAAGCAGCCGCTGCATTCAAACAGGCCATGTCCGGTGTACGGCCCATGAATGACGCCATTGAACGAAGATGAAGGAGGGGCAATCGTTGTTTGATGATCGCATTAGCTTAGACGGTAGTTCGGGGTTCGACATTCTCGACAAAAAAGAGAATCCACGTTCGCGAAAGGACATGTCTGCCGAAACGATCGTGATCGGAGGGGGTGTCATCGGTTGTTCCATCGCTTATGAATTGGCAGCCCGCGGGCAGGAAGTAATGCTCCTGGAACGAGCCCGAATGGGTGGAGGGACGTCATCGGCGGCGGCCGGCATGCTGGCTGCCGACAGTGAGCACTTTCATCATGCGGCCATAGCGGAGCTTGCCCGGCGCAGCCGTGAACGGGTTCACCGGCAGAGGGAGCATATTCAAGCGATGAGCGGAATTGACATTGGTTTGCGGCAGGCCGGGTTCATTACGCCTTTTCGAAGCGGACAAAAGGCAGGACTATATGCAGCCGCATATGAAACAGATTCGAATGCATGCACGTATTGGGATCGGCAGGAACTGCAGCGTCAGGCACCCTGGCTAAGCCGGGATACGTATGGCGGGTTGTACAGGCAAGCTGAAAGCGAAGTGCTGCCGTTAAACCTTGTCACAGCTTATGCCAAGTCCGCTCAAGCATACGGGGCTCGAATCATGGAAGGCATTCAGAATGTAACGCTGCAAACCGGGGCAGGGCGCATACAAGGGGTTCAAACCTCCATTGGCATGTTGACATGTAAAAATGTCATAGTCGCGGCCGGGCTGCAAGGAGTAGAGTTGATGGAAAGCGTAGGGTTGAACATGCCTGTCGTGCCGGTAAAGGGAGAAATGGTTGCTGTCCGGTTTTCGCATCATGACGCTGCACGGGGAAATGTACCGGACAGGACCGTTTATGCGGAAGATGTTTATATCGTTCCAAAAGCGAATGGAGAAGTGTGGTTGGGTGCAACAAGCTTGGCGGGAGCTTCGGATTTGCATGTGACCCCTGGAGGGATCCAGAAACTGATCTCCGCCGCGGCAGCATGGGTTCCCGCCGTTGCGCACGCCCGATTCGAGCGAGCCTGGGCCGGCGTGAGACCATCGACTCCGGATGGTTTGCCGTATTTGGGGGAAAGCGAACAATATTCGGGATTGTATGCCGCTTTCGGACATTATCGGAACGGTATTTTGCTCAGCGCTATCACAGGCAGTGTGTTGGCGGATTTGATCGAGGGGAAATCAGCCGGTGAACTCGGGATTGCTGCTTTCAATCCGGAGCGCTTAAGCGGAAAGGGGATGATGCATTGAATATTATCGTCAACGGACAATCGATGGAGATTGAAGACCAGTTGAATCGTGTGGACAAATTGTTGCTCTCTTTCAATCTTCAGGTGAAAACCGTCGTTGTTGAACTGAATCGGCAAATTTTAACGCGAGAGCTTCATGAGACGACGCCGCTGAAAAACGGAGACCGAATCGAAATCGTACATTTTGTGGGAGGCGGATAAGTATGTTAAACATTGGAAAATATGCCTTTGAATCGAGATTGCTGCTGGGAACAGGGAAATTCGAAGACTTGGATGTACAACGACAGGCGGTTGAGGCATCAGGCACAGAGGTTCTGACATTTGCTATAAGGCGCTTGAATTTGGAGCAGCGGGACCGCAAGCATTTTCTCGACACGTTGGACCTGAGTCGATTCACGTTGCTGCCGAATACCGCTGGAGCGACGAATGCCGAAGAAGCGGTACGCATCGCCGAATTGGCACGGGCATCGGGACTTTGTGATATGATTAAGGTAGAAGTGATCGGCGATGGGCGAACGTTGTTGCCCGACCCGATCGAAACGTACAGGGCTTGCGAGATGCTGCTTGAAAGAGGATTTACGGTGCTGCCGTATATTTCGGATGACGTCATTTTGGCCAAACGTCTGCAATTGCTCGGTGTACACGCCGTGATGCCTGGGGCCTCGCCGATTGGTGCGGGCAAAGGGCTGATAAATCCGTACAATCTTGAGCTGATCATTGAACAGGCTGCGGTTCCGGTCATTGTGGATGCAGGCCTTCGTTCTCCCAAAGATGCTGCCCAAGCGATGGAACTGGGGGCAGATGGCGTATTGCTTAATACGGCTGTTTCAGGTTCACGCGATCCGGTTAAGATGGCTAAGGCCATGCGAATGGGCGTTGAAGCAGGAAGATTGGCATACGAGGCAGGCATGATCCCCGTCAAGCGTTATGCAGCAGCGAGCAGTCCTGCGGAAGGAATGGTTCAGTCATGACAAACCCGAACACGAACGAGCATCCAGAGCAAGAAAACCGTTACTCACGGCAGGAACGATTCGCGCCGCTGGGCAAAAACGGACAGGAGCGGCTGAAAGGAAGCCGTGTACTGATCATTGGTGCAGGCGCGCTGGGAACGGGAATCGCCGAGACGTTGGCACGTGCCGGAATCGGGCATATCACGATCGCCGATCGCGATTACGTGGAGTGGAGCAACCTGCAGCGCCAGCAGCTCTACGCAGAGAAGGACGCATTGGAGCGCATGCCGAAAGCGATCGCTGCTGTAAAGCGTCTGAAAGAGATTAATTCCACAGTAGACATCGTTGGAAAAGTCATGGATGTGCGGACGGATGAATTGGAAGAACTCATTGCGGATGTCGATCTGGTGATGGATGCAACGGATAACTTTGATACAAGACTGCTGATCAACGATATGTGCCAAAAACATCGCAAACCATGGATTTACGGTGGGTGCGTAGGCAGCTACGGGATTACCTACACCTTTATGCCAGGGGAAACCCCTTGTTTGAATTGTTTGCTCGGGGAGGTGCCGTTGGGCGGGGATACCTGCGATACCTCTGGAATCATTCCGCAAGCCGTGCAGATGGTCACGGCCAATCAGACTGCAGAAGCCATGAAGCTTCTTAGCGGAAATCATGGCGCCTTAAGGCGCAAGCTGCTGTCGTTTGACCTGTGGCGGAACGAGTACATAACGATCAACGTGGATGGCGCGAAGAAGCCGGATTGTCCTTCGTGCAGCGCATCGGCTTCATTTCCGTATTTATCCGCCTCGAATCTCGAAAAAACGGACGTGCTCTGCGGCAGGGATACGGTGCAGATCCGTCCTTCCCGACCATTGAAGCTGGATCTCCAACAGACCGCTGAACGTTTGGGTAAGCTTGGGGAAGGGGTCGTGGAACACAATCCGTTTCTGGTCTCGTTCAGCCTAGGGGAACATCGGATGGTTATTTTTCAAGACGGTCGGATCCTCGTCCACGGGACCAAAGATACTGCTGAAGCACGCACGCTTGTCCATCGCTATTTTGGCTAATGCCGTGCACCAAATTCAAGTTCGTTCCTTTCGAGGAATGGACTTTTTCGTTTTTCGGCATCATAACGACATATGGAGGATCGCACGCGACCTCTACAGAGAAAGAATTTGTCCAAGGCCGGGTGAACGGATGAAAACGACCATTTTACTTGTTGGCGTCCAGGAACAGACAAGGTCGCTAAAAGAAGCGCTGAGTGCCGAGGGCTATGCCGTGCTCTTGGCCAGCGCAGGTACATACAAGCAGCAATTGGAGATGGTCAAGCAGAATCTGTCCATGATCATCTGGACCGCTGCTCCTGAAGACACAATCCAGCCCGACGAAGGATTGAAGTGGCATCGCGGACAGAACCATCACAACATTCCGTTTATAATTATTACGACCGCAATATCCGCGGATCGAATTGTGGAATGGTTGGACAGCGGGGCAAACGACATACTCGAGCAAGAGAGCGAGCCGAGTATATTGATGGCAAGGATTCGAAATTTGCTTCGCTTGTTTTCTCAAGGTTCGCAGTTCGACGAAGAAGTTATCATGGTGCATGACCTTAAAATCAATTTGCGCTCGCGGAGAGTCAGCCGGGCAGGGGAGTATTTGACGCTGACGCCGAAAGAATACGAATTGTTGGAGTTTTTGGCGCGGCATGCAAACGAAGCCTGTTCGCGGAAGACGATCTTATCGGAAGTGTGGGGCTATGATTTTCAAATGGATACGAACGTGGTGGATGTGTATATCAAACATTTGCGTGAAAAAGTGGACAAGGGTAGGGGCGTCAAACTCATTCAAACTGTGCGCGGAGTGGGTTATATGCTTCATTCTTCCCATTAAAAATGGCCAGATCCTTAATGGATCCGGCCATTTTAGACATATATTCAATGATTCGTAGGGAAATTACAGTACACGGCGTGCTTTAATATACGTTTTTTTCCAGTTTCCCGAGTTCAGGTCAGAGAACGTTACCCCTGGAGATCCGTAAGTGTGCAGGATCTTTCCGTTGCCCGCGTAAACTGCTACGTGCGTAATATTGCTGCCTGTGGAACGGCTGCCGCTCGAAAAGAATACCAGGTCTCCGACGCGCAGGTTCGCTTTGGATACGGCTACGCCTTCCTTGGATTGTTTGACGCTGGTACGCGGAAGGTCCACGCCATACTTTTTAAAGATATATTTCATGAAGGAAGAGCAGTCAAAATTTTTGGTCGTCGAAGTGGATGCTCCAAATTTATATGGCGTTCCCATAAATTGTTTACCGTAATTGACGATTTGTTGTCCTTTGGACACGGTTGCGCTTGCTGCTTGAGCAGCAGGTGCCGATGTCATTGCGATGGCTCCAAAACCAAGTGCTGCGCACAATCCCACGGTCACGGCCTTTTGGACAAAGATGTTTGTTTTCATGTAGTACCTCCAAAATTAAGTTTTCGTTTCGTTTGCTAGAGCGAGTATAACAGGTTTGTAACACCCTAAAATTTGGAGTAGAAGCTTGAAGTGCTTGAAGTGACTGGTTTTGGAGCGTTTTATTAAAATACCATTAAAAATGTCAAAAAATTAATCGTTGACGGATGCATTTAAGGTTTGAAACAGAAAAAACCTTTGAAAATCAAAGGTTTTTACGAATAATAAGTTGCTCTTTTTATTTTTCAGCAAGTTACAAAAATGTAACTTTCATATGAACCAACGTTAATCCTTGCTCTGAATAATGAGCAGCAATCCGCTATCGATGGTAACTGTCCCCGCAGGTCCCAAAAGCTTGTTGCTTATGCCGAGGGATTGTCCCATCCGGAGCGTTGCTTTATCCAGAGGGTACTGAAAGCCTTCCAGACTGATTCCGGTGACCTCGGGCGTCAACGGCAGCAATGAAACGTACTGATACCCCCGATCTTCGACCGAGGCTTCGGACGTGGTCAGTGTCAGATAGTTGTGTTCGTCCTGAAGCGTGCAAGAGATATGATGCTGCATCGCACGGACCATGATATGTACGTTGGCAAGCGTATGATCAAGGCGAGTGCCTGTAGCGCCCAGCATGAGAATATGGGTAGGTTCCATATCCAATGCGGTTTCGAAAGCCATTTCCGTATCCGTCCAGTCCTTCTCGACGGCATCGACGGAAATCATGCGTTCACTGTTCAGGCGGACCCTTTCCCGTTCCTCGTCAGTAATAGAGTCGAAGTCGCCTACGGCAAAGTGGGGTCGAATGCCGTGATCGATCAGGTACAGTGCCCCGCGATCTGCAGCGATGAGCACGTCATCGTGCCTGATTTCTTTGAGAAATTCGGGAGACAGGCTTCCCCCCGTAAAAATGACGACGCGTTTCATGGTCATTCTATTCATCCTTCCTGCCATGAAGAAAGTTTTCATTTATCATTATATTGCGAACCCTTCCAGTATAAATCACAAAATCTAGTTGCACAATTCCGGCACTCGCGGATACAATGATGAGAGCGACATGGAGATGACTTGAAAAGTGAGGTTTGGACGGAATTGGACTTGCACATTTTTGAAGTGTTCAGCATCATCGGCACCATTGCGTTTGCGATGTCGGGGGCTTTCGTGGCCATGGAAGAGGAATACGACATTCTTGGCGTGCTGGTGCTGGGATTGGTCACCGCCTTCGGTGGCGGGGTGGTAAGGAATGTTCTGATCGGTGTGCCCGTGACCACGCTGTGGAGCCAAGGCGCACTTATTATGCTTGCCCTCGTATCCGTAGCCGTGGCATTTGTGCTCCCGCTGAAATGGATCGGACATTGGAAGCGGACGGAAGCGCTCTTCGATGCCATTGGACTTGCCGCCTTTGCGATTCAGGGTGCCCTATATGCCGTTAACATGGGTCATCCCATCAGTGCGGTCATTGTGGCAGCAGTGATGACAGGCATCGGCGGGGGTATCATTCGCGACCTGTTGGCAGGACGCAAACCTTTGGTGTTGCGGGATGAAATCTATGCGGTATGGGCGATCGCTGCCGGGTTTGCGATCGGAATGGGCTGGCTGACAACCAATACGGGATTGCTTATCGGATTTGTTGCGGTCGTATTTTTCCGGATGTGTTCCGTCCATTATAAATGGAAGCTTCCGCGCCGTTCGCTGGTACAGGCGGATCGTGTGCAGCCTCAGGCGGCACAAAGCTCATTAAATCGTACGTTCGGAAAAGGGGAGTAACGAGATGATTCATGTTTTGTTTGTATGTTTGGGGAACATCTGCAGATCCCCGATGGCCGAGGCGGTGATGAGGCACAAAATAGAGCAGCGCGGACTGCAGGACCGAATTCGCGTAGACTCGGCTGGGACAGGCAATTGGCATGTCGGGAAGCCGCCTCATGAAGGAACGCGCCAATTGTTGGATGAATACGGGATTTCCTATGCCAATATGGCCGCCAGGCAATTCGCAAGTACAGACTTTGAACAGTTCGATTATATTGTGTGCATGGATGATTCCAACGTGGCGAACGTACGCAAAGTCATTGGCGGAGAGAAAGCCGATCTGCTCAAATTGATGGATTTGCTGCCTGATGAGACGTTGCGCGAAGTGCCTGATCCGTATTATACGGGGAATTTCGAAGAGGTTTACAGACTCGTGGATGCCGGGTGCGACGCATTATTGAAACGGATTGAAAGTGATCATTCACTATCATTATAACATTTCGGAATTCTTCCATACTGAGCGCAACAAAAAGCGACTGAAAGAGCAGGGCGTCCTGCTTCTTTTTTGATCTTGAATGTAAACGCTAACAAATATGCCGGGAAAAAAGCGGCCTTTCAGCCGCCGCCGGACAGATGTTGTTAGCGCTCGCTCAGGAAATAAAGCAGAGCCTCGGGGAGCTCTTTTTGCCAAAACCCCCATTGATGACGCCCGTCTTTTTCCCGGTACGATACAACCGCATCGCGGTTCTCCAAAATGTCGCGCGTATCGCGGTTCAGCTGCACGAAATCGTAGATGCCTGTATCGGATTCAAATGCATCCTCCTGCAAGCCAACGATCATCCAGATGTTCAGCCACGACAAGTCTTCCTCAGCAGCGTAAATTTCTTGGGAAGCGGAATAGAAGGCTCCTGACAGGCTGATGACCCGGTTAAAAAGGTGAGGATAAAGCAGGGCGAGGTGCAGCGATACGCTGCCGCCGAGGGAATCTCCCGCAAGCACACGTTCCTGGGGAGAGCGGCGTACAGGATATTTCTCTTCCACATAGGGAATAATCTCTTCAGCGAAGCAGGCCGTGTATGCTTTGAAGCGATCGCCGAACGGAGCATACTCTTGGGTTCTCACCGAGACATCCACCTGAACGCCTACAATAATGAACGGCTCGGCGCCTTCATCCAGGATGATCCGGTTCGCCGTCGTCGCGATGCGTCCAAAATTGAAAAACTCCTCTCCGTCCTGACAATAAACGACAGGATAAGTTAGCAGTTCGTTATACCCCGGGGGAAGGTAGATGCGCAGGACGCGCTTTTCGCCAAGATGGCGACTCTCGATTTCTTCTTTCACAATCGTCCGTTTCAAATAGCGGGAATCCGTCATAAAACGTCACCTTTCTCGGTTATTTTTTTGCATTCAACTGCACAATACGGTAAGATTAACCTTGTGCGCGGATAGGTCAGACCAGCAGCCATGTACTATGCTGTTATACCATTATTCATCTCCTGTTATACATACAATCCGAAAGGGAATATAAAAAAATTACGGATTTCTTTGACGTATGCGGTGAAACAGGTGTATAATAATTCTATAACAGCGGAACTTGATATTCAAACTTTTTGTTGAGGTGAAGAAAAAAATGAGCAAGGTTCCTTATGAAGTATACACGGAGGAAGTAGAAGCTCTGTCCGTACTGTCTCCGGATGGTGAAATTATTAACAAAGACAAGTTGCCAGAACTTTCCGACGATCAATTAAAAGAAATTATGTACCGCATGGTATTTACCCGCACTTGGGATGATCGTGCAGTTAACCTCGGTCGCCAAGGCCGTCTCGGTTTCTATGCTCCGGTATCCGGACAAGAAGCAACAATGGTGGGTAGTGAATTCGCCATTCAAAAAGAAGACTTTATCTGCCCAGGCTATCGCGACATTCCGCAGCTCGTATGGCATGGACTTCCATTGTACCAAGCATTCCTGTATTCCCGTGGACATCAGCATGGTGGCCAAGTGCCTGACGGCGTTAACGTATTGATGCCGCAAATCATCATCGGCGCGCAAATCCTGCACGCGATGGGGATTGCAATGGGATACAAATTGAAAAAACAAAAACAAGTCGTTATCACATATACAGGTGACGGCGGTTCTTCCGAAGGTGACTTCTACGAAGGTTTGAACTATGCCGGCGTTTACAAACTGCCTGTTATTTTCTTTGTGCAAAACAACGGCTACGCCATCACAACTCCGTTTGCTAAACAAACCGCTGCATTGTCCATCGCTCATAAAGCGGTTGCAGCAGGGATCAAAGGCGTTAAAGTTGACGGTATGGACGTTCTGGCTGTCATCAAAGCGGTTCAAGAAGCTGCTGAGCGCGGCCGCAATGGCGAAGGCGCAACATTGATCGAAGCCGTAACGTATCGTTTCCGTCCTCACTCCCTTTCGGACGATGCTTCCAAATATCGTACCAAAGATGAAGAAGCAGAGTGGAGCGAAAAGGATCCAATCGCGCGTTTTGCGAAATATCTGGAGAAAAAAGGTCTGTGGACCGAAGAAGATACAGCTCGCGTGAAAGAAGAAGCAAAAGCGAAAGTCAACGACGAGATCAAAAAAGCGGAAAAAACAGAAAAAATGACGATTCCAGGCTTGCTTGACAGCATGTTCGAACATACGCCTAAGCACTTGGAAGAGCAAAAAGCAGACTTCCAATAAGTTTTTTCCATTAAAAGCATATATCGTGTCCGGACGATCGTCCGGATTACGGTTCCTTGTGTGATTTCGAGAATGTGAACTGTCAATGTTTAAGGAGGAAATGAAGCAAATGGCACAAATGAACATGAAAGAAGCAATCCGTGATGCGCTTCGCGTTGAATTGAAACGTGATCCTAACGTTGTGCTTTTCGGTGAAGATGTAGGTCATGTAGGCGGCGTTTTCCGTGTAACGGAAGGACTGCAAAAAGAATTTGGTGAAGAGCGCGTATTCGATACACCGCTGGCTGAGTCCGCAATCGGCGGTCTGGCTGTAGGTTTGGGTATTCAAGGCTTCCGTCCGGTTGCCGAAATCCAATTCGTAGGTTTCATTTTCGAAGCCCTTGACCAAATGGTTGTGCAAGCTGCGCGCATGCGTTACCGTTCCGGCGGCAAATACAACTCCCCAATCGTTTTCCGTACACCTTACGGCGGCGGCGTAAAAGCAGCCGAATTGCATACAGACGCTTTGGAAGGTTTGCTTGCGCAAACTCCGGGTATTAAGGTAGTAATCCCTTCGAACCCTTACGATGCAAAAGGTTTGATGATCGCTTCCATCCGCGACAATGACCCTGTATTCTTCATGGAGCATTTGAACCTGTACCATGCTTTCCGTGCAGAGGTTCCTGAAGAAGACTACGTGGTTGAACTGGGTAAAGCGAACGTGGTTCGCGAAGGTTCGGACGTAACGATCGTTACTTACGGCATGATGGTGCACACGTCCATCAAAGCTGCTGAAGAGTTGGAGAAAAAAGGAATCAAGGTTGAAATTATCGACTTGCGTACGGTTAGCCCGATCGATATCGATACCATCGTTGCTTCCATCAAAAAAACCAACCGCGCTATCGTGGTTCAAGAAGCTCAAAAGAGCGCAGGCGTTGCGGCTGAAGTCATTGCCCAAATCAATGAAAAAGCTATCCTGCACCTGGAAGCGCCGGTTCTGCGCGTAGCAGGTCCTGACACGGTATATCCTTTCGCGCAAATCGAAGATGCTTGGCTGCCTACTCCTGCTCGGATCATCGATGCAGTGAACAAAGTAGTTGAGTTTTAATTCAATCATCTGACATGCCGCAAGGCGCAGTATGGTGATTCACATCGCAGCTGCAAAGCTGCACTGAAAACAGCCATTAGCCCCTTGAGTAGTCACAGTTATTTGCTCTCGCAGTAACGGTAATAGACTTGGAGCTAAGGGTTGTTTTCAGGATTGAGCACATAATCAAGGAGGTTTTTCAGTTGGCTAAATTTGAATACAAATTCCCTGAACTGGGTGAAGGCCTGCACGAAGGCGAAATCATCAAGATGCACATCAAACCCGGTGACAAGGTAACAGACGACGACATCATCATGGAAGTACAGAACGATAAAGCGGTCGTTGAAGTTCCTTGTCCGGTTAACGGAACAGTAACTGAAGTATTTGCAAAAGATGGTCAAGTTTGCCACGTTGGCGAAGTTGTTGCGATCATCGATGCAGAAGGTGACATTCCGGATCAAGGCGATGACGCTGGCGATCAAGCTGAACAAGAAAAAGATGCGGCTCAAGGCGGAGCAGACACTAACGCTTCTTCCCCTGCTCAAGCAAGCAACAACGTTGCTCCAGCAGCTCCGGCCAAAGACGTTTTGGCTACGCCAAGCGTTCGCAAGTTTGCTCGTGAGCAAGGCGTTGACATTGCTCAAGTGAACGGCACCGGCAACAACGGCAAAGTAACCAAAGAAGACGTTGAAGCTTTCAAAAACGGTGGCGGCCAAGCAGCAGCTTCTTCTGCAGCTCCAGCAGCTCAAGAAGAGAAAAAATCCGCTGCTCCGGCAGCCGCAGCAGCAGATGCGCGTCTGGAAGAAGAACGCGTACCATTCAAAGGAATCCGCAAAGCGATTTCCAATGCCATGGTTAAATCTGCTTACACAGCTCCACACGTTACAATCATGGATGAAGTGGACGTCACTGAACTGGTAGCGTTCCGCACTCGCATGAAACCAATTGCAGAGAAAAAAGGCACAAAAGTGACTTATCTGCCATTCATCGTTAAAGCTCTGGTTGCGGCTTCCCGTCAATTCCCGGCTCTTAACGCGATGATTGATGAAGAAGCTAACGAAATTGTATACAAAAAATACTACAACATCGGTATCGCTACAGATACAGACAACGGCTTGATCGTTCCTGTTATCAAAGATGCTGATCGTAAATCCATCTGGATGATCGCTGATTCCATCCGTGACCTGGCAGCTCGTGGCCGCGACGGCAAACTGAGCCCTAACGAAATGAAAGGCAGCACGATCTCCATCACGAACATCGGTTCCGCTGGCGGCATGTTCTTCACTCCGATCATCAACTTCCCTGAAGTTGCTATTCTCGGAACCGGACGCATCAGCGAAAAAGCGGTTGTGAAAAACGGCGAAATCGTTGCAGCACCTGTAATGGCTCTGTCCTTGAGCTTTGACCACCGTATCATCGATGGCGCAACAGCACAAAACTTTATGAACTACATTAAACAGCTGCTCGCTAACCCTGAGCTGCTTGTTATGGAGGTGTAAGATATGGTAGTAGGCGACGCTTCTCTCAATATCGACACATTGGTAATTGGTGCAGGACCTGGCGGCTATGTAGCTGCCATCCGTGCTGCACAACTGGGCCAAAGCGTATTGATCGTAGACAAATCCGAACTGGGCGGCGTATGTTTGAACCGTGGATGTATTCCATCCAAAGCGCTGATCTCGGCTGCGCATCAATATGAAAGTGCATTGCATGGCGACGCTTTTGGTATCTCTGCGGAGAACGTAAAAGTGGACTTTGCCAAAACGCAAGAATTCAAAAACGGCGTTGTTAAGAAAATGACTAGCGGCGTGACTGGCTTGCTCAAAGGCAACAAAGTTGAAGTTTTCAACGGTGAATGCATGTTCATCAACGAAAACGAAGCGCGTGTATTCAACGATCACGAATCTCCGCGTTACAAATTCAAAAATGCAATCATTGCAACAGGTTCCCGTCCAATCGAACTGAAACCTTTCCCGTTCGGCGGTCGCATTCTGTCCTCGACAGAAGCGTTGAACCTGCCTGAAGTACCGAAAAGCCTGATCGTGATCGGTGGCGGATATATCGGTGCCGAGCTTGGTCAAATGTACTCCAAATTCGGTGCGAAAGTAACGATCATCGAAGGTATGGACACGGTATTGCCAGGTTTCGATAAAGACATGACGAGCCTTGTGGCTAAAAACATGAAGAAAACCGGCATCGAAATCGTAACGGGTGCAAAAGCGGAAAGCGCTGAGCAAACGGACAAAGACGTAACGGTTAAATATTCCGTAAACGGCGAGTCCAAAGAAATTACTGCAGACTATCTGCTCGTAACGGTTGGACGTCGTCCAAACACAGACGGAGAACTGGGTCTGGACTTGATCGGTGTTGAAACTGATGAGCGTGGCTTCGTTAAAGTTGACCACCAAGGACGCACTAGCATTCCTCATATCTTCGCAATCGGTGATATCGTGGCTGGTCTGGCATTGGCTCACAAAGCTTCTTACGAAGGTAAAGTGGCTGCAGAAGCCATTGCAGGACAACCGTCCGTAGTTGACTACAAATGTATGCCGGCTGTTGTGTTCACAGATCCTGAGTGCTCCAGCGTAGGTCTGACTGAAAAAGAAGCCAAAGAAAAAGGCTACAAAGTAAAAGCAGGCAAATTCCCTTATGCGGGTAACGGCCGTGCCGTATCTTTGAACCATGCCGAAGGTTTCGTAAAAATCGTTGCTGACGAAGAGAACGGCCTTGTTCTGGGCTGCCAAATCGTAGGTCTGGAAGCTTCCAACTTGATTGCTGAGCTGGGTCTCGCTATCGAAATGGGTGCAACTCTGGAAGACTTGGCTCTGACTATTCACGCTCACCCAACATTGGGCGAAATCGTGATGGAAGCAGCGGAACTGGTTATGGGTCATCCGATCCACATCATTTCCCGTTAATTCAGAACAGCAATGGCCTTGGATTCGTCCGGCCTTATAGATGAACGTACAAGGGATGGGTAACGCCACAGCGTTACCTGTCCTTTTTTTTGACTTGCACGAAACGACAACCTTCGAACACAGTGAGGATGAAAAGCGGAAAACTTTTCGTTGACTGGGTTATGAAATATGCGAAGTGTGAAGTCACCGAATAATGATGCCTTTCCGTGAAAGAATGATATATGATAAACTGTTACAATGAGCTTCTCCAAGAGGTTGAGACTTATCGACAGATGTCCTCCTTGAAAAAGGAGTCAAAAAAATCTGGGATAACAGCAATCGGAATATGGTTCTGACTACATAGTGGCTCGATGTAAAACCATTCGTTCAAACTTATATAGAAACGACTGTGAGGCGATGAATACATGAAAAATTATCTGGAATTGCTGCAGGACGTGCTGCACAACGGGGTTCACAAAGAAGACCGCACGGGCACGGGCACATTGTCCGTCTTTGGGCGCCAATTGCGCTTTGATCTGAACGAAGGTTTTCCGCTGGTTACGACCAAGCGCATCCATCTGAAATCGGTCGTTCACGAGTTGTTATGGTTTCTGAGCGGAGATACCAACATTCGCTACCTGAAGGATAACGGCGTGAGCATCTGGGATGAATGGGCGGATGAGAACGGCGATCTTGGCCCGGTATATGGGTCGCAATGGCGGACCTGGGAAGCTCCGAGTGGCGAAAAAATCGACCAAATCGCTGCCGTGGTGGACGCGATCAAAAACAATCCCGATTCCCGGCGCCATCTGGTTAGCGCGTGGAACGTGGCCGAAATCAATCGCATGAAGCTTCCGCCATGCCATTTTGCGTTTCAGTTTTACGTGGCTGAGGGTAAATTATCCTGTATGTTGACCATGCGTTCGGTGGACACGTTCCTTGGACTGCCGTTTAACATCGCCAGCTATGCGTTATTAACCCATATGATCGCTCAACAGTGCGATCTGGAAGTGGGCGAGTTCATTTGGTCCGGAGGAGATGTGCACATCTATTCGAACCATTTGGAACAAGTCAAAACCCAATTGGAACGTGAGCCGTTTGCATTGCCGAAGCTGGTGATCAAACGCAAACCGGATTCGATTTTCGACTACAAGTTTGAAGATTTCGAATTCGAGAACTACCAGCATCATCCTGGAATCAAAGCCCCGGTTGCCATCTGATTGCATCCGGTGAGAGGAGTGCATACACATGAGTATTGAACTGGTATGGGCCATGGGAGAGAACGGAGCGATCGGCCTTAATAATGCGATCCCTTGGCGATTGCCGAAAGACATGGCTTTTTTTAAACAGCGTACGTTGAACAAAACCATCATCATGGGGCGCAGAACGTGGGAATCTTTCGGTGGCAAACCGCTGCCGCAGCGCCGAAACATCGTGATTACGCGGGACCTGGACTATAAGGTTGAACAGGCAGAAGTGGTCCATACGATTGAAGAAGGTCTGAGTGCAACCCAAGGCGAAGAATTGTGCGTGATCGGGGGTTCCGAGATCTATCGTGAATTCCTTCCGTTTGCCGATCGGTTGGTTGTGACCAAAATTCACGAACATTTTGAAGCGGACACCTTTTTTCCCAACATCGATTGGTCGGAGTGGGAGCTCGTTGAGCAGATCGAAGGCGAACAGGACGAAAAAAATATTTACCCCTACACGTTTGAATTTTATGAACGAAAAAAGTAAATAAAGCATACGTTGAGATCAAAGAGCCCAGATATGACATCAAAGGTCAAGATCCCAAAAAATGATGCACGCAGAAAAAGGGCGCTCGTTACGAATGGTTCGTGACAGTAGCCCTTTTTTTATTCTCGAGCGAAAAAAACGGATATGAAGGTCTGACCGAAGATTTTACATAAAACTAACATAAAAAGTACCAACATCAGGAATGAAATGTGAATTGGGTTTATATATTTTGGTGAAAAAGTATAAACGATGTGCCTTTTTACCGTTGTAAAGCTTTAAATCCGAACAATTCGTTCAACTTGTCTAGCTTTTATTACTTAAAACGTTGATTTTGATGGCAAATTATCTCACATTTACGTAACGTGCATTCATTTTTCTTTATGATCAAGTAATGTGCAAGACGAAATACCCGTATCTGGATAACCAAAATCCGGTTGTTGACCTGCGGTCCTTTGGCCCTCTATGATGTATAAAATACAAATTATTATGCGGATAATCCATTTAATATTCAAATGTTGAAATGCTACTATTATTGAAATATCTTCGACAAGATTTTGTGATACAATATTCAAAAAATGAGAAGTTTGCATAATTCATTCATATAGGGCCTGGTTATGAAGGGATTAAGATAAAAGAACGGATGGGGGAAATGTAAGATGTCTACACCTACTGGATTTATGGAATACAAACGCCAACTGCCCGCGGATCGGGAGCCTGCAGAGCGTATCAAGGATTGGGAAGAGTTTCATAAACATATGGCGGAAGAAGAGCTGAGAACGCAAGGGGCGCGCTGCATGGATTGCGGAACTCCTTACTGCCATACAGGTATAGATATGATCGGCGGTACGTCGGGCTGTCCCGTGCATAACTTGATTCCGGAGTGGAACAACTTGGTGTATCGCGGTTTGTGGAGAGAGGCACTCGATCGCCTGCACAAAACCAACAATTTCCCTGAATTTACAGGACGTGTATGTCCTGCTCCGTGTGAAGGCTCCTGTACGGTCGGGTTGATCGGGCAGCCGGTTACCATCAAAACGATTGAAGAAGCGATTATCGAAAAAGGATTTGAAGAAGGCTGGGTTGTACCCCAACCGCCTGAAAAGCGTACAGGCAAACGCGTAGCCGTCGTTGGCTCCGGTCCTGCAGGACTTGCCGCAGCAGCGCAGTTGAACAAAGCCGGCCATCTCGTTACGGTGTACGAGCGTGCTGACCGCGTTGGCGGTTTGCTGACGTACGGAATCCCGACCATGAAACTGGATAAAAGAGTCGTACAACGTCGTGTCGACCTGCTTGAGGCTGAAGGCATCCAGTTTGTGACCAATACGGAGATCGGCAAGGACATACCTGCACAGCAATTGGTTGACGAATATGATGCTGTTGTGTTGTGCGGCGGCGCAACCAAACCGCGTGAATTCAACATCGAAGGCAGCGAATTGAACGGCGTGCATTATGCGATGGACTTTTTGAACGGAAGCATCAAAAGTTATTTGGATTCCAAACTCGAAGACGGAAATTACCTGTCTGCAGCACAAAAAGACGTTATTGTCATCGGTGGCGGAGACACCGGTTCGGACTGCGTGGCGACATCCCTCCGTCATGGCTGCCGTACCGTAACCCAATTCGGTACCCATGCCAAAGCTCCGCTGGAGCGCGATCAAATCAATAACCCTTGGCCGCAATTCCCTAACGTATATACACTGGATTACGCGCAACAAGAAGCCAAAGCCATCTTTGGTCAAGATCCGCGCGAGTTTTCGATCATGACAACCAAGTTTGTGGGTGACGATGAAGGCAACCTTAAAGAATTGCACACGGTTCAAATTGAACGGATCGTGGACGAAACGGGCCGCAAAATCTATCAGCCGATTCCTGGCACGGAGCGCGTATTCCCTGCGCAAATGGCGTTGATCGCCATCGGTTTTGACGGACCGGAGCAAACGTTGGTGGAACAGCTTGGCCTGGCGACGGACCGCCGTACCAACGTGAAAGCACGCTATGGCAAATACAACACCAATGTGGATAAAGTGTTTGCCGCAGGCGACATGCGTCGTGGCCAAAGCCTGGTTGTATGGGCAATCAATGAGGGACGCGAAGCAGCTCGCGAAGTGGATAAATATTTGATGGGTTCCACCGTTCTCGTATAATACGTTTATAAAATAATAGTTTTGCATGTTTTGCCAGCATGATTTAACTTGGCTGCAAACAAACCCTCCGCAGAAATGCGGGGGGTTTTTGCTATGAATGCGATAGCGCGGTTTCTTCATTGAAAGTGTGATCGAAAGTATGATCTGCGGCATTGCTTTTTTAACCAGAAAGACTTATTATTAGATTATAATTATTATAAATAAGATATTCTGACAACGACTAACCAAAGCAATATTTAGATTGAAGTAGTCATTTACACGAAAACATATATTTCGGAGGTGCGGCCTGCTATGACAAATAACCAGGGCAAATCCATTCAAGAGCAAATTCAATATATAAAGAAGCAGCTGGTCGAGAAAGGGTACAAACTGACGCAGCAGCGGGAAGTCACGGTCCGAGTGCTTCTGGAGCATGAAAAGGACCATTTTAGCGCAGAAGAAGTGTTTTTGCTGGTGAAGGAGCAGTTTCCCGAAATCGGTCTGGCTACCGTTTATCGCACGCTGGAGCTGCTTAGCGATCTGCAGGTTGTGGAAAAAATCAACTTCGGCGACGGGGCTGCCCGCTTTGATCTCCGCAGCACGGACGGGTCGCACCATCATCATCATCTGATATGCATGCACTGCGGAAGCGTGGAGGAGATTATGGAGGATGGATTGTTGAAACTGGAGCAGATGGTGGAACGACAGTACGGTTTCAAAGTGATGGATCATCGTCTGGATTTCCAAGGCGTGTGCCGCGAATGCAGACAGAAGCAAGCCGTGAATGAACCGGCAGTGGGTTAATTCAATGGGGGAGGATGCTCCCGCGATCAAAATCTGATATAATGGATTATAGAAGCAGGGGCTTCCGTGGGCGGAAGGCCCTTTTTGCCGTCATGTGACGGTATAGGAGGAGATTGAGACGGATGAAGACACTGGTTATCGCGGAGAAACCGGACATGGGGAGAACCATTGCCGCCGTTATGGAACCCGGGGCCAAGAACAATCGCACGTATCTGGAAGGCGAAAGCTATATCATTACGTGGGCGATCGGACACTTGCTCGGACTTGCAGAACCGGATGCTTATGATAGCAAATATAAGCGTTGGAACCTCGCGGATTTGCCGATCATTCCGGACCAGTTCAAAATTGTCCCTAACCCGAAAACGAAGGATCAACTGAAAACGATCGGTGAACTGGCCAAAAAATGCTCCATGATCGTTAATGCTTGCGATGCGGGGCGTGAAGGACAATACATTTTTGCATTGATCCAGCAGCAGCTAAAGCTTCGTCAACCGGTCAAACGACTGTGGATATCGGACCTGACGGCCGAAAGCATACGGAAGGGATTCGCAGGGCTAAAGGATGCTTCCGAATTCGAAAATCTGACACATGCTGCGCGTGCGCGAAGCGAGGCCGATTGGTTAATCGGCATGAATGCGTCGAGAGCGTTCACGACCCGCCACAATGCGCTTTTGTCCGTGGGGCGTGTGCAGACCCCTGTTTTGGCGCTGATCTATGACCGTGAAACGGAGATCGAAGCTTTTCAGTCCCAGACTTACTACGAGGTTGCTGCTTGGTTCCGCCAGGAGGATGTGGAGTACCGCGGAGTGCTGCAGGTTCAAGGAGACAAGCTGACTGATCTTGAGGCGGCGGAGGGCATTGCAGCGAGCGTAAAGGGGAAGACGGGCCGCATTGCCAAATACGAGGCGAAACCGACAAAGGAGTATCCGTACCGGTTATACGACTTGACCCTTTTACAGCGGGAGGCCAATGCGAAATTCGGTTACGGCGCGAAAAAAACGTTAGATATTGCACAAGCCCTTTATGAAAAGCACAAGGTCATTTCGTATCCGCGGACCAATTCCAATTACGTGACCGAACAAAATTTGGACGGCATGCATAAAACGCTGAACATGCTCAAAACAGGAGCATACAGTGAGCTTGCCCAAGGCGCGAAGCCTGAATTGGTGCATAAAAACAACAAGGGTGTCTGCAATCCATCCAAGGTGGAGGATCACCATGCCATCCTGCCTACGCTGAAGCGGCCGGGGACGTTGTCGAAGGACGAGCAGAACATTTACGATTTGATCGTCCGGCGATTTTTGTCCCATTTTTATCCTCCGGCAGAGTATAAGCAGCATACGGTTCTGACCGAGGTGGAGAAACACACCTTCAAAACATCCGTAAAAGAACTCATTTCGTTGGGGTGGAAAGCGGTTCTTCCCGCAGCGGATCAGGAAAAGGGCAAGACGTCGGGCAAAAAGAGGGGCAAAGCCGGTGCTCAGGAGGAGGAGGAACCCGAAGAATGGACGGACAAGGCGTTCTCGGTGCGGCCTGAGCTCCCGGTGCAGTGCCACAAAAGCGAATGCAAGGAGAAGGCGACCCAGCCGCCGAAAAGCTATACCGAAGGCACGTTGTTGCGTGCGATGGAAAGTGCGGGCAAACAGATCGAGAACGAGGAGCTTCGCGACGCGATGAAAGACAGCGGCCTAGGCACCCCTGCAACGCGGGCAGCTACGATCGAACGGCTCAAAAACGTCGGTTATATCACCATGCAGGGGAAAAAGATGCAATTGACGCTGAAAGGGCGAACGGCCATCGAGTTGATTCGGCGTGCCGGGGTCGACCTGTTGACTTCGCCCGAAATGACCGGCCAGTGGGAGCGAAGGCTGTACCAAATTTCCAAAGGCGAAGCAGGCCAAGATAAATTTATGGAAAACGTGAAAAAGTTTACGTTATCTATCATCGATAAAGTGCGTGTCCAGACACCGGCTCCGGCGGACGCGTTTGGTGACGAAGCGCGTGGCGGCCGCGGCAAGGGCAAAGGGAAAGGAAACCGTGCACGCAAAAGCAGCTCGTCTTCAACAGGTTCTCGGCAGGCGGAGTCGGTTGCGACGCGAAGCAGAACAGCTGCAGCAGCCCCTACAGGCACGATCAAAGCCCCGGAGAAGGCAACCGCAGGAAGCAGGGAAGCTTTAGGTTCATGTCCTTCGCAGGGGTGTACGGGACATATTATCGAGGGCAATAAAGGTTTCGGATGCACCCGCTATAAGGAAGGCTGTCGATTCGTCATTTGGAAAGAATATGCGGGCAAAAAAATTACGGGCACGATGCTGAAGTCGCTGATTGAGAAAGGAAGCACTCAGGTGCTATCCTTTAAACGGAAAGACGGGAGCACCGTTAAGGCGAGGATTATCCTTGAGGACCGCTCCACTGGTAAGTTGTCTGCAGAACGTGTTTAGGCGTATGGTTGGCGCCGATCGATAACGGCACGAGCCAAAACTGGAATGACAAAAAAGGACCCGAGAGATAGAGACGGGTCCTTTTTTGTGGTTGGGTTCTTCATTTTGGCTTCAGTGCCCTATGACTAATTCGGAAGACGGATCAAAGAAGCAAAGAGTCCTATCTCATTTCGACTGGTGCCGATAGATTCGTTTTGCATGGTGCTGCAGATTTTCATGAATAATCTCTGGCACTTCTTTCAAGGCAGTGATCGTGTACATGGACACATCAGGGTTGGGCTGAAGCTCCACGATGTTATACTGCCACTCGTTCGGCTGTTTGATATAAATGCTGTGGATGCCCGCCGTTACTGCCGGCATAATATCCGTGCGAAGCGAGTTGCCCACCATCCAGGTTGCAGTGCGGTCGAACGGTCCGTTTGACAGAATACCCTCCAATGCTTCGATGTTTTTATGCTGCCGGATATAGATCCGGTCATCGAAGTAAAGAGATAACTTCATCTGATCGATTTTGCGCTGTTGAATGACTTTTTCCCCGCCGGTATACAGATAAAGGGAATGTCCTTCCGATTTCAGCTTCTCCAACGTTTCGACCATGTGCGGGTAAGGCTCGACTTCCTGTTCGTATACGCTCATTCCCAGCTTGTGCAGGTAAGCCTCTTCGGAAGCAGCCGTCGGTCGTTTATACTTTTGCGAAAAGTAGCGATACGTGTCAATCAGCGATTGAGGGAAGTGATGGCTCGCGAAGCCGACTTTGTTTACTCCCGTAACATCGATCTCCAGCTGTTTGTCCCGAACCTGCTGAACGGACAAGGCATCGCCTTTAAACCATTCCTGCATATTTTCGAAAAACTCGCCAAGCACGAGGTTGAAGTATTTGTTGCAATAGACGAGCGTATCGTCGAGATCGAATAATATGTGCTGTTTCCAGGTGTTCATCATTAATCACTCCTTGCAGCCGACGGCTACGCATTTCATTCCGATACGGATCAAATACGTATGTAGGATTCCAAAAACATGTTCAATTCGGAAACGCCATCGGGACGGATGCTGTATTTTTCTTTGCGATTGCTGCCGAGCAAATGGGTGCGCAGCAGTCCGGCAATGCGCAGCGCCATAACCTGATCCTTGACCGTATCCTCATCCTTGCCAAGCATTTCGCACATTTCGGCGAGTGATCGGGGTTCCCCGGAGACGTAGCGGAGCAGGCGAAGCCTTTCCGGATCGGAAAGGGCATGGGTAAAACGCAATAAGCAGGTAGGCGGCTGATCCTCGTCCTCTTCCGGAACATCAATCGGATACTGCATGATCATCGCGCCTTCATAGAAATTATACATATTAATAGGCCGATTATGGACGGTCGGGAACAAAATGACCTCTTTGACACCAGGGGTCGGTTCGACGATTACGCCTGCGGTGGCGTATTCCACGAGCAGCTCAGGACCCATCTTGTCAAGCAGTATCCGTTTCTCTTCGGCGTCTTCTTCGATCCAGCACCGGTAATCCTGGCTGATATCCTGGCAGTAGTGCTCGTTCCAAAGACGAAGCAAAGGAAGATAACTGTTGCAAATGCGCGTAGTTTCTTCTATTGTAATATGCGGCATAAGGGCAGAGATCCTCGCGAGCGATTGCTCGGGGGTCGAATCGGCCAGCATGCCAAGGAAATCCTCGTTTTCTTGGCCGCAATCGCGATAGGCTGCCCAAGCGAACAGAACGTCAAAATCGTCGAAAGGCCAGGCGGCTGCCGGAGCCAATGCAGCCTTTACGTTGGAACTTAGTTTGCCTTCGACGTCCAGAATCCATTCAGGACCAATATCCAGATGCTGGATCCATTTCTTCGTTACATAAACCATGAAGCTGTTGAGCATCTCATATATCGGTGAAACATCAATTTTAACTTGATAAGACATACGATGCGGAATCCTCCCGTCACATCATTTATACGCAGCGACTTATGTACTATTATGGCTTGTTTTGGAGGGCGTTGTCCACTATAATGTTCAAGTCCGGGACAAACGGCCTTGCATGGGCAGTGTCCTGGGCGAATAACTGAATATCCACTTAATGTAAAAAAGTCGTCAGCGATGGCGATTTTTCTTTGTATGCACGCAGGGGGAATCATTTTATGTCAAAAAACAGCAGCATCGCCACACATTCATTATCGAATTATTTCATCTTGATTACCGTCATTGTCGTTGCCGGAATAAGCCAGGGGTTATTATTGCCGGTGCTGTCGATCTTTTTGGAGGAGCGAGGCGTTTCGCCCGGCCTAAACGGCTTAAACGCCGCAGCGCTGTATATTGGCTCCTTTGCGATGACACTTATTGCGGAACGATTGCTTGGTGCCATCGGGTTCAAGCGGTTGATCGTGAGCGGACTGGTTTTGGTCATGTTTGCGCTTGTCCTTTTTCCTTATATCCCTGATATCAGGGTATGGTTTATGTTGCGGCTGATCGTAGGTTTGGGGGACAGCGCTTTGCATTATGCAGCTCAACTCTGGGTGCTGCTGGTAACAACGCCCGAAAAGAGGGGGCGCTACATCTCCTTGTATGGCATGTCTTACGGACTTGGCTTCAGCATCGGGCCGCTGGGAATCAAGCTGCTTGGTTATGGAGAAGCGGTTCCGTTCTGGGTGTTGTTTGTTTGCCTGGCGGCCGTGTTCATGCTGGTTTTGATCAAACTTCCGGATGCAAGACCGGAAAAGACGGAGCAAGGCGAACGGCCGGAGAGACGTTTTCGCCGCAGCTTTGCATGGGCATGGTATGCCTTGTTGCCCGCGTTTTTATACGGTTACATGGAAGCCGGAATGAACAGCAATTTCCCGGTATACGGTTTGCGGATCGGCTTGGATGCCAATCAGATTTCGTCCCTGCTGCCATTTATCGGGATCGGGGGACTTCTTTTGCAACTGCCGCTGGGCATGCTCAGCGACCGCTTTGGGCGCAAAGCGGTATTGATGTTTGCCGGGATCATGGGAGGAGCGACGTTTCTGGTTTTCCCGCTGGCAGGTACACATTTCTGGTGGGCCTTGGTTCTCTTGACCGTGGCTGGCGGCCTGGTCGGCTCCTTTTTTTCGCTTGGCTTGGCCTACGCTGCGGATATTTTGCCCAAAGCGTTTTTGCCTGCAGCAAATGTGGTCGCTTCGTTTTACTTTACGATCGGCAGCATGATCGGCCCCAATCTGGGCGGTCAATTCATTCATTGGTTCTCGCCGGGAAGCATGTTTGTTTTGCTGGGGGCGTTATACGTTCTTTTTGGCATCGGAGGACTGTTATTCAAGCGTAAACCTTCCAAGGAATTTGTGGTAGAATAGAAGCGGGTGTTCGCATGGAAATGTATGTCCTTTTCCGAGTACACTAGTAGTAGGAAAACATGGACAAGAGGAGACGTCGCGATGATCAGAGTAGAGAATTTGAATAAATTCGTAGGAGCGGACCGGATTCCGGTGCTGCGCGATATCCGATTCGATATGCAACAGGGGGAAATGATCGCCGTCGTAGGCGCCAGCGGGAGCGGCAAAAGCATGCTTTTGAAATGCCTTGCGCTCATGGAAAAATGGGATAGCGGCAAGTTTACCGTCGACGGAGTCGACATTTTGAGCCAAGGCTGGTCCGGAAAAACGAAAATCAAGCGCGAATGGGCATACTTGGAGCAAAACCCGCAATTGTATCCGAGGCGCACGGCCCTGAAAAATGTGCTGATCGGCCGGGCCGGACAAACACCGTGGTGGAGGATGCTCACCGGTATGGTAAGATCCGACGATTACATGGGAGCCATGGACGTGCTGGAAGGGCTGGGGCTGCTGGATAAAGCGCACCAAACCGCCGAAAAGTTGAGCGGTGGCGAGAGGCAGCGTGTCGCTACGGCAAGGGCCCTTGCTCATGGCGCAAAGGTCATTCTGGCCGATGAACCTGTGGTGGGGCTTGATCCGCATACGGCGGATTCCGTGCTGGAAACGCTGCGCAAATTGTGTGAACAGGAACGAGCAACCGTTATTGCCGTGCTGCCGATCGAACTGGCCGAGAAGCATGCGACCCGGATCTGGGGGCTTGCAGAAGGCCGCATCGTTTTCGATATCCGCGGACGGAGACTGACGCAGCAAGAAAAAAATCTGATTTGATTGAAATGAGTGATGAAATTGCTTAATTCGCGCTGGAGGCGAGCATTCGCTGGCGGAGCCGTCTCCATGATGCTTGTTTCGCTACTGAGTGGGTGTACGGTCATCAGCGATCCCAAAATATTGATGAAACCGCCGACGATGTCGATGGACAAGGAGAGGCTGTATACCATCGTACAGAAAGAACAGCCGCCGGAAAGCAAACTGATCCGTCCCAAAGATCTGAATAATACGAGCATGATTCGTGTAGCCGATCTGGATGGGGACGGTACGCGGGAGGCCATCGTTTTTTACGATACTCCCAACGAAAATGTGCGCATCCACGGCATGCTGCTCGAAGAACAAGGGGATACCTGGGTCAAAAAATTGACGTTTGACGTGCCGGGCAACAGTCTCGAGTCCTTCAAACTGCTTGACATTACGAACGATGGCTACCCTGATATCGTGCTTGGAGTGAGCTTGGAAGCGCAAAAAGCTATGATGGCATATTCTTATAAAGGCGGAGCCCTTGAACAGGTGATGGGCGGCGTTCCGTATAATCAACTGGTGATTGACGACGGCCAGGGGAATCCGTTGGATCTGAACGGGGATGGGGAGAACGACTTTGTTATCGTGTCGCTGAATACCAGCGGGTTTGTTTCGATTGCCCTCTACCAGTATAACGAAGGAAGCTTCAAGGAACTCGACCGGATCCAGTCCGATTACACGGTGAAGGACATTTATACCGCCCTTGGCGGTCAGGTTGCAGAAAACCGGACAGGTATTGCGCTGGATGCCGAGTTGGATGACCGGAGCACATTTTCCCAGATCGTCTACGTCAAGGATAATAAACTGGTGAATGCTTTCCAATCTCCGGACCAAACGTACAGAGATGACAAAATTTTAAGCGGTGACATCAACAATGATGGTATTATTGAATTTGGACTGAAAGAAACGCCCAAAGGTTGGGAGCACTATGTGTTCAATGACCGGATGTGGTTTTACACGTTTTATCAATGGGATGGAAATGAAGGCAAGAAATTTGTGAATTTCCAATACAGGGATGACGCGAATTTGTTCCATTTGAATCTAAAACCCGAGTGGTATGGCAAAATCACCATTGATACTAAATCCGAGAAGGGCAAATATATTCGCTTCAAAATGATCGATTCCGACGAAACGGTCGGTGAGATTCGATATTTCACCATGTCTCAGTGGGAGCAGGAGAAAGGCAAGAAGTGGAAAGAAATTACGCGAACGAGTGATCGTGTAATTGCTTCGCGTGGCGCGCAATTGGATGGTAATGATGGATTACTGGACAATATATCGCAGCTGAACAGAAAGGAAGAACTAAATGAGTAAAGTGCTTATTCTTGAAGATGAAGAATCGATCCGCAGTTTTATCGTCATTAATCTGAAACGAAACGGATTTGAAGTGCTGGAAGCGGGTGACGGAAATGAGGCGCTCCGCATTTTGCAATCCGTGCCGGATATCGACCTCGCATTGCTGGATGTCATGGTGCCGGGCATAGACGGTTTTGAAGTATGCAGACGCATTCGGGAAACGAATGAACGAATCGGTATTATTTTCCTTACAGCCAAGGTACAGGAGCAAGACAAAGTGTATGCACTTTCGGTGGGAGCCGATGACCATGTGAGCAAACCGTTCAGCCCGACGGAGCTGATTGCCCGCATCCAGTCTTTGCTGCGCAGGGTCAACGTGCATCGTGAGACGGCTGCCAAGGTGACGTTCCAGTCAGGACCGTTTTCGTTGGACTTGATCTCCAAGCAGTTCAAGAAAAACAACGAGCTGATCGAACTGACGCCGACCGAATTTTCGTTGATCCAGTTCTTCCTCGAAAAAGAAAACACGCCGCTGAGCCGCGATCTGCTGCTTGATCACGTATGGGGCAAGGAGTATATGGGAGATCCCAAAATCGTCGATGTGAACATCCGCCGTTTGCGCCAAAAAATCGAAAACAATCCTTCCGAACCAGAGTACCTGCAAACCGTATGGGGACACGGGTATAAGTGGAAGGGCAGGGATCAATGATCAAAAAGGGCATTACCCGGCAGATCGTTCTGCATTATTTTTTCGTGGTGTTCCTGGCACTCCTGCTGGTCGAGTTCATCTTCATGCTTGCGGTCCAGAGATACTACTATGAGAGCATCTATAATACGATTAACCAACGTATTACCGCCACCAATGATTATAAGGAGCCGCTGTCCCTCGTAAGCGGGGCGGAAGATGGAAACAATCTGTCATACTTGCTCGTGAACTTGCAATTGGATAACACCGAACTGCAAATTCTGGATTTGAACGGTCGCGTGCTGGCGAGCTCAACGGCGTTTGAATCGGAGCGGGCCGTTATACAGACGAGCGATATTACCCAAGCGATGAATGGCAGCATTGGACGATGGGTTGGAAGGCAGCCGAATACGGGCGAACAAATCATGGCCGTTTCCCATAAGCTGGACCTGGGCGGCGAGAACACGTACATCATACGATATTTGACCTCCCTGGAGGACGTGAATTCCAGATTGCTGGTGATGGGGCTGCTGGCTATTCTGGTGGGGATCGCGGTACTGGCCATCGTGCTCATTATTAGCATCGGTATGGCGAATTCCATCGTCAAACCGATCAACAACATCACCGCAGTGTCGGAACAGATGGCCCGGGGCCGTCTGGATGTGAGGGTCAAAGGAAACTATAAGCATGAGCTGGGGGAATTGGCTTCAACGCTGAATTTCATGGCTCAGGAAATCGTGCGCAGCAATCAGATCAAGGATGATTTCATTTCCTCGATATCTCATGAACTGCGTACCCCGCTGACCAGTATCAAGGGTTGGAGCGAGACGCTGGATTCAGGCGGCTATGATCCGGATGAGACGCGTATCGGCATGAGCATCATCTCCAAGGAAACGGAACGGTTGATCGGTTTGGTTGAAGAGATGTTGGATTTCTCGAAATTGCAGCAAAATCAGATGAAACTGGTCAAAGGAACAGTCAGCATTCGGGAAATCGTGCAGGAAACGATGTTGAACGTCTGGGCCAAAGCCGAACAGAAACAGATCCATCTCAAGCTGGATGCCGATGAAACGAAGGCTTATAATGTGTTCGGAGACGGTAATCGGCTTAAGCAGGTGTTCCTTAATATCGTCGATAATGCCATCAAATTTTCGCATGAAAATTCGTGGATATACTTGTCCGTGAAAGAAGAAGACGGCAAGGTGATTGCTGCTGTCCAGGATACGGGAATCGGGATTAGCGAAGAACATTTGAGCAAGGTCAGAGACCGCTTCTTTCAGGTTAATCATCAAAACGGAGGCACAGGGTTGGGGCTTGCCATCACCCAGCAGCTGGTCGAACTGCATGAAGGAACGATCTCGATGCAAAGCGAGCTGGGTTCGGGAACGACGGTTACGGTGATTTTGCCGGCTTTGGCTGAAGAGGATGATTTAATGAAACATGAGGATCAACAGGCAGGGCCGGATATCGGAACAACGTAAGAAACAGAGAATATCCCTTGTTTGAACCGGGCAGAATGGTTAGGAAATTGAAACACAGGGCTGCGTTACATCCGTCCCGGTTCAAATGAAATAAGATGTATAATAAAGGATATATAATGAAGCAACAAAAAAGGCGAACCGTTTAACGGCTCGCCTTTTTTGTTTATAAAATCAGGAATAATTAACCTTTTACCATCCTTCGTTATATATTCCCAAGTGAAACTTATGATGAAAGTTCGCCTGCACGCAGTCGACCGGTTTTCTCATAGACTTCCTTCAAAATTCGCGCGGATTGAGTACGCAATGCCGGTTTGGCAGAAACGACTTCTCCTGGGCCAATCACGGCAATTTCGTCTGCGCTGCCTTTGACGATGGCACCGTCCTTGATAATGGCTCCTTCGCCGATAATGGCATGCTCAATGTGGACGCCGCGGCCGATGCGAGCATTAGGCATAATTACGCTCTCCTTGATTTCCGAACCTTTGCCGACTTCAGCCCCGCAGAAAATGACAGAACGTTCGGCACGCCCATCAATGGCACAGGATTCATGGATCATGGACATGGCATGCTCCGTACGGGAAGCGGGGATTCGATACGTACTCGTTTTGCTTCTCCAGCCACGCGTGAACATGGGCCAATGTTCCTTGTGAAGACTCCAGTCCTGATCATTGTGCAGAAGATCCATATGGGCATCCCATAGGCTTTTTACCGTGCCGACATCTTTCCAGTACCCGTTAAAATTATAAACGTAAAGCGAATTGCTTTCATTCAGCATTTGCGGGATGACGTCTTTGCCGAAGTCATGGCTGGAATCGGGATTTTGAGCATCCTCGAGGAGATGGCGCTTCAGATATTCCCAGTTGAACACGTAAATACCCATTGAGGCCAAATTGCTTTTTGGTTTGGCCGGTTTTTCGGTGAACTCGGTTACGCGCAATTCATGGTCTGCGGCCATGATACCAAAACGGTGAGCCTCATTCCAAGGGACTTCCATCACCGAAATGGTGGCGGCTGCTTTGTTGGATTTGTGAGCGTTCAGCATCTCGCGATAATCCATATGATAAATGTGGTCTCCCGACAAAATCAGCACATTTTCGGGGTTTTGTTTATCAATAAAGTCGATATTTTTATAAATGGCATCCGCAGTTCCCAAGTATTCGTCATTTCCTGTATGGTAAGATGGAAGCAACGATATTCCAGATTCAGACGAGTTCTCTTTTCTCCAAGGCTCTCCGCTTCCAATATGTTCATGCAATGATCCTGCTTGATATTGCGTGAGCACGCCAACAGTATCGATTCCCGAGTTTACGCAGTTGCTGAGAGGAAAATCGATGATCCGGTAATGCCCGCCAAACGGCACAGCGGGTTTAGCGATACTTGAAGTCAGGGGTGCCAAACGTTTACCCTCTCCTCCCGCCAACAGCATAGCGATGCAATCTTTATTAAACATAATCGTTTCCCTCCCGGAAATTTTTGTTGAAAGTTGTACATACATTAACGCGATTTGGAGCTGATGAAACGATATATACGGTTAAAAATCTGTAAAATTACAACATTTTCGAAATCGGTCATTTTTCTTTTCAATTTGGCTAGAATGGGGTAATGGTTAACGTTATTATTATTTTCTGGGAAAAGCAGGTGATTTTATGGCGATTGAACCATTCACAGATCCGGTCATTTCACCGGAACTTATTTATTTGTTTCATGAAGGAAGCCTTCATCACAGTTATCGTATGTTGGGTGCGCAGCCTGTCGTCGAAAATCAACAACAAGGGTACCGGTTTACGGTATGGGCGCCCCATGCGAAGGAAGTGGGTCTGGCCCTTGACCGCAACCATTGGAACGGAAAAAAGGATCCATTACATAAAGTGCCCAATTCCGGATTTTGGACTCGTTTCTTTCCTGACATTCAGGAAGGGACCCTATACAAATTTCACTTATTGACCAAAGACGGAGAAGAATTGCTCAAAGCCGACCCTTATGCATTTCACGCCGAAGTCAGACCGCGCACGGCATCCATCACCAGCTCCATCGACGGTTACAAGTGGAACGACGGAGCATGGAGGCGCAAGCAAAGAGGCGTATACAACAAACCCGTGCACATTTACGAGATGCACCTGGGAACCTGGAAACGCCGTCCAGACGGCTCGCTTTATAATTACCGTGAAATGGCTGACCTGTTGATTCCGTACCTGTTGGAGATGAACTACACCCATGTAGAGATTATGCCCTTGACGGAGCATCCTTATGACCTTTCATGGGGATATCAAAATACCGGTTTTTTTGCGCCAACGAGCCGCTACGGAAAACCAAAAGATCTGATGTACTTTGTAGACAAGCTTCATCAGGCAGGAATCGGCGTTCTGTTGGATTGGGTTCCTGCCCACTTTGCCAAAGATGCCCATGGCCTCAGATTGTTCGACGGTACGCCATTATACGAGTATGCTGACCCGATGTTAGCCGAGAGACCGGGGTGGGGCACGCTCAGTTTTGACTATTCGAAACCAGAAGTCCGCTCCTTCCTCATCTCCAATGCCGTTTATTGGTTGGAAATGTATCATTTTGATGGGCTGCGCGTTGATGCGGTAACAAGCATGCTGCGGCTGGATTTTGAAAAATCTCCGGGCCAGTTTCGTCCCAATCCGGACGGCGGATTGGAAAACAAGGAAGCCGTATCTTTTTTACAGGAATTGAACGAGACGATATTCCGCTATTTCCCATACGCGTTAGTCATGGCCGAAGAGTCCAGTGCATGGCCCATGGTGACGTCCCCTACGGATGCAGGAGGACTGGGTTTTAATTACAAATGGAATATGGGATGGATGAACGACACACTCGATTACATCAAGAGCCCGTTTCATGAGCGCCCAGCCAAACACCATTTGCTAACCTTTCCGATCATGTACTCCTTTAGTGAAAATTACGTGCTGCCTCTGTCCCATGACGAGGTGGTTCATGGCAAAAAATCATTGCTCGACAAGATGCCGGGAACATATGAGCAGAAGTTTGACGGTATGCGGGCGTTTTTGGGTTACTTTATGACATTCCCAGGCAAAAAGCTGTTGTTCATGGGCGGCGAATTCGGCCAATTTATCGAATGGAAGGACGAAGACCAACTGGACTGGTTTTTGCTCGATTATGAGAGCCACCGCAAACTGCATCGTTTCGTACGCGACTTGTCGAAGTTCTACCTTAACGAAAAAGCCTTGTGGGAGCTTGATCATTCCTTTGAAGGATATGAATGGATCACTCCGGATGACCATGGTCAAAGTGTCATTTCATATGTTCGCAAAGGAAAAAAACCATCGGATACACTCCTGGTCATTATTAACTTTCAGCCGATCGAACGGAAGCGTTACCGAATCGGAGTCATGCGTCCCGGTATGTATACCGAAGTGCTGAACAGCGATCATTCCGATTATGGAGGATCAGGTACTCTCAATCATATGCAGCTGCCTACGGAAAAGATTCCATTTCATGGGCGGCCCTATAGCCTTGAAGTGGTGCTGCCTCCGCTAAGCATTGTCATTTTGAAGAAAGCGGGTCGCCAGAGAGCCGCGAAACCCGCTTTGGATGCAGCCGAAGGCAAAGTGAAAGCTTCAAAGAAGGCCCCATCGGGTAAAGCTTCCAAAGACGAAGTTCAGACGCAACCAAAGAGGAGGAAAAAGGCATGAAACTATTGTTTGCAGCAGCTGAAGCACATCCTTTTGTCAAAACGGGCGGTTTGGCCGATGTCATCGGGGCTTTGCCGCTCGCCTTGAAGAAGGCTGGAGTCGACGTTCGGGTGATATTGCCCAAATACAAAAGCATTCCGGACGAATTCAAACAGGCCATGGAAACGGTCGCGGTTACGGAAGTGCCGGTCGGTTGGCGAAGGCAATATTGCGGAGTCGAGATGTTAGTCCATGAAGGCATTCCCATTTACTTTGTCGATAATGAGTACTATTTTGCGCGGGATGGCGTGTACGGTTACATGGATGACGGAGAACGGTTTTCCTTTTTCAATCGGGCGGTGCTCGAAGTGCTTCCTAAAATTGATTTCAAGCCAGACGTTTTGCATACTCACGATTGGCACGCGGGAATGATCCCGCTGCTGCTTCAGGCACATTACGCCCACCATCCGTTTTATACGGAGATCCGTACGGTGTTTACCATACATAACCTGCTGTACCAAGGCATTTTTCCCTATGAAGTGTTCGGTGAATTGCTTCAGCTGCATAGTCGTTACTTTACGATGGAAGGCGCAGAGTATTATGGTAACGTCAATTTTCTGAAAGCAGGGGTCGTTTATGCCGACCACGTCACGACAGTAAGCCCGACTTATGCGCAGGAAGTACAGACGGCCTATTACGGTTATGGGTTGGATGGATTGCTGTCTTCGCTTGGCGATCGATTCAGCGGAATTGTGAATGGCATCGATACCATTAGCTACAATCCGGCTACCGACAAGAAAATTGCGGTGAAATTCAGATCAAGCCTCTCCAAAAAAACAGAGAATAAAATGGAGCTTCAGAAGGAGCTGGGACTGCCTGTGCGTCCGGATGCGCCTCTTATGGTTATGGTTACGCGTCTGGTGGATTCAAAGGGACTTGATCTCGTCTGTCGAGTTTTGGATGAATTGCTGCACTACGATGATCTTCAATTTGCCGTTTTGGGCACGGGAGACGAGTTTTACGAGCACTGGTTCCGCGAGGCAGCCCACCGCCACCCGCTTAAAATGTCTGCGCAGATTTTGTTTAACGACGGGCTTTCCCGGCGTTTTTATGCCGGAAGCGATCTTTTTCTGATGCCGTCGCGTTTTGAACCTTGCGGAATTAGCCAATTGCTGGCGCTGCGTTATGGCAGCGTGCCGATCGTACGCGAAACGGGCGGTCTGAACGATACCGTTCAGGCATACAATGAACACAGTGGAGAGGGGAACGGGTTTTCGTTCACCCATTTCAACGCCCATGATATGCTGCATACGATCCGTCGGGCAGAGGCGTTTTATCGGGATAAAGCAAGCTGGAAGAAAATCGTGAAAAACGCGATGGGCGGAGATTACAGTTGGGATTCTTCTGCAGAACAATATATGGATATCTACCGTCGAATTTCGCTGGGATGAATTCTGGTTTCCAAGACGCTTTATAAAGCAACCTATAATGGCCACAGTATAACTATACTGTGGCTTTTTTTATAGGAAATACTTCAAGAAGGGGAGCTGGTATATTGAGTAACATCAGTTTTAACTCTGATTACAACTTGAATATGCAAGGATTTAATACCAATGAAGCTTTTAATCCTGTGAGGCTGAATGAAATGTTTGCCCAGGTGCTTGGCAGCATTTCAGCTGTGCAAGCCAGGACCTATGGCAATACGATCGACGTCCGCAACTTTGCTCCAGGGGATGGGAGCGACCAATCCGTGCAAATCAGAGCATTCTTTGATGCTGCCAAAGACGGAGACATCCTGTTGTTCACCCCGGGGCATTACAAAGTAACGAGGCCAGGCTTGTTCTACACGTTTTCGGGCAGATCTGTCATTATCAGGGGACTTCCTGGGGCAGTATTGGAAATGTCAGATCAAGGTCTAAGCATCGTGAACAGCAGTCATGTAGAAGTAACGGGACTGACGCTTACAAGATCGACGCAGGCTTCTTGGGGAGCAGGAAAAACGGGAATTTCCATTCGAAATAGCAGTAATGTGCTCGTACAGAATAATGAAATCAGCCAATTTACAGATGCGATTGGCGTGATTGGATCGAACAGTCTCGATTCCCCATCTCGTAATATCGTGATTCGAAACAACAAACTGTATGACCTTGGCGAAGAACCGATTGTTGTGCGGTCGAACCTGTCTTTTGTCATCATCAATGAAAATGATTGTTACCGTTATCTCGGTGATGGCATCCTTGTTAAGGCGACTTGGGATTTGCATATCATGAACAATTATTTACATGACCCCATTCTGTCTACGGATGTGGATTACGACGTTTTTACCGGAGGGCAACAAGGGACGAATGTGCCTAAAGCAGGAGGGGGAATCAGCTGCAATAATGAAGGCGGGGAAACTGGAGCTCGCAACATGACGATTCATGGTAACAATGTCTATGGAACGTCGTTTGGTGTGATCTTGGCTGGTTTTAAAGGGGCAATGGTGACCTCAAATGTTCTGAAGAATATCAGGCTAACCTCAGCCATTTCGGTATCGTTTCTTCCCACTCCATTTAATCCAAATAATATAAAAAACCATGAATTCATCATTCAGGGCAATTTCATAGACTCTATTCTCCAATCGGCCCCTACGGCAGCAATTGAAGCCCGGACTACTGTGGGACCCGAAGGGCTTGATATTGGCATTATTGCTGACAACATCATTTTGCCACAAGGAAATCACTGGGGAATCATGGCCAACGGCAATATTATTGTAAGAAGTAACTACATTGCCCAAGCAGGGATTGCGATGGATTTGAAGAATGGTGTTGTTGCGATCGCAAACATAATTGAGCCTGGTTTTGAGACACCTCAACCGGAGCGAATGGTAAACATCTATGATAACGTGACATTTTCGAATAATTCGATCAAGGGGAAGGGGACTGTCATCAAAATACTTGGTTCAAGGAATATTATTACAGGTAATCGTATGCAATACGAAGGAAAATGGTGGGCGGTTCATCTAGAAACAAATAACTATAAGGTTGAACATAATTTAATCCGAGACAATATTTTGACTGTGGGAAGCACAGCAGACGGACGGTATTTATACGGAGTGAGCTCAATAAATGATGGCAAGAACGTTGTCATCGACACGCTTCAGGATCATAACGGGAATTTGTATCAACTGGCAGATCATTTGGTATTGACGGGTCCAAATTCGACGAAGTGGAAAATAATCATTGATGCACAGGGCCAGTTAAAAACCACGAAATTATGATGGATCCAGCCCGCCGAGTCATGCATTTTTAATTTTGGATATGGATGCCGCTTTCTAGATATGAAAGTGGTGTGCATCACAGTATAAACGAATTTTCTCGTTCGGGCTGAGTGATTTTGCCTTATACATAAAAAAGTGTCTGTCCAGTCACAGATAACATGACCAGACAGACACGTTGAAGCCGATAACCTAGCATTATCGAGTCGATTGTTCAAACTCTTCACGAATGGATTGAAGCAGCTGCGGGTTGGTCAGCACGTCGCCGGCCGTTAAGGCAATTGCCTTTGCCCCCAGAATCATGCCATCCAAAGCCCGTTCCTGCAAGGCCAGATCACGGAACTCGATGGAATGAAGCGTGTGTACCTCGTCCACAACGCGAATATAGGGGTGAATCGCGGGACAACGCAACGATACATTTCCGATGTCCATGGAGCCGTGGTCATTGCCAGTAACGATTTCGCGGGCAGGAATGCCGAGCTTCAGCAAATTGTCGCTGAATGCGCCGGACAACGTCTCGTTGGTGACCATTTCATCATAAGAAGTTTCGTAATTTGAAGTCACCAGTTTGCACCCGGTTTGCAGGGCGGCTCCTTCCGCGATCTGAATGACCCGCTGCGTAAGCACGTTCAGCTCTTTGCGTGTCGACGCGCGGACATAGAACTGGGCGGAAGCATAATCGGGAATGATATTGGCCGCTTGTCCGCCGCTGTTAATGATGCCGTGAATCCGAACGCTGCTTTTGACTTGTTGCCGGAATGCATTGATGCCGTTAAAGGTTTGAATGACCGCATCCAGCGCATTAATGCCTTCATGAGGCGTAGCTGCGGCATGCGAAGCTTTGCCGTGAAACTCAAACTGAACGGCATCGATGGCCAGCGAGCTTCCCGACTTTTCGTAAGCGTAAAACGGATGGGCCATAAGAGCCACATCGCAATCATCGAACAGGCCGGCTTCCGCCATCGGAACTTTGGCTCCCCGCGTTTCCTCCGCAGGTGTGCCGAAAACTTTAAGCGTTCCTCCCACTTCATCTAATATGGACTTGAGCCCAACGGCAGCACCCAAGCTCATCATGCAGATCAAGTGATGGCCGCATGCGTGACCGATCTCGGGCAAAGCATCATATTCGCACAGCAGGGCAATGGTCGGACCGGATTTGGCAGCCGAGTACGTGCCGATAAATGCCGTCTCCAGACCGAGAACGGGAGCTTCAACGGCAAAGCCGTGATATGTTAGCTCCTCCTTCAAACGTGCGGATGCGAGATATTCCTCATTTCCTAATTCCGGATTGGCCCCGATATATGATGAAATGTCCTTGAAACGGGAAGCATATTGATCAATAACCGCTAAAATTTGTGTTTGGATGGGTGTCATGGTGGTGTACTCCTTCTGCAAAAATAAAAACGATTTCTTGATTATAGCATGCTTCTCCATTTTTTTCAGGGCGTTGTCATGCGTTGTAAATATGAAAATGCATTGCATATTCATACATTGTCCTTTATAATGACTCAGGCATCCTATGAGAAATAAGCATGTGAATAAAGTAAGGGGAGAACAGGTTTGAAATTAATAAGTCGTTACACCATGATGCTTATGGCCTTTGTGGTCATGCTGACAATGGCTGTTCCAACGGCCATGGCCGCGGGCACGACGGGCATTTCAGAGGGCAAAAAGCTGGTGCTCGGCACAAGTGCCGATTTCGCGCCGTACGAATTTCATAAAGTGATTGACGGCAAGGACCAAATTGTCGGTTTCGATATCGCGATCGCCAAAGCGATTGCAGCCGACATGGGTGCAGAACTTGTCATAGAGGATATGGGCTTTGACGGACTTCTGCCCGCATTGCAGAGCGGTCGCGTCGACATGGTCATCTCGGGCATGACCCCGACCGATGAACGCAGAAGAAGCATCGACTTCTCGGAAACCTACTACAAATCGAAGCAAGTCATCGTCGTACGCGCTGAGGACAAGGACAAGTTCCCGACGATGGCCGAGCTGGAGAACCAGAAGATCGGCGTGCAGAAAGGCTCTATTCAAGAAGAGATCGGTCAGAAGATTGCCGGTGCTAAGCTGACTGCGTTGGACAAGATTTCCGATATTGTGCTGCAATTGGAGACCAATCGTATCGACGCAGCCATTCTGGAGGACACCGTTGCCGTCGGATACCTGGATGACAACATCGTGCTTGCGCCTGCAGTGCCGGACGAAGAAGAAGCAGAGGCCGCCATCGGTATCCGCAAAGGAAACACGGAACTGCTGAATGCCGTAAACGCAACGCTTGCCCGACTGAAAAGCGAAAACAAAATCCCTCAGATGGTTACCGAAGCGAGCCAAATGATGGCGGGAAAAGAAACCAAAACACCGAATATTCTGGAAGTGTTCTGGCAATACAAAAGCTTTTATGCAACAGGTGTGGGCTATACCTTGCTGTTGTCTGCGCTTGGCGTCATTTTCGGTGTCATCATCGGTCTGATCATCTGTTGGTTCCGTCTCCATGACGCAGCCATCCTGCGCTGGATCGGTACGGCATACGTCGAATTGATCCGTGGAACCCCGATGCTGGTCCAGTTGATGATCATTTATTACGGCCTGGCTTTGACCTTTAGCATTAACTTCTCGCCGCTTCAGGCAGGGATTATTACGTTGTCCATCAACAGCGGTGCTTACTTGGCGGAAATCTTCCGCGCAGGTATTCAAGGCGTGGACCGCGGACAGATGGAAGCGGCTCGGTCTTTGGGGATGGGCAAAGCTGCAGCGATGCGCTTTATTGTCCTGCCGCAGGCCTTCAAAGCGGTCCTTCCGGCGATCGGTAACGAGTTCGTTACCATTATCAAGGAATCGTCCATCATTTCGGTGATCGGTATGGTCGATATCATGTATCAGGCCAGCGTGGTCAAAAACATTACGTATCAGGGCTTGAATCCATTCCTGATCGCCGCAGCCATTTACTTCGTGCTGACATTCATTTTGTCCAAGCTGTTGGGACGACTGGAAAGGAAGTTGAGTGCAAGTGATCGACGTTAAACAACTGCATAAATCTTACGGAAAAAACGAAGTGCTGAAAGGCATCGACGTAACGATCGGAAAAGGAGAAGTCGTGGTGGTCATCGGACCTTCGGGCTCGGGGAAAAGTACGTTTTTGCGCTGCTTGAACCTGCTGGAGCAACCGACTTCAGGTGAAATCAATTTTGAAGGGGTATCCATCACCGACCCTAAACACAACATTAACGCAACCCGTGAAAAAATGGGCATGGTCTTCCAGCATTTTAATCTGTTTCCGCACAAAACGGTGCTGCAGAACGTGACAATCGCCCCGATCAAGGTGAAGAAACAATCCGTCCAGGAAGCAACCAAGATTGCGGAGGATTTGCTGAGAACGGTGGGCCTTTACGACAAAAAGAATGCTTATCCAAGCCAATTGTCAGGCGGACAGAAGCAGCGTATCGCCATTGCCCGGGCGCTCGCCATGCAGCCGCACGTTATGCTGTTCGATGAGCCGACCTCCGCGCTTGATCCGGAAATGGTCGGCGAGGTGCTGGATGTCATGAAACGTCTTGCCGAAGGCGGCATGACCATGGTCATCGTAACCCATGAGATGGGCTTTGCCCGCGAAGTTGGGGATCGCATTTTGTTCATGGACGGCGGAGTGATCGTAGAAGACGGAACGCCTTCAGAAGTGTTCGGTGCACCCAAACATGCACGTACCCGCGATTTTTTGGCAAAGGTTCTTTAGCCGATCATTGGAGTATCAAGATAAACCATGCCTGCTGTTTAAGGAGGCATGGTTTTTTGCTTGGATTGGTGCGCTATGGATTGAAAAAGTAACTTTTCTGTTACCATCTATGCGGGAACGAGCGACCATTCGAAACCCCGGATTCCCATGAAACAATGGACATACGCTGAATTACAAGGGGAAGCGACCGCAGATTGGTAACAATTACTAGGCACCATGGTTACAATATTGTGATATATTAGTCGTGCCGAAACTTTCTTAACGGAAGGTGCGGGGGAAGTAATGATGCAGTAGAGGGGCAGTCGCATCCTTGCAGCTGCTTGGGGTGAATTAGGGCGTACATAAGCAATACGTGTAAATCTATACCTATAGGGTGGTCTCCTCCATCCGAATCCGACAACTAACTTCGCAGGCATAATAAGGGAGGTAGACTTAATTCGATGAAACGCATCGTCAAAACTGCAACAGCCATGTTAGCAGCAGCCGTATTGATCCAGGCTGTCCCGGCTCACGCTGATTCCGTCCATGTGGCCAAAGAAGGAGATACCTTTTATACGCTTTCCAAGAAATACAACATTGCTCTCGACACGTTGATGAAGGCAAATACGGGCATCTCCGCGTACAATATCTATGACGGGGTGAAAATCAACATTCCGGGCAAAACAAGCACCGCATCCGCTGCAGCTTCAACATCGAAAGTTCAGGCCAATGCAGTAACTGCTGCCAGTCTGGACGTAAACAATGAAGACAAAGTCGTAGAGGCGTGGGGCAAGACGTTTGATTACAGCAAGACATTGAACGTTGTCGCTACAGGGTATTCGGCGGACCCTTCCGAGAACGGGAAGTGGGGATCTGTTGATTATTTCGGCAACGACCTTGAGCTCGGTACCATCGCGGTAGATCCTAAGATCATCCCGCTCGGAACCAAAGTGTTGGTGACTGGACACAGCCATCCGGGATTGCCTAAACAGGCTTTTGTGGCTACGGCGCGTGATACGGGTTCTGCCATCAAAGGAAACCGCATTGATATTTTCATCCCCGGAAGCAAACAATCCGTAAGTTCATTCGGGTTTCAGGACGTGAAACTCTTTATTTTGAAATAAATCGACGATGGTGTTCGTTCAATCACGAAGCGTGAGTGAAGCGAACACCTTTTTGCATCCAGTCATTTTACGGTTTTTCTGTTTTTGGGCATTTGCAGCATTTCATCTAAAGTGACCAATTTGTATCCTCTTTTTTGCAGCTCCGTGATCACCTCCGGCAATGCCTCTACCGTCCCGCTGAGATTGGTCCCGACGCCGCCACCGGCATGTTGAAGAATAATGGAGCCGGGTTTGACGGCAGATAATATGTTTTCTTTGACCTTTTCTTTGGGGATGCCCTTCCAATCCAATGAATCCACGTTCCAGTTTACGATGCTGTAGTGGTTCCTTGCTGCCCATTTGAGCTGCTCTTCATTAATATCCCCGTACGGAGGACGAATCATTTTTGGAGTATATCCTGTCAGTCTCTGTATGATTTCCCCGGTTCGCAAAATCTGTTTGCGGAATGCGCTCATGGACAATTTGCTAAATTGGGGGTGATTGTAACTGTGATTGCCGACGACATGCCCTTCTTTCACGATGCGTTTGACCAGGTCAGGATGTTTCTCAGCACGGTTGCCTACGATGAAAAAAGTAGCCCGTACATGATGTTCTTTTAAAACATCCAACACTTGAGGCGTGAATCGAGGATCAGGCACATCGTCAAAAGTTAAAGCGACCCGTTTGGTCGACGGACCGTTGGTCTTGAAAGTATCTGCATATTTTCGCCGAAGCTGTCCCAATGTCAGCTGTTCTTCCTCCGATGAATGGATGGTTTCCTTGGACTCCCTTTCAGGAACCGAATGATTTCCCATTGCCTCAGCAGGCCGCAAAGGAGAGAAACTAACGCACAGCAGTATGCAGACGATCCCAATGGCCACGTTGAGGCGAACACGCATGACAGCAGCCTCCTTTCAAGAATGCGTTCTTTTTTGGTATTCCCGGGATCGCAATGGTTTATGCGGGATGTGAAGTGTTTCATTGTCTTTGCGACGAATGAGGCTCATAATTCCAGCAAATACATAAAACATGAAGGTTGGGTGGACGCAGATGAATGAGTTCGATTTGAAAACGATGAAGCTTCAAGCAATTCAAACCGGGGATGACCGCGTATTATTGGTGACAGGAGGAAAAGCGCATATCGGTGCAGTCGCCACATATTATCCGGATGGGGAACGCATTAACGGTTCGGTCATGCACATTCCGGGGCATAAGGAACAGGAACTGTGCGAGCGCCTTGCCCGTAAAGCGGCGCAGCATCTCAGAACGACCGTAACCGTCATTATGGGCATTCATTACAATGGCATTACGCGCATGCAAATCGACGAAATTGTGCAGACTGCGGAAAGGCTGCTTGATGAACATTTAAACCCGTCCGAACATACGAATGGTTTGGTGAACGATGCCGTTCAATCCTAAAACGGCAGTTCACAAATTTTTGATTGAAAATTGAAACGGACAGACGATTGCGACGTATGTATAATTATATACAGGGTTGTATTATCGACTAGGAGGAAAATTAAATGTCCATTTTCAAACGATTGCGTGATTTAACGATGTCAAACATTAACGCTATTATCGACAAGGCAGAAGATCCAATCAAAATGACGGACCAATATATCCGGGACATGCAAGAGGATCTGGAGGATGCGGAGAAAGCCGTTGCAGCCCAGATCGCCATCGAGAAAAAATTCAAACAGCTTTATGAAGAACAGGAAGCGCTCGTAAAAAAACGCGAGGAACAAGCTCATACCGCTGCACGCGCCCAGAACGTAGACCTGGCCCGGCGGGCGCTTGAAGAGAAAAAAGCCGCTGAAGAAAAAATGGCCGAATACAAAGTCAGCTACGACCAGAACAAGGCGGCAGCCGACAATCTGCGCGGCAAACTGGATGAGATGCGCAAACAGCTGACACAGATGAAAAACAAACGCGAAACCCTCGTTGCTCGTTACAACGCAGCCAAGGCGCAAACCGAAATCAACAAGGCTCTTAACGGGTTCAGTTCCGATACGGCGAGCGCCGGCATGAAGCGCATGGAAGAAAAAATGCTGCAAATGGAAGCTCAAGCCGAAGCCAGCAATGAAATGTCATCCAAAGGCAAATCGCTCGATGAGGAGTTCGAAAAACTGGGCAAAGATCAAGCGGTTGAAGATGAACTTGCCGCTTTATTGAAACAGTACGAAAAATAAGATTCGAACGATCGAGAGTGTGTGTACCCATCTGGCGGAGAAGAAACATGGTTTCTTCTTCGCTTTTAAATGTGGGTTATGTTGAACTTTGGAGGCTGTGTAAATGGATTTGAACATTTTGGCGATGTTGGTCTGGACGCTTTCAGGCTCAGTGCTGCTCTTTATATTGATGTTCGTGGATTCCTTGTTTACAAAATATAAGGATTTTGCCGAAGTGAAGGCCGGAAACATGGCTGTGACGACGCGAATGGTCATGAAGCTGTTTGCGCAGGGCTACGTGCTTGCCACTTCGATTTCGACGGCAGGACATCTGGGTGAAGCCTTGCTTGTATCGGTTGTTTCGTTTGTTATTTTACTTATATTGGAAAGTGTGGTTCATTTCATTATTCGAAAATGGGCAGCACTTGACTTGGATACAGGCATCCAGCAAGGAAAAACAGGGTACGGCCTGTTTTCAGGTGCCCTGCATATCGTGGGCGCACTGATTATTGCGGCTTGCCTATAAGATTGAAGAACGGGAGTAATTCGCATGAGCGTATGGAAACGAATTAAAGGAATTATGGCCAAACCGGAACCACCCAAGGCAGAGAAAACGATGCTTCAGCTTGCGCCAGGCGATATTTGCGAAGTGTCGCTAGTCACGTATGAAGTGGTGGGTAGAGTGCATCATCGGTCCCGAAATGCGGTTGTGCTAACCTTGAAGGACGGCACGTCCGTTCGCTATTTGCATATCGAAGAGCGCGAAACGACACGCTATGCTTTGTATCAACCGATTGATGGCCGACTTGATGCACCGGATGAGGTGCCGACGCTGCTGGATTTGGATGGCCGTGCCTACCACTTGGAAGATGAATACGGAGGAATGGTTACGACAGCGGGCAAAACGCCATACGGGCAAGCAGGCGAGCAGCTTGTATGGCAGTATCAGTCGGATGATCATCTGCTTCTACGCGTGGAGTGGCAAGACAGAAGGTTTGCTCTGTACGAGGGCGAGTCCGTCATTCCCGCAGACATTAAAGTGATTCGTTCGAGCTAGGAGAGGTGCAAATGAAAAAGCGCACGGCGTATGGATTGAAATTAATGCTTGTGCTCAGCCTTCTGATGTCTTTGCTGTCCGCGTGCGGAGCACCTTCCGTTCAGGATACCTATCCACTCGAGTCTGTTAGCGGGAGCGGGAATTCGACATCCTATGTATATCGGGCTGCTGACCGCACCGTGCCTGAAGTGGCTGAAGAACTGTCCGATCAACGCAAGCCGGACCAGATCTCGGCGGTAAACGACGAGCGGATGTTCCTGGTATATTCGGACCAATATTACCACCTGCAGCAGGACCCGAACAAAAAGGAAGATACGCTGATCGAGGTCGATTCAAAGGAATATGTCCGTCAAAATTACGATTCCTCCTTTTTGCAGGGTTATCTGACCGCCACGCTGCTCGGCAATTTGTTCGATGCTCTTGGGGGCAGCGGATCTTCGGGGAAATACCGGGGCTATACAAGCAAGGATACGTATAAGCCCAATGCCGGTTCCTACCGAACGCCAACCAGCAACGATAAAAAAGCAGCGCCTCCGATTACCGTTGAGCGAAAAGGCTCCATTACGAGACGCGGGGGCGATACGGACACGAGCGTAGGTTCAGGCGGCGGTTTGTTCAGCCGGAAAAAAGAACCGAGCACAGGCACCGTTGAACGCAACAAGAGCGGAGGATGGTTTGACTCACCGAAAAGCTCATACAAAAAACCGAAAACAAGGGTTGGCGGAGGAAAAATCAAAAGGCGACGATAGCTTTTGCGATGCTGAGCCGCCCCCAATTGAACAGCCAGCGAGTAAAAGGAGTCGTCTCCCTTTTGCACGCTGGCTGTTTGTTTAGATCAGGAATTGCGAACCTGCTTTGACGTGACATTGTCACTTGTCATCGTTGCCTGTTTCGGGCTACACTTTTTTACATAGGGAGATTTTCTCCAAGAAGGAGCGACGAACATGAAATCAAACATGCCTCATGCTGACATGAAAAGTTCCAAATTTATGCGGACCGCCGTTCAGGTGCCCGATGCTCAGGCCAAGATTGCGGCGCGTGCAAGCTCTGGCTCGACCGAGCTGGTCAGGCTTGAACTCGCGCATGGGAGAACGTTGGCCGAAACCGTTCATGCACCGCATCCGTATCCGTTTTTCCGCCGTTCAGGCATGGACGGTTATGCCATTGTAAGCGGCGACACCTTGCATGCTTCCAGCGATGAACAGATCTGGCTGCGCGTGATCGATGAAATACCGTGTGGTTACACTTCGGATCAGATTGTTGTGGAAGGCACTGCTGCGAGAATCATGACGGGTGCACAGGTTCCCGAAGGAGCCGACGCTGTCGTCATGTTGGAGATGACCGAGAGCAGGGAACAGGATGGGCAGCATTGGATCGGTTTGAAACGAAGCATTCAGCCTAACGCCAATATTACGCCCATTGGGCTGGAGGTTCAGGAAGGCGACTTGCTGCTGGAGTCAGGCACGACCATTCGGGCAGGGGAACAGTCGGTCCTTGCGACATTCGGCGTGGCTCATGTACGTGTCTATCGTCGACCCAAGGTCGCGATTTTTGCGACGGGAACCGAACTGCTTAACGTGGACGAGCCTTTGCAGCCTGGACGGATTCGAAACAGCAACAGCTACATGCTTCGTTCCCTGGTCGTTGAGGCCGGGGGAGAACCGGTCATGTACGGTTCGATCGCAGATGACGTTGCTGCTGCCCGCGCCAAGGTGGAAGAGGCTGTGCGCGACAACGATATCGTGGTCACGACAGGTGGCGTTTCCGTAGGAGATTACGATATTATGGGAGATCTCGTGCGCGAAAGCGATGTGGACATGCTGTTCAACAAGGTAACGATGCGCCCGGGCAGCGTAACGACGGCGGCGGTGGTGAACGGAAAGCTGTTGTTTGCTTTGTCAGGCAATCCAGGGGCCTGTTTTGTCGGTTTCTCGCTGTTTGTCTGGCCTACCATCCGGATGATGCAGAGCGATCCGCACCCTTATTTGGAGGAGTGGACGGCGATTATGGATACGGAGTATACGAAGGTAAACAACTTTACCCGTTTTGTCCGCGGACGCATCCAGATTAGGGAGGGCACCGTTTACGCTGCACCGGCTCCATCGCGGGTGGATGAATCCAGCGTGATGATTACGATCAAGGACAGCGATTGCCTGATCGTGGTTCCGCCGGAAAGGAAGGGCATCGCGGCCGGGGAGAAGGTCCGCATTATCAAACTCCCTCAAGGCAGGTGAGGCAGGATGTCGATAACGAGCTATGCCAACACTCCGGGACCGGGGCCAAAAGTAGTGCAGGTGGTCGGGTACAAAAACACCGGCAAAAGCACGCTTACGGCTGCCCTTACGCGTGAATTTTCCAACCGCGGATTGAGGGTCGCGGTGATCAAACATGATGGGCATGACCACTTTCAAATGGATCGGGAAGGCACCGATTCGCATCGTTTTGCCGAAGCGGGGGCAGGGGCTGTGGCCGTCATGTCCGATACACGGACGGCCATTCTTGAGAAGCGGGCGGCCAGGTTGGAGGATATGCTCCATTATTTCAAGGATTATGATTGGGTGTTGATCGAAGGCCACAAGCAAGCGCCTTACCCTAAACTGGTGATGGCGAGGAGCGGCGAAGACCTGCTCCTAGTGCAGCAGCTGGAGAGGGTCATCGGAGTTGTTTCGTGGTTCCCGAAGGAAGAGGTACAAAACGAGGCGGATTTCGATGGCCAGCATGTTATTGAGATTGACAACAAAGGAATCGCTTGGCATTCCGTGCATGAGCCCGGACAGGTTGTGAGCGTCCTGCTGTCTAGTTCTCGATAAGGGTTGACACTGTGCATCACTGATCGTTCAAAAGCCGCCATTGGGGCGGCTTTTGGGGTTTGATTATCATTTGTTTTTTACGATGACGAAACGGAGAGCTAGTTTTCCTCCAATCGGCGCTCAATCGCTTCGGACATCGTTTTATCGGTAAGATGGGCATAAATTTCAGTGGTCTCGGTGGAAGCGTGACCCAGCTGTTCCTTGGTTTTATAGATATCATTTTGCAAATAATAGTCTGTCGCAAAGGAATGGCGCAATTTATGCACGGTCAGGTACGGTTTGCCGAATTTCTTCGCATATTTGATGATCATGGCCTGAATGGCTCTTTTCGTCATACGGCTGCCTTCGGATTCCCCGTTGCGAAGCGCGATGAACAGCGCTTTTTCGCGTTTCGGAGTGCGGTAGCGGGACTGACGCAGCTGCATATAGTTGGCGAGCTCGTCTCTCGCTTGTTCCCTGAAATAAACGGGGGTTTTGAACGTTTCGTCGTTGTTTCCTTTTCGGTATACATGCAGCATCTTGTTGTTCAGATCCAGATCGTCGACGTTCAAGTTGACGACCTCTGACACGCGAAGACCGGAATTGAGGATAAGGCTGGCGATGCAGGCATCCCGTTCTTTGTTTAGTTCATGGGCATAGAGGGCTTGCTTGTTTTTTTGCATATCCACTGCGTAACCCTCCAGAATATAACCAATGAACTCCAGCAATTCGTCTTCTTCCAAAATTTTACCCTTCAACTTGGCTGCCGTGTCTTTGGGTTTGTGCGTGCGCTTGATTTCGATTTTGGCCATAATGTTTCGTTTCAGCAGGGGGTAGAAATCCTCATCTTCAGCAATTTGGCTCAAATAGTGGAACAGGGAGCGCAGGGAGGAGAGCTTGCGGGAAACGGTAATGCGTGAGTTCGCTCCTTCGCGTTTGGTGCCCAGAAACAGTCGAAACGACGTGATGGACTCCATTCGCAGCACTTCCAGCTCGGTGAGTTGAACATCTTTGTTCGTCACAGCTTGGGACAGCCCTTCGGCGCGAAGCCAGCTGAAAAATGCGTCGTAATCCCGCAAGTATTCCAATAACGTGGAAGGAGACAGGTCAGGCAGCTTATAGTCAATGAATTGCTGAACGAACCAAGGCATGGAAGGCAGTTTTTCATCCAGCTTGCGTCGGTCAATCTCTTTTTGCACATTGGTCATGTTCGGCACCTCCATAAATGTGTTTATCATTGCGAACGATCGCATGGCATAGTAACACCAGTGTACCATATTTTGCTTGGTCACAGCCTGTTCAACGAACAGAGAGCAAAGAGATTGCTTTCTTGCCCCATGACTTATAAACCAGTAAAGTAATTAGTATAAACGGCAGGCATATCCATAGAAAAGAGGAGTGGACCGGATGAGGGTGCAGATCGAGCTGGTTCCCCAAGAACGCAGTCAGGTGATTCGGCATTTGATGCAATTTTATTTGTATGATTTTACGAAATATTTGAATATTGACGTGGACGTGAACGGCATTTTTCCAGAATATCCGGGCCTGGAATCCTTTTGGACGGAGGAAGGCCGCAAGTTTGCTTTTTTAATTACCAGCGGCGGCGTGCCGGCCGGGTTTGCGCTTGTAGAGAAACAGCCGGGGAACAAGGAAAACGACTATTATCTGACCGAGTTTTTCGTCATGCAGAAATATCGGCGCAGCGGCGTGGGAACATGGGCTGCCCATGAATTGTTCAATCGTTTTTCGGGGCGCTGGAAGGTGACGCAGGTTCGGTCGAATGTCATTGCCCAGGCATTCTGGCGCAAGGTGATCGGAGCGTATACGGGGGGCCGCTTTCGCGAGAAGTTCCATCCCGAGCTCGGAAATCCAAGCCAGTACTTCGTGACGTGAGTGATATACGATTGATCGGATCGAAGTCGCCAAATAGGCGACTTTTTTCGTGAAAAGAACATAACGTTGGGGGGAGTGAGATAGAATGATAGGCAATTTAAATTAAAATTTCATTATATGAAAAATTCACAATAATTAACAAGACTACTTCTGGCGATTTCTCATCAACGGAACGTTCTTTTATTTACAACATTCAAGGCCGAATGATCAAAAATATTAATTTCCAAAAACAGGCCTTCATCGTATAATGGAGAACATATGTTTACATAGGCATAGAATATTGTAAGGCAGCAAGGAGGCAGCAGCATGAATTCGCAGTTGAAACAGATTCATCCGCTTGCGTGGACCATCATTGTAGGCACGATTTTCGGACGGATGGCAACGTCGATGAGCATACCGTTTTTGTCGATCTACCTGACGCAGACGATGGGAGCGTCGCCGTCGCAGACGGGCGTGATCGTGGCGGTCAGCGCACTCGTCGGCGTATTTGCAAGCTTTTATGGCGGTTATGTATCAGACCGGATCGGCCGAAAAAAAGTGCTGTTCATATCCGTGTTTGGTTGGGCCATCGTATTCATCGGCTTTGCGGTGGCCGACAGAATCTGGATGTTTTTTGTCATGAATGCATTGAACGGCATATGCAGAGCCACTTTCGAGCCCACGTCGAGGGCGTTATTATCCGATATCACATCCGCTTCCAACAAATTGCTGGTTTTTAATCTGAGATATGCAGCTATCAATCTTGGGGTGGTTTTTGGGCCGCTGCTTGGGCTGTATCTTGGTTTGTCGGATTCGAATCTGTCCTTTCTCGTGGCTGGAGGCGTATATGTGGCCTACGGAGCTTTGTTGATCGTGCAGTTTATGATTCATCCATTGCCATCCGACGGACAAGCCGCAGCGCATACAGAGCCGATCCGCATCCGTGAGGCATTTCGCACGACGGGGAAGGACCCGATTTTTATGTATATATTGATCGGTTCGATCTTCTGCGTGCTGGGGTACGGACACTTCAGTTCCACATTGCCGCAGTTCATGTCATTGAATCCCCATATGCATGACGGTGCGAAATGGTTTGGATACATGCTCTCGCTCAATGCCGTCGTTGTGCTTGCCGTGCAATTTCCGGTCGTGCGCGTTGCAAGCAAATTTCCGCCTGTCGTACCGCTGATCGTCGGGAATGCCATGGTGTCCGGCAGCTTGCTGATGTTCGGCCTGGCGCAAAGTCCGTGGATGCTCGTGCTTGCGGTAATCATCTTTACGGTAGGCGAAGTGCTGATGTTTACACTTATGGACGTCCTGGTCGACCGGATTGCGAAGCCGGAGCTGCGCGGCACGTATTTTGGCATGATCGGTTTTAACAACTTGGGCAACGTCAGTGCCCCGATTTTCGGAGGTGTTTTGTTGGATACGTTCGGAGCAGAGCACCCTTTGCTCGTATTTATCCCCATCGCGGTGACCGCGGTATGCGGCGTTCCGTTTTTGTGGGCAGCGCACAAACGGCTTCGTATGCGAGAGGAGCAGCAATCCGTTGGCGGGGCCACGGCAGCGTCTTAGTTGGGCGGCAATGAAATGGGCGATTTCCAGGGTTGAGATAGAAACGTAAAGATGGAGCCCGCAATACAAACGTACAAACGAACGAAACCCTTGTTCCAAAAGTCGATGGAACAAGGGTTTTTCAGGTCGATAACCATCAAAATTTCAACATATGAAAAATTCATAATAGAACAAACAAAGCCGCTCCTTAGTTCCTCTCATCGAATAAGATTCTACCATCCTTCCTTTGACGTATAAAAAAGCGTGCCATCTTCCAAACCATATTGCAACATCAATTTTATCGTAAAAAAACTATGCCTAGAAACCGTTGGAATTATTCGGTAAAATATACCCATGAAACGAAAAGGAGCGGATTTCAATGTTAAACAAGGTATCATTTAAGGCCGCAGAAGGATTTCCACATGTTCAGTTTTTTTCTGCAGCATTTCAATGCAGGAAGTCGTTGGCAAGATTGTAGACTGGAGGAGATCGTATAAATTATAACGAGGTCGTTCAAAATTGTGGTGAGCATTTGCTTGCTTTAGGATCCCAGTTGTTCGGACTGGAAGGTTATGAATTCCTGCTTATTCAGGGGCATCAAGGAGGGCGGAATGTTGTTTATACCTGTGAGAAAGAGGGTTTCGACCCTCGAATACTTCGAATCGCTTTCTTGCCGGACCGGAGCCGGGAAGATTTTCTGGGAGAAGTGGAGTATATCAGGTATTTATTCGAGCATGGAGGCAGTGTCTCGAATGTAGTCAGCTCCAAGAAGGGGAATTTGCTGGAAGAGGTCACTTATGATGACCATACCTTTTTTATTTGCCTGTTCATGAAGGCCAAAGGTAAAATGCTCGTGGAGAATCATTATCAGTACCGTGAAGGAGCCCCGATTACCGAATACTACTATAATTGCGGTAAAGTCCTGGGAAAACTGCACCACATATCGAAAGGGTATGCTCCGGTCCATCGCCGGCATCATTTTTTTGACAAATACAATGCCGCGTATATCGATAAACGAGTACCCGAATCCTTCACTCTGTTGAAGGAAAAGATGGTTGAACTCCTTGCCTCTTTAAATGAATTGGATACGAACCGGGAGACTTTTGGTGTGATCCATTTTGATTTTAATGACGGGAATTATTCGATCGATTTTGATACCGGGCAAATCACCGTATATGATTTCGATAATTCATGTTTCGGCTGGTATATGTACGATCTGGCTGATCTCTGGACCCATGGAGTAGGCTGGATACAATTTGAACCAGACGCGACTAAACGTAAACAGTTTATGGACGATTATTTTGAAACCGTCCTCGCGGGATACCGATCCGAGACCGCAATCGATGATTCGATGTTAGAGAAGCTGCCCTTATTTATTCAAGTCACCCTCCTGGAAAATATTCTAGACGAATTTGAGGAAGTGCAGCGTAGCGGCGAGGAACCGAAGTGTGACGAGGAACTGTCGTATCTCATCAAATGTCTGGAAGACGATATACCGTATAAGGGATTTTTCCATGATATTTATTCTAGTGATGAGCCCTTTGAGTACGAGGGATGAGCTAACGGACGGGTGCGAAAAAGTAAAATCAAATGAATAATAAACGAGGCTGCCGGCATTGACCGGCAGTCTTTTCGTTCATTTGCAATCAGGAGCATCAGAAAAGATCATGTTGAGCGTTTTGATATTCAATGATAACATGAATCCTACTTTAACATTTCATTGACTAACCCAAATGAGTAGAGTACATTGTTTGGTGTCAAAAGGAACCACGGAGAAACCAATCTATGACAACGTGATTACTCTCATGAGGACTGAACGAATGGAAGGAAAGAGGACTGTGCGATGCGTTTGATCCAAATCATCAACGATATCAGGCTGAAAAGAAAGCTCTCCCTGATCTTTATCACTGTGGCCGTGCTCCCGCTTTTAATAAGCGGTATTTACTTAACGAACAAGCTGCGCGAAGTCATGGTCTCGAATGCCTTCGAACAGGCCAGCGATAACGTGGAGCGCGTTCAGAAAAGGACTGCGGAGGTTATTAATGTAGCGCTGGATATTTCCTATCAGCTCTCTAACGATAACCGCATGAAATCCATAGCAAGCCGCAGTTATGACAGCTACAACGAAGTCATTCAAACCTATCGCCAATATACGGATATCCGGGATTATGTGCGGCTCTATAAAGAAATAAAAGCAATTCGGTTGTATGCGTCGAACCCAACGATGCTGAATAACTGGGAATTTATGCAGCCAGATGAACAAACGACGAAGGAAGCGTGGTATGTGTCTGCCCTGAATAAAAAAGGACTGGCAGGTTGGGGATATATTCAGGATGAGAGGGATCAGAAGCATTACCTAAGTCTGGTTCGGAAAATTAATCTGGATGATTTGAAAAATGAAAGCGTTCTGGTGATCAACGTCAATTCTGATTTGCTGAACTCGATTCTTTCCCAAGAGTCGTTTGCTACCATGATCGTCGATGACAGCAATAACATCGTAGCAGCCAACCGGCCGGATCTTTATGGCAAAAACCTTTCGGCAGTACATGCGGAGAGCAATATGTTATGGCAAAGCGAAGGCAGTTTCGATGCGGTCATGAACGGTAAAAATTCCAAGGTGGTTATTGCCAACCTGAACCCGCAGAATAGCTGGAACGGGCTGCGGATCATTTCGATTTTTACGATATCCGATATTGTTCATGATGCAAACGCTGTCATCCGTATATCTGCATTCGTTGTAGGCGGATGTTTGGTCATTGCCGTCCTGCTCGTTTATGCATCGGCATCATTAATTACGGGTAGGCTGCTCCGGCTTAGCAAACATATGTCCCAAGTAGGTACATTGTCTTGGGATTCTTATCTCGACCTGGACGGAAAGGATGAGATCGGACAACTTTCCAGACAATTTAATGCCCTTGTTCATCGAATAAGCCAGCTGATGTTCGAGGTGGAAGAGAGTAACCAGCAGAAACAGTTACTTCTGCAAAAACAAAACGACATCAAATTCAAAATGTTAGCAAGTCAGGTGAATCCCCACTTTCTGTTCAACACCCTTGAGTCGATTAGGATGGAAGCGCACCTTCGAGGGGAAGAGGACTTGGCCCAAGCCGTATGGCAGCTTAGCATTTTGATTCGCAACAGCCTGGAGGTGGGGAGCCGCCAAATTCCGCTATCGGAAGAGTTGAATATGGTCCGCTGCTACTTGGAACTTCATAAATTCCGATTTGAGGATCGGCTGCAATACAAAATGGATATCGATCCGGCAACCGAAGGCATCGAGATTCCGCCGCTGATCATCCAACCTTTGGTTGAAAATTCGATTCTTCATGGGTTAGATCGCAAAGAGGAACCGACACTGATCACCGTTCGGACCAGGCTGAACGATCACGGAGAGTTATTCGTCGAGATCCAGGATGATGGTGCGGGTATTCCTCCAAAGAAAATGAAGGATTTAACGATGCGTTTAATGGACTCCGAGGAACCTGGAAATCGTATTGGCCTTCGCAACGTGAACGATCGACTGCAGCTTACCTATGGTCAAGGTGCAAGGCTTTCCATCGAAAGCGAAGAGGGCCGAGGAACCTGCATTACATTTTGCATACCGAAGAAGGGAGTGGAACCTGTTGTTTTCAGTGACAATCGTTGATGATGAGCCGAAGCTGCGTCTGGGATTGCAAACGTTAATACCGTGGAAAGATCTCGGGTTCGAAGTCATGGGGACGGCAGCTGGCGGGAATGAGGCGCTCCGCATGTTTGAAGAAAAGATTCCGGATGTTTTGTTAGTCGATATCCGCATGCCCGGCATGGACGGGCTGGAACTCCTTCAGGAGATCCGCCTCCGCGGCTGGCACATTCACGTCATTATACTCAGTGGTTATGCGGATTTTGAGTATGCGCGCCAAGCCCTTCAATTCGGCGTTGAAGCATACCTGCTTAAACCTGTAAACAAGGAAGAGCTGTCAGCATTGCTTCAAAAGATTCATGGCCAGCTTTCTGCAAAAAAGCAGGAAAAAAGCATGGTACAAAAGACCAATTCGCCAGAATGGATCCTTTATTCTTTACTGTCCGGCAGACACGATTCAGAAGATTCCTTATTAAAGGAATGGTCTGGCTCATTTCAGGCAAAGTGGACCAAATATCAAATCCTTCTAATCGGCTTCCCGGGTTCGCACCCGGAAGAAAGCGAGCGGATTCATAGCTTCAAGGATGTATTGAGCAGAACATATACTTTCGAGCGTCAAGGAATCGTTTTATATTTTGCTCCGTATATCGTCCTATTGCTCGGGGACCCGCCTGTCGGGGACTATGGTTGGACAGAGCTGCATAAGAATCTCCAACTCTTGTCGGGAGAGCTTCGCTTTGAAATGGATGTTGCGGTTGGACAACCCGTTCGATCGTTGGATGAGATCCTTCATTCTTTTCGAACGGCCCGCTCCCTGTTGGAGCGTAGTTTTTTTTACGATAAGGGGAGGCTTCTGACTAAAGAAACGCCGGAAAGCTATCCAAAAGAAACCGTCCCATCTCCAGCTTTATCTCGATCGAGCAAGGAAGAAGAGGCGTTCAGGCTGCATTATTTGGTAGATGTTGGTCATGCGGAAACGATCTCCTCCTTTCTGGATGAAATAGCATTGCAGCAGGTGGTTCATCACGCGCAGGAAAAGGACATTCGCGACCATTTCTTTTACCTCGCCAATGAAACGGTTCGAAAAATTCATCCCCGTATTTGGTCTTTATCAGGTTATCCAGGAGAACCGGCGCGATTTCTAGCCGAAATATATAATTCCCGTTACATCCGGGAGCTCGTCAGCCACGTTTCTGTAGTGATGGAAAAGCTGGCACGCTGCTCCGATTATAACAGCAAAGACAACGAGATGAAGCGATTGCTTGATTATATAGATCGGCACTATGGGGATAATCTAAGACTGGAAATGCTCGCCGTGTTGTTCAATTATAGCAGCTCCTATCTGGGCCAGCTCTTCAAAAGTTACACGGGGGAATATTTTAACGCATACCTTGATCGGATCCGGATCCAAAAAGCGAAAGAAATGCTGGCACAGGACATGAAGGTGTACGAAGTCGCTGAAAAGGTAGGGTACTCCAACGTGAATTATTTCCACACGAAATTCAAGAAGCTGGAAGGAAAGTCTCCTTCCTTTTATCAGAAAAAAGAATGATCTGCAGCATCACTCCTCTGCAAAGTCAGTAAACGACATTGTAGGGGAGTTTTTTGATTTCTAAATGAAAACAGAACTGTTTTTCTGAAAAAACAGTGAATATCCGTATGAAATGATTTGAAATTTGTGATATGTCCGCAAGTCCCCTTTACCAATATAGTTGAAACGAAAGGAGGGAAATTCACAAAATGAAAGCGATAACAGGACCAGCCATACTCTTTTCATGCATCGTCATGTCGGGTTTTGCCTGCTGCAGGGCGGACGCAGCCATAACGGTACCAGGATTTGTCGTTGATCGGGCTGAAGCGGTGCTTCCCCATCCAACCCAGGTGCTGAAAGTAACCTTTGAAGATGCTTCCATAGAAGGGTACGGCATCAAGAAGCGGTATGGGACCATCGCCAAAGCAGAAGACAAGTCATACGATGGCGAAGGCTATCTTTCATTCTTTTTCGAGGAGGATCCGGATGCTGCGGTGAAGAACGGAAGCGCTGCATTCAGCGTTAACGTGCCGGAAGGCGGGCTTTATGAGTTAAGCTTGGGATACTACATTCCTGAAGGCAATGGAGATAAGGCCACGTCTATTCAAGTTAATGGTTCAGGGGCTGGTGAATTGACGCTCGATGCCCCAAAAGCGGGAACGGTCCGGGCTGAAAAAAAGATGACGAAAGTGCTTCTTAACGCCGGCAGCAACTCCATCAACATTTTTCGAGGCTGGGGTTACTATGGTATCGAGTATATAAAGCTTGAACGTATACATTCCCCCGCAATCAAAAGCAAGGTACAGATCGACGCCTTAAGCAACTCCGAAGCGATGCCGCAAACCAGAGCACTCTTCGATTTCATGGTCAGCCAGTATGGAAAGAAGATCATTTCGGGACAGCAAACGCTGGAGGATGCGGAGTGGGTCAATCGGCAGACGGGCAAGTACCCTGCGCTTGTTTCCGGTGATTTGATGGACTATTCTCCATCCCGTGTCGAAAACGGAGCCACCTCGAATGAGGTTGAGGAGATGATGGAGTGGCATAAACGTGGAGGCATCGTATCACTGAGTTGGCATTGGAATGCGCCGAAAGGGATCGGAGGCAATGAACCCGGGCACGAATGGTGGCGAGGTTTTAATACCGAGTTCACGACCTTCGATGTAGAATATGCCCTTAGCCATCCGCAATCGGAAGACTACAAGCTTTTAATTCGGGACATCGATGCCATTGCCGTTCAATTGAAGCGATTGCAGGAGCATAACGTTCCCGTACTTTGGAGACCGCTGCACGAAGCGGAGGGCGGCTGGTTTTGGTGGGGAGCCAAAGGCCCCGAACCTGCCAAAAAGCTATATAGGCTCATGTATGAGCGTTTGACCGATCACCATCATTTGAACAATCTCATCTGGGTTTGGAACTCCGTTAAGGAGGAATGGTACCCCGGAGATGATGTGGTCGACATTGTAAGCGTTGACGTTTACAACCCGTCAGGTGACTACAGCCCGAACATTGCCAAGTATGATGAACTTTTGTTTCTGTCCAACCATAGGAAGCTTGTCGCGCTGGCCGAAAACGGGCCGATCCCGGATCCGGATTTGCTGCGGACTTACGGCGCATATTGGAGCTTTTTCAATACCTGGACCGGTGAATATATTCGAGACGGCAAAACGAATACAAAGGCCCATTTGAAAAAGGTGTATGATCACGACGCCGTGATTACCCTGGACGAACTTCCCGAAGGATTGTACGGCAATCCTTAGCTCTGGAACGACAGATCATTTAATTCGTTTATGGTTGCAGGAACTTAAACATAAATCTAGATGAACAGGAGTGAATGATGTAGTGGCAGTATACGTTGACGAGTTACGGCAAATATTTCATCTGCAATCCCGGGTGACCAGCTATGTTGTTCAAATCGTAGAAGGCTTTCCTTTACTGGTATATTGGGGACAACCGTTGTCCCATGATGGAAACTTGGAAAATCTAGTCCCGGGTTTGGAGAAGCCTGCCCTGGATTCCATGCCCCAAGAATATCCGCAATACGGAACAGGCGATTTCCGGTCGCCTGCATATCAAGTTCAGCTTGAAGACGGGAGCCGGATTACAGAGCTTCGCTACAAAGGGTATACGACCACTGTTGGCAAACCCCCTCTTGAAGGTTTGCCGTATGTTTATACGGAATCGGATCATGAAGCCGATACGTTGGAACTGGAACTGGAGGATGCGTACACAGGCATGACCGTTTGTCTGCGATATAGCATTTTCGGCGATGGAGCCATTACCAGATCAGTTCATTTTAAGAATAATGGTCAAGGAACGCTTAAACTGCTGCGCGCGCTAAGTGCAAATGTGGATTTGTACGGGAAGAGCCATTATGATTTGGTGTACCTTGCTGGTCATTGGGCACGGGAGGCGCATATTCAACGCAGGCCGCTTGGTCCTGGAGGGACCAGCCTCGGCAGTCGTCGGGGAATGAGCAGCCACCAGCACAATCCGTTCGCGGCCGTAGTCAGTCCGGGCACAGACGAGGATCATGGCGAGGTGTTTGCGGCAAATCTGGTGTACAGCGGCAATTTTCACGCTGAAGCGGAAGTCGATGCTTTTGGAATCGTCCGGTTGGGCATTGGACTGAATCCATTCGATTTTTCCTGGGTGCTTCATCCTGGGGAATCCTTTCAAACCCCCGAGGCAGTGCTTGTTTATTCCAACGAAGGACTTGGAGGCATGTCCAGAATCTATCATCGACTTTATCGGAATCGCTTATGCCGTGGGGTGCACCGGGACAAAGAACGCCCCATTCTCGTGAATAACTGGGAGGCGACGTATTTTAATTTTACTGCCGAAAAGATTGAAGCGATTGCCAAAACAGGATCTGAGCTAGGCATTGAGCTATTGGTGCTTGATGACGGCTGGTTCGGCAAGCGGGACAGCGACAACAGCTCCCTTGGGGATTGGGTCGAAGATCGCCGAAAGCTTCCGAATGGCCTGCGCGATTTGGCGGAGCGCATTGAACGTCACGGATTGCAGTTCGGGCTGTGGTTTGAGCCGGAAATGATTTCGCCGGACAGCGACCTGTACCGCAAGCATCCGGACTGGTGCCTGCACGTTGCGGGCCGTCGTCGGACGGAAGCACGGTGGCAGCTGGTGTTGGATCTTTCGCGGCCGGAAGTCCGGGATTATTTGTATGACGCACTGGCTGACATCTTCACAGGCGTGCCCGTTTCTTACGTGAAATGGGACATGAATCGCGCATTGACCGAAATTTGCTCTGCAGCGGCTTTGCCGGAGCATCAGCAGGAGATAGCGCATCGTTACGTGCTGGGTCTCTATGAACTGTTGGACAAGCTGACTACAGCCTTTCCCGAAATTCTGTTTGAAAGCTGTTCTAGCGGTGGCGGCCGGTTTGATCCAGGGATGTTATATTACATGCCCCAAACCTGGACAAGTGACAATACGGACGCCGTGGAACGACTGAAAATCCAGTATGGCACCAGTCTGGTGTATCCGGTAAGCACGATCGGAGCTCATGTGTCCGCTGTGCCGAATCATCAAGTGCACCGCGAAACTTCGCTCAAATTCAGGGGTGACGTTGCGATGTCGGGGAATTTTGGCTATGAGCTTGATTTGACGAAATTTAGCGATGCTGAACAATCTCAGGCAAAAGAACAGATCGCGATGTACAAGGAACTCCGGTCTCTCGTTCAACAAGGCAATCTGTATCGGCTTCGCAGTCCATTTACAGGGAATGAAACATCCTGGATGTTCGTGTCGGAAGATCGATCCGAAGCGATCGTATTTTTCTTTCGCGTACTGGCCAAGCCCAATCCTGCAACGGATATGCTGCAGCTCAAGGGATTGGATCATTCGCTTGTTTATACCGTTCAAGGGGCGGATGGGGACGTTGGAACATACGGCGGAGATCGCTTGATGCAAGCAGGCTTGATTATCCCGCCTCTTGCGGGTGATTTTAATAGCGTATGGTTCAAATTAAGCGCTACTCGGCAAGAAAGGGCATAGCTCAGCGTTATTCTGCAATGGTTGAATTTCAAATTTAAAGGATCGGGTCCCCTGCAATCTTCTTTAACCGCAGGGGATTTCATTTTACAACGATTGAAAACAAGATTGAATTTTCTGAAAGGATCGAAGATTTTTGAATGAATTCATAATAAATCTCCGATATGTCGCCATGAACATCATTGTTTTATGATGAGAGAGGAAAGGGGGGGATGAAATGAAAGCGATAACAGAAAAGAAAAGCATCCGCACACGGAAACACAAGCATTCGCAAAAGTGGAAAGTGTTTAAGAACCAGAAGTATCTCTATTTGATGTCATTTCCGTTTGTAATTTGGGTGTTCATATTTCAGTACTTGCCCCTGTGGGGCTGGACGATGGCATTTCAAAACTACAGACCCGGCAAAGGATTTTTCGATCAGAAATGGGTCGGATTTGAACATTTCCAAGCGTTGTTCCAAGACGAGCACTTCTACCTGGTGTTAAGGAATACGCTTGCCATGAGCTTGATGGGGCTTGTGGCCGGTTTCGTGTTTCCCGTATTATTCGCAGTGCTTCTAAACGAGGTACGTGCTCAGGTGATGAAACGTTTTGTGCAGACCGTATCTTACCTGCCTCACTTCGTGTCTTGGGTCGTCGCCGCAGGCATCGTCATCAAAATGCTGTCGACCGACGGTGGCGCGGTCAACGATTTGCTCCTTGGACTGCATTTGATTGACCAGCCGATTCAGTTTATGGCGAAGGGAGAGCTGTTTTGGGGAATCGTGACCGGAGCCGACGTTTGGAAGGAGACAGGCTGGAATGCCATTATCTATTTGGCGGCCATTTCCGGAATCGGGCCTGAGCTGTATGAGGCGGCGAAAGTCGACGGTGCCAGCCGTCTGAGACAAATATGGCATATCACGCTCCCGGGCATCAGGCCAACGATCATCGTGCTTTTTATTATGTCGATCGGCCATCTTGTGAGTATCGGATTTGAAAAGCAGTTCCTGCTCGGCAACCATATGGTCAGCGACTATTCCGAAGTATTGGATTTGTATGCTTTGAATTACGGTTTATCCATGGGGAGATATTCTTTCGGTACCGCAATCAGTATTTTCAATTCGGTCATCAGCGTGATTTTGCTGTTCGTCGTGAATGGGATCTTCAAAAAATTCGCTAACGAAAGCATTATGTAAGGAGGAGGAACAGACATGGACGCATCCGGGCCGACAGCATCTTCCATCAAACCCAAACGACCGAAGATTGCCGCCAAATCCCCCCAAGACTGGATTTTTGATACCTTTGTCTACGTGTTTATTGGAATCGTTACAATCGCCACGCTATATCCGTTTCTCAACGTGCTCGCTATTTCCTTTAACGATTCCGTAGATACCGTTCGGGGTGGGATATCGATTTTCCCTAGACAATTCACTCTGGAAAATTATAAGCTCATCTTTAGTTACGACGGGTTGATCACCGGATTTAAAATCTCGGTGCTTCGAACGGTCATAGGTACGCTGGCAGGTCTTGTCAGCGGATCGATGGTTGCTTATACACTGGCGCGCAAGGAATTTCAGGGACGGCGTTTTGTATCCGTATTTCTGGCGATCACAATGTATGTATCCGGCGGCTTGATTCCGGGCTTTATTCTGATCAAAAACCTGGATCTGATCAATACGTTCGCTGTTTATATTTTGCCTGGACTCGTAAGCGCCTTCAACATCTTTATCATCCGTTCGTTCATCGACGGCATTCCTTATGCTCTGCAAGAATCAGCCAAGCTTGACGGGGCGAACGATTTCACCATTTACTGGCGTGTCATTCTCCCGCTTACCAAGCCTGCTCTCGCAACGGTGGCGTTGTTCCTCGCTGTGGGACAATGGAATTCATGGTTCGATACGTACCTTTATAATGGTTCCAATGACTCTCTGACGACGCTGCAGTATGAGCTGATGAAAGTGCTTCAGAGCACGACGACCAACGCTAACGACGTCCGCGGGGAGAACATGTCTCAACTGGTAACCCAAGTATCTCCGGACTCCGTCAAAATGGCGATTACCATCATAGCTACGGTTCCGATTCTCATCGTTTATCCTTTCTTGCAGAAGTACTTCGTGAAAGGCATGACGCTGGGTGCCGTCAAGAGCTGATCGGGCGAGCAGGAACATGCCCTTGGATCATCGCGGTATCCTGTTGACCTGTATAACTTCGTTTAATTTAAAATGGGGAGTGTTTGTTTTTATGAAAAAGCGTACCCGAAAAACAGCGGTTTCACTGCTGGCGGCTGGTCTTTTGCTTAGTCAGCTCGCGGCCTGTTCAGGAAGTGGGGATGGGGAATCCGCCAAGGGCGGAAACGGCACGGGTCCAATTACCCTTACTTATTTTTCCGAGGACGGAAGTCCGAACTGGAATAATATGCAGGACCGTATAGGCAAGGTCATCACGGAGAAAACCGGCGTCGTGCTGGATGCCGAATTCGCGGTAGGTGACCCTGTGCAAAAGGTATCCATCATGGCTGCCACCGGTGAAGTTCCTGATCTCATTGCCGCCAAAGCGGACCTCGGCAAGCTGGTGGATGTCGGTGCAGTCCTCGACCTGACGGACCTGATTGAGGAGCATGCTCCTAATATTAAAAAAATGCTGGGCGACAAGCTTGTTCGCGCCAAATACAGTTTGGAAGATCAGGCCATTTATGCCATTCCGACCTGGTCTGCGGTCGATGAGCGAAAATTCAAAGCCGACGGCGGCTTCCAGCTTCAGCATCGCGTCGTCAAAGAAGCAGGCTATCCCGAAATTCGTACGGTGAAGGACTACGAAAAGGTGATTACGGACTATTTGGCCAAACATCCAACCGATGAAAACGGCAATAAAAATATCGGATTGACCATTAACGCGGACGATTGGCATATGTATCAAGTAACGAACATGGGATTCTTCACGACAGGCGCGCCAGATGACGGCGAGTACTATGTGGATCAGGAAACATTCGATGTCACCTACCATTTCCGCCGTCCGGAGGAACGGGAATATTTCCGTTGGCTGAACCACATGAACGATATAGGTTTGCTGGATAAAGAAAGCTTTGTTCAAAAGACGGACCAGTTCAAATCCAAAGTTTCGTCCGGGCGGGTGCTTGGACTGATCGACCCCGCATGGGACTATGGCGATGCGCAGCAGGCTCTGAAGGCTGCCGGTAAATTCGATCAAACCTACGGCCATTATCCGGTAACGTTGTCCAAGGAGTATAAGGATACCAACTTTTGGTCAGCCGGTTTTGACGGAGGATACGGCATAGCGATTTCCAGCGAATGCAAGGATCCGGTAGCCGCCATAAAATTTCTCGACTATCTTGCTTCGGAAGAGGGACAGATCCTTATGAACTGGGGGATCGAAGGACAAGATTACATCGTTCAGGATGGAAAAAGAGTCGTACCGCAGGACGTGCAAGAAAAGATGGATCAAGAAGGCAGTGCTTACATGAAGGAATCGGGCCTCGGCCTGTATTGGAACCTTTCGGTTCATTATGGCGACGGAATCAAGGATTCTACTGGAAATTACTTTACGAAAACCAACAGTGATCTCCTGACTGCTACGTACAGCGCACCCGAAAAAGAAGCCTTGGCTGCGTACAACGTCGAGCACTGGAGAGATCTTTTCCCGAAAGAAGAAGAGTTTCCTGAAAGAAAAGCCGGCGCAGTGTACAATATTGCTCTGCCAAGCGATAGCAAGGCGACCATTCTTATGGCCAAAATGAAGGATATCACATGGAAACGAATTCCGGAAGCCGTTATGGCCAAACCGGAAAACTTCGATAAAGTCTGGGACGAGTACATGGCGGAGCTGGACAAAGCAGGTGTAGAAGAAATGGAAGAGGCTTTTGGCCAATACGTCAAAGACCGCGTTAAGCTGTGGAGTGGTCAGTAAGCACTCGATATATGATCGACAGAAAGGCAGGACAATATGAAATCGATACCTTGCAATCCTAAAGCTTCGGATGAAGTACGGTCCGTACTGAACTATTTCAGCGAGATTCAGGGGAAAGGCATCATTACTGGACAGCACACACAAACGATGGCGCAAGAGGAATTGGACTATATCCATCAAGTAACGGGAAAGCTGCCAGCGCTATGCGGATTCGAACTTCTGGGCTATTCTCCGAACATCAATTATGAAGACAGTGGCGAAGACTGTTTGCTGGAAGTTTCCGAAAATCAGGATACGCTGCAAAAAGCTTGGGAATGGGTGCAGAATAACAAAGGCTTGCTTACGTTCACATGGCATTGGTTTTCTCCACTTCGCGGGCGGGATAAAAGCTTCTATACGGAACATACGGACTTTAACGTGAAGAAAGCGATCGTGGAAGGGACGCCGGAATACAAAGCCTTGCTGTCCGATATGGACCACATGGCCGAAATTCTGCGGGAATTTTGCGACAAACGCATTCCGATCTTGTGGAGACCCTTTCATGAATCGGAAGGAACCTGGTTCTGGTGGGGGAGCCATGGTCCAACCATTGCGAAACAGTTATACCGGATCATGTATGAAAGGTATACGAATCATCATGCGCTGACGAATTTGATTTGGGTGTGGAACTCACCGCTGGCCGAAGGTTATGTTGGAGATGACGTGGTTGACATCATTTCGAGAGATATGTATCCCCCGGCTCACCAACATACCGATTTGCGCAAGGAATACGAGGAACTGGTTGGCATTACACCAACCCCAAAACTTGCCGCGATCGGAGAGATCGGTCCGATTCCGAGTATCAGAGACTTATCCGCCTCGCGTATTCCGTGGCTGTGGTTTATGACTTGGTCTCAGGATTTTGCCAGAACGGAAAAGTTCACGACTAATGAAGAGCTGCGCAGCGCGTATCACTGCGACTATGCGATCACGCTAGACAAGCTGCCGCAGCTTTATTGAAGGGTTGATTTCAATATGCAGGGAATCGGACCTGGATGTCGTGACCAAACTAAAAGGCTCTACTGGCTTCATGCCGGTAGAGCCTTCATCGCCCATGCTTGTGGGGGAGGGTCCATACAAGTATGGCCCCTATTCCTGACATTTAAACAATGCCTTTCGGAATATCATCGGTTCCACCGAAATCCTGCTGGAGAACCATGAATTGAAACCTATTTTTCATCAGAATCAGGTCGTTTAACTTGAAGAGGTGGTGGCACAAGCCACCCTTTTTCTTTATTCATTTGCAGAATCTTTACGCCCAATGCCGTTTTAGTGACATGATATTTGGCGAACAATGCCCCAATGTCCTCTCGGATGGATTGACCCATGCCTTGGCTGGCCGCAACCAACCCTAATGCGTTATCGGCTGCAATCTTTGCCGCTATTTCAGGATCCGTGAATCTCGCTCCAACCGGAATATCTTCCCATTTCACAGGGGGCCTTTCCGGCAAAACGGGAGCAGGAGTAATTCCGTTTTCGGTCAGCAAGGTGTCACATTCTTTGATCTCCAGTTTTGCTTGGTCCAATAAAGTATCCAAAATCTTTTTCAAATCCTGATCACCGGCATGATTCAGATAGGCCTGATAACAGGATACCGCTCCCTTGGCTGCCACGGAACATTGCCATATACTGAAAATCTCCCCGTAATGCATCGGTTCATTTTTCGGATTGCCGCTCAAAATACCCATCTTATTATTCCTCCTCGGATTTTTTACGGATTTATGCTTTCCATCATCAAGAGATCTATGCATGTACAACCAAACATTGGCTAGGCTCCATTTCACATAAAATCACAAATGCAGCCGGAAGCTAAAGCGGTAATTCACTTGAATGGAGGAAAAGCATGTTTTTTTATCGTGAAGATCTCATTAACATGATTGTCCCGGACAAGCCTGATCCGGCAGCGGCGAAAGTGCTGCAAGAAACGCTTGGCGGGCAATTCGGGGAAATGCGTACCATGATGCAATTTTTCTTCCAAAGCAGCAATTTCCGGGGCAAAGCAACGCAGTTCCGGGATTTGATCCGCGGCATCTTTCTCGAGGAACTAAGCCATGTCGAACTGGTTCAACAAACGATCAATCAATTGTTGACCGGGGCAGGTGCCGAGGGTGCAGGCAATGCAGGCGTTGACGGCGCTCCGCTGGACGAAGCGATTAAACATGCCAATCCTCATCATTACATTATGGGGGCCCAAAGCTCGCTGCCTGTGGATGCTGCAGGCAATCCTTGGCTGGGGAACTATGTATATGATCACGGTAACCTCGTAAGCAACCTGCTGGATAACGTGGTGTTGGAATCCACGGGGGTTCTTCAGAAATCGCGAATTTATGAAATGAGCACCAATAAAACGTTCCGGGAAACGTTGGCTTTTCTCATCGTTCGCGATAATGCGCACCAGAATGCATTCGCAAAAGCGCTGGAGACGTTAGGCGTTCAGTGGGGCAAGCTGTTCCCCGTACCCAATTACGATATTAACAAATATCCGGAATGCCGGAAGTATGTAGATCTCGGCTTTCACAATGCCCAGTTCAACTTCCGCTTGGATCAGACCCGCATTGCGGAAATATTCGATGGACAAACCCCAAGCCGAAATGGCGGACAGCTTCGTGTGACCGATCCTCCGCAGGGGTTTCCGCTTCCACAAATGCCGGAGCTTCCTAATGAGCACAGTCCCGGCTTGCATGATTTGAACGCGTAAACCGTTGAAAAATGTTGCTTTATCATGCACCTTATGCGTGCAACGTCGATGTATAAAACGATGGAAAAATGATGAAGAATATGAATCGGCATGTTGGAGATGCTAAAACCATAACCAATAAGGAGGGCTAACCTTGAAGAAAAAAGTAACGGCTGTTATTGCAACATTTCTTTTTGTTTTCGCTTTGGCACTTCCGGTATCTGCTCAAGAAGCAACACAAATTGCTACGGCTACAGTGAATGACCAAAATACCGTGTATACCCATGATGCAAGGTATAATACGAACAACGTCAGAGCGAACTCAGCTACAACCACCGACAACAACAGAGGTATCGATTGGGGCTGGCTCGGCTTGTTAGGATTGTTTGGATTAGCCGGCATGCGAAAAAGAGTATCGGATCCGGACCGTTCCAATCGATAAACCGCAAGTGGTGTTTTAAATGCCAAAGATGATACACGATCCTACCATATTCAAGTCATTTAAGTCGCTACTATAGCGACTTTTTTGCATTTATAATGATTTGCTTGTCGTCTCGGCCAAACCGGCATGAGCGGAACGGCGGTAGGCGCGAGGCGTGCAGCCCGCCAGTTTCCTGAATTGCCTGGAGAAATGCTCGACGTTCCGGTAACCGCAGAGCTCGCTGATGTCCGATATGCGGGAATGACCGTGAACGAGCCGTTCCTTCGCCAATCGAATTCGGGATTGAATGACGTCGTCCATGCAGGAAAGGCCGAATGTGGCCCTGTATAACGATTGCAGGTAGCCTGGGCTAAGATGGACCTGTCTGGCCATTTCGGCTACCGACCAATCTCGGCCGGGTTGGTTATGAATCGCCTTTCGCAAGTCCAGCAGGTTCTGGTAATGCGGCGTAGATTCGTTGGACTGCGAGGCTTCAAGCAGTTTGTTGAACAAGATCCGGAACAGGTAATCGATCGACAGCTCGTGATAATCGCTTTCGAGGAAATGCTCGGTCACCAGCAGCTGGAACAGCTGATGGCAGTATGCCGGATCTTTCAGCGGAATCGGCACGCCGAGCGGCAGCGTCGTTTCCAGTACATAAGGCTCGCGGGAATCAAAGCGAACCCAATCATTGACGTATCGTTCCGAACAGGCGCGGTACAAAATTTTCCGGTGGGGCGGATAGAGCACGGCGCAGTGGGCAGGATAGGCCTTGATTTCGCCGTTCACCCAAAACTCGGCCGGCGTGTGCGCATGGATCAGCAGCCAGAAATCATGCCCTTTCGGAATGTCGTAGACGAAATCGGACGGATGGGCGGCATCATAGCCGGCGTAGAAAATCGTTGTCATCGTTTCCTCCTATCTCAGGATAGATCAATTTTTTGTAAGCATAGATCATTCTTTGGAAGCGCATTCTGCTCTATACTATTTAATGGATATGCTTGGATTAAAGCAAGTGAGACAAAGGAGTCCTAAATTCGTTATTCATCCCGATCCTTGATTCGGTATGTGAATTGATCAATAAACTGGACATGCATCCATCATAACAGAAAACAATGCCGGAAGTGAAAGCGCCGTCATCTTTCGGCTGAAATCACATTGAAGCATCGAAGGAAGGGAGCAAAGTGTAATATGCATGTAAATCCGATTCTATGGGCCGACTATCCGGACTTGGACGTGATCCGGGTGGAGGACACCTATTATATGGTCAGCACGACGATGCACATGATGCCGGGCTGCGTCATTCTTCGTTCGTACGACTTGATCAACTGGGAAGTGGCCACCCATGTGTACGACAGGCTAGACGATACGCCTGCCCAGCGGCTGGAGGACGGCAGGCACATTTACGGGAAAGGGATGTGGGCTGCCTCGCTCCGTTACCACAAAGGCACGTTTTACGTCGTTTTCGTGGCGAACGACACGGGCAAAACGTATTTATACACGGCGGCGTCGGTGACGGGACCCTGGAGCAAACGCCATATCGACGGTTTTTATCATGACTGTTCATTGTTCTTTGATGAAGACGACAAGGCTTATCTGGTGTACGGCAATGCCAAGATCCGCCTGACTGAGCTGAACGCGGATTTGTCCGGACCGAAGCCCGGCGGATTGGACCGCATCATCGTCGAAGAGCGTCAGCCCTATCATTTGGGCTATGAAGGAGCGCATTTTTACAAAATCGGCGGCCGTTATTACGTGTTTCTCATTCATTTGACCAAGGCGGCAGGACGCAGGACGCAGGCGTGTTACATGGCCGACAACCTGAACGGGGAGTTTGTCGGCGGGGACGTATTCAACGACGACATGGGGTATTTCAATTCGGGCATCGCGCAGGGAGGCATCGTGGATACCCCGGATGGCGATTGGTATGCGATGTTATTTCAGGACCATGGCGCGGTCGGCCGCATTCCCGTTCTGGTGCCGCTGCATTTTGAAGAAGGCACCCCGGTCTTTGCCCCGAAAGCGCCGAAGGAAATCGACATACCGAGCACCCGCCCGGGTTATGTGTACAAACCATTGGTGGATAGCGATGATTTTCGCTACGATAAACAGGACGATGGCCGGGTGCGGCTGAAGGACGTGTGGCAATGGAACCATACTCCCGACGATGCACTCTGGTCGGTAACCGAGAAACCCGGCGCGTACCGGATTCGGACCGGAGAAACTCGCCCCAATCTGACATTCGCGGTGAATACGCTGACGCAGCGTGCAATGGGGCCTGCCTGCGAAGCAACGGTTACGCTGGACGGAAGCGGCCTGAGCGACGGGGATTATGCGGGGTTATGCTTTCTGATCGGCACTTACGGATTCATCGGGCTCACGAAAGAGCAAGGCCGGTTTTATTTGGTCATGGCGGCACGGGAGGCGGAGGATGCCTCGATTTTCGGCAACCTGATCGACGCTCAGCCGGCCGCGGAGCATGCGAGAGTTCCTGTGGCGAGCCCCCGGGTTACGCTCAGGGCCTATGGCCAGTTTGCGAACAATCAGGACGAATGCGCCTTCTACTACGAAGACGAAAACGAATGGGTGCAGCTGGGCACGCCACACAAGATGATCTATAAGCTCGACCATTTCATGGGCTGCCGGATCGGCTTGTTCATGTTCTCGACCAAGGCGGCCGGAGGCTGGGCCGATTTCTCGAATTTCGAATACAAAGTGAAATGACCCCGTGACGAGGAAAGGAAGGATGAGCCATGTTTGACCCCCCATCAGGATCGGCACAACCATCGGAAGGTCCCAAGGCGCCGCGAGATCCGATCGGTATTCCGGATGCGACAGACCATGCGGCATTGAACCGCGATTCCCTCGCCTACCGGGAAATGATCGCTTCCTCGCTGCTGAACAAGGGCAACAATGCCCGATTAAAACGGGCCATCGACAACGCTCGAGACGGCAAACCCGTAACGATCGCTTATATCGGCGGGTCCATTACGCACGGGGCGGGGGCGGTGCCCCTGCACCTGAACTGTTACGCATATCGGTCTTTCGACCTTTTCCGAAGCATGTTCGCACCTGCGGACGAAGGCAAGGTCCGCCTGATCAAGGCAGGCGTCGGCGGTACTCCGTCCGAGCTGGGCATCGTCCGCTACGAGCGGGACGTGCTCCGGGAAGGCGCGGTCCAGCCGGATATCGTCGTCGTGGAGTTTGCGGTCAACGATGCCGACGACGAGACCGGGGGCGTATGTTACGAGAGCCTGGTGCTGCAGGCTTTGCAGGCGGACAACAAACCGGCGGTCATCCTGCTGTTCAGCGTGTTCGAGAATGACTGGAATCTTCAGGACCGCCTCGCCCCCTTAGGATGGCATTATGATCTGCCGATGGTGAGCATTAAAGATGCCGTCGTGGAGCAGTTCGGACGGAGCGAGGAGGAAGGCCGGGTCATCGGCAAAGCGCAGTTTTTCCATGATATCTATCATCCGACCAATGCCGGGCACCAAATCATGGCCGACTGTCTGGGCTGGCTGTTCGAGACGACGCATCATTCCTTCCTTGATGCAGAGAACGATCTGCAAGCCCTACCGCCGCTCATCGGCAACCGGTTCGTCGGCATGAAGCTGATCGACCGAAAACATGCCGGCACAGTCGCCCGGGTCGATGCGGGTGGTTTCTGTGAGACGGATAAGGACCTGCAGCGGACCGAATTGGACGATCATTCGCACGGCACGCCACTGTTTCCCGATAACTGGATGCATACGGCTTCCGCAGGCAAAGCGCCGTTTCGAATGACTTTGCGAGCCAAACGGCTTATCATGGTTTTCAAAGATTCCGGAAGCGACGAGTTTGGAACGGCCAACGTTCGGGTGAACGGCGCATTCGTGAGGACCGCTGATCCTCATCAGGTTCATTGGACGCGCTGCCACGCGATGTTGATCTGCGATGAAGAGGAAACGGAGGAACGCATCGTGGAAATTTCCATGGCGGATCACCATGCGGATCGGTCGTTTACGATACTGGGTTTCGGGTACGTGCCGTAAATCGGCGAAACAAAATGAGAGAAACACTTCACAAACCTTCGGGGTACATGCCCGGAGGTTTTTTGGCGATGTACGGAAGGGGCAACCGAGAAAATCTCTCGTGAGGGCGCTTCCGAACGGCTAGGACGAATGCAGCATGAATAGAGCGGGGCGCAGCCGCGAGAAACGGCTCCATCTTTAATCGTAGGTATAATCCTTCTCGAGACGGATGGAAAATAAAGGTTTAATAAATAAAATATTTATATAAACCGCAAAAAAACAAACACACGTTAACGGAGAGGCAGAACCGATCTGGAGAAGCGAAGCGTTCTAAAAAGCTTTCTGAAAGAAAGCTGTATCGGAAGCATAGGCTTAACACCGGATTTTCCCCTTAGAAAAGGGGAACCAAAAAATCTGGGGATAACCGCGATCGGAAGATGATGCTGCATTCGCAGTGCCCTAGTGTGATTGATTAGTGCGGTTTATATAAGTGAAAATAACAATTCCTTTAGAAACGAGGTTATCCGATGGAAAAGAGAAGAGGCCTACGGGCTTCAAAGAAACTTAATCTGATTACGGTAAGCTTATTGATGGCTGCACTAATATCAGGTCAGACGGCATTTGGGTACTCCGTCGCCGGGAGCGAAAACAGGTCCGGATTAGAACAAAACCTCCATGATCAAGGGCCGTCGACTGCGGCCGAAGTGGAGCAATTTGCGGATGAATTTTTTAACCGGCCTGATATCCAAAAAAAACTTGTCGGTGCAGCTTTTGTAGTTGTTGCAGATAACAAGGTGTTGTTAAACAAAGGGTACGGTTTTTCCGACTTGGAAACGAAATCTTTGGTCGATCCTGATCAGACGATTTTTCGAATGGCCTCCATCTCGAAAGTAATGACTGCGACTGCGGTAATGCAGCTCGTTGAGCAAGGGAAGATCGATCTCGACGAAAATATAGAACAATATCTTGAAGGAATCCCCATCAAGAACCAGACTGGAAGCCCCCTGACCATGAGACATTTAATGACGCATACCACTGGCTTCGATTATACGGATTACATTTCATCGAATAACGAAGAACAGTCTTTAGAACAATTTATTCAAGAAAACATGCCGACCGTTGTAAGAACACCAGGTGAGAGTTACCGGTATGATAACTTTGCTTTTAATCTCCAGGGATACATTCTTCAGCAAGTAGCAGGTGATCCTTTTGAGGAATATGTGCAGAAGCACGTTTTTGAACCTCTAGGAATGAATAACAGTGATTTCCGCATGACGGAACAAATCAAAAAAAATCTGGCTACAGGTTACGGAACCGATGGCCAACCCAAGGAGCAGTATCCGAACGTTCCTTTTATTGTCCCGGACGGAGGAATGTTTGGCACGAGCAGCGACATGGCTCGATTTATGTTGGCCCATTTGAATGGAGGCAGGCTCGGCAATGCCGAGATCCTCTCTACATCGACGACAGAGGAAATGCATCGTACGCAGGTGTCCATTCAAGAGCAGGTGCCCACGATGGCTTTAGGATTCGAAAAATTTTATCGCCACGCCTACAATGGCCAATTGGTTATTGGAAAAGGAGGGGATCTGCCCGGATATCATTCCTGGATGTGGTTAATGCCGGATCAAAAAGTGGGTGGTTTTGTCATTACGAACAGTGACGCGAGTCAAGACATAAGGGAAGAATTGTTCACTGCATTTATGGACCATTATTTCCCCCAAGAAAAGCAGGAAGAACAAGAGTGGCCGCTCGATGCCAATGAGCTGGATGCGTTTGTCGGAACATATCGCCATCTTCGGCAGCCTTTCCTGTTTTTTGATATCAAGAAACAAGCGGGAAAGCTTTCGATTTCCGGTCCGAATGGAACACATACGTTAAAACCCGTCGGGGATCTGTTATTCGTCGATGAAGAGGGCAATCAAGCTGCATTCAAGAAGGATGACGAGGGAGAAATCATCGATCTGGATTACATTGCACCCGACTCATGGTTTGCTAAAATCCCGGATCTTCCTAAATACGTTGACGTAGGTAATGACGCATACTCGGAGGCTATATATACCTCTGCCAAACTGTTCATGCAAGACGACAACGAAAAGCAAGACTCCCGTTTCTTTCCGGAAGAGGCTGTTACGAGAGGTGAATTTGCATACCAATTGTTGAAGTTTGCCAATGTAAAACCTTCTGAAAAGCCGCCATTTTTTAAAGATATCGAAGGACACAAATACGGAGCTTCGATTCAGAAACTCGCAGAAATCGGAGTATTGACAGGCACTTCCGATGAAATGTTCCATCCGGATCGTATCATTACCCGTCAAGAAGCGGCTACGATTCTCTGGAGGCTTTCTTCAAGCTTTAACATGCCCAAGGTTTCGGCGAAGATCGCCGATCATCCTGCTCCCTGGGCTGAAGAAGCCGTCAAATTTGTGGTGGGAGCGGGGATCTATGGTCCTGATGTAACCACTAGCAATACGGGGGTCGTAAACTACCGGTCGCAAGATTCACTGCTGCGCAAGGAAGCTGCCGTCATTTGGGATCGCTTTATTAAAGTCCTGATATCCGGATTACAATAAACACATCCGCTACGGAGCAAGTAACAATAAAGCAGCGCTTTCCGCTCAATGGAAATCCGCTGCTTTACTTGTAAATAAGTCATCCAGGTCGTTTCTTTCTATTCATTCACAGACTGCATCAATGTCAATTTGAATTTCTGTTTATGTCATAAACGTTTAATGGGTTGAAAGAATCCTTAATCACCTGCGAATCGGCCGGGATTTTAAAAGAAACGGCGGTACCTTGATGTTTAACGCTTTGGATGACCAACCCGCTGCCAAAGGTTTGCATCAGTCGACGGTTCGTGTTGTAAATTCCGATCCCTCTGTCCCCCGGATGAGGAGCATTCAGCAATTGGGCGACTGTATCAGGTTCCATACCAGGCCCGTCATCTTTCAATTCAATCGATATCGAGTCTGCATCCCGAGCAATTCGAATCCATATTGTGCCTCCGTTGACTTTTGCCATCATACCATGCCGAACGGCATTCTCCACGATCGGCTGAATGGCCAGCGGCGGGATGAGGGCGTTCACTTCCGAGTCAACCTCCCATACGACGTTAAGACGATCTCCATGCCTCTCTTTTTCTACGTATAAGTAAGCTTGCACAAGCTCCAGCTCCTGCTGCAGCGGTACCAGCCGATCCCGATTTCCGTAACTGAAACTGATTTGCAAGTAGGAACTGAATGACTGCACCAGGTTCTGCATGCGTTTAATATCGATGTCGCTAAGCGCCACGATCGTATTTAACGTGTTGAACAAAAAGTGAGGGTGGATCTGAGCTTGCATATAAGCAGCTTCCATTTGCATGCGGTCGTCGACCGTATGCTTCAATGTGATCAAGGAATGGATTCGGTATCTTAATTCCACCGGATCAACCGGCTTCGTTACATAATCGTTAGCACCGGACTGGAAACCGGCATACACATCGGCCGGTTCGCTTCGCGCCGTTAACAGCAGCACAGGAAGTTCTGAAGCATTATAACGGGTTCTTACAGCGCGAGTAAGGTCATAGCCTGACATTTCCGGCATCATGACGTCCGTAATAAGCAGATCCCAGGATTGCGAACCGAGAAGCTCGAGCGCTTCGGCAACCGAAACTGTACATCTCAAATGGTACGGTTCTACAGAGAGCAAGCCGGCCAAAATTCTCAAGTTTACAGGGTCGTCATCCACAGCCAAGATCTGAACGGGATGTTTATTCGACAGAAAGGCTGGCGGCATTCCCATCGAATCATCATTTTTATTGAATTCTTGGCTAGCTGTTAGCTCGTAGTAAGCATCTTCCCCGACTACCGGCAACACTGTTTGCGATACAAAGCGATCTGCAGCAGTATCCGCCAGCGGCAGGGTAAAGGAAAACGTCGTTCCTTTTCCCGGTTCGGATGAAACGGTAAGTTCGCCGCCGTGCAGCTCTACGAGCTCCCTGCTGATGTTCAGGCCAAGCCCGATTCCCTGCGCCTCGTTTAACCCCTGATCGCCTTGTTCATATCGAAGAAATACCCGCTGCATCGTTTCTTGGTCCATCCCGACTCCTGTATCGGATACCATGACGGTCATTGTACTGCCGTTTGCAACGGCTGATACGGTGATGGAGCCCTTCTCCGTGTACTTTATCGCATTGTGCACCAAATTAATGAAAACTTGACTCAACCGTTTCTCATCTGCCTGAACGACGGGGAGCGAATCCGGAATATCCATGATCAGCCGGACAGGTTTGCCTTCGGTCATATATTTTAATAAACCGAACACCCCCTTGACGACGGAAACGAGGGAAACGCTGCTGGTCTGCAGCTGGATTCGTTTCTCCTGAAGAAGGATGGCATCCAGTAAGTCATTGATCAAATACGACATCCGGCGGCTGATCGTAATCAAAAGGTTCAGGTCTTCGTTGCTCTGCTTGCTAAGCTTTTCTTTCTCGCGTTCTGCCAGACCGATGGAAATATTCAATATTCCGTGCAGCGGTGTCCGTAATTCATGAGACGTATTGGCTAGAAAACGATCCTTCATTTGGTCCGCCATCTTCAGCTTGCCGTTCAATTTGCTGATTTGGCGGACATTACGAAAATACTGCTTGAACCAGTAGGCGGAAAAACCGATAATGGCTGCAAGTACATCGACCGGATAATACACAGCAGGCAGCTCAAATTTTCTCCCTATAGAACCCCCCCAGAGTGAACTTGCTAATACGCCGCTGGCCGAAAGAAGCAAAAATATGGAGCCTTCCTTGCGTTTTATGACCATCTTGGCGAATAACAGAAGCGAGTGCAGTATGGGGAGTAGGTAAAATACGCTAAACACCCGGTACTTTGAGAGAAAATGAACCCAAGGCACGGGGGCGATGAAGATCACAGCCGTGTACAGGACAAAAAACGAACTGAATATCGTAAACCATATTCTAGGCTTCGATGAGGTAATGCTACGGCTCAGTTTCCAGATAAAATAGGACAGCAAGGAGTACGAAAGCATGGCTAATTTGACTTCCCATTCATAGTTGATCGGAAACCATCTAACCAATAGGGTGTCGTTGGATAGTACAACGGTTAAAGCGGCTGCGATCAGCAGCAAGAAGAAATCAAGAATGGACCGCTGCTTCGGATTGAATGTGTACAAGATGAAAGCATATACGCCGTGGAGCATCAAGACAACAAACATGACAAGCTGAAGGTCCACGGAGGTTCCGTTTTCCTTCTGGATCGCGATGTGTGTTCCGAACTTGATCGGTTTTACTATACCTCCCAAAAATGGATGTTCATTGTTCGCGACACGGATGATGATATCCAGCTCACGAGCATCAGGGTCAGGCATGTAATCGACGATGAAAGAGCTGCGGTTCGGGAGGTAGGAGGCTTGACCGTCTTCCCCCGTCATTCCCATTCTGGCTACGGTTTCACCGTTGATGTCCACCGTAGCGGCAGATTGGATGGCCTGTACCCATAATGATATGGGAACCGAAATCGGGCGATCCAGCAATATACGGAGCCGATATGTACCGTTACCTAATGAAGATGTGGCTCCATTGGCGCTTTTCCAGTCCCCGGGTACTTCTACATAGGTCTGCTTCGCTAGCTCTTTCCATTCTGTTTCATTGATTAGCGCATTCGAATAAAAGGCCCAGTCCCCATTTAAGTTGATAGGCTTTGAATTTATTAGATCCCAGCCTCTTAGATCCAAAACTCCGCCGGCGGCTTTCGGTTGATCTGAAGGAGGAGCATATGTATCGAGCCAAAGCCAGCGGATTCCCAAGAGGATGCTTAGGAAAATAACAAATACAACAATGTGCAAGAATAATTTGGCAACTTTAACACGATGATGTTTTTTGGTGGGCATTATGTTTAACATTCCTTTTAACAACGTATTGTCTGAATTCTCCCACTTCGATAGTGGCGGGTGCCAAAGTAGTTACATTTCTCACATTCAAATATAAATGTAACGATTTCAAACGTAAAGCTGTTTTCGGCAGTTATGGTGATTTTTGATCTTTATAAAGATTTTAACATATGAAGTGACTCCCGAGGATTTGCCGCAGGATATTGCCGTAAAAAGGTGGTTCTAACCCGTAGTGGTGAAAGGGTACAAGACGGAGTGACATATCGAGTTATATAGGCGCTGCAGGTTCTTTAAAGCCCTTTTTCCAAGTAGCCTTGTCAATTCGGATGTACATGAATAATCTATTCTATACCACAAAAGAGGAGGAAGAAGAATGAGTGATGTTGGGTACGGCAATGGAGTAGGAAGTGGAAATGTAGGAGGAGCAGGTGCATACGGTGGCTTTACCTCCATCGGCGCAATTCTTGTGCTCTTTATTCTGTTGGTTATTATCTCCAAGGCCTTCTTGGTCTAATAAAATGAGATTTCGTTTCTCGCTATGGTTGCGAGGCTAGAACATTATTCTACTGAAAGTCGCTAATTTAGCGGCTTTCTTTATGTTTTTTGAAAGAACGATCAAACTAGCCTACATAGCGTCTGGAGCTTTTCTCATGATTTCCTTTATTTTGGGGAACGCTTGTAGAACAGTGAAACATCGGGAGGAATGCAAATGTGGATGATATTCTGGAGCACGATTTTTTTAGCTTGCATCGGCACGCTCTTTTTAAGGATTGCGGGGCGGAAATCCATCTCACAAATGACGATTCCTCAAATCATCATTTTATTGAGCATTGGCACGGTGCTTGGCACTCAAGTAAGCGGGAAGGGGATGAAGGAAACGATTCTGGCACTTGCCGTTTTTATCGGTTTCCTCATCCTTGTTGAATGGATTACTTTACGCTCAAACGTTATGGAATCGATCTTAAAGGGAAAAAGCGTGTCGGTGATCCGCGAAGGTAAGCTTGACACGAACAATTTGCGCAAGCTGCGAATTTCTGTTGACGATCTGGAAAAGCGCCTGCGCATGGCAGGCATTTCTCGAGTTGAAGATGTAAAGTCGGGTACCATTGAAAATAACGGAGAGCTTGGCTATGAGCTGTACCCCGAAGCCGCGCCGGTAACGAGAAAGGACCTGCAGCGAATGTTCGAGGCCTATTTTCCTCACCCTGAAACGGAACCCTTATCCGGAGAGAGCGGCCTTCAAGCAAAACTTCATGTTGAGGAGAAACCCCGCCAATTTCAATAATGCTCTGAATCATAAACCGACTCGCTGAGAGTCGGTTTTTCTTTTAGATCGGATTAACCCGTTACAAGAGTAGAATTGACCGGCATAATTGCGGGCGTCGACTCCCGTATAATCGGTTTGGTCGCAATATGCGAGACCTGATAAGGTTGTTCCGGGTTATCAATCCGGGATAACAGCATCTCGGCCGCTTTGATCCCCATCTCATTGCTGTAAATGTGCACCGTCGTTAACGGAGGTTCAATAATTCTTGATTCGGGTGCGTTATCGAACCCGCATACCACAATATTCTGCGGAACCGTCACCTCTCTTGCTTTCAAAGCCTTGATCAGTTCGACCGCGATGAAGTCATTCGCGCATACATAAGCGGAAGGCAAAGACTCCAGCGCGGCTACGCGCTCGTTCATCCAACCTGGCTTCGAGAAGAACAGCCGATCATTATCCGTAATGCAGTGGGATGGATCGACCTGAAGCCCCGATTCGAGCATCGCGCGATGATAGCCGACCCATCGTTCATTGAAGCTTTTGCAGTGATTATAGTCTCCGGCGAACCCGATGCTTTTGTAGCCGCTATCAATTAATTTTTTGGTTAACTGATAGGTGCTATGTTCATTCTCCATCAGCAGCAGGTCGGCATGAAAATCCGGATAACAGATGTCGGAAGCACAATCGATAAAGATCGTGGGGATGCCGAGCTCCGTGATGAGACGGGTATATTCCAAGTTGAACAATTCGATGCAAATAATGCCGTCCACCTTTGAAATATCAAAGTTGTTCGGAAGCGTCAGCGCGTCTTGGTCGACTTCACGCACGATATGGATCGAGAGATTATACCCCTCGGCACTGATCCTTTTTTCCAGACCGCTGATTAACAACGATCCAAAATGAGACGTATTGGGCAGGTTTTCGGTTAACAGGGCGATATTGCCCGGCGTTTTGCCCAGGACATGCTCGCTTTCCATATAAGCGAAGTGTTTATATTTTAACTCAATGGCTTTTTTAACGACCCGGTTCCGCGTCTCTTCCGGAATGTTTCCGCTGTCATTCAGCGCTTTGGAAGCCGTATTTCTGGAGATGCCCAGAGCATCCGCAATGTCCTGTATTGTGACTTTCTCTTTTGCCATGTCGTGCTTCACCTCTAATGATCAATTAGTCATCCCCAATGATTATCTAAGTCAAATGTATAATATATCGGAGCAAATAGCAATCTCGACTTTACATATGAACAATTAAATTTACATTTTGAATATTGACGGTTCCATTTTTTGTGGTTTTGTAGTTAGGGGTTATACGATATAAAACAGGTTGGTCCTCGTTAAGACGAGAAGAAACAGGTTTGGAAAGACGATTTCAGGGCTGTGAGTTCACAATCCCATCTAATTATGAGCGTAAAAACGCAAAAGAAATTAGCAAATGCACAATTATTTTTTTACATTATGTATTGACTAAACGAGAGGTTTCCTGATAAATTGTAAAATATCAAATGAGCAATTGTAAATATTGAAAGCCCTTTCTATGAGCAATTGTCAACTTCATCAATGAACGGAGGTAGCGTGGTGGATAACACAGTGGACACCAAAAAGGGGATGGAAAGGGGCCTGAGGGAAAGGCCGTCCATCGGTCATGCATGGCAGCGGCTCAAAAAGAACTATTTTTTGTATGCATTGCTTGCACCAGCCCTGATCCTGACGTTGGTTTTCAAATACATTCCGATGTATGGAGCCATTATCGCATTCAAAGATTTTAGTCCGATCAAAGGGATTATGGGCAGCGATTGGGTGGGATTGAAGCATTTCGAGAAGTTTCTGGCATCGCCCAATTTTGACGTCATTTTTATGAATACGCTTAAGCTCAGCTTTTTGGGATTGATATTCAGTTTTCCGGTGCCCATTCTGCTGGCGCTCATGCTGAATCAAGTGCGCAAAGCCGGAGTGAAGAAGAACATCCAATTGTTTCTGTATGCGCCCAATTTCATTTCGGTCGTGGTCGTTGTGGGCATGCTGTTCATCTTTTTATCACCGACCGGGCCAGTGAACCAATTCGCCATATGGATTACCGGTCAGCCCATCATGTTTATGTCCGAACCCGAATATTTCCGCTGGATATACATTTTGTCCGATATCTGGACCGGAGCGGGCTGGTCTTCGATCATTTATGTGGCGGCTTTGGCCAACGTCGATCCGGAGCTTCATAATGCAGCCAATCTGGATGGAGCCAATCTCCTTCAGCGTATCCGCCATATCGATCTTCCGACCATTCGTCCGATTATGGCCATCGTGTTTATTCTTGCTGCCGGCGGGATCATGTCCATCGGGTTCGAGAAGGCGTATCTGATGCAGACATCCATGAACCTGCCATCCTCCGAAATTATTGCAACGTATGTTTACAAGGTCGGATTGCAGTCCGGGGATTACGCCTATTCTGCGGCCGTAGGATTGTTTAACTCCGTCATTAATGTGATATTGCTCGTTACCGTAAATCTGATCGTGAAAAAATTGAACGAAGGCGAAGGCCTTTACTAGAAAGGAGTGTTACCTATGGCAATCAAACCTACGGGACTGGACCGTCTGATTCTTGCGTTAAACGCCATCTTTCTCACCTGCGCCGTACTGGTTGTGGTCGTTCCTCTGATTTACATCGTCATCGCTTCATTTATGGACCCGACCGTGCTTCTTAACCGCGGATTGTCCTTCAATGTATCCGACTGGAGTCTGGACGGATACCAGATGATTCTGTCCAATCCGGCCATGATTCGAGGTTTCGCGAATGCGGTGCTGTACTCCGTTTCGTTTGCCTTCGTGACCGTCACGGTCTCGATCTTTGCAGGTTATGCATTATCCGAGGAAAGGCTGGCCGGACGGGGATTCTTCATGGTTCTGTTTATCATTACGATGTTCTTTGGCGGCGGCTTGATTCCCACCTATCTGCTCGTGCGCAACCTCGGCATGCTGGATACCGTCTGGGCGATCATCATCCCGGGAGCGGTTAACGTCTGGAACATCATTCTCTCCAGAACTTTTTTCAAAGGGGTACCCAGGGAACTCAAAGAAGCCGCGAACGTAGACGGCGCGTCCGACATGAAAATTTTCTTTCAGATTGTCATTCCGTTGTCCAAACCGATCATTTTTGTCCTCGCTTTGTACGCGTTCGTAGGGCAGTGGAATTCTTATTTTGATGCGATGATTTACCTGGATAATCCCAACCTTCACCCGCTGCAGCTCGTCCTGCGCTCCATTCTGATTCAGAACCAGGCTGCACCGGGCATGATCAGTGATCAGCTTGCGATGGCGGAGCTCAAACGGCTCTCCGAGATGATCAAATATTCGGCCATTGTCATTTCAAGTCTGCCGCTGATCATCATGTATCCGTTTTTCCAGAAATATTTCGAGAAAGGTGTCATGGTCGGTTCACTGAAATAGTGAACTGCCTGAGATACAGCAAGTTGGGTCCAACAATATACCATGGAGGTCACATCATGAAAAAAGTGAAAACATCCAAAAAAGCCATTACAGCGGCATCCCTTTCCATGTTGTCCGCCGTCTTTCTGCTCTCGGCCTGCGGCGGCGGGGACGGAGGAGGAGCAGCGAGCAAAGCCCAATCCCCCGACGGAAAAGTGACATTGAATTTCATCACGCAGAGCTCTCCGCTGGCTCCGGCCGATCCGAACGAGAAGCTGATTAACAAAAGACTTGAGGAAAAGACCAACGTGCATATCAACTGGAAGAACTATACGAGCGACGTGTTTGCGGAAAAAAGAAATTTGGCGGTCGCCAGCGGAGATTTGCCGGATGCCATTTTTGACGCAGGTTACGGAGACTATGACCTACTGAAGCTGGCCAAGGACGGAGCGATCATTCCGCTCGAAGACTTGATCGAACAATACATGCCTAATCTGCAAAAGGTGCTGGCAGAGGCTCCCGAGTACAAGAGCATGATCACGGCTCCGGACGGGCATATTTATTCGTTCCCTTGGATCGAGGAGCTCGGAAGCGGCAAACATCGGATACAGGCTGTGGATAACTTGCCTTGGATCAATGTCGAATGGTTGAATAATCTGGGGCTGAAGATGCCGACGACCACCGAAGAATTGAAAGACGTGTTAATTGCGTTCAAAACGCAGGACCCGAACGGCAATGGGAAGGCCGACGAGATTCCGTTGTCTTTCATTAACAAGCCGGGCGGAGAAGATCTGACATTCCTCTTTGCCGCATTCGGACTCGGGGAGAACTGGGACCACACCTTGGTGACCAACGATGGAAAGGTGGTCTTTACGGCAGCCGATGAGGGATACAAGGAAGCGGTGAAATATATCCATGAACTGGTCAAGGAAGGTCTCGTGGACGTGGAAGCCTATCAGCAGGATTGGAACACATACCTGGCCAAGGGGAAAGACCACAGGTACGGCGTGTATTTCACTTGGGATAAGGCCAACATTACGGGCATGAACGATACCTATGACGTTTTGCCTCCGCTTGCCGGCCCTGATGGAGAGATCAATGTCACAAGAACGAACGGCATCGGGCTCGACCGGGGACGGATGGTCATCACGAGCAGCAATCAAAATCTGGAAGCGACGGCGAAGTGGGTGGACCAATTGTACGATCCGCTCCAATCCGTGCAAAACAACTGGGGAACGTATGGTGATGAGACGCAGCAAAATATTTTTGAATTCGATGAAGCCAAGGGCATGCTGAAGCATCTGCCGCTGGAAGGGGCTGCACCCGTCGAGCTTCGGCAAAAAACGAGCATTGCCGGACCGCTGGCGATTCTCGACAGTTATTACGGCAAATACACGACCAAACCGGAAGATGCCGCCTGGCGCATGGAACTTCTGGATCGGGTGATGGTTCCGCATATGAAAGCGGATAACGTATATCCAAGCGTATTTTTCTCGATCGATGAGCTCGACCGCCTGTCCACCATCGAGACCGATCTGTTTGCTTATGTGCTGCGCATGCGCACGGAGTGGTACCAAAACGGAAAAATCGAGCAGGAGTGGGATGCTTATTTGAAGGAACTCGATCGTCTCGGGCTGCAGGAATGGCTGCAAATCAAACAAGCGGGATATGACCGCAATACCCAATAGAACAAACTGGACGCGGAGGCTTTGCCATACATGGCTCTTGGGTGAGTCAAGGTATCGGAGCCTCCGGCAACCTGTTTGATACAAAGGAGAGAACCAACATGTCTACAATATCAACTTCCGATTACCGGGGCATCTATCATTTCTCACCGAAGGAGAAGTGGATGAACGATCCCAATGGCATGGTATTTTTTAAAGGCGAGTATCACTTGTTCTATCAGCATCATCCGTTTGGCACAACGTGGGGTCCGATGCACTGGGGACACGCCGTGACCAAAGATCTGGTCGCCTGGGAAGAGCTTCCTGTCGCCTTGTCGCCGGATGAACACGGGATGATCTTTTCCGGCAGTGCTGTGGTGGATTGGAACAATACATCCGGATTCTTCGACGATGAGCCGGGACTGGTGGCTATTTTTACTCATCACCTCGAGGTGCCGAACGGTGATCCGATTCAGCGGCAGAGCCTTGCGTACAGCAAGGACAACGGCCGAACGTGGATCAAATACGAGGGCAATCCGGTATTGGAGCACGAATCGATCGTGGATTTCCGTGATCCGAAGGTGTTCTGGCATGAGCAGACCAAGGGATGGGTGATGATTGTTGCTTGCGGCCAAACGGTATGCCTGTATCGTTCTCCCAATTTGAAAGATTGGACGCTGGGCAGCGAATTCGGCGCAGGCATCGGTTCGCATGACGGCGTGTGGGAGTGTCCGGATCTGTTTCCATTGGCAGTGAACGGGGACGCAAAACAGGAAAAATGGGTCATGCTTGTCAGCATCGGTGCAGATCCTGCTTTCAAAGAAGGCTCCCGGACCCAGTACTTTACCGGAGATTTCGATGGGTCGACATTTGTTCCGGACGACGCTTCCCATACCGTTCGCTGGATAGATCATGGCCGGGATAACTACGCAGGAGTCAGTTGGTCCGACATTCCGGCAGAAGACGGCAGACGCCTGTTCATGGGCTGGATGAGCAATTGGATGTATGCCAACCAAACGCCAACAGAAGGTTACCGCGGCGCCATGACGATTGCCCGGGAGCTGACTTTGGAGATGAGGAACGGAGAAGTTACCTTGATTCAGCGCCCTGCCCGCGAGCTGGAGCAAGCGAGAACGCCGATTTTGACCTTGCAGGACGTATCGATCCGGGAGACGAATGCGCAGCTGAACGCTTTGCAGCTAGTAAACTATGAAATTGAGGCGAAATGGGCTTCCGAGTTCTCTGTTCAATTTGCACTGAGAAGTAACGCGAGTAACCAAACGCTCATTGGCATTGACGCAAGTCAGAATGAAGTGTACGTCGATCGCAGTCGATCAGGCATCGTCGGTTTCCATGAACATTTCGTGGGACGTCATGCAGCGAGTGTTCAAGCAGTGGATGGGGTTCAACATTTGCGCATCTATGTGGATTCTTCATCGGTTGAGGTATTTGCCCACGATGGTCAGGCCGTGATTACCGATCTGATCTATCCGGATGCAGAGGCCAAAGGAATCTCTGTTCATGCCGATCATGAAGACCTGGTCTTCTCATCCCTGCATATCTACGAATTGTCTCCCATAAAGGGGAACGGTAAACGGAACTAAAGGAAAGGCGGACAGTGAAATGCGTATTGGGGCCATAGAAGCGGGCGGAACGAAATTTGTATGCGGCGTAGGCAACGAGCGAGGGAGCGTGGAAGACTGGTGCAGCTTTCCGACGGAGCATCCCGAGACCACGCTTGCCAGGGTGTGCGATTATTTCAGGGATAAAGGAGTGGACGCGATCGGGATCGGTTCCTTTGGTCCGATCGATTTGCAACCGGATAGCCCTACGTATGGTTACATTACGACAACCCCCAAGCCGGATTGGAGCAACTGCAATGTTGTCGGAGCCTTGAAACGTGAATTCCCGGTTCCCTTCGGATGGGATACGGATGTGAATGCAGCGGCACTCGGCGAGATGACATGGGGAGCTGCACAGGGGCTGGACAACTGTGCGTATTATACAATCGGCACAGGCGTTGGCATCGGGTTGATCGCCGGAGGAAAAAGAGTCCACGGGTTGCTGCATCCGGAGGGTGGACACATGCGAACAAGGCGGCATCCGAAGGATCGCTTTGCCGGCATTTGCAAGTACCATGGCGATTGCCTGGAGGGACTGGCCGCGGGACCTGCCATTGAAGCTCGCTGGCAGAGCCCCGGCAGCGAGCTTCCGAGCGACCATCTGGCATGGGAGATCGAATCCTTTTACATTGCCGAATCCATCACGACGACCATCCTGCTGCATTCGCCGCAGAAGGTGATCCTTGGCGGCGGGGTCATGCAGCAGGATCATCTGTTTCCCATCATCCGGAAGCAGGTTGTGCAAAATCTGAATGGTTATGTAAACATGCCGGAAACGGTGCGTGATATCGACCGATATATTGTCCCTCCCGGATTGGGACAACGCGCAGGCTTGTGCGGTGCGCTAGCCTTGGGCCTCGAAGCGTTTGAACAAGCAGCGGCAGCTTCATCCTTATAATCGTAAGCACGTCCCGGAAGGACGGATGCGGATTCGCTTATTTGCTTAAGGGAGTGCACCGTCCTTTTTGGGCTATAGTCTTTACCATCAGGAGAAATGAGGGGATGCTCATGAGATTCATTTTCAGATCCATTGGCTGTGTTCTTTTATCATGTGTCCTTGGTTCCGCTTCCGTGGAAGCGTATTCAACACCTTCCGCTGTAGACAAGGTTGCTATGCTGCAGAGAGAACCAGCAGTCAAACGGTCAGATATACCACATACGGAGGCGGTTCAAATGATGACTGACGTGTCCGGGGCAGCAACGAATTTGTCCGGTTGGACCTTGCACGGCAAAGGCACTCTTGAGGATACGAATGAAGGACTTCATTTGGCTTCCGATGCGGAGGAGAATGCAATGGCCTTATCGGCCACGCGGGCCGATGATTTTGTGTATGAAGCTGACTTGATGATCAAGGATATGAAGGCAGATGCCAGCCTTGTTTTTCGGGCTGATGATACGGGTTGGTCTTCTTATATGCTGCAGGTGGTTCCGCAGGCCGGTGTGATCAGACTAAGGGATGCCGGCGGAAAGTCGGGATCATTGTTTGAAGAGCATTCGGTAAGCGTGGAACCCGGGAGGATTTATCATCTGAAAGTGAAGGCGGTCGGCGAGAGTCTCCAGGTTTTTTGGGATGGCCGATACGACCCGGTGATTGATGTAAAAGACAGCATCTATGCATCAGGGAAACTGGGGCTCCACGTATGGGACGGATCAGCCTTGTTCCAGAATGTTCAGGTCAGTTCCATGAACGGTAACCTGGGCAAGCCGATCCACAGTACCGGTGACTGGCAGCCTGATGTGAAAGGATTAAGAGGTAAAGGAACCGTTCAAGGGAAAACGCGGATGATTTACGAGAAAACGGCAGGCGATGTCGTATATGAGGGAAACGTGTCTCTGGCAGCCACGACGTCCTCCGCGGCATTGTTATTCAGATCAAATGCGGACGGGACAGAGGGATATGAAGCGGCCCTCATCAGGGAAGGGGACGAAGCTCGCGTGCAGCTTCGAAAAGCCGATGGTACCGTGCTCGCGAGCTCGGATCGCAAGTACCCAAGTCAACCGGGAGCAAGACATCATATCGAAGCGGTCGTCTTCGGCAGTCTGATCAAGGTGTATGTGGATGGATACGCGGCTCCGGCGATTGAAGTCACGGATTCAAGCTATGCTGATGGATATGCCGGACTGGTTGTTGAACAAGGCTCGGCTTATTTTCAGGACGTGTATATGACGGAAGAGTCGATGTATTACACGGAAAAATACCGCCCCCAATATCATTATTCTCCGATGCGGGGATCGGCAAGCGATCCGAACGGGCTGGTCTATTTTGAGGGGGAGTATCACTTGTTTCACCAGGATGGAGGGACCTGGGCGCATGCCGTCAGTACGGATCTTATAAAATGGAAGCGTTTACCCATTGCCCTGCCATGGAATGATCTGGGTCATGTATGGTCAGGGTCAGCGATTGCCGATCTGCACAATGTCTCCGGCCTGTTCTCGGATTCCGGCGGAAAAGGCCTGATTGCGTATTACACATCCTATCATCCGGATAAACCCGGCGGCAATCAGCGCATCGGTCTCGCATACAGCACGGATCAAGGACGGAATTGGCAATACGCTGAAGACCGTCCGATCGTCATCGAGAATCCCGGCAAACATGGCGAAGACCCGGGCAGTTGGGATTTCCGTGACCCGAAGGTAGTTCGGGACGAAGATCACAACCGCTGGATCATGGTGGTTTCGGGCGGGGACCATATTCGTTTTTTTACCTCAACCAATCTGCTTGATTGGACGTTGACGGATAACTTCGGATACGGGGAATACGTTCGTGGAGGTGTATGGGAGTGTCCTGATCTGATTCAACTGCCTGTAGACGGAACGGATCAGCGTAAGTGGGTGCTTATGATCAGCACGGGAGCTAATCCGAAGACTCAGGGATCGGATGCGGAATATTTTATAGGCGAACTCACCGCTGAAGGGAAATTCCTGAACGATCATCCGGCGGGGAAAGTACTGCGAACGGATTTCGGCAAGGAGTTTTACGCGTCGATGTCATTCGCGAGCATGCCGGATCAGCGCAAAGTGATGCTTGCGTGGATGACGAATTGGGATTATCCGTTTGATTTCCCAACCGCCCCTTGGAAAGGTCAATTGACGATTCCGAGAGAAGTCTCTCTCCGGACAACGGATGAAGGAGTGCGGCTGGCGCAAACGCCCGTCGCTGAAATGCGGGCACTGCGGCAAAATCTGTACAGTGCACAACCATTCAGAGTTGGACCGAAATCGCAGAATCTGCTTCAAGGTCTGGCTGCGGGAGCGTACGAAATTGAAGCTGAAGTGGAAATTCCGCCAGGCAGTTCTGTAACCGAGTTTGGTTTTCACCTGCGCCAAAGGGAAGGGCAAAAAACGACAGTGGGCTACAAGGCCGAAAAGCAGATGATGTTCGTGGATCGCACCAATTCGGGGGATTCGGGTTTCTCTGGTTTATTCACCAAAGTTCATGAGGCTCCATTACAACCTGAACATAACCGAGTGAAGCTTCGCATATTTGTCGATGAATCTTCCGTTGAAGTGTTCGGCAATGACGGCAGAGTTGTTTTCTCGGATGTCATTTTTCCGGATCCGGCTGGAAGGTCGATGGCGTTCTACAGCCTTGGTGGAGATGTGAAGGTCGTTTCAATGAATGTGTACGCCATGAACAATATCTGGAGGGAGGGCATGTCCTCCAATCCGCGGGTTGTTGCGGATACGCAGAGAAGAACGATGAATGTTGGACAGGACATAAGCCTTTATGCTTCCGTTGAGGGCGGGCCAGGCAAAGGGGCTCAACCGTTGAAATGGACCGTAAGCGATCCGGAAGTCGTGAACGTCGTTTATGCCGACAAGACGCATGCTACGATTCGTGCCGTAGGTAAGGGAGAAGCTTGGGTGACGGCTTCGACGGCCAACGGCAAAGCTTCTGCAAAGATACCTATCGTAGTAACTGGCGGCGAATTCCATACCAATTTATCCGGCTGGCAGGCGGATCGGCCCTCTGCCCAGTGGTTTGTATCGGACCATGGCATACAGGGAAGCGACCGCAGCGACTCACAGTATATTGCACAAGAGACGGCGGGAGACTTCCGATATGAGGCTGACATGCAGCTGGACCCGGAAGGAGGAGCCGGTTCCCTTCTGTTTCGGGCAAGCGAGGATGGACGAAGCGGTTATTACCTGAACATCGATCCCAACTTGCAGGCGATTCGTCTCTTTTATAAAGTGAACGGAGCCTTCGAGAATCGGCAGGTACTTGCCCGCGTTCCAAGATTCATTCGCGGTGGTCAAACCTATCGCATCCAAATTCAGGCGGAAGGTACTCGTATTCGGGTTGATGTGGACGGCAAGCAAATCATGGACGTTCAAGATGGCACGTTTGCAGAGGGGCATTTCGGTGTTCATACCTTTGGCGGAAGTGCGTCTTTCCAGAACGTGAACGCCTTTGATATGAAAAAAGCGGACTTGAAGACCGTGACGATTCGCAATGCAGGATATCCTGTTGCCATGCAATCCATTCCAACCCCGGAAGGCGAGGTCGTGAACGTGGGAGCCGAGACGGATCATGAAGCCGAGCGCTCGATGTGGATCCTTATGCCGACCGGCGACGATTCCGGCTCTTATTCGATCCGAACGATAAACGGGCTGTCGCTGGATTGGGATGTTGGGCAGAATCGTATCCAGCTTTACCCGTATCTGGGGTACCCTAATCAACGCTGGAACATTTCAAAAAACGATGATGGAACGATGCGCATTACAAGCGTGCACAACGGGAGTGCGCTCGGCGTGTCGGACGATGGTACAACGCTGGTGATGAATGAACCCCGTTTTGAGGATGAGCATCAAAAATGGAATGTAATACCCGGCCGTTGACCGACGCAAGTCAGTGGGTTCATTTCTGAACGAACTCTTTTGGCAATCCGATCAGATGGTAGGGGGCAATATCGCGTTGGCTCCATTCATCCAATGGTTTGAAGGAAAGAAAAGAATGACGCTGTCCGTAGACGTATACCATTTCATGGGTTTGGAGAAGCTTTTAGCGTTTAACCCCAAATCCAGCTGAAGGAATGGTACGAGATATGCTTGATTCAAAAACAATAGACATCGTCAAATCAACAGCCCCTGTGCTGAAGCAGCACAGTGCTCAAATAGGAAAACGATTTTATGAACGGTTATTCACCAAAGCGCCGGAACTGAACAACATCTTTAATCAGACGAATCAAAAAAGAGGGATACAGCAGGAAGCGTTGGGTTATGTCGTTTATGCAGCCGGAGAACATATTACCAACCTGGATGCGTTGACTCCTGTTATCCGGCGAATTACGGAGAAACATCGAGCGATCGGAATCAAACCCGAGCAGTATGCCATCGTAGGCGAAACATTGCTCGAAGCTGTCCAGGATGTTTTGGGTGACGCTGCCACGGATGAAATTATTACCGCTTGGGGGAAAGCTTACAACTACATTGCGGATGCATTTATTCGGATCGAACAAAGCTTGTATGAGGAGACCGAGCATCAGTCGGGAGGTTGGGCCGATGACCGGACCTTTATCGTAGATCGAAAGGTTAAGGAGACGGAAGACGTTACCTCGTTTTATTTAAAGCCGCAAGATGGCCTAGCGATTGCCAAGTACAAGGCCGGCCAGTATTTGACGATAAAAGCAAACATACCGGGCGAAAAGTATACTCATATTCGCCACTACAGTCTGTCTGATGCTCCGGGAAACGATGTCTACCGAATTACCGTGAAGCGTGAAGATGCAAGTCATAACGACCCGGATGGAATCGTATCCAATTACCTGCATGACCATGTTCAAGTCGGCGATGCTTTACCATTTTCCGCTCCTGCCGGCGATTTCATTTTAACGACTGCAGACGCACCCCTTGTTTTGATCAGCGGCGGAATCGGAATTACGCCTTTGTTGAGTATGTTAAACACGGTTGTCAGGGAGCAGCGTGATCGTCAGGTAACCTTTATCCACGCAACGGCCAACAGCAACACACATGCCTTTAGGGAACACCTGCTTGAAATGGAGAAGAGTCACCCGAATGTGAAGTCATTGGTATGCTACTCGTCTCCGACTCCGCATGATCGAGAATCACATAACTACGATGTAGAGGGACGAATAGATCTGAACTGGCTGCAATCCGTCGTTCCGTCCAAAAAAGCGGATTTCTATATCTGTGGTTCTATTCCGTTTATGGAATCCATGTATCGAATGTTGACAGAGTGGGGTGTGCATCAGGCTAACATCCATTACGAAGCATTTAGCCCCCTGGCTATGTTAGGCGAGGAATAGCATCGTGAAACGTTGATGGTTATACTTGGTAAGACTCTATTTCGTGACATTGAAAAACAAATATCGAACTGACGTCGGTCCTTGATCGGCGTTAGTTGGGAAAGTTTTCATGAAAAGTCGCTAAATTAGCGACTTTTTCGTTTTGAGGCAGCTTTCTAAAGCAGCATATTTCTAAATTCTGATGGTGTGCAGTTTTTTGCCTTTTTAAAATTTTTGGAAAACAAAAGGACATCGTTATATCCGACCGACCTGGCGATATCTCCAATTTTGAGTGAAGTATTGGTCATTAAATAACATGCTTTTTCAATTCTAAGATGGAGTAAAAATTGCTGGGGAGACTGATGAATGTATTGCTTAAACAGACGATGCAAATAGGAACGATCAATAGAAATGTGTCTAGCGACATCATTTACCGTAATATGATGTGCATAATTCTGATCAATGAAATGCAATGCATCTTCAATATACTTCTGTTGTTTTACTTCACTAGGGACTTTGATATTCGGGTAAAGTTCACACAATTCATACAAAAATTCATAAAGTTTTGCCGTCAATAAAAAGTCTCTGTTCGAAGTCAGGGACGTCAGACCTAGAATACGATGCATACAATCAGCCAGATTGTGCGTTTGATCAAAACTAAAGATCGGATGATCTATAGATAAACTCGTTCGAAGCAAATATTCTTTTGCTTTTATTCCACTAAAACCAATCCAAATATATTCCCAAGGATCATCAGCATCTGCTTCATAATAAATTAAAACGTTCGGCTCTATCAAAAAAGCTTCTTGTTGTTCGAGGTGATAAATTTTGTCATTAACTTTAAAAACACCTTTTCCTTTTAATACATAGTGAATCATATATCCGCTTCGAATCGCAGGACCATAAGAGTGTCCTCCCATACAAGCTTCTCTACCGCATGTGTACAAATTAAGATCCAGATTATTGCGGGAATGATTGGAGAAACTGGCGGCCATTCTTGTCACCTCTCTTTAAAACGCTGAAAAGTTATCACATTCTTTAATAGTCAGTCTACATTATTCCATATTCATTGTCCATTTAAACCATTAGAATAAAAGCATACTAATTATTGTATAGCAACTAATTCATTGTTTAATCCTAGGTAAAGCAATAACTAAAGCGCTATCTTTCATTACGTTGTTATATCGTTGTATTCGTTGTGAGATGATTCAAGCTGATTTGTAATTCCACATTTTTCTTTCTTACACAGCTTGGTTCCATCTATTCCCAAAACCTTATCAATTATAGTTTTAATAATATGCAAGGAGGATTCTATGGCAATCCACATTAATGGCGATCAACGGTTATTTCATTTACAAGGGAAAAATTCCAGCTATGTAATGCAGATCGTTCGTGATGGATATTTAGCTCATTTATATTGGGGAAAAAAAGTGAATACCTATCGTGGAAGCAACAAAATTATTTATATGGATCGAGGATTTTCGCCTAACCCGGATGCCTCTGATCGAACATTTTCACTCGATACGCTGCCCCAAGAATATCCAGCCTATGGAAATGGAGATTTTAGAACACCGGCTTATCAAATACAGTTAAATAATGGATCAACGCTGACGGATCTTCGTTACAAAGAGTACAGGACATATAAAGGAAAACCCAAGTTAAACGGACTGCCGTCTACTTATGTAGAGGACGAAGAAGAAGCAGAGACACTGGAGCTTATCATGGAGGATAAGTTGTTAGGATTGACTGTGACACTATGCTATAGTTTGTACCCTGAATTAGATGTGATCACAAGGTCGGCTCATTTTAACAATGAAGGAACACAACGCTTGAAGATCCTTCGGGCACTTAGTGCAAGTGTTGATTTTCGGGATGATGAGTACGAATTGATTACATTATATGGTGCTCATAACAATGAAAAAAATATCGTGAGGCGCAGCATTGTTCCAGGGATTCAACTGGTTGATAGCTGCCGGGGCGCGAGCAGTCCTCAACAAGCACCGTTTCTATCGTTAGTACGAAAAGGAACTGATGAGGATCAAGGGGAAGTATATGCGTTTAACCTCGTTTACAGTGGCAATTTTACGGCTCAAGTTCAAGTGGATCCCTATCGCAATACGAGAGTGTCCATAGGTATTAATCCTTTTGATTTCTCATGGCTGTTAGAACCTGGGGAATTATTTCAAACTCCTGAAGTTGTAATGGCTTACACAGCAAATGGGTTGGGTGATATGTCCAGGATCTATCATAAGCTCTACAGTAAAAGATTATGTCGTGGAACATTCCGAGATAAGTTGCGGCCAATACTAATTAATAATTGGGAAGCTACTTATTTTGATTTTAATGCGGAGAAAATTGAAGAAATAGCTGTGGAAGCAAAAAAAGCAGGTATAGAGCTGCTTGTATTGGACGATGGATGGTTCGGAAAAAGAGATGACGATAACAGCTCACTTGGGGATTGGGTAGTCGATCAGCGTAAACTTCCAAATGGATTGCTGGACCTCGCAACTCGGATTTGTGATCTCGGACTGGAGTTTGGATTGTGGTTTGAGCCTGAAATGGTTTCAATAGACAGCGATTTATATAGAAAACATCCAGATTGGTGTTTACATGTTGAAAATCGCCCTCCCACACTAGGCCGAAACCAACTTGTTTTGGATTTAACCCGTGAGGAAGTGTGCGATTACATCATCGAATCCGTGTCCTCTGTTTTATCAAGTGCACCGATTACCTATGTGAAATGGGATATGAATCGACATATGACGGATTTGGGTTCAGCTGCTTTACCACCGGAACGACAACGTGAAACCGCTCACCGATATATGTTAGGTCTTTATAAAGTAATGGAAGCAATCACATCAAGGTTTCCTGATGTATTGTTTGAGAGTTGTTCTAGTGGGGGCGGGCGTTTTGATGCCGGTATGCTTTACTATATGCCTCAAACATGGACGAGTGATAATACCGATGCGATGTGTCGGTTGAAAATTCAATATGGTACAAGTCTGGTTTACCCGCCAATTACCATGGGAGCCCACGTTTCAACCGTCCCTAATCATCAAGTGGGAAGAATAACTCCGTTGGAAACAAGAGGACATGTCGCAATGGCTGGTAACTTTGGTTATGAGCTGGACCTTACAACCATTACAGAACAAGAAAAAGAAGAAATTAAAAAACAAGTTGCTTTATATAAAGAGATTCGGCCAATTATCCAATTTGGAAGTTTTCATAGAATACTCAGCCCTTTTGATGGAAATGAAGCCGCATGGAACTTTGTTTCCGATGATCAATCGGAAGTCGTCGCGAGTTATTTCAAAGTGCTTTCGCAACCGGCTGCATCTCTTCGAACGATCAAATTTAAAGGGTTGAATCCAGATTTTATGTATAAAAATGTCGAGACTGGTGAACTGTTTGGTGGAGATGAGCTTATGCATGCAGGGCTCACATTGCCAAGGATTAAGCAAGACTTTCTAAGTATGTTCTGGAGATTTACAAAACATCCTAATTGAACAGTCAAGAGAGAGGGAAAAGAGAAATGGAAGATAAGCATAAACAATACAGAGAAATTTCTGAAAACATCTTGAAGAACATAGGGGGAAAGGAAAACATCGCTGGAGTCACACATTGCGCCACTCGATTAAGAATCGTATTAGATGACAACGATAAAGCTGATTTAACAAAAGTGGAAAATATAAATTTAGTCAAAGGGGTTTTTATAGCAGGCGATCAACTTCAAATTATTTTTGGAGCCGGATTAGTAAACGATATTTATGCCGCATTCTCTAAGCTTACAGAAACAGAAAATATGTCTCTAAGCGACGTAAAGACAAAGGCTTCACAAAAGCAGAATTTTTTACAGAAAGCCATAAAATCTTTATCTGATGTTTTTATTGAGATTATGCCTGGGATTCTTGCAGCCGCATTATTGATGGGAATTACAGGTTTGTTGGGCCAACAAGGTTTATTTGGTGAGAAATCGGTTGTAGAAATGTACCCAGCTTTGCAAGGGATTAACCGTTTATTATCAATCGTATCATCTGGAATATTTACGATACTACCATTATTGGTAGTATATTCTGCAACCAAAAGATATGGCGGCAGACCTATTCTTGGTTTAGTGCTTGGTGCCATTATGCTTCACCCGAACTTAGCAGATGCTTATGAAGTCGCTAAAGGCAACGTTCAGCCTGAAACCATAAATATTTTAGGGTTGAACATCGAACTCGTTGGATTCCAAGGCGGCATTATCATTGCTTTGATGATGGGTTTTGTCGTTGCCAAATTAGACCAATTCTTTATTAAAAAAGTACCTAATATGATCAAACTGTTTTTAGCACCTTTGTTGACAGTATTTGTTTCTAGCGTATTGTTATTCACAATGATCGGACCGCTGGGCCGCGAATTAGCTCAATTCGTAACCACCTCATTATTATGGAGTACACAAAACTTGGGCATTTTTGGATATATGTTCTTTGCTGGTATTCAACAAATTATCGTCATTACGGGGTTACACCATGTTTTAGGTGCAGTGGAAGCACAGCTTCTTATAGATACAGGGCGAAACTTCATAAATCCATTAATGTCTGTTGCCTTATTTGGACAAGGAGGGGCCGTATTAGGATATGTCCTTTTACATCGGAAGAATACGAAAGTAAAGGAACTTGGAATTTCAGCATTTGGCTCTGTGATCTTTGGCGTATCAGAACCAGCCATTTTCGGGATCACTTTAAAATATAAATTCCCTCTGATCGCTGGATGTGTTGGGGGAGCGATTGCTGGTGGTTATGTGTATTTAAGCAAGCTCACTGCAATAGGATTTGGAACCACGGCTCTACCGGGATTAGCCATTGCTTCCGCCGACAACCATGGGCATCTTAATTATATAATCGCACATTTAATCGCATTATCCTGTGGAGCAGTCTTCACAGTAATATATGGAAACATTAATCGAAAAAAGACTAAACTTAACTCTCAACAAGAATAGTACAAATGAAGAATGTTCCTTAATAGCCGCGTCGATTGCCAATAAACGAAGGAGATGTACGTAGATTTGGAGGGAGATTTACATGTTTCATTGGAGAAAAAACAAAAAGACAATTGATATGCTCAAGATTACAGCTCCAATTTCAGGCGCAGTATTAGCATTGAAACAGGTGCCTGATCCAGCCTTTGCAGGAGGCCACATGGGTATGGGAGTGGCCATAGAACCAACGGAGGGAAAGGTCTACGCTCCATTTGACGGGAAAATTGTCCATGTCATGGATAAAAGCAAACATGCAGTCATCATTGAACATAAAAGCGGTATCCAAATTCTTGTCCATGTCGGCATTGAAACGGTATCGCTAAAAGGAAATGGATTCACACTGTATGTGGAAAACGGTACTAAAGTAAACCAAGGACAACTGTTATTAGAATTTGATATTTCCGCTATTCAGGCAGCGGGCTTGTCAGTGATTAGTCCGGTCATTGTTCCGGATGGGCTGGAATGTGTAGACCATGTAGAGATACATGACATCCAGAAGCCTAAAGGCTCTGATGAGCCGATCATGACGGTGCATTTGAATTCATAATTAGACGAACTTTGTACTCGACGTTTTCACGGAAAGTACATGCCCCCTAGAGAAGGCAATCATCCGTTTATGGATGGAATCTGCCTTCTTTTTCGTTCATACATTTGATCATTGTCGCTTGTTTGCGTGCTCTATTATCTATATCGTAGTGGTAAAAGAAACAGGAAAGTCAACATAAGACACCTCTAAACGTATGTCGGATAAGTATCTTTATTTGCTGACTCCTCTTACGCTCCGAAGAGAAACCGGCTAATTAAAAGGAAGAATCACCTCAAATGTTGTGCCGGTGTCATCGGATTTTGCAACTCTAATTGTTCCGTTGTGCAAGGCAATGATTTTGTGAGCAATGCTCAAACCTAACCCATATCCAGGAGAGGCGTGTGAGGCATCTCCCTGATAAAATTTGTCGAAAATGTATTTTTGCTTACTCAAGTCGATCCCCGGGCCATTGTCATGAATAGAGATGCGGGTCTGTTGATCTCTTGATTCGATATCGATTTTGATCTCTGAATCCGAGGGAGAGAACTTGATTGCATTGTCCAGAAGATTGATCCAAACCTGGCTGAGCATATCTTCATTTGCTACAACCATGACTTCGGCCGAATCGAAGTGGAAACGAATGTTTTTTGCGGACCATTTCGAATCCAACAATACGACAGCATTTCTTATTTGTTCGGTTACGTTAAACAACGTCTTTTCCGTGATAATGGTTTGGCTTTCAATTTTGGTCAACTGAAGGACATTCGTGGCCAGTTCGGCAAGACGCTCCGATTCATGAATAATGATATCCAAATATTCATTGCGTTCTGCTTCCGACAAATTGTCTTTTTTCAATACCTTCGCATATCCCCTTAAAGAAACAATCGGCGTTTTGAATTCATGTGAAAAGTTATTAATGAAATCGGAACGCAGCATTTCAAGGCTTCCCAGTTCTTCTGCCATATGGTTGAAACTTTGGTTCAACTTTTTCAGCTCTTTCGCCCCCTTGAGATGGATCCTGACGGCAAAATTTCCTTTGGCAAGCTCTTGGGAAGCACCAATGACTTCCCGGATGGGGGAGAGGGGGATTCGGCTAAAAATAAGCGATGCCAAAACACTGACCAGAACACTTACGGTTCCGAAATAAGCAATAAGCCATACCCCGCCTCCGGAATCTGGATCGCCTGCTGGTTGCGGGGTGTATAGCCCAATGTATGCAAGAAAAACGATAATGACAAACGAAAGAAAAATGGATATGAGCAAAATAAACAACACAATGAACGTAAACATGAAAGTCAAACCAAAGCCGCGCAAGTAACCCTTTTCGGTAAAGTTGATTTTCTTTTTAATCACCGTGTTTAACCGCCTTATAACCAATGCCTCGAATCGCAATGATTTCGAATTCCGGATAGTCGCTGAATCGCTTTCTTAGCCGGTTGATGTGAACATTGAGCGTAACATCGTTCGTCTCGGATTCCATACCCCAAATTTCGTCCATCAACTGAATCCGGGTAAAAATTTTGTCGGGGTAAGATAGCAGCTTATATAACAAATAGAACTCTTTCTGCGGCAGCGTCTGCACGTCGTTCTCCCTCGTCACCGTTAATGAATCATATTGAAGCGTAATCTTCCCGATATGAAGCTTTCGCTCGTTAAGGATTTTGGCCCTTCGCAGCAAAGCCTTGATTCGAAGAAGCATCTCGTCTTCGTCCACAGGTTTGACCATATAATCGTCTGTTCCTGCCATAAAGCCTTTACGTTTGTCTGCAGGCAGATGTTTTGCACTGACCATAAGTATAGGGATATCATTCCTGCTTTCTCGGATCATTTGAGTCAGTTCGAATCCGTCCAGGTGTGGCATCATGATATCGAGCACAATCAGGTCAATATGCTGCTTGTCCAATATTTCTAGCGCCACCATGCCGTTCTCCGCCAAATATACCTCATATCCGGCAGAGCCAATAATGGTTTTCATTAATTTGGCCGTATTTTTATCGTCTTCTGCAACGAGGATTTGGAACATCACCCTCATTCCTTTCCGTTGATGTGTATGCGTAACTTAGAACTGCATTCTATCATAAAGCACTGTTTCAAGTGAACAAAGTTCAATTCGTTTATAGTGGTTTATTTTCAGTTTATTTTTTCATGGTAATGTTTGCTCCAGCGCAAACAATTCATTAATATCTCGAGAATGAAGAAAAGGAGAAACGATGATAACCAAAAAACGTCTTGTCATTCTTGCCATAATTGCGGTAGCCGCATTTGTGTTAGGCAGATTAGCAGTCCGTCTGATGTTGGATCTGTTATTGGGAGGAAAATTATTCTGATGAAAAAAATGATGTGGATATTAACCTGCATTCTTACTTTTGTATTGGTTTTTTCCGGTTCGGCCTTCTTGAAACTAAAGTTTCCTACGTTTAGTAACCCATTACATGTAGACTGGAGTGATTCAGTCGGAACCATTTATACAGATTTAGAATATGGCAAAGAAGAATTGAACAAATATGACCTCTATGTTCCAGCAGATCATTCTAAAAAATCATATGGTCTTGTCGTTTATCTTCACGCGGGCGGATTTACAAGCGGAGATAAAAATGACGATGCCGATATGCTTAAATATTTTACTTCTAAAGGCTATGTAGCTGCGGGCATCAATTATAGCTTACGCACCGATGAAAATACGGTTAACCTCTATCAAATGTCTCAAGAAATTAAGCAAAGTATACCTGTCATCAAAGAAAAGGCTGCTGAACTGGGGTATAACCTTGATGAAATGGCTATATCTGGGGGATCTGCTGGTGGAGCTCTTGCTTTACTTTATGCGTACCGTGATGCGGATTCCTCTCCAATTCCGGTAAAATTGGTCTTCGAAGGAGTTGGCCCTCCTAGCTTCGAACCATCCATATGGCTTGGTATCGATAATACCGATAGCCCATATGAATCTGACGAAGCTGCTGAAGCAAGTGCAGCTTTTGCCTCGATCATAACAGGGGAAAGCATCACTGCAGAAATGATGAGAAATGGTGAGTACAAAAAGTACGTAGATGAAATTTCACCTTATACACATATTACCAAGAATTCCGTTCCAACATTAGCTGCCTATGGCACTTATGATAAAGTCGTGCCGTTCGGTCTAACGAAAAATCTGCTTGAAGCTCTAAAGGAAAATAACGTTCCCCATGATTTCATTGAATTTAAGCGTTCGGGTCACGGCTTACAAAATGATCCAAAAGAAGCAAAACTTTATTTTGAAAAAATCAATGAATATTTGGATAAATATATGCCGAATTAAGGGATGCAATTGTCGAAACATGATAATATCGAGTTTCCCACTCCGGATACGAACTGCAAAACGACAAAAAGCAATATCGCCTGTATCTCGAAAAGAAAATGAGCATGTGGGAAGATTAGGTGGCAATGAGGTGAAGTTTATGAAAATCTTTAAACGAATATTGCTGATTGTGGTTCTCGTTGTTATTGCGGTAATTGTGGCGGTGCTTGCATTTCTTTCATATCGCAATGGACATTATTATAAATTTGTAAAGACCGACAAGCCCATCGAAGCACAATATACAGCACTTGGTACAAATAAAGTTTCTTATGTGGAATTTGACGCAGGTAATGATACCTTCAAGAAATATGAGATTTGGTTTCCATCTGAATTGAAAGAAAGCTCGTCTGCGTATCCCCTCGTTATAATGGCAAACGGCACGGGGATCCCTGCTTCAAAATATAAAGCTGTGTTTAAACATCTTGCTTCATGGGGATTCATTGTTGTTGGCAATGAGGACGAAAATTCAAGAACAGGAGCATCATCGTCTGCAAGCCTTGATTTTATGCTAAGTCTGAATGAAGATCGCGAAAGTGATTTTTATAGTAAAATTGATGTGGACAACATTGGAATCGGCGGACATTCGCAGGGAGGCGTGGGGACAATAAACGCCGTAACCAATCAGGATAACGGCGGATACTACAAAGTCATGTATACAGCAAGCGCCACTTCAAGCTACTGGGGACAGGACAGCGTATTCGGAAAGGAATGGAGCTACGACGTATCTAAGGTCAAAATCCCCTATTTCATGGTTGCTGCTACGGGATATTTTGATGCGGGAACTGCTGAAGATATAACGGCAACAGAAGGGCAAGGTATTACCCCGCTTTGGTCACTTAACCAAAATTATGCCAATATTCCCGATACGGTAATCAAAGTGATGGCAAGGCGCGTAAACACGGACCACGGCGATATGCTGAACCATGCTGACGGATATATGACTGCATGGTTTATGTATTGGCTGAAAGGCGATCAACAAGCGGGAAACGTATTTTTCGGTGACGATGCAGAGATCCTTACAAATGCGAACTGGCGGGATGTAGTGAGAAATCGCTGAATGCCACTAAATCCATCCGACCCATCCCTTTCAGTATAAAAAAATGTTTAATAACACAGCTCACTCATGACACAGGATCCATATGAACGTTCCGTTCTAAATATTTTTCGGATGCTCCTGGCGCATATTAAGGCTCTTATCGTGAATTTCTTTACAATACCACTAGTAATGGGTTTGGAGGCGGCAAAACGGGTTGGATTTCAACGTTTGCTCTTTTCGATGCAAGGAAGACGATGAGCAAACCTGTTTGCAGGCTTGCCCGACGTTTTCCTTTTCTTATCTAGTGACTGGACGGCGCTTTCATCATCGGGACTTGAAATCACCGGATTTGGTCGACGAGAATATCCCAGGCAAAGCATTACGAATTTCTCTCTTGACTATGACGTTAGGTCATAGTCCATACTCTCTCTATGAATACATCACTGGGAGTGAGAGATATGAACATAAAAACATTGCGTTCAGACCACATTTATCAAAATATAATCAAGGCTTCGCCCGACGAAAAGCTTGAATTATTCAGAAACGAAATGATGGCCCCTTTTATGAAGCAATGGGAAATTCAACAGATCCCTTTTAGAGCTGAAGAGGCGAACGGTTTTGACGTGGTTACGTTTAATAGTATGATGCATCGATCTCCTGATCAGATTACCCGGCAGATTTCAAATGAGGTAGAGTTGATTTCGTCAGATTCTTTTTGGTTAGAGTGTGAGCACGCTGTAAGGAAAAGCCTCGGTCTATTTGTGGCCCATGGTATAAGCCTCCCCGTATCCGAGTATTTGTTTACCATTCAACTAGGGAATCCGGAAAACCGTGCTTTAACCATAAATGAAGGATATAGCGGTTTTGGCGGCATTCCCGGATTTATCTGGGGGACGCTCCTGCCAAACGAGTACACGATTCCGCGGATGAAAGCTTCGCTGGCGCATGAATGCAACCATAATGTGCGCTATCAATTTATTCAGTGGGATCACAACGTTCATTTGGGCGAGCTCATCGTAAGTGAAGGATTAGCCGAAAATTATGCGACGTTCATGTTTGGAGAAGAATTGCTCGGCCCTTGGGTCACGAAAACGAACGCAGAAACACTTAACCAACGCATAAAGCCTGTGCTTAGAGAGCGATTGCAATTAACCGGGTTTGATCAATTGGCTCCGTATCTTTACGGGGACGAGATCGCCACCCTTCAAAACTTCAAACCGGTCAACATGCCTTATAGTGCCGGATACGCTTGCGGATATTATTTGATCCGATATTATTTAAGAAAAACGGGAAAAACGATTTTTGAGGCGACAATAACGCCTGCTGCTCAAATACTGGACGAAGTCAAAGGATTTTGGGATGAAGAAACGATTATTAACGGTTAAAGATATTGTTCGGATTACAGGCATTACAGGCCGGACTCTGCATTATTACGATCGAATCGATTTATTTAAACCGACGCATCTGACGGAAAAAGGGTATCGCTTATATGATCGAAGCAGTTTGGAAAAACTTCAAACGATTCTGTTCCTAAAGGAGTTGGAGTTTTCCTTGAAAGAAATTGCAGACATTTTAAAGCTGACCAGACAAGAACGTAAACAAATTTTGAAGAAGCAGAAACAAACGTTATTATCGAGAAAACAAAGACTGGAAACCATGATAGTAGCGATCGATGAATACGATTCGGGAATGGATATTAGCGATTTGCAAATCTTCAAGGATTCTTCCGTTTTACCATTGAAAGAACAGTATGCAAATGAGGCAAGATTCATTTATGGCGAAACAGAAGCGTATAAAGAGTATAATGAAACGTTGGAAAAATTATCGCTTGACGATAAAGAGGAACGGTTTCAATCCATGGAGGAAATATTCAAACAAATGGCAGCTTGTGTCGATCAGGATCCTTCCTCCGATGAAGCTCAGCGATTAATCGAAGAGTGGAAAGAAAATCTGATGCAATTCATGACATGTGATGCAGAATTACTGGCTTGCATTGCCAATACTTACAAATTCGATGCACGATTCAGAAACTATTTTGATCAATATGGCCATGAGGATTTAGCCGATTTTCTCTACAGTGCAATAATGCATAATATCCATCCGTAAACCTCTCCATGAATGGTGAATGCTCGACTCCCGATCTTAAAACAACAACCTGATGGAATCGGCGTCATTTTGAAGTGATCTCCCTTAAAGGTAGACAAGTGTTTTATGCAACCTGTTAGGCATGAGCTCGGTATTAGACCGGGTTCATGCCTTTTCATTTTGGCTTGATGGGCGCCGTTGTTTTTAATTGAAAGAAGTGGGTAATGGTTCTTCAATGATTGGTTCTTTGGGGAGGTTGGTCGATATGCTGTTGGAATTAAGCATCAAGCTGGTCATCAGTTTTTTCGGACTTTGGGTCATCACGTTCGTTACGGGAAGAAAAACGCTCAGTCAACTTACGCCGTTGGATTTCCTATCTTCGTTGGTACTAAGTGAAATTGTGGGAAATACGCTGTATGACGATCAAGTCAAGATCTCCCATCTCTTATTTGCTTTGGCAGTCTGGACGGTCCTCTCGTACCTTTTTGAGAAAGCAACAACCCGTTTCGTTAAATTCGGGTATGCAGCAGAGGGGCGGGCTGTTCTCTTGATTGATAACGGTGAAGTGAATCAGGGTTTATTAAAAAAATATGACATTGAGTATAAACAATTGCTCTCCATGCTTCGAAAACAGAACGTTTTTTCGCTTCAGGAGGTCAAACATGCCGTCCTGGAAATCGACGGATCTCTGTCCGTCCTTCGCAAGCCGGAGTACGAGCCTCCGACTGCCCAAGATTTGGGTCTTCAGGATATTTCCAATAGCTTGGCTATTACGGTCATTGATAAAGGGGAACTCCTGACGATGTCCCTGAGGGGAAAGAAAATGGACCCGGAAAAGGTCAAGAGTGATATGCAAAGGCAGGGGTATGACAATATTAAGGATATTGCATATGCGGAGTATGGCGAGGATGGAACGCTTTATATCATCCCCAGAGAGACAAAGTAGAAGGGAAGAAATCCACTGGAGGATGGATCAAGGGGACCAATACGGACAGATTGAGAAGATAATGCAGACAGAATGGAATAATACTTGTTACGCTAATGGGAAATGCTGTTAATAAAGGAAATGAGCAGGCTGCAGGATCGCAGGCTGCTCATTGTTTGCAAATTATGAATGATTGATCTGGTTCTTGATATAATACATCTCCAGCACTTGCGTAATCGACTCGCCTTTAATAGGTTTGCTTACATATGCATCCATGCCTGCCTTCAAGCATTTGTCCATGTCTCCTCTTACGGCATTTGCCGTTACCGCAACAATAAATGGACATGATTCGGGGTCAAGCATTTCCTTAATCGCTTTAGTCGCTTCAAAGCCATCCAGCCGCGGCATATGCACGTCCATAAAAACAATATCATACGCATGCCGTTTGACAGCCTCGACAGCTTCGGCACCGTCGACCACCAGGTCTACAAAGTGTCCTTTTTTCTCGATCATCCTGCCAAGGACAAGCTGATTCACCTCATTGTCTTCCGCGATCAGAATCCGAAGAGATGCCGATTTGTTCTTTTTCTGTTGTTGATCGAATGTGCTGCTCTCTTCATTGTTGTTCAACTTGAACCATGCGGTAAATGCAAAGGTTGTACCCGGTTCATCCGATTCTTCGATCCAGATATCACCCTGCATCAGCTCCACCAGCTTTTTGCTGATGGCAAGCCCGAGACCGGTGCCTTGAGGTTTGCGAGTCATGAAGTTTTCCAGCTGGTAGAACGGCTCAAACAATTGTTGTCTTTTCTCCACCGGAATCCCTATTCCCGAATCCTTCACCGTGAATTGCAGCTGCACGTTGCTGCTGCACTGCTCTTTAAGGCCGACATTGATTTCCACGCCGCCTTCTGAAGTAAATTTAACCGCGTTGCCGATGATATTGGTCAGTACTTGTTTAAGACGGTAAGCATCGCCATGCACCGGAGTCGGAATGGCATCATCCAGACATACACGGATATCCAGATTCTTTTCGCGAACCAGTGGTTTTACGATCTGCACCGTTTCTGTCACGATTTCTCGAAGATCAAACGGATCATCGACCAGCTCGGTTTTGCCTGACTCGATTTTGGAAAAATCAAGAATATCATTAATGATGGCCAGCAAGGAATCTCCGCTCTTCTGGATAATGCTGATATATTCCTTTTGTTCTCCGCTGAGTCCCGGCGTATCCAGCAGCAGGTCCGTCATCCCGATTACGCCGTTCATCGGGGTGCGAATTTCATGGCTCATCATGGCGAGAAATTCACTTTTGGCCTGATTCATTCTCTCGGCCGTCTCTTTGGCAACGAGCAGTTTTTTCTGTTCGGTAATGTCCTTTGCGATCAGATAAAACCCCACATTGGCCTTGTTGATAATGATCGGAGCAAGCGTAGCCAAGACTTCGGTCTCGTGGCCGTCCTTATGGCGAATGGTGTTGATTTCCTTCTCGGCCAACTCGTAATTGCTGCGGAGAATCAGACCTAGATTAACGGCCCCGATAAACCTTTGTATGCTTGTGCCGCTCATTTCAGCCACGGGACAGCCTGTCATTTTCACCGCTACTGGATTGGCATTCATAATGTTCCCATCCATGTTAAACGAGATAATGGCGTCATGATTATATTTTTTCAGCGATGTGTACCGTTCCACGGTCTCCTGCAGCTTGAATTCAATGAGTTTCCGCTCGGTAATATCCTGCAATGTCCCATTTAACTGTACTGGCTTGCAGTATTCATCAAACGTAATTAATCCGCGCAAGTGAAGATATTTCTCGCTGCCATTCTTGCTGATGTATTTGTACTCGAAATCAAGCGGCTCGCCTTGTTTTACCCAGCCGATTTTTTGTTGCAGAGATGCTGCATCCGCGGGATTCATGGCTTTAAAAACATCACTTGCCCGATATCGTTGGGGAGTGCGTTCGAGTTCAAGAATCTCAAAAATTTGATCTGAAATGGCGATTTGGTCATTGACCATATCCCATTCCCAACTGCCGATCATCGCGATACGCTCTGCCTCTGCAACGATCTCTTCATGTTTTTTTCGTTCGGAGACATCTCGTCCAATGAAAAGGATCTGCTGTTCATGCTCAGCATTTCCGATGATTTTATACGTGGTTTCGAACCAAAGATAATGACCGTCTTTATGGCGAATCCTAACATTCAGCATATTGCCAGAGGACAGGTCCATCTGTGAGATACGTTCCAGATCTTGGGGATGGAAATATGCAATGTTATCCTGGCCAATTATATCTTCGGGCGAGTAGCCCAGCAAATGCTGAACGGAAGGGGAGCAGAATCGACAGACGCCTTCACAATTCGTGATATAAATGATCTCCTGAGCATTATCCGAAATCAGTTTGAACATCTCTTCACTGTGCAATAGCTTCTGTTCGGACGCTTTACGATCCGTAATATCCACAATATGGCATATGAAGTAAAGCGGCTCATCCGTCTTTTCGTCTCGAGCCAAGGAAACATGTAATGAAGTCCAAAGGACATTGCCATCTTTTTTGATGTATCGTTTTTCGTATTTATGTTCTTTCGATATACCTTCAAACAGCTCACAGGCATAGATCACATCTTGCGGCGAGTCCTCGGGATGCGTAATATCCTGGTAGCTGAGATTCAATAATTCCTCACTGGTAAAGCCCATCATATTGCAAAAAGCAGGGTTCACTTTCAGCCATTGCCCTGTCGGAGCAACGAGTGCAATTCCAATAGGCGCTAGGTTATATATCTGCTCGAATAATTCATGATGATCAACCTTTTGAACCTGCATTTTGAGCTCTCCTTTTGGTGTATAATACATCGTCGAAATTTAGTGTTTTGCGGATATCTTATGTTCAATAAGAAATCGTCGGTTAAAAACAACAATATGTGCTTAATACCCAGTATTCTAGCCAGTGAAACACCTCTTTTCAAGAGATTTGTGTCAAAGAAGCAAAAGCAGCTGAGCATTATTGGAGCAGTAAGGCATAGAGAATCCTGTCGAAACGATGGGTGAAACAAGCAGGAAAACGGGAAGGTTGGTTGATCGGAAAGAGTTTACCCTCTGTTTAGAGCGATGTGAAAGGGTTATATACTTTTAGAAATCAATCCAACTTACAAACGGAGGAAATCATATGTTTCGACATCAGAAAGAGTTACAGTTCGAGGTTAAAGTAGATCGCCCTGATCCGGCATTTGCACGCCAGGTCCAGGAAGTACTGGGAGGGCAGTTCGGTGAAATGACAGTGATGATGCAGTACCTTTTTCAAGGGTTTAATTGTCGGGGCGAGGAAAAATACAAAGATATGCTGATGGATATCGGCACGGAGGAAATTGGCCATGTCGAAATGTTATGCGCATTGATTAGCCAGCTATTGGATGGCGCCACACCTGCCGAGCAGCAGAAAGCCGCTGAGGATCCCGTTACAGCTGCCATTATGGGAGGCATTAATCCCCAACATCTGCTTGTAAGCGGATTGGGCGGCTTACCTACCAACTCTACCGGCGTACCATGGAACGGTTCATATATCGTGGCCAGCGGCAACCTTCTTGCAGACATGCGGTCTAATTTGCATGCCGAAAGTCAGGGCCGATTGCAAGTGGCGAGACTATATCAGATGACGAACGATGAAGGCGTCCGCGCGACTTTACGAAAAATGCTGGCACGGGATCGTTATCATCAATATCAATGGATGGCCGCCATTCAGGAGCTGGAAGAAAAGAATGGCGTCGTGGTACCGGCTTCCTTTCCGCCGGAGGCAGAGCAGGAGTCCCAACCTGAAGCCTATGAGTTCTGGAATCTCTCTGAAGGAACCGAATCCAGCGAAGGGTTATGGGCTAAAGGAAGCGCGCCCGACGGAACGGGGGACTTCGTTTATATATCAGAACCTGTTGCAAAAGGGCAAAAATACGAGCCCGTTGTTCCCGCCAAAGAACTTCATCATGACTTGGATCATAATTGAATTGGAAGAGAGTAAGGTTGATCGAATGCGAGAGCCGCCGAGAGCGATCGATGTGGTGTGCTTTGAGTGGAAAAAATACAGAGTATTCTGATTCCAACAACAAAAGCCGCATGAGCTGCGGCTTTTGTTCGTTATTTCACCTTCATCAATGGCTGCACAACATTTTTTCAAGCCTATTATCGTTCTTTCCGTGCCGGCACGGAACTAGTTCGGCCGCCGACAACGCGGTTTTTTGCTGCTCCCATACCGACTACAAAGAGTAAGACCGAAGCGCCAAGCAGAATAAAGAGCGGCAGGCTCCAACTATTCGTCGCATCATGCAGATATCCTATAAGGGCTGGGCCGATTGCGGCAAGAAGATATCCGACCGATTGCGCCATGGCAGACAGTTCCGCTGCTTGATGCGCATTTTCAGTACGTAATCCGAAAAACATCATGGACAAACTAAAAGCGAAGCCTCCACCAATTCCAAGGATGATGATCCACAGCAAAATGATTTCGGAGCTTCCGTAAAGAAGTCCGAGCGTCCCCGTCAAGAGCAAAATGGTTGTGATGATCACTAACAAACGTTGGTTAGACATGCGCCCGGCAATAACGGGAACTATAAAAGTAAATGGAAGCAGTGCCAACTGCATGATCGAAAGGTACCATCCCGATTGGTTGGAGTCAATTCCTTGCTGCTTTAAAATTTCAGGCAACCAAGCGATCAACACATAGAAAACCATGGACTGTATCCCCATAAACAAGGTTACTTGCCAGGCAAGAGGAGATCGCCAAACATTCACATCGTTACGGGCCGTTTGTTGACTCGTCGTGGCTGTTTGCTTCATTTGATTTCTTAATTGAGGTAACCAACAGAGGATCGATACAAAGCTGAGAATCCCCCATATTCCCAATGCTCCCTGCCATTGCAAACCTGCGTTCACGGCTAACGGTACACTGATTCCCGATGCGATCGCCCCGCATAAACTCATTGAGATGGAGTAAACACCTGTCATGGAGCCAATGTTACTCGGGAAATCCCTTTTGATTATACTTGGCAATAATACATTGCAAACGGCAATGGCGAAACCGAGGATAGCTGTCCCAATATATAGATTAACTGCGCCAGATAAGGAACGGATTACAATACCAACCGTCAGAAAGACGAGGGCAATCAAAATGAGACGCTCAACTCCATACCTACGTCCTAAGTTCGGTACCAGAGGTGATAATAAGGCAAAGGCGAGCAAAGGTACCGTTGTGATCAGGCCTGCTAATGTATTTGAAATATGAACGTCATCCCTTATGAGACTGACTAGCGGACCGACCGAGGTTAAGGGAGTACGTAGATTAGCTGCGATAAAAATAATGCCGAGAATGATGAATCCTATAGAGGATGGTACGGCTTTTTTAATTTGGTTGTTCGGCATTCTTCATTTCTCCTCCTGTATTTTAAACGGATAAATTGTTTTCTGCTGATTGAAAAAAACGATGCAATAACGTCCGCGCGGACAACAAAAGTATATTATAATATATTATTTTTTACAATAAACAAATTTAAATATATTTAAAATAATCAAAACAAAAAAAGAACTCCACATTCCGTTACGGAAGTGTGGAGTTCTATTTAGTAAGTCATATTTTCGAATTTTATGGACCATACTTTAGGGAGATATGGAGCACGGTTTCGCTATCTGTAGGGTTTGTATAAGCGTGAGGACGATCCGCTCGAAAACTGATCGTATCATATTGATTCAATGTGTAAGTCTCTCCATTGACTTGAATTTCAATGGAGCCTGTCATGACTGTCGCAATTTCAGTTGTATTCACATGATGGCCTTCAGGGTGATACGAGCTATGTGGCTGTAAGTAAGCCCGACACATTTCAGTATCGTTACTTTTAAAAACGGGTTCAATCATCCAATTTTTTTGATCATTCGAAAACCGCAAACCCTCGCCTGCTCGATACAAACTAACGGGGTCTTCTGATTTAAACAAAGCCATTAACGGTAAAGATATGCCCTTTGAAATTTTCCATAAAATCGCCAAGGTTGGATTTGTTTCGCCACGTTCGATATTCCCGAGAGTAAGTTTGCTTACGCCCGTTATTTCCGCTAAGTCGTCTAAACTCATGCTTTTTTCTTTTCTGTACCTTTTCAAGGCACCGCCGATCTGCAACACAAGTTGTTTGGATTCATCAACTTCATCCATTGGATATTCACCTCATCAAAAAACAGCTACAGTTATATAAACCGCACTAATCATTTTCACTAGGGCACTGCGAGTGCAGTACCATCTTCCAATCGCTGTTATCCCCAGATTTTTGGGATTCCCCTTTTCTAAGGAGAAAATCCGGTGATAAGCCTATGCTTCCGATGCAGCTTTCTTTCAGAAAGCTTTTAGAACGCTTTGCTTCTCCAGATTGGTTCTGCCTCTCCGTTAACGTGTGTTTGTTTTTTGCGGTTTATATAGTATATCGTTTATCTAAATTCTTTTCCATAGGTGAGATATGATGAAGCCACAACTGCGATTAGAAACGTTTGGCGACTTCCTTAGCATGTGCAATTGCTTTTTCCTTAATCGCTGGAGCTTGTTCGGATGATGCCGTTCCTTCCACAAAAATGGCTTCAATCGATTGAATCCCGTAGAAATGCAGAACCTTTTTTAGATAACTGTATCCCATTTCAATCGGAGCAAGGGGACCTTCCGAATAAACGGAACCGCTAGCTTGAATGTGTAAGGCTTTCTTGCCGGACAACAAACCTACAGGACCATTTTCGGTATATTTGAACGTTTTGCCCGGAATGGAAGTCGCATCCGTATAGGCTTTCAAAACCGGCGGGATCGAGAAATTCCACATCGGTGAAACATACACGTACTTATCGACAGCCACGAATTGATCAATAATGGCTTCATGACGGGCTACTTTTGATTTCTCTTCATCAGACAGTTGATCGAAAGACGAACCCGACCGGATCTTTCCCCACCCCCGTAAAACATCGGCATCGATTGGCGGAATATCCTCTTGGTACAGATCGAGATGAATAATTTCATCGGTTGGATTTGCCTCACGATAAGCTTCTATAAATTTTTCCCCTACCGCGAGACTAAAAGATGACTGGGAATCCAGGGGATGGGCGGTGATGTAAAGTACAGCTGCCATAAATAAAAACTTCCCTTCTGTAATTAAAATAAATACACTTTCTGGATTGATCATATCGTATATATTTTAATTGTGAAGTACGCACAAATATGTGCTATAGTATTAAAAAAGGTACTGCAAAGGAGGCAAGGCATGCCAAAGAACCCCGGGCATTGCCAATTCGTTGTGGCGCTGGATTCAATTGTCGGCAAATGGAAGCCGATGATTCTTTATCATTTACTTCAAGGCAAACCTCTGAGGTTTAATGAGCTAAGAAGATTGCTGCCTGATATCACTCAAAGGATGCTTACGCTCCATCTGCGCGAATTGGAAGAGGAAGAGATCGTGAAACGTGTCGTTTATCCGCAAATCCCGCCGAAAGTGGAGTACTCTATCACGGAATACGGAATGAGCCTGTCTCCGATTTTGGAAAACTTGCATCAATGGGGAGCGGCCCATATTGAGCGCAAGCAGCTCAACAAGGCGAAAAATGAACAAACCGAAACGGACTAGCGTTCGACATTACGCTAGTCCGTTTTCATTCGCCGCTTTATAAAAATGGTCCTATTATACATGCTAGCAGCCTTCACCATATCTTTCATCTCTCCATAGTATGTTGGTATATTACGAGATGGGAGGAATGAACAGATGGCAATTAGTCCGCTTTGTAGACAATTCGCTTCTATTTTGAAGGCAACACCGCAGGTGATTAACGGTGTTTGTACAGCTTCTACGGTCAGAAATAACATCAAACCTACGATTTTAGGCAAAAAAACCAGATCGTTTCTGGCCATCCCTCAGGCATTTTCCTTTGAGAACATTGGCCGTAACGGGAGAGCATTATGCCTTGGCGAAACTGTCATTTTGACCGCGGAAATCAATCCATTTATTTCCCGGCTGCGCAGCCATGGCATCAAGGTCACTGCGCTTCATAACCACTGGTTATTTACCAACCCTAACCTGTGGTATATCCACTTCGAAAAGAACGAGAAACCGCTAACTTTCGCGAGAGACGTGCGTGATGCACTTAACGTCTTGACAACAAAAACAGTTCGGCCTGTTATTATCAAGAAATAACCGAACAGGGGTCCGCCAAAGGCGGGCCTTTTTTTATTCCGCTCAGGAACAAAGGACAGGAAAAGGTAATATCCTGACATTAGCCTATATGCAGAGGAGAGCTTTGATGGATAGGAAATGGACATTCGATTATATTGTCGTAGGAACAGGTCCTGCCGGCGCAGTCATTGCAAAAATACTCAGTGATGATAAACAAACCTCAGTTCTTGTCCTTGAGGCCGGAGAAAACAACGATAAGGATAAGCCAATCCGGGATTCTACTTTTGCTCTTGAGCTGGAGGAACAATTTTTCCCGCAATACTTCTGGCAGGGGGAAGGGATTCCGCAAGAGGGGGTGGATGACCGATCATTTGAATGGACCACAGGACGCCTCTTAGGCGGTGGATCTTCGATTAACGGGGAGCAATATGTACGCCCGACACCAGATGTTTTTAGGGAATGGGAGAAGCTGCTTGGACCGCTGTGGTCACCAAGACGGGCTACGCGCCGGTTTAAGAAATTGGAAAAGTATAACGGAGAAACCGATAATCCAAGCGCACGGGGATATCACGGACGACTGGATATCAGGCAGGCACCAGTACACCCCACATCGATGGCCGAGAAGCTTACCGCAGCCATTGAACAGGCTACAGGCTTCCCGGAGATCCTGGATTATAATGACCCGAAAACACCCCTTGGTCCGTTTACAAGATGGCAATTGTATCAAGATCCGAGCGGTCGAAGGGAAAGTTCTTCGAAGGCGTTTCTCTCCTTGGATATTATGACCCCTTCCGGTCGCGGTGTAAAAGGCAGGAAACTAAGAGTGTTCTTTAAATCAACGGCGCTGCGCGTGCTTTTTGATCAAAAACGCGCTGCAGGCGTGGAATTTCTGAAAGAAGGGAAACGCGTTCGGGCCTACGCACGAAAAAAAGTGATTATTTCGGGCGGCATCAATAGCGCTCAGCTGCTCATGTTATCCGGAATCGGACCTGCCCCATTGTTGAAAAAAGCAGGTATCCCTGTTATTTTTAACAATCCTAATGTAGGCCAGAGGCTGAGAAACCATACGCTCAACACGGCCGTGTTCACAACGAATCCCAACGATAACGCCCTGCCTGCTAATGATCCGAATGCCCTTTATACAGGGGGAGCCTTTTTGCCCTCCCCGATGGAGCCGAGCGGAAATCGGCGGGCAGTACAGCTGATTGGCATCGGTTCCGACCGCCATTTAACGCTTGCACTCCTGTACTTGCGCCCTAAGAGCCGCGGTTTCATTAAAATCCAGAACAATGATCCGCTTAAAATCGTGCTTGCGGATGAAGGATTTCTTGCCAATCCCGATGACATGGAAGCCGTTAAAAATATTTACAGAATATATGTTAAAAATATCGCTGCCAAGCTCACATCCATCGACCCGGCGTACCGGCTTATTTCGCCAACTACCGATATCATTGACGATGACTCCAAGTTGGAGGATTTTATAAAAGAGAATTTTGACCATAACCATCACCAGCAGGGTTCGCTTCGCATGGCTCCTTTACATAGGGGAGGGGTTGTTGATCGGAGGGGAAACGTGCACGGGGTGAAGGATTTGATCGTTGCAGATGCTTCAATCATTCCATTTACGGTGGACGGCAATGTTTCAGCCCCTGCATTCCTTATCGGGTATACCATTGCTCGCCAGCTGCAGTTACAGGATAAGAAGCCTCAAAAACGTCAGGGAAAAAGACAGCCATTCGAGAACGAGGAAGAATAGGTTCGTAATCCGATCAGAACGAGTCAAAAAGCCCTCGATTTGGATTCAAATGCTCCCCCTTAGAACGGACATGGGATACCCCTTTGGATATTCCGATAAATTCTAAGGGGGATATTTTATGGCGATTAAAGGACAGAAATAATGCCCGGAAATCGGGTTATATTGCAGCTGTACTTTCTTATGCCTGTGCTTACATACGTAGATACCTTTAGATTAGGCTTATGGAGAGATTATTCCTCACTTCGTCTAAAAAAGCCGATAGTGCTGGTGTAATTAAGGTGTCTTTGCGCTTAACAAACAGAGTCGTTACAGAGGAATACTCAGTCGGCAGCCGGTGACTGATTACCTTTCCTCGCTCCTCATAATCAGCAATGATCGAGTAAGGGAGTAACGTAATGCCCAGCCCCGCATGAACACAAGCAAGAATCGTTTCAAGCGTACCGAATTCCATTAATTTTACCGGCAATAATCCTTCTTCTTGGAAAAGAGAATTAAGCCTGGCACGATATGAACATCCTTTAGGAAACACCAGCATCGTATGATTCTGCAAATCATGGATGGAATCAACCAAAGGGTGTTCGGGGGAAGTTACCAGTACGAGTGTCTCTTCAAAAACGTTCTCTTGACATAAATCAGGATGCTGGATCGGACCAGAAACAAATGCGCCATGCAGTTCATAATGGAGAACGGCATGAAGCAGTTTTTCGGTGGGCCCGGTCATGAGAGAGAAATCGACATGAGGATACTTTAAATGATATTTAGCAAAGACGCCAGGCAGCCGAACGGCTGCCGTCGTTTCCATCGAGCCGATGGACAGAGGGCCCGTAGGAATGGACGCATTCCCGACCGCTGCCCTGGCTTCATCCATCATATTTAATATCTTTTCGGTATACGATACTAAAACTTCTCCGGAAGGAGTAAGGGTAATTCCTTTTTTATGGCGATAAAACAACGTCGTCTGAAGCTCAGCTTCCAATTGCTGAATCTTGTTTGTCACATTGGATTGCGCATAGTTTAACTTTTTGGCGGTCTTGGAAATGCTGCCTTCACGAGCTGCTTGAACAAAAATCTCCAATAAATGAATGTCCATAAGTGAAATCTCTCCCTGAAACTGAAGTATCTGAAAACGAGATATATAAGATCATGTTTTCGAATTATACATGATGGATAAAGTCGGTGTAAACTAATGTGAAGATATTCATAATGAGGAGGGAGCAACGATGGCCATACAACTATATAGCAAATTTTGTGAACTTTTCGATATTCGTTATCCCATTGTACTTGCAGGCATGGCTGGAATTGCGAACATGGTTCCGCTCGTATCCGCAGTTTCTAATGCAGGGGGTCTCGGAACCTTGGGCGCTGCTTACATGACACCCGAAGAAATAAGGGATGCGATACAAGCCATCAGGAAGCTGACTCAAGCTCCTTTTGCTGTTAACATTTTTGCTAACGTTGGACCGGATCATTATCAAAATTTTAATACCGTTAATGAAAAACTGAATGCGATCCGTGACTCATTAGGAATATTACAACCTGATCAAAATGGAATTCATACACCAGATCGATTTGATGAACAATTTCGCGTGTTGTTAGAGGAAAACGTTCCGATTATTAGTACAACCTTCGGTTTATTATCGGATGATCACATGCAGCAAGCGAAATCATTAGGTATAAAAATCATGAATAAAGTAACAACTGTAGACGAAGCGATCCAGGCTGAACAACGAGGATGCGACGTTATCGTTGCTCAAGGCAGTGAAGCCGGAGGACATCGCGGGACATTTGATACGTCATCCAGACCATCTGGAGCCAACATCGGAACGATGGCGCTTGTCCCGCAGATTGTTGATCAGGTGAAAGTTCCCGTTCTTGCGGCTGGCGGAATTATGGATGGCAGGGGGCTGGTAGCTTCGCTTGCTTTAGGTGCGCAAGGGGTACAAATGGGGACAAGATTTTTAACCTCAGCGGAGTCGGGTGCACACCCGGTTTATAAACAGGCACTGCTTGAAAGTACGGAGGAAAGCACCGTGATCACCAATGCATTTTCGGGACGGCCGGCAAGGGGAATACGCAATACGTTTATCCAACATTGGGAAACAAGCGATATTAAGCCTCTTCCTTTTCCTACGCAAAATACATTAACACGAGAAATCAGAAATGCTTCTGCCCGTCAGAACAACCCGGAATATATGGCGCTTTGGGCGGGACAAGGCACGAGAATGCTTACAGCGGATCAAGCCGCAGGCGATATTGTGAACCAGATCGTGGAAGATGCCAAAAAAATCTTGATCTAACGCATTCTTAGACAAGAATCACTATACCTAAAAGGAGCAGATTATATTGCCTCTTATTCGTTTTGATTTAATTGAAGGCAGAGATCGGGAGAGTATCAAGCGTTTATTTGGATGTCTCCGATATAGAATAGAGGAGGCTCGGTATGAAGCTGTAATTATGATAAGATTTCTCCCATGTACTCATTTTACAAAAATAAGCATCTTCTGCTATTTTCCTTACTATATAATATAGTAAAATCACACTCGGAAGGAGGGGGTACCTTTGCCATATGCCGTCAGTTTTATTATAGCCGTACTGCTCACATCGCTATCCTATTTACTGGGCAGCCGTATATTTACCAATGGAATTGCAATGTGGCAGGCCGTTGTGATCGGTGCATCCGTAGTTTCACTCGGTGCTATCGCTGAGGCGCTTGGATTACCTATTTGGCTGATTGTTCTTATACCGTTTCCGGTTGGGATGTTGTTGTTATTTCTATTTTTACATCAGCCGCTATACATCTGGTTTATTACATATTTGATTATTCTTGCTATATATACATTAATTCACGTCATCGGAAGTTACTTTTTTGAGTTTCATTCTTTGATTCCTGCTTGGAAATTATCTTAAGGTAGAACTTATACGAGTTAACCGGAGCTTAAATGCTCCGGTTTTTTTGCAGGTCAAAAGGGATATGGCTGCATGGTAAAGATGAAAGAGTGATCCAAAATTCGTCTTATTCTACGGATGTTCAACCAGACTGGATAAAGGAACGGTCATTTCCTGCTCCGAGTTTCCGATCGGATAGATCCGCGCGGTTTCATCCTCATTGACATGCTGGATGAAGATAGGCGCATCCTGATAAGTTACATGTTTCATAATGCCTGACTCACAAATTTCAATCGCTCTTTGTTTGTTCATGGGAATTCTCCTTATTCTGAAGGCTCATTCGATGGATCAATACGACGATGGGCCGCCTTTTTTATTTCTTGGTCGAGTTTGGATGGTCCTTGAATGTCTGCGGCAGCCTCCATCTGATCGTTCAACTGCTGTTCGATCTGTCCGATTCCGTGCGCTTCCTGTTGTTGTTTGCTCTTGGCCAAAACGAACCCTCCATGTCATGATAAGATCTTTATTTCCTCTGCATCACTACATTGCTCCAAAGCGTAGGACCTTATGCAATAGTTTTTCGTTCAATCGCCAAGATCGGTTCAAGTGCCCGTTACGTCTTGCTCCGTTTTTCATACTTTATAGAGTCGGCAGTATTGAATAAAGAGATCAAGACCGTAATTCGTTGAGACAGGAATTGGGTTGCGTGATTTAGGGATTTTATGAGGAGGCGGTATGGTGACAAGAAAAGTCGTGATCGAGATTAATTTCAACAACTATGGTTTTGACCCGGAGCGTCTAACGAGGGAATGGCTGGTGCGGAGAATGGGCATTTTTCGCAAGTTTACGCTGAACAGCCTTAAGGCACAGACGAATCAGGATTTCCTGGCCGTCGTGAAGCTCTCGAAGGAATCGGGAGAGTTGATGCAGGAAATTTTGGCAGAGCAGGAACCGTTGCCGGCCAATATCCGTTTCGGTACGCATATCGAGAGCGTTCGCGCCATACTCGCCTTTGCGGAAGGATATGAAGACATTTACATTGCCAGACTGGATTCGGATGACCTTTATCACAGAACGTTTGTTCAGCAGCTTTATAACGTGCAGCCAAAGCCAGAGACGATGGCGTTAATTAATCAGAACGGGTATCTCTGGAACAGCGTCAACAATGAGATGGCACCGACGTTTCATCGTTCACCGCAATTCTATGTGTATCTGTATAAAACGGAGCAGTACGCCTCAGGATACCGCGTCAAGTTACCGGGGAGAGGCACCCATGGGAATGTCATCGATTTGCCGCATGAGCTGCTGCCTCCACGCAATTATATCAATGTCATTCATTCCAGCAATACTTCAGTAAAAAAGGTTCCGCTTAAAGACCGACTGAGTGAAGATCAGATCGAACAAGTATTACGGGAATTCATGGGCTGAACAGAGGCGTTCTTGATCGATGAGAAAGCTGATGTCATTGACGTTACCACGAAGAGAGATCGGATATCCGCACTCTCTCTTCTTTTCCCGGTTTTATAGAGGTGGAATCCAGATTCTGCGGTCGTTTGAATCGATGCATCAAAGCAATTGTCCGTTGCTGTTTTACCGAACATACATATACTAAGCGTAGACTGACCACCGGATTTCCCTTTCAAAAGAGGAGTTGAAAAAATTCGGGGTAACATCCTTGAACATCAAAGGAGGGCTATGTGCGTGTCTAAAGAAAAAAAGCTTGTCGTAGAAATGCTCTTTAATAACTGGGGAGCGACAGCGGATCGACTGACCAAGGGATGGATCGAATACAGAATAGATTTATTCATGAAATATGCACTTCAGAGCTTGCTTCTTCAATCTTCTCAGGATTTTACCTGCTACTTGCTGTATGATCCGAACTCAGAGAAGCTTATACAAGAAACACTAAAAAAGTATCCCCCGTTGCCTTCCAATATCCGTTTCGTCACACCTAAAGATTACCAAGCTCATGTCATCCAAGATATTAGAGAGTTCAGGTATTTGTACCGCGTCTATCTGTCCAGTGACGATATGTATCACAAAGATTTTATCAAAAAGCTGCATGACTATACACCCCGAAAAGACACGGTTGCCCTGATCCCACAATACGGTTACATCTACGATTCGGTACAACATCGACTGGGGAAATTTTTTTTCTGGCTTCCCAGCTACGGTGCAACCCTGATCCGTGTGGACGAATATTTGAGAGGACAAGCGGCCCGTACTTCCTGGCGCGATGCGTTTAAGGTGCCCAGGGAGTTCATTAATATCAAAGAACCCATCTGGATCAATCATATTCATGGACAGAATACAGGAACCACTTTTGACAATGTGTTGACTTGGAAAATAGCCAATGTTCATGATGCTTGTTCGTTGGACCCTTGGGATAACGGTAAGCAGCCTCGAGCTTTTTTCGGTCCTGAAATTACAGAGCCCAATGAGATCGAACGGATACTGAAAAACTTTTTTTAAAGGTGTCTTTCCAATAGTCATTAAAGGAAAAGATAAAGGGAAGACGGAAGAAAGGGGCCGGTTGTGCAAGCCCCTCTTTCATTTCTTTTTCTCCAATGCTGCTTTTAATCTTGCATTCTCCTCCAACAGCTTTTGAACGTCCGGGATATCCTTGCCGGATACCCAGCCATATAAATCGTCTCTAGCTGCATATTTCGGCAATTGATCGCGAAGTACCATTTTAATGTGCCGTAGATCTTCAACATAATAGATCGGGATTTGTTCCATGACGAATTGTTTGAACTCTTGAAACTGCTGATAATATTCAATGGCTGAGAAGTCGTATGGCTTATGTCTTAATGCTTCATCCGTGACAACAAAGGCAAATCGAGGTTTACCCGCTTCTCCCGCATACTCGTATTCCCACTGCGTATAGCTCTTGGTTTCATCATCAGGAAGCGTTAAGCCATAGAATCCGCCGAGAATTAGAATATATACATCGGACTCGTCGATCCATCTCTGCCTGATTTTCATTGGGCTTTCCTTGAAAAATTGCTCTATGCCAGCAGGGATATGACCAGCTTGAAGTACGGCTTCGACAGCGGTATGCCTTTCCTCAATCAGATCGTAGTAAGTAGACGATATGTAAATCTGTAATTTTTTTCTCATAGGTCCCACCCAAATGTAAGAATCGGTATCCTATAGAATCTATCACTCTCACTCTTTATTTGTCAAAATGGACTGGGGTACGAGAAAAATCAAAATATCTTTGAGCCTGATGGCAGTCAAGAGTCTAAAAAAACGAATAAATACGATATGTAATATCGATATCGTTCGTAAATAACTGTGAACAATCGGTTAATTCGTTGACAATGAGTGTTACGTTTATTAAAATACGAAATGGACATCAGGTTGAAACAGATATAAGTATCCTTATTTAAGTTAGAAGCTTGCTGTTAAATCCTAATGACGAATATAGGAGCGGGAATTTAACAATCCTATACGCAGATTAGGATTTTTTTGTTTTTATCTAACGTAGCATAATATGAAGGTTGGAGGCTGGCTTGACCATGGACAATTGGTTCAAACTCAAAGAAAGAGGCACGAACGTTTCAACAGAAATCATCGCAGGGATCACGACATTTTTCACCATGGTATACATAGTGATCGTAAACCCTGGCATACTCAGCAGCACGGGGATGGAATTTAACGGAGTATTCATTGCAACGGTACTTGCGAGCATTGTGGCGACTCTGATTATGGGGATATGGTCCAACTATCCGATCGTCTTAGCGCCGGGTATGGGTCTCAACGCTTTCTTTGCTTACAGTGTAGTCGCCGGATATGGCGTGTCTTGGCAGGTTGCATTGGGAGCGGTATTTATAGCAGGGCTTTTGTTTGTTGTTTTATCGCTTACTTCATTCCGTTACATGCTGCTGGATGCCATTCCTGCGAGCCTTAAGCACGCGATCACAGCAGGGATCGGACTGTTTATTACGACGGTAGGCTTGCAAAATGCCGGAATTATCGCCGATTCGGAATCGAATCTGATTACCCTCGGGAACTTGGCAGAGCCAATGACTTACCTGACGATTATCGGATTGATTATCACGGTTGTGCTGATGGCTTACAATGTCAAGGGTTATCTGTTCATCGGTATGGTGATTACCGCGATCCTTGCCTGGATGATGGGACTATTTCAAATGCCGGAATCGATGGTATCCATGCCCGAAGGCCTTACGGCGACGGCTTTCCAACTGGACCTGGCAGGCGTATTCTCTAACGGCTTGTATACGATCATCTTTACCTTCCTGTTAATCACGCTGTTTGATACAACGGGAACGATGCTCGGCGTGGCTGAACAAGCCGGATTGCTTAAGGATGGTAAATTTCCGCGCTCGCGCGGCGCGCTCTTGGCGGATGCCGTAGGGACGACCACCGGCGCTTTGCTCGGTACCAGCCCGACATCGGCTTATATCGAGTCCAGCACAGGGGTGGCTGCCGGAGGAAGAACGGGACTGACGGCGGTAACGGTAAGTGTACTGCTTGCACTTACGTTGTTCTTTACACCTATCGTAAGTGTCATATCCGGCATCCCTGCGATTACTTCTCCGGCATTGATTATTGTCGGGTACTTTATGATCAGCGTTATCAGCAAAATCAATTGGAAGGATCTCGAAGAAGCTTTTCCTGCCTTCCTGATTATCATCCTTACTCCGTTGACACACAGCATTGCGACAGGCATTGGCGTAGGATTTATCTTCTATCCTGTGCTTAAGCTGCTTCGTGGAAAAGGCAAGGATGTTCATCTGATATTTTACATTTTTGCGGTATTGTTCTTTATCCAGCTTGTATTCCTGGATCACTAAGAAATGGTCGAATAAAAAGGAGAACTGCTAGTTTACAGGCGGTTCTCCTTTTTTATTTCAATATGCTGGAAAAGCATGATAAAGAACGAACAGTTCTTGAAAAAACCGAATGGTCGTAATACAATGATTTTAATATCCGTTTCTGTACTCATCCGTTTAGGATAGTTGCTGTTATCCACACACGTATTTGGTTTTATGGTTACAGTTGGAATCACCATTTCTAGTTGAACGAAAGGAGGAGAACGGATGACCAGGTTATCTTACTCCAGTATAGGTGAAACTCCTTTTCAACGCTTGCTGGGTCATAATCCAGGTATTCAAACAAGTTGGACCAAGCTTGAACAAGCTTTTTATGATGACGGCCGATTAAGCAGCGAATTAAAAGAACAGGTTCGTCGAACCCTTGCCTACGGCAACGGATGCAAGTACTGCCAGGCCAAAGGAAAACCGGATCTGAACCAAGCTGATGTTAAAACCAGCCTGGCTGTAGCTTTTGCTGAATTGTTTCTGAATCATCGCTCAGCCATTGATCAAGGAACATTCGATGTGCTCCGCAACGAGTTCTCCGAACCCGAGATTGCAGAGCTGTGCTCGTTCATTTGTTTTACGACAGCATCCCAAACCTTTGGTTCGCTAATGGATTTACAGCCCTGAAAATACTGCAAAAGAGAGGAGGAAAAAAACACCGACGATGTATACAAGTCATGAAGATATGATAAACGTTATTTTCGTTGCTCAAAAGAATGAACAACTGGAAGAAGCATTGCTGAATAACACGCAATTAACAGCCTTATTGAATGCAAAGCAAGTGTGGATCGAGAAATTTAACAACAATTTCAAAATTGAGAATCTGATTTGGACGTATACTTCAAACCATGTATCTTTACACATTTATTTGAAATAGTCGCTAAAGAGCGGCTTTTTTTTTTTTGCACATGTCACATATCGCAAAATGCTGGACGTTATACAAGGTGAAGATGAAACAAAAGGGAGGTGAATGGTTTGAAGCACACAGACACCGGAGCAGAATTGATGGATATTGAACCGTATGTGATCGATGCCCAAAAAGGGGACAAGGAAGCTTTTGCCGTCATCATTCGTACATTTGAGAGACAAATTTATACGTATTGTTATTATATGTTGAAAAATCGCGAAGAAGCGGAAGATGCGCTGCAAGAAATTTTCATTAAGTTATACCGCTCTATTCAAAAATACGAACATCAGGTTTCCTTTTCTTCTTGGCTTTACAAAATAGCCTATTACCATTGTATGGATATGTTCAGAAAGAAAAGCAGGCAGAAGAAAACGTTATTCCTGCAAAAAGAAATTCAAGAGTTGGAGCATCAGCACTTGAAGGAGAACATACCCGAGGTCGAACAATTACTTATGAGTTTGAAAGTGGAAGAGAAGCATCTCGTACTATTACGAGCCGTTGAGCAGTACAGCTTCGAAGAAATCGGACAGATCATGGAATGCAAACCGGCGACCCTTCGGAAAAAGTATGAACGCATCAGAAAAAAACTAATTCGAGAAAAGAAATCTAGAGGAGGGACAACGCATGAAGCAATGGTCAGATCCCACTGAAGAAGAGCAGGTAAATCAAATTAGAAGGATCGTTAAACAAAAAGAAATGCCGCAAGAAAGCTATGTAAATCAAATCTTAGAAAGGTTGGATCATATGAACAGATCTAGTGATATCAAACGTACTCGAAAGTGGAAGAAAAAAGTAGCGATCAGCGTGACAGCTGCCGCGATGCTTGGAGGCGTGGTGATGGGGAGCGGGTTTGTCTCCCCGGTGATGGCGGATGCCTTGAAAAATGTACCTTGGATTGGGAATGTATTTCAATATAATTTGGACAACAGTTTAAAACAGGCCAGCGCGACTGGACTGACGACTTTACCGAACTTAAGCTTAACAAAGGAAGGGGTCACCCTAAACATCAAAGAAGTGATGTATGACGGTACACGGCTTGTTCTTGCTATTGAACGTCAAGGTATTGAGGACGACACCATGATTTCTCCGTATCTACCGGAAGGCGCAAAGGATGAGAATTTAAATCCAATTCCAACCGTACCACTGAAAGAGCAGAAGAAGGGATACCTTTCTATCCCGGACATCGAGATTCAGGGGAATAGCAAGTTTTTGGGCTCGTTCACCGATGCCGCTGGTAAGACGGAGGACGGACAAATCTTGCGAAACATGGCATTATATGAGGTTAGCAAGGGGCTGACGGAGAAAAATCTCCCTGAAACGTTTGACATGAAGGTTAAGCTGAACGTCAGCGGAATCGAGGAACCTTTTGAATTCGTAGTTCCTGTCAAAAACATGGCGAAAGGAGCAGTTATCCTTCATCCGAATCAAAGCCAAAAGAGCGGAGATTTCAGTTATACCGTCCAGCAAATTGAATTGACCCCTGTAACGACCCGTCTGGTGCTTGACAGCGTAGGTCAAGTTCCTGAAACTCCGGAACAGACGGGCGATTTAAGTCCGACTAAAATGTACTATGACATTGTAGACCAAGATGGGAATCAAATTCAGCAAAATATGGTCGGGTACTTTAATAGTCATCCAGGTACTGAGTATCACGAAGATGAGACGTACCAGCCATTTAAGCAAACGCCGACTTCGATTACGATTAAACCGTATACTTTGACCGCGAAAAAGGATTGGACGATCGTTTCCGACAGTGCAGGAAAACCGGTTAAAACCTATCATAAAGATCTTGAAATGACCATTCCGGTTATTCAAAAATAAGTCTTCCGCTGTGATCGTGCGAGTGAAAGAGGCGTTCTCATAGAGATACGCCTCTTTGACTTGCATAGCCTGTCAAAGAGCGCTTGAAATGCAACGGTTGCCGGCAACTTCGTTCATGCTCCGTTCATATTGCATTCATTAAGAGGACATTTGGGTTGGTTAGACTTACAATAGAGGACCGACCGCAAGGCCACTGCATTGATAACCAGAGGAGCTGAACAGTTTGACGCAACCAGGAACGGCGGCGCCTGCACTTGATTTTAAGCCACTCATATCAGAGTTAACTCCTTATTATAAAGTCGTCGCGATTGAACCCTTTGGTTGGTTACCGAAGCATATCTAAACAAAGCATTTTCCTGCATCGGTCGTTTCTGCTCGCGGTCGGCCCAACCAGCAGGCCTGCTGTAAACGAGGTTTCCGCCTAATGTAATTTGAACAACGGTACCCACGATCCTTTTTTCCTCGAGTGTACGGTCAATGACCTACCTCATTGACGCTTTTGTGCAGCCATTCCAGATCTATATTTCTCATGTTTCTCATCCTCTCCTGCTGTAATTTACTTGATTATTTATAGCAAGTGTGTTTATTATATAAATAATTTCTACCGCATTACATAAAACAAACAAGTTAAATGAAGTAGTTTCCGATGATTCCGAAGGGATTTAGAACAAATAACTTTTAAAATTAAGGTGGTCGATGTTCTTGGACGAGATCGATAATAACATCCTGCTCCATTTGCAAAACCAGGCGAGATTATCAATGACGGATTTAGGAAAGCTGGTGGGACTGTCTCAGCCAGCGGTAACCGAACGTGTAAAACGCATGGAAGAAAAGGGGATTATCGAGGAATACCGAACCGTCATTTCCGCACAAAAAGTGGGTAAGCCATGCACAGCCTATATGCTTGTTCGGACCCGGAATTGCTATCCTTTCCTTGATTTTTGCCGTTCTTCACCAGAAGTCACGGAATGTTACCGGATAAGCGGAGAGCATAATTATTTATTGAAGGTCCTCACGGAAACAACTCAGGAGTTGGAAGAGTTTGAAAACAGGTGCGATCAATACGGAACCTATACGACTCTGATCGTAATGTCTTCACCGATTGCTTATAAAAATCTCATTGGTGAAACGAATTTGCTCGCATAGGATGTAATCCTGTAATCCCCAAAAAAATGAATCCGCCTTTGCAGCGAATTCATTTTTTGATTATGTTGCGCATGCTCGTGAATTCCTTTAGGAAGGAAAGCCATGCTTTTTAGCTAGCCGAGCTGCAAGCAAGGAGGGAAGCAGCAGAATGATTAATGAGCCTGGAAGGAATCCGGCTCCAAGCTGTTCGAGAAGAAGCCCGCCGATAATGCCTCCGCCGCCGATGGCCACATTCCACGCGGTAACCAGCATCGATTGGGCTATATCTGCGCTTTTTCCCGCTGCTTGTGCTATCGCTGTTTGCAGTAAAGTGGCTGCCCCGCCAAATGTAAGCCCCCATGCCGTAACACCAAGAATGATGACTGCAGGTTGATTCATTCCGATTCCCAAGGCTGCGGAAGCCAAAGCAAATCCCGTGATGCTGATTAAAACCAGCATTCTTAGAAAACGATCAATCAGCATGCCTATCACCCAAATGCCGACAACCGAGGTAATGCCGAAAATAAGAAGAACCAAATCCACTCGCTGAGCAAACGCCGTTTCGGCAAGATACGGTGCAATATAAGTGTACAAAATATTATGAGCTAATACCCATGCCAACACGACAAACAAAATCGACCGAACACCGGGAATCAGGAAAACCTTGTGAAAAGGGAGCTGATCACCGGCAGGCTCGCCGGCATAATCCGGCACCTTCCAGAGCACCCAGCCAATAAGGGCTGCAGCCAGTAATGATACAGCTCCGAAAATGAGACGCCAATCTGTATAAGTACCGAAAAAAGTGCCAAGCGGAACGCCCAGTGCCAATGCCAACGGGGTGCCAACCATGGCTACGGCCATCGCTCGTCCCTTTAACGAATCAGGCACCATGCGCCGCGCATAACCGGCCGTCATCCCCCATAGTACACCTGCCGAAACACCTGCGAAGAAACGCGCGACAAGCGTCAGCACATAAATAGAAGATAAGGCGGTGATGGTGTTAAATACAAAAAAGCCGACGATGCACAGCAGCAGAAGCGGCCGGCGCTTCCACCCGCGGGTAGCCGTTGTCAAAGGAATGGCGGCCAGAACAGATCCAACCGCATAGAGAGTGACCAATTGTCCGGCAAGAGCTTCTGTGACCCCGAGATCCTGCGCAATTTGCGGCAGTAATCCAGCAGGCAGCCCTTCCGTAAGAATGCAGATGAACCCCGCCATGGCTAAGGCCAGCAGCCCGACCCACGGAAGACGTTGGGAAGACGGCACATTTGCTCCGCCGCCTTTTCGTATAAGAGCAGTGTTTGAGTTCACGAAAAAAATCTCCTTTATTTATTTTTTGCCGTTTAAAAAACTTTGGCTTTCGTATAAGCATATATAAATAAAACATTTATTTACATGGATGATTAAAGGAGAATGAAGCGAATGAAGAGGAAAATACTTTTGTTTTTATTGAAATTCCATGATATTAAAGGCAAAAAGGCAGCATCGTCAGATGCCGCCTAATGACAAAGCGTAATCGAAGAGCTTGAGAAACTTTAGCTCCTTTAATAACAGAAAGGCATTGAACATTGCGATTGAAGATTGATATTCGATAAAAGAGTTGTCAGGGAATCAGTATGATTGCTTATTACATGCAGCATAGGAGATGATATGTTTGGAAGAGCGCATTCGATATACGACCGCTCCGCCTGAAGACTTTGGGAAGGTGTTAGCCTTATACGAGCGGTTGGGGTGGAATTCACTAAAACTCGCTGTGAATGAGTTGGAACGGATGTTTCATGGAAGCTGGTCTGCCATATATGCATATGACCACGAACGATTAGTCGGTTCAGGACGCATTATTTCGGACGGCGTTATTACCGGCCTGATCTGTGGCGTCGGGGTATTGCCGGACTACCAATCCAAGGGGATTGGCAAAGAGATGATGGGCCGGTTGGTTCAACACTGCAAGGAACACGGAATCATTCCTCAGCTCATGTGTGTGGAGAGCTTGGAATCCTATTATGAAGCCATAGGGTTCAGGAAATTTACGAGCGGCATGAAAATGGACGTGGATCGATAACCCACGAAAAACTATTGTGGATGCAGGATACTTCATCCGGAAGAACATGCCTAAACCGATGCTGAAGCCGGATTTCCAGGATCATGGCGTATGGCGGGCAATGAACGTTTCGATGCTTCAGGCCCTAAGCCGAGAATTCTCCGGCATCATAATTGTTCCCATGACGATGGTTCACCCCCCATACTTCGATGAAATCATCGGCAGCTTAAGATCCAGAGGGATTGAAGTTCATCATTTTGCACTGCTGGCGAGCAAAGAAACGTTATTAAAACGATTGAGAGGCCGGGGAGACCATCAAAACTCATGGCCTGCCCAACAGGTGGATCGATGTCTGTCCAGTTTATCTCAGATTTTGTTTCGCACGCATATCCACACGGATCACTTGACGCCTGACGACATCGCTCTGCGAATTGCTAATGATTGCGGTGTTGAGCGGCAGGTCATGCGAGCCACGCCGGATTTCTGGCCGCAGTATAAGTCTTCGCATCGTCGATTTATCAACTCGCCCCGATTCCGTAATAATTGAAACGAGAAAGGCTTCATTGCTGAGGTTCCTGTTAATATGATTCTGGGGAGGTAAGGAAGAGCATGTTTATCATCCAATCACATTACGCAATGATCCATCCTCCGTCGTCATTCTTTGCAGCGATTTTTCGAAGTGTTATGCTTAGGAGTTATATAGCGGCAGCAACATTTTAAACAAAAAAACATCATCGGTATGATGCAGGGTCAAACTACCTTGATGCAATTCCATAATATTCCTGGCAATGGAAAGACCGAGCCCAGAGCCGGCCTGAATGCCTTCGCTGCTCCTTGAAAAGTCTACTTTATAAAATCGGTCAAACAGCTTATTCACTTGATCCTCACGAAGCGGTGTTCCTTTATTTTGGATCTCTATCGTGATATGTGTACTGAATTTTTCCATTCGAAGTTCGATTGCACCGGGTTTGTGTGAGTATTTCAAAGCATTCATCAACAAGTTGTCGACCGCTCTGGCGATTTTTTCGCTGTCCACATCAACATTCGTCGGAGAGGGGGCAATCTCTTTGACGATACGAATCCCATTTTCTTGAGCAAGCGGCTCAAATTCAAATAACATTTGCTCCAAAAGTTGGGATAAATCGATTTCTTTCCGATTCAATTGGGTATCGTCGACAGACGTAAGCCGGGTGTATTCGAACAAATCGTCGAGGAGTTTTCTCAAATGGACGGCTTTGTTGTACGTATTTTGGACAAAACGTGAGTACTCATCTTTGTCTCGGAAAGATTCGGTCTTTAGAAGCTGAATATAGCCGATGATACTTGTAAGAGGAGTGCGCAAGTCGTGGGAGAGACCTGTAATCATTTCCATTTTTGATTGTTCAAGCTCACGTTCCTTCGCAATTTGTGCTTCTAAACGCTCTGCCATTCTATTAATGTTTAAAGCGACATTACCTAGTTCGTCTTGACGGTCAATCGTTACCCGATATCCTAAATTCCCCACGGCGATTTTTTCAAGCCCTTGCTCTAGTTTGATCAAGTCTTTTACAATGTTCCGGGTCAAAAATAGAAAAACACCGATGAAACTAACGATAAACAAGGGGGTAATCAGATAAGGAAAAAATCGAGAGTACCAATCAGATTCCATAGAGTTACCAAGATAAATCGAAGTCAAAAGGAAAACATAGTTAATGCCAAGTGAGATAACCAGGCTTAGGATCATTCGAATGAGAATATTGACTTGAATTCGTTTGTTTTGTTTTAACTTTCGAACATAATTAATCAATTTTATAACCAACCCCCCATACGGTTTTAATGTATTGAGGTTCTCTTGGCATTTCCTCTAATTTCTCTCTTAAATTACGTATGTGAACCATAACCGTATTGTCAGAATACCCATAGGGCTCTTTCCATACACTTTCGTAGATTTGCTCCGAGCTAAAAACTTGACCAGGCCGGCTCGCTAATAGCAGCAGAATGGCGAACTCCAAAGGGGTCAACGAAATCTCTTTTCCTTTGAGTTTAACGGAATGTTTATTTTTATCGATCGCCAGGTCTTTGATTAAGATTAACGAATTAAATTCTTCTTTACCCATTAAGGATTGACGACGGAATTGTGCTTTTACGCGTGCAATCAATTCCAAAGGATTAAATGGTTTGACCATGTAATCATCTGCTCCGGTCGTCAAACCGATAATTTTATCGCTGAAGGCGAGAAGACTCCCTCCTCAAAATCGTCAGCTTTAGGTGGGGGATGAATCGCCATCTTTTTGTATTCGAAACCGAACATATGTGCTATAATAACTGCAAAGAACGGAGGTGTATGGCATGCTCTTCCATAAAGCATACAAGTATCGGATCTACCCCGATCGTACACAGCAGCAGTGGATCCATCAGATGTTTGGCTGTTGCCGTTTTGTATTCAACCATTTTCTGGGACAATGGAAGGATACATTTGATGCCACAGGCAAGGGTTTGTCGTACAATGCTTGTGCCATGCAGCTTCCAGATCTAAAGCAAGAACATCCATGGTTGAAAAAAACGGATAGTATTGCTCTACAATCGGCTGTTCGGCGTGTGGCCGATAGCTTTGATCGTTTTTTCAAGAAGCAGACGGAGGCTCCGCGTTTCAAAAACCGTAAACATCCGGTGCAAAGTTACACTACTCGATATACGAATGGAAATATCGCTGTGAATGGAAGTAAGCTGAAGCTCCCCAAGCTGGGGTGGCTGCGTTTTGCAAACTCCCGCCCCTGTGAAGGACGCATTCTCTCGGCGACGGTACGGCGAAATGCTGCGGGAAAGTATTTTGTCTCGCTCGTCTGTGAAGTGGAGATGGAGCCCTTGCCGGGTAACGAAAAATCGGTAGGGATCGATCTGGGACTTCAAACGTTTGCGGTATCATCCGAGGGTATGCGGGATACTCATCCGAAAGCCTGGAGCCGGTATGAAAAGAAGTTGGCGAGCTGGCAGCGGAGGCTGGCCCGGCGTACGAAAGACGGTTCTAATTGGCAAAAAGCCAAACGGAAGGTCGCCCTGATCCACGAGAGAATGGTGAATATCCGCCATGACTTTTTGCACAAGCTGTCCACCAAGCTGATTCGTGAAAACCAAACGATCAGTATCGAGGACTTAAAAGTTTCAAACATGCTCAAGAATCACAAGCTGGCCAAATCGATCGCCGATGCGTCCTGGAGTGAGTTCAGAAGGCAGCTCACGTATAAAGCGGAATGGTACGGACGCACCCTCAAGATTGCGGATACGTTTGCTCCGACAAGTCAAACCTGCCATGTATGCGGAGCGCTACACCGAGAGGTGAAAGATCTTTCGGTACGGGAATGGGTGTGTCCATCCTGCCAGACCCTCCATGATCGGGATGTCAATGCAGCCCGAAACATTAAGGATGTTGCCATATAGATCATCATATCGACAAGAACTGTGGGGACCACAGGGATCGCTTGGTCCACTTCGAACCAAGAGGTTCGATTACCCAAGAATCCCCCACTTCAAGCGAAGGCTAAGTGGTGGGAGTGTTCAACGATATCCTCTTCCTTGGCAGACAGCATGATGATTGGAGTATTTGAAATTCCCCTGATTTTCATACATGCCGTGATCCCATCCATCCGTGGCATCATGACATCCAGAATAACAAGTTGGACCGAACTCGATTGGATCATGTCCACGGCTTCTAAGCCATCGGCTGCTTCCATGACGTTGTAACCTTCATTACGCAAGTATACATGGATCACATCTCGAATTTCCGGATCATCGTCCACAACTAAAATGGTATTCATTTTCTGTAGTACTCTATCCTTTCTCATGTATAATGTTTGTTTCGCATTTTTCATGGCTTTCTTTATTTACGGCACACATAGACGAAAGCGGAGGGGACATTCAGAGGAACAAACTCAATGTTCTCAATAATGAATTTTTCGGAAAGATGCTTCTTCATTTGCAGCGAATATTGAAAAGCGATGAACCGTCCTCCAGGTTTTAAAGCTTGGTGAATCTGTTCAATCAAGGCATCCCTTAATGTACGCTCAAAATTGAAAAAAGGCAAACCGCTAAAAATATAGTCCAATTCGTCGATGCCTTCGTTCTTCATGGTATCCAATAAAGCGGCAGCGTTCGGGTAAGAGATGAACTCCGGATATTCATGTTGTAAATTGTTCCGCATCGTTTGATCCATTTCAAATAATAAAACTTTTGTATGTTCATTTGCATTTTTTTGAATGTATCGGGTAATGGCCCCAGTCCCTGCGCCAAGCTCCGCAACGGCGGTGCTTTCTTGCCAAACGGCCTGATTAACCATTGCGCTGGCCAAAAAGCGAGAGCTTGGAATAATACTCCCCACATTTTTCGGGTTTTTCACAAAGCTTTTTAAAAAAAGCAATTTATCATTAGTTTTCATTATACATACCTCCATTGGGTTTATTATGAACGGCTCCGTTCGTTTCAAATCGCATTTTTCAGGCCTTGGCTCAAAAACTCAAGGAATGCAGCAATGATAAAATTGAATCACCAAAAAAAGTTCCTAAAGCAAAAAAGATGATCGTCCAAAGCAGCGCGCTCAAATACGTGATCAGAGCGAATTCTTTATAACGAACACCAGTCAGCCCAATGAGCAAAGGCATGAAATAACGTACAACCGGGATAAACATGCCAATACACATGGCTAGATTGCCTCTTTTTCGAAGAATGGATTCAGCTTTGAGATAGTGCTTATTGTGTGAGAACTTTTTCTTGAATTTGTGTCCGAATACATGACCAGCAGAATAAGCAAGCGTGATCGCTGTCAGCAAACCAGCCAAAATACTGATATAGGCAGCCCAGTGATCGATAACATCCGAGCGGCTTAGAACGGCACCGGTAAGGATCGTTATTTCATTAGGAATCGGAATTCCAAATGGGCCTAGGGAGAACGCGAGAAAAAAGAAAAGGTACCCATATTGATGAATCAGATCTAACACTGCGTTTCCAATCATTTTTTCAGCTCCTCCTGTTGATCGTTTTATCTTAACGAGAAAAACTAAGGAAAGAATGAGAGTATTTCTAAAGAAAATCTGAAGAAAACCTAAAGAACAAAAAATAAACCGCATAACCATTGTTGATATGATTTAACAATGGCCATGCGGTTTATGAATGAGCGTCCGAAGAAACATCTCGTGCAAATCGCAACAATTCGTTAATTCTTTTCTTTAAGTACGCTGTTTTTGTGATTGCTTCTTGAATCCGTTTTCCGTAGTCGTCCGGGTTATTGTACGATGAAGTTTTCAAGAGGGTTATGTCATGAATAAGACTATTTAACGTTGGCCGTAATTCCGATATGATATCCTCCATTAACTTTTGATTGAAATGCTGCGTTTCATGTTCTTTCTTTGTTTCCTGCTGCAGGTGATCCATCAATGAATTGATGGTAGTTGCGACGTTGTCCAATTCATGAAACCCCAGATGAGGAATCCTATAACTTAAATTCTCTCCATTAAACATCAGTAACGCCTTTTCCAATACGATCATTTTTTTCGCAATGGGTAGTGTCAATAAACTGAATGTTATTACAAACAGTACGGTAAAAAACATCGGAATGAGATTGGCTGCCATAAAATGAGGAGTGGGGCCTTCCATTAAGCATGAAAAATGGGCAAGATAACAGGTGAGATAATAAGAGGAAAAGCATGTGAAGAAAAATGCAATCAACAAACGGTTACCCAGATAAATTAATATTTTTACATAGATATTGGTTATTCTAAAGGCTGTTGAACGATTTTCATTCATGATTGGCGATCACTCCGTCATTTATTAGAGCCATCATAATCATAAATCCTGAAGAATATCATAGGGGATTTCTAAAGAAACTCTGAAGTATACCTGATCGGTTGATGTTGAAGCGTATAATCTACTATAGGAAACAAGCGTTTCTCCATGCGAGAAACGCTTGTTGAAGATAAGCCGGCTGTCCTTTACCGACTAGGCTGTTCTAAATGGATTTGGGGATACCTGTCGGAGATGTCGCTCATCTTTGGTTCGCCTGTACCCTTGACATATTGGTCAAAAAAAGCAAGACTCACTTCGTTGATGATTTGATGAACCTCGCGCGGTTGGGCTTTTTTAGCTGACAGCAGCGGGGAGAAGAGGTGAAAATCCGTAAAACTCATATGGGACGTCTTTGGGATCGTCATCGTATACCCTCCGTTTTTCAAAGCAAGGTTGCGACGTTCCGCGGATTCCTCCCAAAATGACTCGTAGTATGCTTTTGATTTCCCGCTCTGGGCAACGGCTTTGTCCAATGAGTTTTCGAACACGGTTCGATCGATACTCTGTTCCCCGTTCATTTGCAGATAAGGCTTCGCGAAACCATCATCAGGAGGCGGATCGCCATAAAGCGTGCCATCCATATTCATGGCTGCCCGGATACGTGAATCCTTCATGAGCATTTGTGCTGCGGTCGCGCCTCCGTAAGAGTGCCCAAACATTCCGATACGTGTCAGGTCAATATGATCTTTAAACTCCGGTTGAGCGTTCAGTTGTTCAAGCTGGTCTAATACAAAAGTCACGTCATCAACCCAGAGAGTGATATGGCTTCCAAGTTCACTGAAACCACTTAAATTATTTTTTTTCAACAAAATTTCCCTTCCGTCGGGATAAACGGTCGCTGCTGCATCGTATGCATGATCGATGCCAACCACGATATAACCATGACTGGCTAATTCTTCGACCTGAAAGGTATTTTGGTTACGAAAACCGGTCAGCCCATGAGAAAAAATCAAAACAGGATACTGCTTTTGGTCATTGGACAAGGAGGCATTCGTAAACGAGTGCGAATCGATCAGGCTGAGGTGATCAAGTGTCCACGATGGAAACGAAAGGGCTTTTTCAAGACCCTTGGTTACAGCTTTCACATGACGGATATAGGGTTCAACCGGTTTGGATTCCGTGGTGTCCGCAGGATACCATAACTGAACCATCAGTTCCCGATATGCGTTGGGTTCTGATGCGTTTTCTTCCTTCCGGTCAAAGTCCGTCCAATGCAATACGGTCGTTCCAACCTGATAAGGCCCGGTCGGTTTTTCAAAGGTAAACACAGGCATCAGGAATGAAGGAGCGACCATTATCCCTAAAAGGAAAAGAGACATGATCGTCCAAAGCGATGTTTTCCATCCGATCTTTCTGCGATCCGTTCGTTCCCTCTTTTTCCGAGTTATACTTAAAAACAGAATCATAGCTATTACTGTTATGTATGCAGGAACCATCTGCCATCGGTATCCATCCAGCACGAATTGTAAAATCGTAGTGATCAACAGCAAGGCAATTGCAAAAAGCCTGGGCATTTCAAAAAAACGTGGTTTCCATATGAATAGATTCGCAAGGATGAAAATTAGCAATACAAGTACGATGTCGAATAACCTCAAAGTTTAAATCCTCCCAGTAAATTCATTTGTAGTCACAACAGTCCTGAAGTATGGTTTGTACATGGTCGTTCCCTTCTTTCTGTAAAATTTTCAACCGAAAAGGCTCTTCTCCCTATAAACGGCGACTTACTTGGAAACTATTTGGTTTTTTATAAAACTATATAGTAACACACGAATATCTTATCGATTTGAAGGAATGATGTCAAATCAAGCGAACAAGATGGAGCATCGGCGGAACATTTTAAATGTAAATTTCGTTGGAAGATCAAGGGGGGCGTACGATGAAGAAATATTCGTTTTTCACCTTCATGTTTGCTTTATTAACGGCCTTGTTTCTAAGCAGCTGTCAAAGTGCTAATACGCCTAACCAGGCGGGAGCAAGTAAAGAACCAAAGGAATTAGAAACCTTTTTTTCCGGCGATATGACACAGGTTGATTCTATCGAAATCATGAGTGGCAGTGATGGTACCAAAAAAACGACTACAGATCAAGCGCTCATTCAGAAATGGATTGAAAAGGTGCGCCATATAAACATCGTCCTTGATCCGGATCAGGAAGATGCAGCAGGGGTTTTGTTCCATGTTACGCTGTTTAAGCAGGGAAACGAAGTGTTCTATATGACGCCTACCGATATGAACCATCAGCGGATGGAGCCGCAGTCGGAATTGGCAGACCGAATGACAGAACTTTTCAATGCGATAAAGTGAGTTTGATTTGTAGCATAACCGAGCCGTGTGCTACCTACTTTAGTCGAACACAAGAAATGTAAGTGATTTTTTTTACTGTTGATTTAATGAATTGACTGGATAATTAGACGATTATCTTCATTATTGAACTAAGGGTAGAGGATGTCAAAAATAATAAGGTGGCAGGAGAAGGATATGAAACTGAGCGTTAAAAATCTTTCTAAACATTACGATAAGCCCATTCTTCAGAATGTGTCTTTTGAAATGAACACCGGGATACTTGGTTTGTTAGGCGAAAATGGAGCAGGAAAAACGACATTGCTCGAAATCATCTCCACGCTGATTGCTCCCCATACAGGTCAAGTAGACTATGAAGGCATGGATGTCAGTCAGGATTTATATGCGATCCGAAAACAGATTGGCTACTTGCCGCAGAAATTTGATTTTTTTCCCCATTTAACCGTGCAGGAGATTCTTGAATATGTTTGTCGTTTGAAAAATATTCACGGCAAGCAGCGGATAACAGAAATTGAAGAAAAGCTCGAGCAGGTTGGTTTGCTGGTACATAGGAACAAAAAATTCATTGCTTTGTCTGGAGGGATGAAGCAGCGCTTAGGTATTGCCCAAGCCATCGTTGGCAACCCCAGGTTGCTTTTGGTTGATGAACCCACCGTGGGACTTGATCCTCATGAGCGTGTGTCGTTTAGACAACTGCTAACCACTCTTTCTACAGACCGATCTATTATTATTTCCACCCATATTGTCGAAGATATTGCACTTACAACAGATTTGGTTCTTGTACTGCACCAAGGGATTGTGAACTATTTTGGAGATATCCCTGCTTTCATCAAATCGGTGGAGGGAAAGGTGTGGCTTTACAGCGGAGAGAATGTGACGGAGAAGCTTCAAGAGCAAGGTGCGCTCATCATCTCAACACAGGTCACTGCAAGTGGTGTACATGTTCGCTATCTATCGGATACCCCATTGGTAGGCAGCCTGTTAGTAGAGCCTACTTTGGAGCACGCCTATATTTATACGAATAGAAAGAAGGTATAACCATTGCATGAATTTATGGTACAGCTTCATTTTTCGTTTAAATCATTGTTAAAACATCGATTGCTGCTCATCACTGTTTTTTTGCTCACAACGATCATCCCGCTTGTTCTGGCACAAATGAGCGGAGAGACCCGCTTTGAAAATCGTTGGCTTTCCATGCTTCAGCTCCAAATGATTATTGTGACACCTCTGGTTCCTGTTCTTGTGAATGCTGTTTGGGGCGGAAAACTTAGAGACTTCGAACTGAAAACGATCCTGTTTTATCTAATTATCCCTTCCAATTATTTAATCTCCAAGCTTGCAGCTGTTGGGTCCGGATTAAGCATGATTTTGATACTGATCGATTCTATTTATTGGTTTGCATTATCCAATCAAGGTCCTCATCTCTTATGGTTAGTCACACTCTTGCAAATCATCTTAACCGTTTCTTTTGTGGTCTCGTTAACTGGACTGTGCTCTCTTATTTTTAAGAGGACGATTTACAGTACCATTTTCGTTTTTATTTACCTGATAATCAGTATTCAATATGTCCGACAACCGATGTTTGCGATCTGGTTTAATCCAGATGATGTATCGGAAATGATTCTAGAGCCGAATTTTATGCTTCAACGGTACGTCTTGGTTTTATGGATAGTGCTCATGCTTTTGATCAGCTCCATGTTGTTCAGAAAGCAGGTTGTACGCACATGATACGGTTATGGTTTTTAGAATTAAAGGTCCTATGGCGCAGTGAACATATTTGGGCTTTCTACATGGGACTTTTCATTTTATATTTGAGCAAATTTGTATTCTTTATCGATGAATTGCCTGTTACTATTCCTTTATATGGACTGTTCATGTCGACCATGACACTTGTAATATTGAATTCACCTAGACGTTACCATATGGTTCATATAATAAGACTTACCAACTGGAATCCTATACGAAGAACATTGCAGTCATGGTTGTTTAGTTTTTTATGTACCCTTCCAGCTTCAACCTTCTTATTTTTCACGGTTCGTGAAATTTTTAAATACACTCCCGTTTATCTGCTGGTGTTTGTTATTCTCGGATTATCCTATTTCGCCATCAGCTTTGCGTTTGTAATTTCTTTATTATCATTCAAAATGGCTATTCTATGCTGTGTATCTGTGTACATGCTCCTCACTTTAATGCATGGTTATAAGCTGGAGAGTATCCGGTATGCTGCACCAACTCTGAATTTCATGTATCCGGATTACCCTGATATGAGGAATATGCTCTCGATATTTTTTCTTGGAATCCTGATGATGGGGATCTATTTATGGAAAGGAATCGACTGGCCTCGCCGGCAAAAAAGAACGCTGCTTTTCATTCTCATGATGATCCTTGTCACATACATCGCAGTCCCGATTCAAGAAACATGGAATGAAAGACATTTAGCAAATGAACCTTATCAAAAGGTTCGAATGAACAACATCGTTGTGCAATATAAAGGTATCACTCAAAGTATGGCAACAAGATATAGTCAGGTGGTCTCTGATATTATTGAGGAGTTGAAAAAATATGAAATGAATCCGGAAATTACTCGAATCAACATCACTCGATTAGGCCGAGTCCCCAAAGGTACTCAACTGGAGCATATTATGAAGTTAGAAGAGAAGACGCTATATATTGAACCCTATTCAAATAAATTCTATGAGTTCAATTATGGGTATAATATCATTCGAGACATGCTTGAACTTTCGGGAATCGACCATCAAATCGGGCACCAAATAACCGAGAGTTTGATCCGTAAAAACAAACATCACTTTTTCGATTCACTTCAACGCAGGGGACTTAGCGAAACCTACGAATAAGAGATATGATTTTGAGTAAAGGTAACACCCAACTGCTATTGAGCACATTCAAAAAAACCGTTCAATCAGCATCTACATACTGTGTTCTTAATTTCAGGGCACCACCCAAGCGCAAATGGCTGGCGGGTGCCTTTTTTTGTCCTATAAAGGAATCTTTTAAAATGAACGACAAGCAAAGAGGTGGATTCCGGTATTCACCCTTGCCATGTGACTGCAAAACATGAAGGTAAAAAGAACTTGTTTGAAGAATAATTCAAGTAAAATGCGGGTGACTAATTTGTATTTTAGGACCGGATTTCAATTTTTTTCGAAATTTTCAATAGAGTTTGTCGATTTTGGTTTCTGGCGTTCGTCGTCCTGTTTAGAGGCCGGAAAGGTTGGATCTCATAGCGTCTATTAAAAAGGAGGAGCTTACCACATGAAGTTTATGATGATTGTCAAAGCAACCAAGGATTCTGAGGCTGGGAAACCGCCTAGCCCCGAACTGTTTGAAGCAATGATGCGGTTTAATGAAGAGTTGGCAAAAGCAGGGGTGTTGGTGGCCGCAGACGGACTGCATCCAAGTTCTGGAGCCATTCGGATTTCTTATCCGGAGCCTGGAGGAAAGCCTACGATTGTGGATGGTCCATTTACCGAATCCAAAGAAGTGATTGCTGGGTATACCCTGATTGAGGTGAGATCCCGGGAAGAGGCGATCGAGTGGGCCTTGAGAATGCCAGACCCGCACGGATTGGGAGAGGGACAGATTGAGCTCAGACAGGTATTCGAAGGAACGGATTTGACGGATGATCCCAAGATGTTAGCCGCCCATGACGCACTGAGTGCAGAACTGAAGCAACGCAATCAGCCATGATGGAGAGTCATGTCCATCGCAAGGTCGATGCGATCTGGCGAATGGAGTCGCCGAAGATCATTGCCGTATTAACCCGAATGGTGCGCGATATCAGCCTTGCCGAAGATCTGGCCCAAGACGTAATGCTCATTGCGCTGCAAAAGTGGCCAGAGGTGGGCGTTCCCGACAATGCCGGTGCTTGGCTGATGGCCGCGGCAAAAAGACGTGCCATCGACATGATGCGAAGAAACAAGGTACAGCAGCGAAAATATGAAGAGGTCGGCCGCAGCTCCGACATGTTTGATGAACAAGAGATTAGCGATGCATGGGATGGATCCGTGGGAGATGATCTCTTGCGCTTGATCTTTATGACGTGCCATCCGATATTGTCCCGCGAGGCTCGCCTCTCATTGACCCTTCGTTTGCTCTGTGGATTGACAACAGATGAGATTGCTCATGCGCTGTTCGCTTCCGAACCGACCATTGCCCAGCGGATCGTGCGTGCAAAGCGAACATTGCGCGATGCCAGAGCGGAATTTCAGATCCCTGAAGGAAACGAACTCAAGGAGCGTCTCGAAACCGTAATGGAAGTGATCTATCTTTTATTCAATGAAGGATATGCCGCGACTGCGGGGAGTTCCTGGATACGTCCGTTATTATGTCAGGAAGCGCTGAGGATGGGACGAATCTTGGCAGAGCTTGTAAAGGAAGAGCCGGAAGTTCATGGCTTGGTGGCATTAATGGAAATCCAATCGTCTCGTTTTAGAGCCCGAGTTCATTCCTCAGGGGAGCCGATCCTTTTGCAGGACCAAAATCGGGGATTATGGGACCATCTATTAATTCGTCGAGGGTTGGCAGCGCTTGAACGAGCAAAATCTTTCGGTCGACCGCTTGGTCCTTATGCGTTGCAGGCTTCCATTTCCGCATGCCATGCTGAGGCCCGTACTGCCGAGGACACCGACTGGATCAAAATTGCCGCATTGTACGAAGCGTTGTCGCGGGTCCTTCCCTCGCCGGTCGTTGAGTTAAACCGAGCGGTAGCCATCGGTATGGCATTTGGCGCGGAATTTGGCCTTCAGCTTGTGGAGCAATTGGAAACGGTAAAAGCGCTGTGGGAGTATCACTTGTTGCCCAGCGTGAAGGGGGATTTCCTTGAAAAGCTCGGACGAAACAACGAGGCTTATCAGTCGTTTCAATTCGCAGCCTCGCTTGCACAGAACGATCAGGAACGGGCACTGCTGCTCAAGCGCGCGGCAAAATGCAAACAGACTTTCCAAGGGGAAGGAACAGAGAAAGGGATGGAAACCGAATTGAAAAATCAAATGGGCCTGTAAATAATCAAAACGATATAACGCGTGCGCAAAGGAGAATATGACCATGAACCAAGAAGTTACGGAATATATCCAATCCTTGAAAGAGCCTTGGCAAAGCCAGCTGTGTAACGAACTGCGGGAGCTTGTACGCTCCGTCATTCCTGATGTACAGGAGCGGATGCAATATAAAAAACCCCATTATCTGAAAAACGGGAAATATGCTGCCGTCATTTCCGCTTCGAAAGATGCAGTGAGTTTCACCATCTTTAATGCCGCAGCTGTGACATTTCCTGAAGGTTTCGATGGACCCGCGGAACGAAAAACGATTAAACTGCGTAAGGGGCAAGAATGGAGCAAGGAATCGTTAACTTCCTTGTTGAGTCAGGCTGCCTCGACGTTGGAATAAACTTTGTACTAAATAGCTGCCAACGGGGTTGGCGGCTTTTTTTGTTGCCATGGATATAACGGTACAAGGGAAAATAAAAAAGTTTTCTAGCGATGTCGATTTCCATAAGTTGTGTTCGTCATGTAAGTATAGATGCAAAAAATGGCTTATTGGAATAACCACATATCTCAACCTTAAAGGAGAACAAACATGAATACGATCATTTCTAGAGACGGAACCAACATCGCATACGACAAAATGGGGCAAGGACCGGCGCTCATTCTCGTGGCGGGAGCTTTCAGCTACCGCAAATTCCCTGGACAGGTACAGTTAGCCAAGGAATTGTCCGATCAGTTCACGGTGTATAATTACGATCGGCGGGGCAGAGGGGACAGCGGGGACGGAGAACGTTACGCCATAGAGAGAGAGATTCAGGATCTGGAGGCCCTAATCGAAGAAGCCGGTGGGAAAGCATACGTTTGGGGCTTATCTTCCGGGGCGGTTCTGGCCATGAAAGCTGCCGAGAATGGTGCGAAAATCACTAAATTAGCCCTGCATGAGCCGCCCTTCATCGTCAATGCGTCTGACCGCACACCTCCTGTAGATTTTCTGGATCAAGTGGCTCGGCTGATCGCGGAGGAAAAGCGTGCAGAAGCCATTAAATACTTTATGACGCAAGGCATGGGCGCTCCTGCCTTTGTTGTATCTATGATGCGTATGATGCCTGGCGTGTGGGCTAATCTGATGTCTGTTGCCCATACTCTTCCTTACGATGCTCAATTGATGCAAGGTTATATGTCTGGCAAGTCTTTACCCGCTCATTTTGGAAAAAAGATCACCCAACCCTCCTTAGTATTGGAAGGTATCGAAAGTCCATCCGCACTACGCAGCGGGGCACATGCGCTTGCAAGCATACTCCCGAATGGGGAGCTGCGAAGCAAGAAAGGACTGGGCCATACGAAAAAACTTAATGCCAAACGGATTGCTTCTGAGTTAAAAGCCTTTTTTGATCAGGACAGTGATGTGGTTAGTACTGTGCAAGAGCGCTAATGATGATTAAGACGTCTATTTATGGACAATATTCCGCCCCTCTGATGTTTTTTTATGATACAAAAGTCCCTCTCTAATTTCTGACGGAAAAAAGAGAGGGACTGCTGATAAAGCTTTGATTATTTATGCTTCTTCAAAATATCGAAAATGATTTCTGCATTATCCGTATTGTCGATCAGGCCGGAGAAGCGGTGGCTTGCCGGACCGTAAGCATAGACTGGCACGTCTTCTCCCGTATGTCCGCCTGTTGTCCATCCCGTAAACGAACGGTTATCGATAATCGTTTCAATGGCATTGTCGATCTTCGTTACATCGGCGTCTTTAGCTGCATCTTTTACGGATTGAATTTCTTCAGCCGTCAGCTCAAGCTTGAGGTAGCTTTTAAGCGTTTCCTCTACGGAAGCACCTTCAGCAATCCGGGCTGCCATGAAATCCGGAGTGCGTACCGCAGCTTTGATCGGATCCACGAAGAAGTTATATTCACCGTCTTTGCCAAGCGTGAGTCCGCCTGTGGAATGGTCGGCAGTGGCAACGACAAGGGTTTCGCCGTCTTCTTTGGCAAAATCGATCGCTGCCTGGAATGCTGCAGCAAAATCCTCCATTTCGCTCATGGCGCCAACAATGTCATTATCATGGCCTGCCCAGTCAATCTGGCTGCCTTCAACCATGAGGAAAAACCCATTTTCGTTTGTGCTCAAACGATCAATCGCCGTATTTGTCATCTCGGCCAACGAAGGCGTTTCGCTAGTACGATCGATATATTTGTCCAGCCCTCCGTCCGCAAAAAGGCCCAGAACTTGTTTATTGGTATCTGCGAGCAGGGCGCTGCGGTCTGTCACATAGCTAAAGCCGGCTTCCCGGAACTCTTTCGTCAGGTCGCGATCCTTACGTACAAAATTTGATTTTCCCCCACCTAACAGGACATCCACTTTGTGTTTTCCATTGATCAATTCGTCATAGTAATCATCTGCAATTGCGTCCATGTTCTTGCGGCTGATGTCATGGGCACCGAATGCAGCCGGTGTAGCATGGGTGATCTCCGAGGTAGCAACAAGCCCGGTGGATTTTCCGTTTTCTTTGGCCTGCTCCAATACCGTTTTAACTTCAGTCTTGTCATGATCGACGGCAATGGCGGCATTATAGGTCTTCACGCCAGCAGACATGGCGGTTGCCGCGGAAGCGGAGTCGGTCACGTTCTGAGTGTCATCATCTGGATACGTCATTTGAGCTCCCACAAGGTAGGGATCAAATACGGTTTTCTCCATGACCTTTGTAGAAGGATCATCTTTCATATAACGGTAAGCGGAAGTATAAGCAGTTCCCATGCCGTCACCAATGAGGAAGATGATATTTTTGACCTTTTTCTTCTCTACACTAATCGCTTGTACTGCATTGGCTTGTCCGGCAGACAAGACTGTAGAAGCAGCGACGGCCAGGCTAAGTGCTACTGCAGGGAGTGCTTTTTTTGATAATTTCACGATAAATCCTCCTTTTATATTAAACATGAATGCATGAATCTTTATTCATTTGTCTGACAATATGAAGATTAGCATTCGATTGTAAAAAAAATTCAAGCCATATGTACACGAGGAGTAAAAGATTAACAAAACATTAACTATTCCAGGTTCTCTATTTTATCGAATTCAACTCATTGAATGAAGGGAAGAGGAGGCAAAGACCCGTATTTTACATGTTTTTACTTGCTGTAATCTTGATTCTTTCCGGGTGTAGTACGCCGATTGCTGGAACAGGGGGTATATCTGATAAGCGGATCAAGGTTTAATGGGGATCACAGGATGGGTCCCGTATTGAGGCCATGCTCGATGAGTCGATGGATTCGTGATGGGTTATGGGTCATATTTGAGATATGGAGCCCGGAGAGTAATGGTTCCAGCGAGTTCATACGCACAAACCAAGCTTGAGAGCTCTACGCCAAAGCTGGCGAAGTGGTCACAACAAATCTGGATGAAATTACATTGCAATTCAACACTAACATTGAGGTGTTAAGTTCGTTTAAGTAGCTAAGAACGTAATTCGCCAGTCATAAAGAATCAGGATCTTTCCCAAACGGGAAAAATCCTGATTCTTTTTTTTTCTGTATGTTATTCCCAATACCATTTTTGAAATGTACATTAGTGCACTTTATAAAAAGCATTTTATCTCGTAGCTGCCCAAAGTGAAGAGTCTGTACCCTTCGCAGGTGAGCAGCCCCGTGAGTCGGCACGGATCTGCGTTGATTAGAATTTCGGGAATACATATTTAACCAGAAAGTAAAGAAGTCCAAAAAAGATAATGATATATGCGGCATATTTAATAAACGTGGAAGCGACCAAACTTGAATCAGACTTGTGCTGAACATCCTTATGCTCTACTTCTACTGTACGATGCGGCTCGTTCATATTAATCATCTCCTTCAGGTGATTGTGTGCTTAGAGAACCATTACACACGATAAGAAGGATTGAATCGCTGTCGGCTTCACCCAAGCGTTATTACAAGAACGGCATACACTTATAGAATGAAGCTATGATTTACTAGGAGGAGATATTATGCGAAAGAACAATATTCACGGTTGTCCGGCCCCGCAGAATATTACATTGATTCAGCGCCTGCAGTCGCTTGCAGGACGGACGGTTACGGTGTTCCAACCCGGATTCCCGAAATTAACAAAAACGACAGGCAAGCTCTCCAATGTGACTAAATCCTCTTTTACCGTTGGATCTACGGTAGTCGCAATCCAAACCTCCTTCTATATCGTAACCAACGAAAGGGTTAGACGGACGCAGCCTTTTGAATTGACTGCTACAGCGGAAGATATCGGTGAACTGAGTGGAATATTAATTCGCGTCGGACGGGGCTTTGTCGAGTTTGTTCAGACGCCAGGCCGAAGAGTGCCTACTATTTTCCCATTGAATTTATTTACTGAAGTGTTTTGCGAAAACGAGGAAGAATAAGAACACCTTATGAGAACATGGAAGAAAGGTATTCCTAAAACTAGAATGCAGCCAACGGATGCAATAAAGTACCCACTTGAAAGTCAGACCAATAAATTGGATGCAGCCGGTTGGCCACGAGCTCGGTATTATACCGGGCTCATGCTTTGCTAAGCTAGACTTTAACTTAAAAAGTCAATTCCTGTACGTAAGGAACTGACTTTTTAAGTGATTTTTAAATAACACTCTCTACGTTTTCTTTACCTTCATTGGTTAATAATGTGGTGTGTTTATGAAACAGCTCTTCAGCTGAGCTGCTAAGTATGTTAAAGTCGACTTTCCTCCATTTTTCAGGATCAGGCACATAATCCTGATCATATATTTTCTTGGACAAATTGGAACAAATTACATAGCTTGAATATGGATGAGGATTCTCTCTGTTATGATCAGCATCGGATAAAAACTTTTTCATTAACACTTTATTATTTAAAGGATGGTAAATTAATTCTACCAATTTGGCTCGATATTCCAGATCGACAGGAAGAAGACATGGGAAGTCTTCATAATCCGCTAAATGCTGCGCTTCATGAGCAAGGTATGAATATAAAAAATCGGGCTTATTTATTACTTTTTCATACCTGTCTTTTACACAATATAAGGCATTTTCAGATGCCCATCCTCCTGCAGCTCTCCCTCCAAAGGTAGCGAAATGCAGCCAGCTCTGCATAATAAAATCGGACATAAAATATACATCAATCTTTTTGGATTTCTCTGGAAGGGTGACTTCATACTCGACCTTCTCTTGTTTTCTCCATATATATGGCCCCCTAAAGGGCGGGGTAATTCCTCCTTGGAAGTAAAAACCTCTCGAGTTAAACGCTTTAGATAATTTTTCTTCAATAGAATTTAGGTCATCTGTAGTTTCGTATCCGTCTGGTAACAACTCTATTAGGGATTCCGCTAAGATCTGTTCTGCTTCCTCTTTGCGTTTTCTATTGGTTAAGACGGATCTAAAGTATTCGTAATATGCTCTAATAACACTTCTAATCCATGCATCTTTTGTTTTATATCGAAATACTGGTTTTTCAGCAAAAAAACGGTTGGCGTATTTATTTTTAAGCTTTTCCAAACCTGTATTATGATCAAGGCTTAGGAGATATTCATAAGCTTTATTGATATCTCCTTTTAAACAATAAGAATATAGTTTTTGTTTCATTATTAATATAACTCCTTAATCTGATATTTTTTGTAAGTTCGGAACACGCTGCTTAAAAGTTAATATTATGCTCCAACCACACTCTTTTTACTGAACATTATGATCGGCTATGCACTCTTTTTTTGTTTTATAAGTTGCACAACTTTTTTTAACTCATGCTAGTGAGGGGAAAAAAAGTGGAATTAAAATCCAAAATAACGATTGCAAAATCGGAGATTGTAAGGTAAGATTCACCTATCAACTCAAAAATCTAAACGTTTAAACAGCTGATGAACGATGGTTCGTATGCTTAGACAGGAGAGACCTATGAGAAAAACCAGCATAAAGGACATCGCTCTTAGGGCAAATGTTTCGATTGCCACCGTCTCCTATGTGCTTAACGGAACTCGGAATGTTCGTCCGGAAACGCGCAGACGGGTCATGGAGGCCATCGAAGCTTTGAATTACAAACCGAACGAGATTGCTAAAAGTCTCAAACGCAACCGAACGAACACCATCGGTGTCATTGCGGAGGATGTGACCGTATTTAATGCGCCGGACATTATCGATGGCATTAACGATTTCGGGGACCGCCACGACCTCCATATTCTGCTCGTCAACCTTAGGCTCGACAAGCGAATTGGCCGTCATTTTCACGATGTCGAAGCGTACCGCAAGTATGCAGCCAATGCCGTATCCGAGCTGCTTGGTAAACAGGTGGACGGCATCATCTATATCGGCGTGCACACTCGTGACTTGACAGGGCTGATCAATGTTGAGGGCAAACCGATCGTATATACTTACGGGTACACACAAGACGACATATCAATCCAGTATAATGATGAGCAGGCTTCCTATGAAGCGATGTCATACCTGGTTCAACAAGGTCACAGTCGCATCGCAATCATTAGCGGTTTGATGGATTCGATTCCTTCCAGGCGGCGATTAAACGGTTATTACAAAGCCGTTACCGAGTTTGAACTGCCGTTTGACCCGACCTTGATTAAGATGGGGGATTGGGAACGGGATTCAGGCTATCGGTTGGCTAATGAGCTGCTGGACATGCCCGATCCGCCGACAGCCATTCTGTCGATGAACGACGTTATGGGCGTCGGGGTGCTTCAGGCTGCAAAGGAGAAGGGAGTCAGCGTTCCTGATGACATTTCGGTAGTTGGTTTTGATGACAGGGAGTTTAGCGATTATCTCAGCCCGCGCCTGACAACGATGAGTTTGCCGCTTCATGAGATGGGATATTTGGCAAGTGAAACGCTCTACCGTCTAATTCAAGGGGAAGACGTTCAAGACCTTGCCATGCCGGAATGCCGCTTGATCGAGCGTGATTCCGTTCGGAGTTTGAAAGCGTAAAGGCTGGATCGGAGTAGAATAGTTTCAATACATAGGGCAAACCGCAGGTGAAAACTCCGCTATTGTACTTGAGAAACCGATCGCGTCATATCATAGACGAATTGGCGTTTCTCTTTATTGAAGATAATTTAAACGTTTAACTTCATTTCTGATCGATGAAAGGGTGATTTGAATGACGACTCTCAGCAATGATAGGTTGAAGATCGAATTGGGAGAGCGTGGAACCGTTCATTCCTTGGTGATGAAAGATGATCCCCATACGATGAATTGGGTAGTCGATCCTCGTTATTTGCGAGAGGTTGGATTTCAAGAGGATGAGGACAAGCTTTTTGGGGAATGGAGCTTGCGGTTGAACGGGAGGAACGTCCAAAGTTCGTCGTTTGTGCCTAAGGTAACGAAACATAATTCGCAATATGCTACCGTGGAGTTCAGAGATTTACCGGTCAAAATCTTGTTATCATATTCGCTCGAAGAGGATCGGCTGCGTTGGGGGATTGATCTGACGAATGAATCGGATGAGAGTATTGAAGTTCAAGGGCTGCATGTTTGGTTTTCTCTCGCCTACATCATGTTTCGAACGCAGGATGTGTATCGCAACATGCATGAATCCTGTGCCGTATTTACGCATCTCGGCGGGAGCTTCGCCAAATTTGCCGCCGTGCGGCGAAGCAACGAAGGACCTCATTTGGGAATTTACACACTCAGAGGAACGACGTCAGCCATGGGTTCTCATTGCCGATATTGCAATCGCTTTCTCGAACAGGTTTCGCCATCTTTGGACGGGTTGTTGTACCACAGGCTCTCTTTGGTGGAGGATGGCACTTCATTGAAGGAATCGGCAGCTGCCGATTGGATATATGGAGACGCTTACAATCCTTTGGTGTTAACGCCTGGACAAACGGAAAGCTGGGAGTATGCGTTTGTGTCATTCCAAAACGAGGCGGATTTCTATCGTCAAGGCGAAACCCTTGGACATCCGCGATGGAGCTATACACCCGTAGTGCCTGAAGGAGGTCAATTCAAGGCCTCGTTCAGTCTGCCAGCAGGGCTGGAAATAGGCACGTTAAAGCTATATAGTGCGCTTCGAACCACGAGTGACATCGTGGAGCAGGAAATCACGACACGCGTGATCCCTTCGGAAAAGCCAACGTCTACAGACCAGGCTTTCGGCCGTAACAACAATCACGGCATTGAACGGGAGTTCATAGTCATCCTGCCTGCTGACGAGCCGGGAGAACGCAAGCTGGAATTGGTGCTCCGGGACGGACGACGTGATGTGCTGGTTTGGAATGTGCTTGAACCGGTCCATGCATTGCTCGAAAAGCGGGCAGAATGGCTGGCGGCCAACAGCTATGAAGGAGCGGAGACCGCCCTTCGACCCCACGCGTTCCGTCCGTTGTCCAACCAGGGGGAATCGCTGGGCAAATTGGCATTTTTGCTGATGAAAAATAGGATGACTACGCCTGTTCCCGAGCAGGTGGCGAAGGCGGAAGCGGCGGCGGTGCTGGATATGAAGGTACACTGGTTCATGGACGGCGATTTGTCCCGGCCGCGACCATTGTACGGCAGCTTTTACCGCATGTATGATTTCGATTATATTGCGCACGTCTTTTATCTGTTATCGCGGATGGAAGCAGGGCTGCTCCATCTGCATTCTCCTTCCGAGTATTTGCAATGGGCCGCCGAAGTGATGTGCATGCGGCTTGATCCGGATTGCCATTCCGGTCAGCGGGAGAAGGACGAGTCGCGTCTAAATGGTGTATTCATTCTTTACATACGAGAACTGCTGCAGGAGTTGGAAGATAAGGGATATGGTGAATTGCACGAACGGCTGCGACAGCTGTGGGATCGCTTCGGTCGGGACATGGAAATCGGCGTTCGGCACTATGGCGGGGCGGTCACGGAGCACTTTTACGATAATGCCGGATTTGGCCCGACGTGCATGGCGTTATGTTTCCTTGGGCTAACCGACGAAGCTGCACAATATGGCCAGCTTATTCTGGCCAATATCGGGTTCAGCAACGACTATCGGCTGCAGAATCCGGACCGCTGGTGGGAAGCGTTGTCCCCGATGATTCATTCCTTGTGGGGCGGACTTGCGGCGTCATCGGCATTGGCTGCCTATGAACATCTGGGCGATCCTGAATATCTGGAAGCCGCTTATCGCTCTACCATGGCGATCTTTCATTGTTATGACTGGAATGTAAGATCCACGCCGCGACGGCTGAAGCCGGGTGAAGCCGCATCGACGTATAGTGTGGCTGCGCCCAATTTGAACATGCCGGAGCTGTCGCGCAATCGATTCGGACAATCGGTGTTTGTGGGAGCAGACGATCCGCTGTTTGCCGCTTTGTTCTCCGACGTTTCGGGGGATGACTGGGATATGGGCGAAGAGTTAGCGGCTTATTTGCTCGGGTTTGGAACTACGACGTATCTCTATCGGGATGGAAACGGCACATTAAGGTGTGTCAACGGATTCTTGACTGAAGAGCATGACGGGTGGACCGTGACAAGTTATGCGGCATATCCGTCCAGATACGTGTTCCGTGAAGAACGCTTGGAGTTTCGGGCTCCACAGGGAACGTTGCTGCAGAGCATTCGCCTGGAACAAGGAAAGTTCTGCGCCTGCTTATGACCGGTCCTCCAGCATGGCTTCGTCCTTTCGGTCTATATAGGTTGAACCAATGATTTTTACACAGAGACACTACGCGGTCAGAACCATCTTCCGATCGCTGTTATCCCCAGATTTCTTTGATCCCCTTGTTCAAGGGGAAAATCCGGTGATAAGCCTATGCTTCCGAAGCAGCTTTCTTTCAGAAAGCTTTTAGACCGCTTCGCTTCTCCAGATTCTTTCTGCCCTCTTCGTTATCGTGTAAATTTCCGGTTCAATCTATATAACAGGGAAAGTACAGGTCCGCCAACGTTTAGCCATGTAATAATCACTCGGATATTAATTGACCATTGTTTTTAAGTTAAACGATTAAATTCGTTTGGCTTGAAATAAATAGCTTTGAAAAAGGGAGGAAACAATCATGAGGTTTGGTAAGCGCAAGTTGATTCTGTCTCTCGCATTAACCTTGGCTTTCTCCACGCTGGCAGGCTGTTCCGGCAATTCGGACACGTCCGGCAGTGCCAATAATGCGACATCAGGCAGCGGTGACACGTCCGCCACTGGCATTACCCTAGAGCTGCTGTATTGGGGGGATGATGTACAGAAGCAACTGGTGGAATCTGCTGCAGAGAAATACACGGCGGACACCGGGGTGAAGATCAATGCGCAGGTATTGCCCGCGGACGGCACATTCGACACCTTCATCCAGACGAGAATGCAATCCGGCGAACTGCCGGACATCAGTTACATGGGGGAAGCGGACATTCAAAAGTATAATGAGATGGGCATATTGGAGGACATTTCCGACCTGCTTGCAGATGGAAGCATTCCGGAGAAACTTCCCGCAATCACCATCCATTCTCCGGAACAGAAAGTAATCGGCGTCGGATTGTCCAACCAGATGGAGCTGCTGTTCTACAGCAAATCGAAGTTTGATGAAGCCGGCGTCCCTTATCCACCTACCAAGGTTGAAGACGCATGGGATTGGGATACGTTTGTCGCCAATGCCAAGAAGCTGACCAAGGATTCAAGTGGTAAGACGGCCGCCGATGCCGGTTTCGACGCGGCCATGACTGAAAACTACGGGCTTGGTTTTACCGCAGGGCGTGAATTTCACCATTTCTGGGCAGCGAACGCGAATGGAGGGGGCATCGTATCGCCGGATGGGAAAGAGTTCCAGTGGGATTCACCCAAAACGGCGGAAGGTATTCAGAAGCTGGCTGATCTCGTGAACAAGGACAAGGTTGCTTCTGCTTTCAGCTATACCTGGAGTTCCGGAATCGGCTCGGCCGTAGATGCGTTAAGCGGAGGATATGCCATGGCCGTCAGCGGATCATGGGATTTGGCAAACATCAAGGGCAATGAAGATATCGGCGTAGGCGTGCTTCCGAAAATGGAGAAAGCGGTAACGATGAATGCCGGTGCCCCGCTGGTTGTGTACAATACCTCCAAACATATCGAAGAAGCCAAAAAATTCTATGCTTATATGGTCAACCCGGAAAATAGCCTGGACTTGCTGAAAAGCGGCGCATGGCTGCCGAATCAGGCGGACTGGTACACGGACCCTGCTCTGATCGACAAATGGACGGCTGATCTGCCGGCAAGCGCAAAGGAAACGATTCTCAGCTACGCCACGACCAAGGATGCCATCGTGCAATGGCCCGCGTACTACGTTCCGGCTTACCTGAAAATGAACACGGAATACGAAAAATCGATCGACCAGGCGTTATCCGGCCAGAAAAGCGTTCAGGAGATTTACGATGCGATTATGCCGGCCATTAAGTCGCTGTGGGAAAGCGGCAAGGTATCTTAACGCCGGGAATGTCTGAAGTTTGAATTTGAAAAGAGAGGCTATGCTTATGAATCCAGAACGCAAAATCGGTTCGGAATCCATCCCTGCCAGAAGATTTGCCAAAGGTGCCACCAAAGAGGCCTTTGCCGGATATCTCTTCGCCGCTCCTGCCATTATCGGATTTTTGGTGCTGACGATGTACCCGATGCTCGCCAGTTTATATTACAGTTTTCACAAAATTACGATGATGGGCGGCAGCCAAGTCATGGAATGGATCGGGCTGGACAACTTCAGGTATATTTTCAGCAACCCCAGCTCCGAATTCAAAAAGTCGATTACGGTTACGCTCGTTTACGCCTTTGTCAACGTGGCGCTTGTTATCGTGTTTTGCCTGATCGTTGCCCTGCTGCTAAACCGCAAGTTTATCGGGAGAAATTTGCTGCGGGCCATCTTCTTCCTGCCATCGGTCGTGCCGATGCTGGCGACAACGATCGTATGGCAGATGCTGCTGCAAAATCAGGCCAAAGGCGGACTGGTTAACTGGATTTTACTGCAGTTGGGTATCGCGCCTTTGGATTTTCTCAACGATCCGCTGCGGATTTTCTACACCTTGTTTATCATGAGCCTGTGGACATGCGGCGGGACGATCGTTGTATTTATTGCCACGCTGCAGGACGTTCCCGGAGAACTGCTGGAGGCCGTAGAGATGGACGGAGGCAACGCCTGGCACAAGTTTCTTAAGGTGACTTACCCTACGATTAAACCTGTCCTCTTCTTTCAACTCATCATGTGTATGATGACGTCGATCCAAATTTACACCCAGAGCGTGGTGCTGTCGAGAAACGGTGCGCCCGATCGGATGACGTACTTTATCAACGTCATGATCTACGACCACTCCTTTGTGCAAGTGGGCATGCGCGGATTGGCATCAGCCGAAGCGTGGATCGTATTCCTGATCACCTTGGTCATTACAGGCGTGTTGTTTTACTTTCAAGGCGCGCTGAAACGTGATGATGCCATGGGCAAACGAAAGTGGGTGAGATAATGGCGACGGTACCTGCAGCGATGAAATACACAAGCATCAAGCAGGCGAAAAACCGAAGAAAAGTGTTTCATATCGGGTTGATTTTGCTGTCCTGCCTGCTTGCGTTGATTTTTGCTTTTCCGTTGTACTGGCTGTTACGCGGCGCAATGGTCAGCCATTCGGAAATTTTGGCCAGGCCGCCCGTATTTTTTCCGAAGGAGCTTGGATTGGATAACTTCAGGCTGGGGCTTGAACGGATTCAGTTCTGGCGGCAGCTGTGGAATTCGGTTTCCATCGTCGTTCCTTATGTCATTGGCACCGTTATTACCACCAGCTTTGCCGCTTACGCGTTTGCCAAACTGCGTTTCCCGATGCGCGGCACCTGGTTTGTACTCGTCATCAGCAGCATGATGCTGCCTAGCGCGGTTACATTGCTGCCGCAATTTTCGTTATATACGTCGCTTGGGCTTGCGGGCAAACCAGCGCTGATTATTCCGGCTTTTTTTTGCGCAGGAGGCAATGCATATTTCGTTTTCCTGCTAAGACAATTTTTCATGACGATTCCTGCTGAGCTGAGCGAGGCGGCCAAAATCGACGGCGCGGGTTATTTCCGCATCTACTACCGGATCATGCTGCCTCTCATTCGCCCTGCAATGATCGTGGTTGCGCTGTTCAGTTTCATCAACTGCTGGAACGAATTTTTCTATACGATGATTTATCTGAAAACAGAGGCCGATTATACCTTGCCTATGGGCTTGTACATGGTGAACGGAATGCGTATTCCGAACTATGAGCAGGTCATGGCGCTTGCACTGATCGTAACGCTTCCCTGCCTGGTGTTTTTCCTGATCGGCAACAAATATTTCGTAGAAGGCATTACGTTGACGGGAATTAAAGGTTAATAAGGAGGAGACGAAGCAATGGCGACAAAGAAGAGGAAATGGGCAACGAAAATGTGGGTGGCCGCCTTGGCCACCGTCGTAACCTTGAATACGGGCATCGTGCCTGCGTCGGCAAATTATACGACAGACTTCGTCCATGAAGGCGTAGGCACTGACTACGGCGAAGCAGCGTGGAAGAATAATCGGATCGTGGGTGAGCCCGTAGATTTCAGCCAAGCCACCGTCGGCCAGATGATGAAGGCGATCGAAAATTTTGATTTTGACCAATTCGCCGCCGATCATGCCGATCTGCCTTGGCTCGACCAATTGCTGGTAAACGAGGGTGTCATCCCGGACGACAACAACGATGATGGCAGTGCCAACACGCTGTTCAGCCGCGGGAGCGCGCTGTATATGAAAACGCAGGACAACCGGCAGCTCGGTTTTGTCGGACAGGTACATTATGCGGATACCCTCAACAAGGACACGATGTATAACATTACCCTGTCTACAGGAGCCGTCGTGGAAAACAAGGCTGCGCGCAAAAATTATCCGAGCCACGCGGACCAGACCTACACAAGCGGCGGACTGGACATCAACCAGCGTAAATTCATTACCTCTTCAAACAGCGCCGTTACTTTGCTGAAGTTAACCAACAACGGTAATGCGCCAATTACGTTAACGATGACCGTTAAATCCCCATTCGTAACCGACACCGAGGGAGACGAATTGATCGGCAAACGGGTGGCTGCTCCAATCATGGTTGGACGTGCCGGAGAAAAATACGTGGAAGCGATGTCCCATGTCGACGTGCATTTGAGCGGGGACGGCATGATGCCTGTCGGTAATGATTTGGTCAAAGAAATTACGGTTCCTGCAGGCGGTTCGGTGGACGAGAAGGTGGTCATGGGGTGGTTGGCGGACGAAATCCCGGCCTCGAAAACGCAGTATGCTGCTTTTAAAGCAAGTAATAATGAAAAGGCTTTCAGCGACCAGGTAAAGGAGTACAACGAATGGTGGGCGCAAAATATCCCCTATATCGATATTCCGGACGAAAACGTGAAAAAGGTACTGTATTACCGTTGGTGGTCCAATCGCTTCAATTTGCTGGAAGCCAACATTCCCGGCAACGACTGGCAATTTCCGATGAACATGGAAGGCGTGCTCGGTTATAACAACGGAATTACGGTCAGCGTGCCTTGGGTGCTGCAGGATTTGAAGTGGCTGCGCGATCCGTCTTATGCGTACGGGACATGGTTAGCCCAGGGTGAGTATTCCGAAAACGCCAACTACAAAAACAATCCGGGACGCCCGAATATCTGGACATGGGATATGATGCAGAACACGTCGCAAGTGGGCTGGGAAGCCTATAAAATTTATGGCGGCGGAGAAAAGGTGCTGAAAAAATTCGCCGATTTCTCGGCAAACGACGTGACAGGCACACTGAATCATTTCCGGGGGACCAACCCCGATCTGGTTTATTACAATCACGGGCCGATTACCGGCAATGACGGGGACACAGTATCCATGCACTGGAAAGGAAACGGAAACTATGCCCGGTTGGACGGTTCTTCTACAGCATATGCGAATGCGGTAGCGACGCAGCAAATGTACGAACAGCTCGGGGATGACGCGAACGCCAAACGTATGGAAGAGGTTGCGCAGCGGATTCGAAATGCGATCCTGAACAACATGTGGTTTGACCAGGCGGATTTTGACGGCGACGGCAAGGCCGATACGAACGGGGAAGGCAGTTTTTTGCACAAAAAAGTTATCAATCAACAAGACGTATTCAATCCGTGGCGTGACAACAACATGTTTGTGTTTAACTTCGGCGTGGTGCCGAAAGAAGGCGAGCAAGGGTATGAATCCAAATACTTGACCCAGTTGTCCGACTATGGAGATCCGAACTATTATCCGATTTTCCCGTTCTTCACGGCAGATCAGCACAGTATCATGAAACGCGTGGAGGCCTTCCGGAAAGGAGAGACAAGCGCATTCGGCACCGACCAGTTCGCTTGGTGCAACTTCGGGAACTACATTAACACCATTCGCGCTTCCTTACGCCATTACCCGGTGGAAAACATCAACAGCGACACGTACAAAACGTTGTTTGACTGGGGGGCTTGGCTGCACACGGTTGAACCGGGCAATACCGATCACCTGGATTCCAACGAGTTTTTCTGGTTGGAGGATTATTTCTTCGGCACGCCTTGGACGCCGGAAAATCCGCCGAATCCAAGCGGCAAGATGGTGCGGGCGTGGATTCACCATGATACGCTGGGCATGATGAATTATTCCGTCATGGAGGATATGGCAGGCCTGCAGCCACGAGCAGACGATAAAATCGAGCTGTGGCCGCTCGGCATCAAGTATGACCATTTCGCCGTGGACAATGTACGTTATCATGATGCCAATCTGTCCATTGTGTGGCAGGACCCGGCCAAGTATAGCGACAGCGATCCATACTATAAGGACATCCCTGTCGGATACTCGCTGTTCATTAATGGCGAACGTGTCATGACCACGGATGAAATGTCGCATATCATTTTTGATACGGCGACGGGCAAGGTGGAAAAACCCGATGGTGACGTGCCAGGAGCTGTTGGAGACAACACAAACACCAATGTCATTTATGAAAAGGGCAGCGCTGTTCAACTGGCTTCGGCAGATGACACTTCAATTGGAGATAATGAAAAAGCAGTGGACATGTTTAATAAAGCCGGCGTTGACGTGGTGCACAACGGTGTAAACCTGGCGACAGCGCCCGGAACGACGGTGGAATCCAGTTATATTCATAGTAATTCGAATGTGAACCGACTGGCAGACGGGTCCACGATTGCCTCGATGAACCATACGTCGAATACGGCGTTGTTCGGCGGATCGCCGAATCCGTCCGATTCGGTCACGTTCCAATTCGATGGAACCCAAACGGTGGATAACGTCAAAGTGTACTTCTATAATGATCGGCGGCCCAACGGGTATGCTGCCCCGCAAACGTTCGGTGTGGAATACCTGGATGCGGACGGCACCACATGGAAGCCTGTAGAGGGGCAATTCCGTTATCCGGACTATGTGGCCGCAAATTACAACAATGTTGAATTCAATGCGGTGAACACGGCCGCCATCCGAGTCCATTTTACGCATGCCTCGGGCTATTCGACAGGCATTAAGGAAATTCAGATCTACAACAATCAACTGAACGTAACCCCTTCGGAAAATCTGTCGCCCAAGGTACAGCTGGACATGCCGGTGACCGTGGAGCAAGGAGCCCCGTTGAAGCTGGCGCCCATCATTACAGATGACGGTCTGCCGAGCGGGCGGTTGACGTATGCATGGAATCTGGTTTCGGGCGACGCCGATGCAGTGCAGGTCGAGGCGCTGGACCAGGCAACGCTGAATGCCACATTCGGCGCGGTGGGCGAATATCGCTACGAATTGAGCGTCAGCGACGGAGACAACGTCACGAAGGTCGAAGTGCCTATCACGGTATACGTAGCGACGGCTGAGTTGTCCGGGACTATTGCCAAGTTTGCGGACCGGGTATCGCCTCAGGGCAAGCTTGTCCGCAATGCCGACGATTTCACGCCAGACTCTTGGCAGACGCTGCAGGCAGCGCTGGTGGAGGCCAAGGAGCTGCTTGCCAAAGATGACTACACGCTTGAAGAAGTGCAATCCATGACGAATCGATTGCGCCTGGCAGAAGAGAGCCTTCGTTACCGCAATGCGGCTCTGTTGGCTACGCCCAGCGCTTCATATACGTCGGCATGGGAATCTTTGAACGGGGTAAATGACGGATATATCCCTTTGGTCCCAGGAAGCATCGGCAACCAGGAGATCGAAACCCAATACGGAAACTGGGGGTCGCCAAGCCAGAGTCATTGGGTGGAGTATACGTGGAAAAGCCCTGTGACCCTCTCCGGCAGCTCCATGTACTTTTATGATGATGGTGGCGGCGTACAGGTTCCGGCTGATTACGACTTCGAGTATTGGGATCAAGCCTCGGGCGAGTATGTTCCTGTTAGCGGACTCAGCGAGAAGAAGATGGAAAAGGGGAAATTCAACCAAGTCACCTTTAATGAAGTTACGACCGACAAACTGCGTTTAACGATGAAAAATCAAAGCAGTTCGGTATACACCGGGTTAAAGGAATGGCGGGCCATCTCGGCCAAACCTGAGGGAGAAGAAGCACCTCAAACGGACCATGGCGCGATTACGGCCATAGAGCCGGTTTCGGTCAATACGACCATCAACGTCATGCCTGAACTGCCTTCCCAAGTCACCGTGACCTATGCGGACAAGACGAAAGGGCGGGTCAACGTCGTGTGGGATGAGATCCCGGAAAACAAGCTGTCCATCGCAACCGATTTTGTCGTGCTTGGCAGCGTGGAAGGAAGCGACTTGAGAGCAAGCTGCCGTATTTATGTCAAATACGATAAGTCCCGCCTGAAAGCGGCGATCGATGCTGCTTCCGATCCTTCCGTGAACGAAGAGAACTATGTCGGCACGCCGGAGCAATGGGAAACGTTGCAGGCGGCTTTGCGGACGGCCGATGACGTGTACAACAATGACGCTTCGACCGAGGGAGATATCGATTCGGCGTACAAAGCGTTGTTGGAAGCTTTTGAAGCATTGCAGCCCATAGAGGAACACAGTGCAATCATTAGCGGGATCAACATTCCGGGCGGTTCGGTGGACCCGTTGGCCAAGGAAATTGTCGTTCCCGAATCGACGACGTTGGAGGAACTCAAAGCAGGACTGACCGTGCCTGCAAGTGTGACATTTACGGTGTACGAGTCCGATGGGCTTACGACGGCAATTGATTTGAAATCGGGATACAAAGTAACGGTAACAGCTTCTGACCTGATTACGTCGAACACGTATACCGTCATCATGGTCACGGTAAATCCGCCAGTGAATACAGCGGCGCTGGAAGCGAAGCTGAACGAGGCAAAAGCGTTGAAGCAGGAACGGTACACGGCGGCAAGCTGGAAGGACCTGGCGGAAAAAATAGCATCTGCCGAACAATGGCTGACGAGCGGAACCGCTTCACAGGCAGACATCGATGCTGCGCTTGGCGCGCTGGCTTCGGCCATGGAGGGGTTAAAGCTGCTGCCGCCGCCAACACCAACGCCCACTCCGACACCGACACCAAGTCCATCGCCATCGGCTCCAATTCCGGCACCCGTTCCAACGCCTGTGCCTACGGATCCGAAAGAATCTACGCCAGGTGCGGTGAGCCCAGGCAGAATCGAAGTGAAAGCAGCTGCCGGCAAGGGTGGCAAGGCCAAGGCCCAGCTCACAGACAGCGAGATTAAAGCAGCGTTGGAAAATATGAAGGGCGGGAAGTTAACCATTGTCATCCAAACGGACTCGGATGCAAAACAAGTCGAAGCAGAGATCCCGTGGAAAGCGCTTATTGCTGCAAAGTCCTTAACGAGTATGAGGATCGAAATAGGTTCGACCGTATTGACGGTGCCGCATCGATTCCTGACCACGTATAAGGATATCAATAATCTGGGGCTGATCGTAGAAGTTGTAGAACCTGCCGAGATGCCTGAACCTGCAGGAAAACTCCGTGAAGCGGAAGCAGCTGCCAACATTACGCTGAATGCAGACGGCAAAAGCCTCTCCGCGGAAGAGTTAAATGGTAAAGGACTCAGGTTAGCGATGCCTTATGCTTTGAAGGCAGGGATGAAGGGGCATCAGGTGGTTGCCTTTACGTTGAACGATGCGGGAGCGGCCCAAGCTGTGGTTGGCGGAAAATATGATGAAACGTCAAAAATGTTTGAGTTCAACATGCGACAGAACGGTATGTTTGGCGTCCTTGGCGTGAATGTTGCCTTCAACGATCTGACCAACGTGAGTTGGGCCGTGGAGGCGATTGAAGCACTTGCAGCCAGAGGAGCCATTCAGGGAACGGAAGCAGGCCATTTCAATCCTGCGGCTCAAGTAACCCGGGCAGAGTTCCTGAACATGTTGATGAACACCTTTGATCTGCTGGATGAAACAGCAATTCCCACCTTCAGCGATATTAAAGAAGGGGCCTGGTATAGCGACGCAATCGCTAGTGCGCAAAAGCTCGGGATCGTCAAAGGGAAAGCGGATGGCTCTTTTGGCGTCCATGAACCGATTACGCGCGAAGAGATGGCGGTCATGATTTATCGCCTTGCAAGCAGCTTGGAAGTTGCGTTACCGACCGGAGAAGGAGAAGTTTCTGCGGCGTTTGCCGATCTGGAGCATCTTTCGGCAGAGTCTTTAGCAGCAGTGGAAGCTGTGCGAAAAGGCGGTTTGATTGCCGGAATGGCGGATGGCCGCTTTGACCCTAACGGTCAGACCACACGCGCACAAGCGGCGACGGTCATTTACCGATTGCTGACAAACGTTGATTAACAGTCAAAACTATAAGCCAGGAAACCGCACTAATCCATCACACAAAGTCTATGTTTTTTCCGGTATAAGCAACGTTTTTGATTTGAATTACAGCATTGAAATGATAAGGAGTATAAAACGCCGGTGCCCTTAAGCAGGTTACCGGCGTTTCAATATTATCGTTTCGGCATTTTACGCTCATCCATGTACAGCAGGTTCCAGCGGTGGCCGTCCAGGTCGGCAAATCCCGCGCCATACATCCAGCCGTCAATTTCGCTCGGCCTGCCAAAGATGCTTCCCCCGGCAATCTCTACGTTTTGAATAAAGGCATCTACTTCTTCTCTGCTTTCAGCGCCGATGGAAAATATCACTTCTGCGCTATGTGAAGTATCTGCGGTTTTTGAACCTGTAAATTTCTCAAAGGCTGCATCCGGGAACAGCAGGATCGTTGTTTGGCCTATAACAAGCTGGGCTCTCTCGTTACCAACGCTAACCGCATGAAATCCAATTTCATTGAAAAAGGCAGTTGATCGTTCAACATCTTTGACGGGCAGGTTAATCCAGATTTCCTTTGACATGGCTGTGGCCTCCTGGAATATATTCTCAACCACTCCTACTATACTCTACCTCAGCATCAGAAGCGAATCTTCTTCAACTAAAGGGCCAATTCGTGGAGGGTTCACCAAAGGTGATAAATGTGATATAACTTTAACAGGAGTGTAGAAACACAGATCGGTTGGTAGTCCGGTCGCACTGGGATAGCCCTGGTGTCAGTGACCTTCCCCCCTCGGGATGTCCATCACTCCAGCATGAATTGAGGGGGAGTAAGTATGAAGCTTACCGTATTGTTTGATGAAAGTTGTAAGTACTGGATTGGTGTGGTTGAGCAGGAAGAGCAGGGACGTCTGAAAGCTTGTCGTCATATTTTCGGGAACGAGCCGAGGGATTCGGAAATATTAGAGTTCGTTGGCAAGAACATGATGGAATTGATGAGCCTTACGAAGGTAGGAACGGATACGAAACGACGTAAAAGCACCCGAGTAAATCCGAAAAGACTTGCTCGCCAGGCTTCTAAGGAGATTGCTCAACGAGGTTTATCCAGCCATGCTCAGGAAGCGATCAAGCTGGACCTTGAATCCAGAAAACTGCAGCGAAAAGTGCAGAATCGCCAACAAATTCTAGAAGAAAATGAAAGAAAATATCAGCTTAGAGTTCAAAAGGCGAAGAAGAAGCACAGGGGCAAGTAGTCAAAACAAAAAGAATTTAAAGGGAAGCGGGTCTTATAGACTTGCTTCTTTTTTTATGAGGAAGGGGACGCTGCAGTAGCGAACCGCTACTTTACGAGTGCTAGTTTAGTCATTTACAACCAACGGAACATATGTTCTACTGGTGATAGTGTTCATTTCTAACTATGGAGGTTTTTTAACGTGACGCAAAACGGAATTGTGTTGGTTGTGAGTGTTTCGATACGACATGAAGATCAGGTTCTTATGATCCAAGAAAATAAAGCATCTGTTAAAAATACCTGGAACTTTCCGTCAGGGAGAATCGAGCATGGCGAAGATATTCTGGAGGCAGCATGTAGAGAAGCAAAAGAAGAAACCGGCTACGATGTCCAACTTACAGCCACTACAGGTGTTTATAATTTCATTAGCAGTACCAATCATCAGGTGATTTTATTTCATTTTATTGGCAAAATCATCGGTGGTTCTCTCCAATTAAATGCAACTGAGATCATTGATGCGAAGTGGATCGAGCCTTCGGACCTGTTGGATCCAGATTTACTGGAGCTGCGCGATAAAGAGGTCATTAAACAGATTACGGAAAATGTGATCTCCCAAAAGGAATATCCATTGGCGTTATTTGCCAAACGTATGGAGGTGGGATTTTAACGCACGGACTTCGCTTAATTGGAGAATGGAGGACTTGTCATGTCCAAATTTTTAAAAATTGTCGCTTATATATTAATGATTTGTGGAACCCTTGTTCCAATGGGAATTTTGTCTAAAGAGAGTCTGTACTTTACATTGTATCCAGGACTGTTACTGCTATTAATCACCAACGTATATGAAGTTGTCATGAAATCCAAAAACTGAAAGTGTCTTTAAGCTGTTTTCGTAAAAACAAAACTAATGGGGGGAGAATCTCACTCATAAGAGCAGGATCCTTGATATTAGAGGCCAAGCTCAGTCCTGGCTTCTTTTTTCTTTATAGAAATTGGATATAAGAATGATTACAATGCCAATAACCATTAAAATGATACCTATTGTTTTGTATGGAGCGAATTCTTCAATAATAATGAAGGCTAAACCTGAAGCAAACATAATCGTGCCAAGAAACGCAAGCCATTTCCTTATTGATCTGCTCATAATATGTATCACCTCCTTGTTTAGAAAGGGATCTCTTTTTTTAATGCAATAATTGGATTTGTTTACATTATAACTTGAAGTTGTTTTATTAAAGAGAAAAATATAGGGGATTTAATAGATAATATAAATATATACGGCACCTGGTGTAACTGTATAATTTCAAAGTTATATAAACCGCAAAAAACATCCACACGTTAATGGAGAGGCAGAACCAATCTGAAGGAGCGAAGCGGTCTAAAAGCTTTCTGAAAGAAAGCTGCTTCGGAAGCATAGGCTTATCACCGGATTTTCCCTTTGAAAAAGGGAATATGAAAAAAATCTGGGGATAACAGCGATCGGAAGATGGTGCTGCACTCGTAGTGGCCTGGTGGGATTTATTATTGCGGTTATATAGATCCAAAATATACAAAATATTATGTAACTTTTCCTTGGAGTCAGGCGTTTAATAGTATGACTTTCGAAAGAATGAAATTTGCATGTGAGCAGAAGGAGCCGAAGACAAGAAATGAATCTGAAAAAGAACATGTCCATTTTTACCGCTTTAGCTGTTATTCAAGCATTTGCAGTTGGTTCGGTGAATGCGCAATCGGTGGGTCAAGCCGACGTTGAAGCTTTGCAGTCCGCCAACGTAGAATCGGTGGAGGTCATAAAGCAAGAGCAGCCGCTTGCCGAGAGTGAAGTGGTGACAAAAAGCAGCAACGCATCCTCCAGTGCTCCATCTACTGAGAAAGGAACGGAAGCTTCCACACTAACAGACACGGGGACTACGCCTGCAACCAATACGACCCCGACTGCCACTGGCGAAGAAACAACGACGAACCAAACCGGGGAGAGTTCCACAGGGCAGGAAGGAGCTGCGGAAGCTTCAAAGGATGACGACACGAAAGCGCCCCCTGCTCAAGTCGAGCAGCCTGCTACAAATGGAAAGGCTGCTGGAACATCGGGCGGAGATCTGACTTTGTACATGAATAGCAACAAAATGGAGCAGGACGGGAAAACGTATCTTGCTGGCCAGCCGATGACTGTAAAAAACGGTGTATCCTATGTTGCGATTCGTGCACTGGTGGATCGTGTGGGATATGGGGTCAAATACGACAGCAAAACGAAGGAAACGATCATCATCAGTGGTGATAACGAGCTCCGATTCAAAACCAACAGCAAGGTCTATACCGTGAATGGCGAGTCCAGAACGATGAAAGGCCCTGCTTACCAGCAAAAAAATACGTTCATGGTGCCGTTAACTTCGATTACCCAAGCTCTGAACATCACTTACAAAGTGAATCAGTCGGCTAAAACGGTTGTGCTGAATCTAAATACGAAACCAGTTGCAAGTTTTACGATTTCCCAAAAGGAAATTGTTGCGGGCGATCAGGTGGACTATGTAACTTCTTATCGTTCTCCAAATGGACTGAAGATCGTTGATGAACGCTGGACAGGTCGTCAGGAATCGTTTGATCAGGCGGGTACATATACGATTTCATATCAGGTTCAGGATTCCAACGGCCAATGGAGCGATCCCTACTCGATGACGATTGAAGTTCTGAAGCCTAATCTTCCTCCAGTAGCCATGTTCACGACGGACAAGGAACAGTACAAGATGGGTGAAAAAATCACGTATATCGACCAAAGCACGGATGATGAAAATGCTATCAACGAAGTGGAATGGGAGAACAACTCATTAGCATTCTTTGTTCCGGGTCCCAAAACGGTGACCATTACCGTTACGGACAAACACGGTGCAACCGACACGTACAGCAAAGTCATCACCATAACCGATGAGACGTTGTATACTCAATCCGATTTCAATTTACTCTTCACCCCGGTCGGACAGAAATTTGCCTTCAACGGCGGGGAAGTGCATTCTATGGAAAAAGTGCCTTATACGTACACCGATGAGCCAAGCCTGCTGATCCGCAGCAACAGCCCGGAAACGGTGAATACGGAAGGCATAGTATATAAAGAATCATCTACGGGGCAGACCCGTTTCATGATTCACCATGTGAACAATACAGGCAAAAGAGTAAAAATGTATGTTATCGCAACGAATAACAATCCATATCCGGCAGTATTCGAACAACAAAATATGGGCTTTGCGGGACCTACTCCATATGCTACCGTAGCCGGGAAATTGTCTATCGATAAATGGTTCAAGTCGATTCAGACTGGGTCCGATCAAAAGAAAGAGTATATTCAACCTGGAGAAAGCAAACTGATTTTGACCGAGCTCAATAAAACTCCGATGAAACAAGGACAAGTGATCTCACTTTATTCGGACGCATTCAGCGATTATCCACTGGACTATAACGTGATCATGGTCGAAGAAAATAAAGATCCGTTCGAAGCCCTGCCGATGCTGCCTGTGCTTGATCGTGACGGCGTGCACAACCGCGGAACGTACCCGAATGCTACTCGCATCATTACGTACGATCAGCCATTGGGAGACAAACCAGCCCGCCTGCCGCTTGGCGACAATGCGAGCGATCCGAATCTGGTCGGAAAAGATCCAATGGCCTACATAGACGCATCCAATGCGGGCAACTTTGGCGTATTGTACAAAATCACATTGAACAATGTCGCTCCGCGTACGCTAATCTCTTTTAACCCTCGCGGAGGAAAATATTTTGGAGTAGCTCTTGTGAACGGACAGGTTGTGCAGATTGCTGAAAACAGCACTTCCGTCAACACGTCGAGTGAACAAAGCGTTCTCTACCGCACAGGATCCTCTGGAGAAAGCGTAACGATTCTGTTCTCTGCCGCGCCAGGAAGCAACCTGCCGGTCAATCTGCTCTTTACGCCACTCCCGATGGAAAAGTAATGTAGTTCTCCTATAAGCTTGAACGGAAACGGGTGGTTTCGGTCAACATGATTTCATTCTAAACATGCTAAAACCTCTCCCAACAACACAGGGAGAGGTTTTAGATGTAAGAATTTAAAAGTGCTTTATCGTTGAAGGCGAGAAGACTCCCTCCTCAAAAGCGTCAGCTTTAGGTGGGGGATGAATCGCCATCTTTTGGTATTCAGAACCGAACATATGTGCTATAATAACTGCAAGGAACGGAGGTGTATGGCATGCTCTTCCATAAAGCATACAAGTATCGGATCTACCCCAATCGTGCACAGCAGCAGCTAATCCATCAGATGTTTGGATGTTGCCGTTTTGTATTCAACCATTTTCTGGGACAATGGAAGGATACGTTTGCCGCCACGGGTAAGGGCTTGTCGTACCATGCTTGTGCCACGCAGCTTCCAGATCTAAAGCAAGAACATCCTTGGTTGAAAAAAACGGATAGTATCGCTCTACAATCGGCTGTTCGGCATGTAGCCGATAGCTTTGATCGTTTTTTCAAGAAGCAGACGCAGGCTCCGCGTTTCAAAAACCGTAAACATCCGGTACAAAGCTACACGACCCGATATACGAATGGAAATATCGCTGTGAATGGAAATAGGCTGAAGCTCCCCAAGCTGGGGTGGCTGCGGTTTGCAAACTCTCGCCTCTGTGAAGGACGCATTCTCTCGGCTACGGTACGGCGAAATGCCGCGGGGAAGTATTTTGTTTCCCTCATCTGTGAAGTGGAGATAGAGCCCTTACCGGATAATGAGAAGTCGGTAGGGATCGATCTGGGACTTAAAACGTTTGCGGTATCCTCCGAGGGTATGCGGGATACTCATCCGAAAGCCTGGAGCCGGTATGAAAAGAAGTTGGCGAGCTGGCAGCGGAGGCTGGCCCGGCGTACGAAAGACGGTTCTAATTGGCAAAAAGCCAAACGGAAGGTCGCCCTGATCCACGAGAGAATGGTGAATATCCGCCATGACTTTTTGCACAAGCTGTCCACCAAGCTGATTCGTGAAAACCAAACGATCAGTATCGAGGACTTAAAAGTTTCAAACATGCTTAAGAATCACAAGCTGGCCAAATGGATCGCCGATGCATCCTGGAGTGAGTTCAGAAGGCAGCTCACGTATAAAGCGGAATGGTACGGGCGCACCCTCAAGATTGCGGATACGTTCGCTCCGACAAGTCAAACCTGCCATGTATGCGGAGCACTACACCGAGGGGTTAAAGATCTTTCGGTACGGCAATGGGTGTGCTCATCCTGCCAGACCCTCCATGATCGGGATGTCAATGCAGCCCGAAACATTAAGGATGTTGCCATATCGATCGTCATATCGCCCGAGAACTGTGGGAACCACAGGGATCGCTTGGTCCACTTCGAACCAAGAGGTTCGATGACCCAAGAATCCCCCACTTCAAGCGAAGGCTAAGTGGTGGGAGTGTTCAATGAACGATGGTCCTTCTAATCGTTAAACTCAACAAATACATGCATATATCGATCGACCCCTGGGATCCCCGTCGTTTGTTTGATATCCAAAAATTCAAGTTTCTCTGCCCAGTCCAGTCTTTCTTGATCCGAATCATCGGCATATTCTTCAAAGATGTACGCTAAGACAAATGCATTAATAGTCGAGACTCCATCGTTCAATTGTACCCAATCTTCAGGGAGAACGACTTGGTTCTCACTCGCCGTGATTTCCTTTCCAGAGAAATTAAGAATGAGTTCTTGTCCTCGATTTATAATTTTAGTTATTTTGTTCTTTCCATCCCACATCATCTTTACTCCGGATGCTTTAAAGACATCCTTTACTGGAATATAAATGGAGTTATAGGTCGTGGTGGTTAACTTACCGCTTTTCGAGACATTTAATACGGATTTTTTTATTGAATCACTATACATGTACGCCGCGCGCTCTTTAAAAGAGAGGTCATTTAAAGAGGGGGCCTTAGCAGATGCAACGGACGCTGCACCGACAACTAAAGTTAACATCAACAACAGAGAAATTAGTCGCTTCATCTTGATTCCTCCTAAAATAATATTGTTCATTCGAAACATAAACGCTATACGCCATATAAATGTTGGGAGTGATCATGATATGAACAATTAATTACAATAAAAACTACGAAGACACGTATATAAAATTGTGGGAAGATATTCGAGAATTAGATGAAAAGGAAATCGTAAAAATAGTAGAAGGTATTAAGAGGCAAACCCATTCAAAGATAAAAAGCAAGGAGAAGTATAGGGAATTTAAAAATTATCTAAAAACACCGTTACCCTATATCGCATTGATCATGGGCATCACGATTCCTTCAGCTATATTGGTTATTTTTCTTTGGACCTCGCTAAAACTTGAGTACTAGTTAGTGAGTTGTCAATGGGGGTAGGAACATCCGGAGATGATGAAGCACCTCACGAATAAAGAATGCGAGGGATGGGATCTTGAAAAAGCTTACCGCTATGCTTGGATTATTTGCATTATTAATCGCTTGTCAAGATAAAACAACCCGTGAAGAGGTACAGAAGCCAACGATTCCAGTAACGGAAAGTGTGACTGAAGAGGAAAACAAGCAAAAGGAAGAAGAACTAACAAAAGCCAAGGAAGCTGAAGACATCCCGCCGGTTTACCTTGATGAAACGAATTATACAGGGGACGAGCTGGAGATCGTCAAATTAATGAATGCCCGCCTGCATTATATATGGGAAGAGGATGAAAAGGGGTATATGAGCCTTATTGATCCTCAAGCGCCAATATCGGGTATGGGAACACTCAAAGTTCGGAAGGTTACCTCCATGAGTGACATTACCATACAAGAACAAAAGAAGCTTTATCAGGCAGTTGTAATGGTTACTGAGCTGAAGGAGAACGACGAAGAATACAGCAGCACCATGGTTTTTTGGAAAAAGAAAGAAGAGGGGGATTCAGCTCGATGGGTTATTGCAGATATTGATTAAGATCTTTAGATCAGATGACCAAACAAACTCGGCGACCTCCAGCCGATTGAATTTCGGAAGTAAGTCGCCGCTTCATGAAAATTCCTCTTTATTGTTTAATCCATTCCATTTATTTCAGATGGATGTTGAAGACATCTCCGGCTTCACCGCCAAAAACGATAAAACCACCTTCCGGAAGCTGTGTTGTTTGTTGATGGGTTGCCACGGAAAAGTGAACTACTTCCCCTTCGGCGTTATAAACGGCATAACCTCCGCGATCCGGAGCATCCACCGTTAACGATTTGTTCGCCGAGCGGGCGTCAATCGCATACCACCGGGCTTGACCGTTTGCCGGAATGGTAGTGATTCCTGTTTTCCCGGCGAAGATCGGAGCGATGGCATCCTCTGCAATATATTCCTGCCCATCCTGAATCAAAATCTCGGTATCACCCTTCGTGTAGAGCTGCAGATCGAAGGCATCTCTACCGTTCATCACAGGAATCTGGGCGACATTCTCTGCATAGTTCGGATCAACCACTCGTGTGCCGTTGGCGTAGCCGTTCTCTGCATCAACGGTCAGGTTCTTGATCAGCATCGAAGGAAGCAGATAGAAGATCGACGTTATTTTTTCATCCAGTGCGTAATATTTCGAACCGTTGCGAGCAGCCCACTTTTCTTTCGTTGCTGTATCCAGCGCTTGATGCTCCAATTTCTGATAATCATAAGTATTCATCACCGTTTGTCCCAGACCGGGTAACGTTATATTTGCCAGCACTTTAACGTACACTTTGTCGTTGCTTTCTTTCTCGAAACTAATCTTTACACTTCCATCGGGACTCGTAAATTGTCCTTCACCTGTGTACACATAAATTTGCTCCGGGATGAGTCCTCCCTGTAAGGCAGGCAGTTTGATCTCGCCATTTTGGATGTTTATATCCAGCGTTGTACCTACCGTACCATATAGACCGGAATATGCAGTCAACTCCGCCGGCATGTTCACTTTCACGGGTGGTGGGAATGTCTGATCCGGCTGAATCTCATCAATGATGTCCTGATCCTCCAGTACCTCGAGCAGAACTTTGCTGGCAAACATCTGGTTGTAGATGGAAGATCCGCCTGAGGACAGAACAGCCATCGAAATATCATGTTCAGGGATCGTGATTAACGATGCATGATACATCATGGTGTCTCCACCTTTAGTGAGTGCAGTAATGCCGTAATCGCTGAACGGTGCCAGATCCACGGCATCCCAGCCAAGACCGTAGTTGAACGTATTTCTCTCTTCAGACACCCAGATTCCTTGACGATATTCATGATTTTGCATGGACTCTGCCGCGGATTCGGACAGAATGTCCGGTCTGTTCCCCATCAATACTTCTGCAAACCGGGTTAATTCTTCTGCAGTCGAGTAGATTCCGCCTGTGCCGAGGATATTGGCATTTTCGGCAGGCAGTTTAGTTTCGATCGTTGGCCAATACGTCTCGGATAACCGGTCTCTGTCGAATGAATCCAGCGGTGTCTTGGTCGATTCCAACTGCAGCGGATTGCTGATGAATTTGGCGATATATTCGCTGTAGCTTAACCCGCTCACCCGTTCAACCAATATTTCAAGCAGCTGGAAACCGTCATTGCAATAAACGGAATACTCTCCCGGGTCTGACTTTAGTTGTTCCGTCTTGAGTTTGAGCAGTAATTCATCATGATTCATGGTGTCATTATCATCAAACAACATGCTGTTTCCATAGTGCGTGCCGTACAGACCGGAAGAATGATTCATCAGCATGCGCGGCGTGATTTGGGTATAGCGAGAATCGGCCATCTCGAAGTCTTTAATATACGTCGTAAGAGGCTGGTCCAGATCGACTTTGCCGGAATCGACCAGCATCATGGCAGCGGTCGTGACGTACATTTTGCTCACCGAGCCGATTCCGAACATGCTCTCTTTGTCCACGGGGATCTGTGATGCCTTGTCGTGAAGCCCCGCGTCATCTGACAAAATGATCTTTCCTTCATCCATAATGGCATATTGCAGACTTGTGACACCGTAATTTTGCAGCAAATCCGTAGCGATTCTGTTGGCAGCCACCTCAACGGTCGCGTTTGGGTTCGTCTTGGCCATGACGCCCGTCATTGGTGTGATCACAAGCACCGCCGTGCATAATATACTGATCAGTTTCTTCATCATAACATCCTCCCTCAAGTGCTTTTTGTATGATAGATTCATCATATCCGGAAGGAGGTACACCGTGCGCTAACGAACCCTGAATGGAAAAAAACAATCCCCGAACGGCATGTTCAGGGATGATTTGTGTGGAAAGGAAGCACAACCATGTTATTGAATGTCCGGTGGTGATTCTCGATACTCATATGTCCTCCATATTTCTCACACATCCTCGATATATTGGTGAGGCCGATCCCATGATACTCCGGATTGGGCTTCTCACTCTTCAAGTGAGTTAATGGTTGCTCCACATGATTCATAATCTGGATGGCGAGTGCAGAGGCAGTGGAGTGGATTGCGATCAGAATATATCGGTCTTCAGCTTGCCTCACTTTCTTGGAAGCCTCGACGGCATTATCCAGCATATTGCCAAGCACAACGCACAGATCATATCGATCGATGTGCACATGCTGTGAATGAAGCCCGATTCGGGTATCGATTCGGATCCCGTTTGCTTGCCCCACGGCAAGGGTATTCGTAACAAGGGCATCGATCACGAGATTGCCGGAGTTTACCCGTTGGTATGCTCCTTCAATTTTGTTTAACGTAAGTCTAATATGATCACCTGCCGCATCAAGCTTGTTTTGCTGGATACATTCTTCAATGTACAGAAACTGCTGATGGATATCATGGATGATGCTTTTCACGTTTTTGAAACTGTGCACCGTCTTCTCATAGTTGGCATCCTGATAATCCATCTGTCGCTGCAGCTGGGCATTTACATGCGCGAGCTGAACCTTTTCGACCATATTATCGAATACGTATACAATGAACACATTAAGAAAAAGGGAGCCTAGCACGGAAACGATATAAAATATGTTTTTTTCACTATAATTCGAGGCCACATTGATCTGATAGATCGTTATGGTGGGTACGATCAGAAACAAGAAATAATACCGATAATGCATGGCGAAACTTCTGCGTTTGGCGATCAAACGAACGATCTGGATGACAACGAACATCATGCTGCAGCCAAGCAGCATGACTTTGGAGGACACCCAATGATTCTCCGGGTTGTAATGATCCCATATGGTGTAATCCGTAGCGTCCAGCGCACTCATAATATACACCGCAATGTAATTCACCGTTGTGAGCAGCACTGCATACAGGACGGTAAAAGCAAGTTTAATGATGAATTCGACCTTATAGGATTGCGCCAGGCTGAAGATGAACAGCAAAGCCAGAGCAGACGAAACGACTGGTGAAAATGAAGTTCCCAGATAGAAACTACCCAGTACAACGAATACGATAAAATAAATGACTCTTTGGGGCTTTCGTTTGGGCTTGCCCAGCACGGAATCGAAATAAAAATTCACCTGAAATGCCATAAGTAAGGGAACGACGATGACGGACAAAAACACATAAGCATCCATATCATTGAATCCTCATGATCATAAATTTGGTGTAGGCATCCTTGACTTCTTTGACTTTGGATCGTCCAATAGGCAGCACAGTGCCATTTAGCATGACGACCTGTGCGCCGGCAAACTTCTGAACATGCATCAGGTTGATGATGATCGAGCGGTGTATTTGCAAAAAACCATGGTCTTTCAAAGCGTCCGCATAATGGGAAAGAATGCCTTTGCTCACATGGGTATTTTCTTTGGTTACAACATTCAATTTGTTTTTGATCGTTAAACTCTTCACGACCTCAATCCACAGAATATCATCGTATTTCAACAGCAATTCCTCATAGTCAGATTTGATCAGCACGAACTTTTTGTCCATCGCTTTAAAATACTGGCACAGTTTAATCATTTTCTCTTCAAAGATATGAGGCTGGATCGGTTTGATCAAATATTGAAAGGTGACCACGTCAAAACTCTCCACCATATACTCCGGATAACTGGTCAAAAACATGATCTGCACATCCAAATGCTTCATATTTCGGATTTTTTTGGCCGTCTGGATTCCGTTCATCCCGCTCATTTCCACATCCATGATGAGAATATGAAACGTGTCCCCAACGTCTTGATAATGGGAGACCAGCTGTTCGCCGGATGCAAACAACGTAATCTGGAAATCGATATTGCTTTTTAGAGATAGGGAGATCAGCATCGTTTTTACAAGCTCTCTTTGTTTTTCCTCGTCGTCACAGATTGCAACATTGAACATGGTTGAACATCCGCCTTTCATTGACATCGACTCTGAATTTCACATTCAAATATACTATTTTATCATAGGTTTCAGGGCAAAATCGGGTGAAACGCATGAGTCTGACCCTAAAGCGCACTAATCAGTCACACAAGGCCACTGCGAGTGCAGTTTATCCCAGATTGGTTATGCCTCTCCGTTAACGTGTGCATGTTTTTTGCCGGTTCATATAGATCTAAAATTAATACGCCGTTTACACGGGGATGATTTATTACGAATACTTCCTCTTTAATATTCATTATGACAAACGAGGGAATGAGGACTGAATCATGAAGAATTATCCGATCATCGCCTCCATCACGGTAGACGAACAAATTGCCCGAGCTTTAGCAAGCGATGTAAAACGAGTGATTCTCATGACAGGGAACATTACCAATCTGGGCACAATCGTAGACAGTCTGCATCAAAGCGGGAAACAGGTCTATGTGCATACCGAGATGGTATCGGGGATTGGGCGAGATGCCTCTGCCATACAATATCTTGCGGATGTGTTTAAAGTGGACGGGATCGTGACGACGAAGAGCAATGCGGTCTCTGCGGCAAAGCAGGCAGGCATATTAAGCATTCAACGCATATTTGCGATCGATTCCGCAGCCATTGAGACGGCCGTGCGGATGATTATGAGCTACAAACCGAATGAGGTTGAACTGATGCCGGGACTGATGCCCCGAGTCATCCAAGAGCTCAAAGAACGTATCACGCAGCCTTTGATCGTGGGCGGCCTCATCCGGCATGAGGAAGAAATACAGCAAGCCTTGAAGAGCGGCGCAGATTTTGTTTCGATCGGGCATGAGAAATTCTGGATTTAATTTCATACATTTATCCTTGGGTGGAGACGACGAGAAAACCCGGTGGTAAGTAAATCAATTACAACCTTGATGTTGAAGGAGGGTGATTTGCTGCTGGGTTTTTTGTGTTGTCCAAAAAATACAACAGGAGGGAATGAAGCATGATCATTCAAGCAGTTGCTCATCGCGGCTATCCAAAGAAATATGCTGAAAATACGTTGTCTTCCTTTTTAAAGGCGGTAGAGCTTGGCTTCTCGCATCTCGAACTGGACGTTCATCTCAGCAAGGATGGAATTCCAGTCGTCATCCATGACCATACTCTGGACCGCATGACCAATGGAACGGGCAGGGTAGTCGATTATACGGCTTCGGAATTGCAATCTTTCAGAGTGAAACAGGATGAGCATATTCCAACCCTGGAAGAAGTGCTGCGTGCCTTAAAGGGTAAAATTCAACTTAACATTGAGCTGAAGCAGATGGGAGACTACTACCCTGAGCTTGAGAAAAGGGTGCTCGAAGTTATCGAAGCATTCGACATGCTGGATCAGGTCGTCATTACGTCGTTTGATTTTGATGCCCTGGAGAGAATCAGGCAGTTATCTCGCGATGTACGCATCGGTCTCATCACTTTTGGCGGTTCAAAGGCTATTCTTGACTGGTCCTTGGAGATGGGGGCAACGTTTTTGTCCATGCACTACGCCTTTGTGACCGAACACTACATTCAGCGATGTCAAGATCTGGGGATTCAACTGATGGCTTGGACCATCAACGAGTCTTCCGTCATGAAACAATTTCAGGAGTATCCGTCCGTCTGGATCTGTACCGACGAGCTGGAAGGCTTCATGGACGTATTGGAGATGTCCGGCTCAGTATGAGCGGGCAAGAGCATGATTATGGAGAATGTATATGCGTACGATGCGTACTGCTTCGATTTAGACGGAACGATTTATATTGACCAAATGAGGCTGCCTGGCGTAAAGAGCTTTTTAAGCAGCTTGCGGTCACGCGGCAAACGTCTGCTGTTCCTTACAAATACTTCCGTTCATACCAGGAAGGATTGCTACAAGCGGCTGCTGGGTTTGGGCGTTTCGTGCCAGCTTGATGAAATTTTGACTGCAGGCTACGTATCCGGACTTTATTTTGTAGAGCATGCACCGGATGCCAAGGTGCTGGTTGTAGGGGAGGAGGCGCTAAAGGAAGAACTTCGGGCAGTGGGGATAAACCTTTCCGAGGATCCGTACCGTTCAACGCATGTGTTGGTCGGAATGGATCGGCAATTCCATTACGATAAGCTCCATCTGGCGGCAAAAGCCGTTCGTCATGGAGCGGTTCTGCTCGCAACGAATCCGGACAATTGCTGTCCCGTCCAAGGGGACATTATTCCGGACACCGGAGCTATTCTGAGCTCGATCGAGGCGGCGAGCCAGCAGAAAGCAGCGGTAATGATCGGCAAGCCTTCAAATTATTATGCAGAAAAGTCGCTTCAGCTTCTGGACGTGGATCGCAGCAGCTGCCTCATGATCGGCGATCGGCTGGAGACGGACATTTTGTTTGGAAAGCTGAATGGAATGAAGACTGCCCTCGTGCTTACGGGCATCTCCACAAGAGAGGATATCGGAAAAGCGGATTTCGTTCCGGATTATATATGGCCTTCCTTGAATGAATGCATCATGGAGCAGCAGAATCATTCAAAGCATTCCACGGTGCTGGAGATGGAGAAAGCTTGAGCAGCAATGTTCCAAAATAAAAGTGGAGGTGGCATGCATGCGTCTTGCGTTACTTGGTGATTTTCACTATTCAACCATGAGTCATGGAACCGAAGAAATGAAGGCAGCGAGAGTCCGGGCATACGAGCATATGCTTAACGCTTTTCTGAAGGAGGAGGCGGACGTTCATGTCTCGATTGGCGATTTGACGCATGAAGGAACGGATCAGGAACTCCGTTCGATGTTTTCCATGCTTGCAGGAAGCGGACGGAACTTCATTCATGTGCTGGGAAATCATGATACGTATTCGATGCCAAAACATGAGATTTCCATGCTAACAGGTCAGGAGCGCTATCGGGCGATGGATACGCCTCACGCCAGATTGATTTTTCTGGACACTACCCAGGAAATGAACCGCACAGATTGGGGAGGAGAGCTGGACGAAGAGCAGCTGGATTGGCTTAAAGAGCAGCTTGCCGATTCGCGCGAGAAGCAAGTGCTCCTCTTCGGCCATCATCCGGTGTTTGATACGACTGCGCGCTCGACGCTCGATAAGCTGTACATCCGTCCGCAGGAGGAACTGAAGGGCATATTAAACAGTCGGCCAGAGGGAGGCATCTATTTCTGCGGACATAATCACTTGAACTCCATCGTGGAGCAAGGTAAATGGCATTACGTACAGACCGCAGCTTGTCTCGATGTGCCTGCATATCGCGTTATTGAAGTGCATGAGGGCGGAGTAGCGATAACTCACCGTCTTATACAGGATGCTGGTTTAAACGAAGACATTCAGAGCTTTTGTTATGATCTGCCGGGCTTTGGACCTGTCGCTAATGCGTTGGGAGAGGAAAGCGACCTTACTTTATCCGTTCATCTAGCAGCGGCGGCACAATAATGTGAAGAAAAAGGAGGGAATGGCATGGCACAAATTGTGTTGAAGCAGATTGAAAAAAGCTTCAAGCAGGATAAAGTCATCGAAGATCTCAATCTGACCATTGAGGATGGCTCCTTTACGGTATTGGTCGGCCCGTCCGGCTGTGGAAAATCGACGACGCTCCGCATGATCGCAGGACTTGACAAGCAGTCGGCGGGAGAAGTTTGGATCGGAGACCAATGTGTCAATGGAGTGGAGCCGGGCAAGCGCAATGTCGCCATGGTATTTCAAAACTATGCATTATATCCGATGATGACGGTCAAGGAAAACATCGAATTCGGATTGGTGAACCGCAAGGTGCCTCGGCCTGAACGAGAACGTCTCGTCAAAGAGATCACCGAGGTCGTCGGTCTGGCCGCGTATTTGCATAAGAAACCGCAGGCACTGTCCGGCGGTCAGCGTCAGCGGGTGGCCTTGGCTCGGGCCATGGTTAAAAATCCCGCGGTCTTTCTGATGGATGAGCCGTTGTCGAATCTGGATGCCAAGCTTCGCCATCAGATGCGAACGGAACTGATCCAGCTTCACAAACGGCTGGGCGCAACCTTTGTCTTTGTTACGCATGACCAGGTTGAGGCGATGTCGATGGGAGACCGTATCGTGATCATGAATAAAGGGCGCATTCAACAAGCGGATCGTCCAATGAAAATTTACGATGACCCGGATAATGTGTTCACAGCCCGGTTTATCGGCACGCCGCCGATGAATGTGATTGACCGCGAACAACTCCTGCCGTTTCTGAACGGGCAGCTGCATGACGAAATCGGGCAGGTAGGCTTTCGTCCGGAGAAAACGGCAATGATGCTTGAGAACCGGTTGCAGCCCGGACAGGTGCAGTTCCCGGCCCGGATCCTGACCCGTGAGACGCTAGGGGCAGAAATCATCTATCAACTGGACTCCGCACTTGGCCAAGTGTCCGTGAAGAGCTTCTTGAAACCTCTGGAGTCAGCCTCCGAGGTGTACATCTCCGTGTCTATGCAGGACCTGTACTATTTTGATCGCAGCGGTGTACGTGCTCGTCAGCATGAGCGGTCCGAAACGAGAGAGCTGATTGTCCTGGGAGGGAATTATTCATGACCGTGTGGTCCAGGTTCCGTCCCTATGTCATGGTGGCTCCCTCGATCGTGATATTTTCCATTTTCTTCATTTATCCGATCTTTTATATGATCTTTTTGAGCTTTTACAACTGGGATTTCATTAATCCGGTCAAGGAATTCGTGGGCTTCAACAACTTTGTCGAGTTATTTGAGGATAGCGCGTTTCTTCAGGTGCTGAGCAATTCCTTGAACTATACGCTTCTTTCCGTATCGTTATCCATTGTGATTTCGCTGCTGCTAGCCATATGGCTGAATCGGGAAGGGGCATGGTATGGGTTTGTTCAGGGCGCGCTTTTCAGTCCGCATATTGTTTCGCTTGTATCCGTATCCCTGGTGTGGATGTGGCTGATGGACCCCAAATTCGGTTTGCTTAATGGTTTGCTGGATATGGTTGGTTTGCCCAAGCTGGAATGGCTGAGCAGTCCCGATAGTTCATTGCTTTCGCTTGTCCTTGTTTCGGTGTGGAAAGGCGTCGGCTACAACGCTCTCATTTTCATCGCCGGTCTCCAAAGCATTCCGAAGGATGTGTATGAAGCCTCCGCTCTGGACGAGGCCAACTGGTGGCGGAAGTTCTACAAAATTACGCTGCCCATGCTTTCGCCGACCCTGTTTTTCTTGATTATCATTAATTTGATCAGCTCGTTCCAGGTGTTTGAGACCATTGCCATCATGACCAACGGGGGGCCGATCAATTCAACCAACACGCTCGTCTTTTACATTTACGAGTACGGATTCCGTTACTTCAAGATCGGTTACGCTTCTGCAGCGGGAGTGATATTGCTCCTTGTCGTTGGTTTGCTGACGCTAGTTTATTTCAAGCTGCTAAGCCGTAAGGTTCACTACCAATAGAAAGGAGGAGGGAAATATCATGGCAATGAAGTCATGGCTGCGTATCCTGAACGTTACTGCCACGGTCGCATTGGTTGCGATTTTTGCAGTCCCTTTTCTATGGATGATTTCAACATCATTGAAGTCTTACCCGGAAACGGTGATCTTTCCACCCAAATGGATTCCGTCCAAGGTCATGTGGAGCAATTTCCAAGCGGCGTGGGAATCGGGGCCTTTTTTGAAATATTTAATGAACAGCGTTATCGTATCGGTCAGTATACTCCTGCTTCAATTCACAACCATTATATTGGCAGCCTATGCGTTCGCAAGATACTCCTTCAAAGGAGACAAGCTGTTATTCGGGATCACGATGGTGACCTTGATGATTCCTGGTCAGCTTATTTTCCTGCCGGTGTATTTGCTGCTTAGCAAGTGGGGACTCATCAACAATTTGCTGGCACTCATTCTTCCTTTCTCCTCCAGCGCCTTCGGCATATTCATGCTCAGGCAGTCGTTCAAGCAGGTACAGGAAGAGCTTATTGAAGCGGCGCGACTGGATCAAGCCCCGGAGTGGAAGATCATTCTCAAGATTATGGTGCCCTTGGCACGGCCAACCTTGGTGACCTTTGCATTGTTCAGCTTTATTGCACACTGGAATGATTATTTCTGGCCGCTCGTCATGACCACCTCCGATGCTGCAAGAACGCTGCCGATCGGAATCTCCAAGCTGCGCGAGGTCGACGGAGGAGCCGCCTGGCACATTTTGATGGCTGGAAACATGATACTGGTCGTTCCGATCCTTATCGTTTTCTTATTTGGACAACGTCAAATTATTAAAGCATTTGTTTATTCGGGCGTAAAATAATCAGGTTCATAGGAGGACTTATCCATGAAAAAATTTGGTTCTATGATGTTAGCGGCAACGCTTGCGCTTGCTTTGACGGCTTGCGGCGATTCCAACTCCGCTGGTTTAACCGATACGGCTGCTTCAGGTAACAGTTCCAATGGTACGGCCAATAAACCGGTCGAGATTACATATTGGTACTCTTGGGGTGACAAGATCGCCGAGAACAATGAGAACTTGGTGAAAATGTTTAATGAATCCCAGGATGAAGTGATCGTAAAGGCGGAATACCAGGGATCGTATGCGGACCAGCATTCCAAGGCGCAGGCCGCTTTTGCAGCGGGCAATGCCCCCGAAGTTTGGCAAAATGAAATTGCTTCCGTTGGGGTGTTCGCCGAATCCGGCATGACGCAGGAATTGACCTCTTTTGTTGAGAAAGACAAGCTCGATACGGAAGATTTCATTCCAGGACTCATGGGGAATTCCTATGTGAATGGCAAACTGTATGCTCTTCCTTATTTGCGCAGTACGCCGATTCTGTATTTGAACCGGACGATGCTGAAGGAGGCGGGACTTGATCCTGCCGGACCGAAGAATTGGACCGAGTTTGAAGATTATGCACGCAAGCTGACGGTGAAGGATGAGCGTTATGGCATCTCGATGCCTGTCGACATTTGGTTCTACGAAGCTTTTGTAAGGCAGAGTGGAGGAACAATGGTCAGCGAGGATGGAAAAAGTGCGGCATTCAATAATGAAACCGGGATTGCGCCCGTAAAGCTGTGGTTGAAGATGAAGGATGAAGGCATTATGAACATCGCCACAACCGATGATGCGGGTACGCAAGCCAAGACGGATTTCCACAATCAACGTTCTGCGATGCTGTTCTCCTCGACCGCGGACTTGACCAATAATATGAAGGTTGCCGAAGAGCAGGGCTTTGAACTCGGAACGACATTTATGCCTGCTAATGATACGTATGGAGTACCGACAGGTGGTGCCAATCTGGTTATGACATCGGGGCTGTCCCCGGAAAAGCAGGAGGCGGCGTGGAAGTTCATTAAATGGATGACCTCCAAAGAGCAAACGATTTATGCAAGCTCCTTTACGGGATATTTGCCTAGCCGAATCAGTGCTGTGGAAAGCGATGAGATGAAGAAGCTTTATGAGGAAAAGCCGCTGTTCAAGGTGGCGGTAGACCAACTGGAATATGCGGGTCCGCGTCCAATGCAGAAGGTTTATCCGGAAATTGGGGAGATCATCAAGGATGAAATTCTTCGCGCGGTTGTGGATTCGTCCGTTACGCCAGAGGCAGCTATAGCTGAAGCGGCGAAGAAAGCCGATGCCTTGTTAAACAAGTAGCTCGGTATCCTAAACACAAAAGGAAAGGGAAGGACTGCAAACATTTCATTTATTTACAATAGTGAAAGAGGTCATGTATACTTAGAGCTAAATATCCGGTATGTGCGACTGGCGTAAACGTGGAGTGAACCACAAGGAAGCACATATTTTATATGCCGTACGCCTGGGCAAAGTGTTTGATCTTTTTGATCGAACACTTTATTTATTTTCAGGAAATGAAAGGAATGGTGGCGGCGATGAAAATGGCGTTTGTATTATTTAATGGAATGACAAGCATGGATTTGGCTGGATTTTATGAAGCGGTGACTTGGCTGGCGATTCTGAAAGCGAAGGAAAACGTATCTTGGACATTCTGTGCAGACAAGGATGAAATTTCAGATGACCGGGGGCTGAAAATGAAATCCGATGCGGTGTTGCCTGATCTAGGTGATTTTGATCTTGTCTTTTTCCCTGGTGGCCGATCCACGAGAACGCTTCGATTTGATGAGGATTTCATGCGCTGGGTTCGCACGGCAGAGAACGTGCCTTATAAGATTTCGATTTGTACCGGGGCTTTGCTATTGGGAGCAGCCGGTTTCCTGCATGGAAAAAAGGCTACGACCAACTCGTCAGCTTATGATTTACTGGCTCCCTATTGTGCGGAAGTCGTTGCTGCGCGTGTAGTGCGTGACGGTAACACGGTAACCGGTGCGGGAGTTACAGCTTCCATTGACCTTGGGTTATACGTCGTCGAGATGTTGACGTCCACGGAGACCGTTCTTCAAGTCCAGCAAAAGCTGGAGTATCCATTTTACGAACCTGGTAACCTAAGGGATGTCTATAAGCCGAATTTGCGATAGAGGGATCATATACAAATATTTTGCATGTATCGGGTGCATTGAGGAGATAACACTTATATAATGAATTGAAGATAAAAGATTGCGAGGTAGAACAGATGATTGCAAAGACAGAAGAAGACATCAATGGGTTGAAGGAAATTGGAAAAATTGTTGCCTCTATTCGAGATGAATTGGTACAACGAACGATTCCTGGCATAACGACGAAAGAGCTTGATGATATTGCCGGAGAGCTTTTTGCCAGAGAAGGCGCAGTTTCAGCTCCAAAAAGTGAATATGATTTCCCTGGTTATACTTGTATCAGCGTTAATGAAGAAGTGGCACATGGTATTCCGGGAGATCGGGTTATCCAAGAAGGGGATCTGGTAAACATCGATGTTTCCGGCTCAAAAAACAGTTATTTCGCGGATACGGGAATCTCGTTTGTCGTAGGCAAAGGTGAAGAAGTGTTAACGAAATTATGCGAAGCTGCTAAGCAAGCATTTGAAGCAGGACTTAAGAAAGCAAAACCTGGTTCCAAAAAAAGCGGGATCGGAAAAGCGGTATTCCAAACAGCCAAACAGCATGGATTCACGGTGATCAAAAATCTTACAGGGCATGGCATTGGACACACCATCCACGAAGCACCTGACCATATTTATAATTATAATGATCTATCGGATGATGAATTATTAAAGGAAGGCATGGTTATTGCATTCGAACCTTTTATCTCTACCTTGGAAGAGGAAGTATTCCAAAAAGATGATGGCTGGACCTTTGCTACGGCCAAGAGCTCTGTGGCACAATTGGAACATACGATAATCCTTACCAAAAATGGTCCGATGATTATCACGCTTTGAACGATTGGTGAAACCTTTCACGGATAATTGACTTCATTTCAATGGTAATTATCATGAAAAATAGGAATACCCTAATAATGGGTTCAAGTCGCTGTAATAGCGACTTTTTTTATTTTGTGGAACGAAAGGAAGTAAATGCTGCATAAATCGAGACATCGAAAGGAGTTGGTTTCCATTTCGATCCAGGGATCGTGAAATGGGTTATAGCAAGATTGATGGTCGTATTCATTCAACATGGAGGCGAAAAAAAGGAGGACTAGGATGAAACCATTTCACTTTATGGAGAAACGATTGGTGAAAAAGGTACTTGGTTTGTTCTTAGTGATTGTAATGCTGGCCAGCATTGGCGTAATGCCTGCTTCGAAAGTTCAGGCAGCGGGAACTACGGTGACCTCGATGGATTACTTTTCGCCCGCAGATGGACCTGTAATCTCCAAATCAGGGGTTGGCAAAGCCAGCTACGGATTCGTCATGCCTAAATTCAACGGAGGCTCGGCGACGTGGAACGATGTTTACAATGACGTCGGTGTCAATGTGAAAGTAGGCAGCAGCTGGGTGGATATTGATCAAGCCGGCAGTTATATCTATAACCAAAACTGGGGGCACTGGGCCGATGGAGGCTTTAACGGCTATTGGTTCACGGTCTCGGCAACCACCGATATTCAACTATACTCCAAAGCAAATGGCGTTACACTTGAATATCGGCTTGTTTTTCAAAATATAAACAAAACGACCATCACGGCGATGCATCCGACACAGGGGCCGCAAATAACGGCAGGCTTCACAGGCGGCGCGGGATTTACATATCCGACGTTCAACAATGATCCGGCGGTAACTTATGAAGCCGTTGCCGAGGATTTAAGGTATATGTAAAACCTGTAAACAGCAGCACATGGATCGATATCGACAATAATGCAGCCAGCGGCTGGATCTATGATCATAACTTTGGCCAATTTACCGACGGCGGAGGAGGGTACTGGTTTAACGTTACGGAGTCGATCAATGTCAAATTACAATCCAAAACTTCTTCGGCTAACGTGGTCTATACCATTATCTTTAATGAACCCGTACGTCATTCTTATGTGATTACGCCCTATGAAGGAACAACGTTTACGGCAGATGCGAATGGCTCTATCGGCATACCGCTTCCCAAAATTGATGGAGGTGCGCCAATTGCCAAAGAGCTGGGTAATTTCGTATACCAGATTAATATCAATGGGCAATGGGTGGATTTGAGTAATTCCAGTCAGAGCAAGTTTGCATACTCCGGTAATGGCTACAATAATATGTCTGATGCCAACCAGTGGGGATATTGGAGCGATTATATCTATGGCCTGTGGTTTCAACCGATTCAGGTGGATATGCAGATTCGTATCGGCTATCCGCTGAATGGACAGACGGGCGGAAATGTAGGCAGCAATTTCGTCAACTATACGCTGATCGGTAATCCGAATGCTCCGCGTCCAGATATTTCTGACCAAGAGGACATTGCTATTGGAACACCGACTGATCCGGCTATCGCAGGCATGAATCTCATCTGGCAGGATGAATTCAACGGCACCACGCTTGATTTGAGTAAATGGAACTATGAAACAGGTTATTATCTCAATGACGATCCCGGTACCTGGGGATGGGGCAATGCGGAGCTTCAGCATTACACAAACAGCTCCCAAAATATTTTTGTACAAGACGGGAAGTTGAATATCAGGGCGATGAATGATATTAAATCCTTCCCACAGGATCCTAGTCGGTATGCACAATATTCCTCCGGCAAGATTAACACCAAGGATAAGCTTTCCTTAAAGTACGGCAGAGTGGATTTTCGTGCCAAGCTGCCCACAGGCGATGGGGTTTGGCCTGCGCTTTGGATGCTTCCCCAACATTCCGTATATGGCACATGGGCCGCATCGGGAGAGATCGACGTCATGGAAGCGAGAGGGCGCCTGCCTGGGTCAACGAGTGGCACCGTACACTTTGGCGGACAATGGCCGATGAACCAGTCAGCCGGCGGCGAATATCACTTCCCGGAAGGGCAAACGTTTGCCAATGATTATCATGTATACTCGGTCGTCTGGGAAGAGGACCATATTAAATGGTATGTTGACGGCAAGTTTTTCTATAAAGTCACCAACGAGCAGTGGTATTCGGCAGCCGCACCGAACAACCCGAACGCTCCTTTTGATGAGCCATTTTATCTTATTATGAACCTGGCGATCGGTGGAAACTTTGACGGCGGACGTACTCCGAACGCGTCTGATATCCCCGCCACTATGCAAGTTGATTATGTCCGAGTGTACAAAGAACAGTAAGGAAATGCGAAAGACCGGCAGCTTTTTTTGTTGCTGGTCTTTTTTTAATATATGTATGTTGCGTTTCAACCTGAGATGGATGTGCTGTTGGAACAAAAAATTACAAGTATAGTGCTGTTTCAGGTAGAAAAGCATTGAAGGGCAAGTCCAAATTACCTATAATCAACTAGGTGTTTGGAATATATACCAATGTAACTAAATTTATGAGGAAGGGATGAGGTATTGCATTTAAAATGAAACTGGTTTCGCTGAGTTTGGAGAGGTAAATCAAAAAAATCTGGGGATAACAGCGATCGGAAAGATGGCACAGCACTCGCAGTGCCCTAGTGTGATTGATTGGTGCGGTTTATAGCTTTAAGTCCAATGGACCCGTTAGATCATGTAGAATTGAAGGAGAATGAAAATGATCAAAAAATTAATCATGTTCAGTATAGTCGCAATGATTCTTATGGCACAGCTTGTAATTAGTCCGGCTTCCTATGCTGCAAGTAGTTATACGGGGACGTGGAGTGATCAGTATGACATTGGTTCATATGGAATGAATCAAATGTATCTTAGAATGAAGGATAAAGGAACACAAGTAGAAGTAGAGGTGACAAACGATTATTACCTCCCCACTAACGATAGCAGAAATAGTTTTTTGAATTCAAAGGGAAAATACAGGAGCAGTTTCATCACCGGAACGGTTACTTTTAATGCAAAAGGTACGGCGAGCTTTAAATATAAGGATGAGTACAATAATGGAAAAATGACGATTAGCGTAAAAAAAGAAACGGTTACGTTGACTTGGTCAGGTACAGAAACAACGGACTATTCTTTCCCTAAGGGGACATTTAAGCTATACAAAAAGGTGGATCTTTCCTCTTCCGAGTCCAAGAAATTAGGGGTTTTTCTTAGCAATTTTACTGAGCTGCAGCTATTCAAATTTGATGCTAAGAAAATAAATAATTCCGATCTTATTCGCTTCGGCGTATGGCATAACTACATAAACAACTTTAATTCAAGAATAAGTTCATCTAACGGAAAACTTTATATCACTAAATCATCTGTTGAAACCTCAATATTAAAATATTTCAATATCAAATTTAGCAATCATCGGTCCGTGCTTAATCTTAAATACAATGGTAAAGGTTATACCTTTGATGGTGCTGACGGCGAGAGAGTCTTCTATGTTCAGGTAGATGAACTTTACGATATGGGGAGCAACAATTATAGAGTGTATGGACATTTATACGATCCTGATTATCCGAATGACGATTTGGTTAGCCGCGTTGATGCTATTGTAAAAAAAGTGAAGAAAGGCAAGGAGTATAGGTATGTTCTTACACAACTCAGTGTGAAACATTGAGAAGTAGAGGGGCTATCTCTAATGCCTTTAAAAAACACATCGGTGAATAGAAACAACACCGATAGATTACAGGGACGAAGCAGAGGGCTATCTGCTCTTCGTCCCTTTTGCGTTTTCCAACATTGCGGCTTTTATAACGAGGGCAGATCTGGGATAATCGTGTTTATTCAATTGCGTTTTTCGTAGCCTGATACATCTTCTCCGTGTACTCATCAATTTCATCTCGCGACATGCGCAAACGGTTCACCGATGTACCATATCCAATTTCCGCTTTCCCCTCTTCCAATCCTTTGAAAATTCCATCTGCGAAGGCATCCAGCGGTTCTCCTTGGACATGCAGTCCCGCTCCGCCCAACTCTGTATTCACTGCCGGAGGAGCAACCTCAATGACTTCTATGGACGTATCGGAAAGCTGGTGTCTTAAACTCATGGTAAACGAATGAAGGGCCGCTTTGGTCGCTGAATAAATCGGAGCGATTGCAAACGGCGTAAAAGCCAGCCCGGATGTCACGTTAATGATGGCCGCCTCTTCTTTGGCTGCAAAATACGGAGCAAACAGCATGGATAGGTGGAAAGGCGCTTCAATATTGGTTGTAATTTCTTGATTGAAATAACTCCAATCGTGCTTTGCATCCGCTTTTAACACATTAAACCGTTGCTGGATTCCTGCATTGTTCACCAGCACATTCACCTCTGGATAGTTCGTTGTTACCCAATCAAACAATGCTGCACGTTCGGATTCAATGCCCAGATCACATACACGGGTAATAAGATCAGGGAATTTTTCTTTCGCATGTTGAAGGGCCTGTTCACGCCGTCCGCAAACAATGACGTTATTTCCAGCTTTTAAAAAGCGCTCTGCAAAAGCCAATCCTATTCCCGTATTTCCGCCTGTAATCAGTATTGTATTTCCTGAAAGCTTCATTTATGGCGCCTCTTTTCTGTTTTGTTTATTCTTTCTTTCCTGAACCCGTTTGGTGTAACGTGCAATTTTTACATCAATGCCTTCTAAGGCTTCTGTCATCAATGTTATTTCAGCCAGCACGGCTTGCTTGTGTTTCTTCAGCATTTCCAGTCGGAGTTCCGTGGTTTGGTCTCCTTCTACCACCCGATCAATATATTTCTTGATGCCACTTATTGGCATATGCGTGTTTTTCAAATAAATAATGATTTTAAGGAGCGTCATTTGATCTTCGGAAAATAACCGCCTGCCGGCTTCATCACGCTCGATTAGCGGCAGCAGTCCTTTTTTTTCATAATAACGCAAGGTTGATTCCGGAATGTTGAATCGGGCTGAAGCTTCGCTAATGGAACAATACTTCATCGGGAGGCCTCCAAATTTTATCTTTCATTGCCGACAGGAATAGGATACGTCTTAAACCATGGTTTAAGTCAACATTTTTTCAAACGAAATATGTATCAAACGATTATTTATTTGCTTTTTTGGACTTGAGCAACGGAATAACGGGACGTGTCGGATTTTTTCTTTATTATGGTACTATAGAATTAGGAGTATATCTTTTACATAACAAGATCAAGGAGGGAGTACGGTTATGCTTAGCAAAGAGATAAGGGATATCATTGAAAATTATCTTGAGGCATACAATTCATTTGAAATTGAAGGCATGGTAAACCTCTTGCACAAGGATATCATATTTAGGAATATTTCCAATGGCGAAACCACTACGGAAACCAAAGGAATACAAGCATTCAGGGAATTGGCAGAACAGTCGTCAACGATGTTTGCCAGCCGTCGCCAGACCATCACCGAGTACAGTGTCATCAATGACAAAGTAGAGGTTGGAATTGATTATGAAGGTATTCTTGCCGTGGATTTACCCAACGGATTAAAAATTGGAGATAAGCTGCAATTAAATGGAAAGTCGAAATTCGAGTTTAAGGAAGGAAAAATCTCCTTGATTGAAGATTACAGTTGAGTAATACAACGTTTCAACGAAAGAGAACGATAGCTCAAAAAACCGCCTTTTCACCAAAGGCGGTTTTTCTTATGATCATAGTTCAACATTAAAATTTAGGTGCTTCAATTTTGATTTATAAACTGTTTAGGCGTACATCCCGTAAACTTTTTGAAAACTTTAGCAAAATAACTTTGATCGTAAAAATTCAACATCGTTGAAATCTCAGCTAAAGAATAACTGGAGTAAGACAGCAGGTTTTTAGCTTCTTCTATTTTGGTTTTCTGGATAAACTGAGGAATCGAAATCCCGACTTCTTTTTTAAAAAGGTTAGATAAATAATTGGGATTCAGGGAAGTTAATTCGGCCAGTTGGGAAACGGTAATGTTTTTATTCAGATGATTAAAAATAAAATTTTGACAAATATTTATAGGTCTTGAGTATTTATGTTTTTTACTGTTTGCGACTCGTTCAGCAAAATCAATTAAAACATCCTCAATCAATTCATCGACCGCTCTACTTTCGGTTAATTCCTCTAATTTAAGGATATACAAATCACTAAGGTTATAGGCGATTTCTTGATACAATCCTCCTTCTACTGCTGCTCTGGTGGTTAACGTGATGAGAGAAATGGCTAGGTTCTTTTGACTTCTCAAAAAACTGGTCTTTGATAACACACCTTTCTTACCTTGTTTATGAATAGCATGAAAATTTTCCAATACTTTATCTGTTCTCCCTAACCGTATAAAATCCAAAAGCTTCTTCTCTTTATCTATTTCAGTGTGTACTAAATTATTTTGACGTCCATCAATAATTTGGGAATAGGGTTGTTCAATCTCTAGCATGTTTTGATCAAGACCTTCATTGTTCAGCAAAATGTCAGCCAGCTCCAGCTTTTGTTGATAAAGCATAAAATAAATAATCATACTCAGATTAATAAAATTAAAATTGCTGATTACCGGGACTTGATCATAGTAATGCTTTATTTCCTCTTTGTTTCCCCGGGTTACTAAATCCCTTAACGTGATTTTAATAGTCTCTTCGGTCATCCTGAAATTAATTACTGGACCGACGACGATTCTCCCTTTGCATTCTTGATTAAAATGGACATTTATTGCGAAAAATTTCTCATGATACAGGGTTTCGCGAATAACGGGAAAATGTTGTGATCCCATTTCGGTAAATAACTCTGTAATAATGGCGGGGTTGGACGTGTACAGAGGGTTATGCCGGAAATCAAGAGCCGCTTCATAAGTTAACGTATTCTCACTGTCAAAATAGTATATAGGTATTTTATAGATATTGTGTGCCAAGTTACATATAAATTCGATATTCTCCTGCTGAAAGTTATGCATGTTGAAACCTCCAGGTTGTAGAGTGAAGAAATTAGATGTGTTAATTCCTTTTTATCTGTGGAATTTACCATAAAGAATATCTAATAGTGATTATACTTTTCTGTGAAATCGATTTCAACAATTGAAATGAGGGAGGAAACAGGGGCTAACCAATCGTTAAAGCATCATCCTTTTTAATCGTGAAAGCGCCAACAAATCATTAATTCAATTTGCACTTCAAACAAACTGTTACGGCCAACATATATGAAGAGGTGGGTTCTATGCGTCCATTTGGGTTCAAGGATAAGTTTGGGTATTTGTTTGGTGATTTTGGGAATGATTTTTTCTTTGCTCTGGTGGGCTCATTTTTGATGGTGTATTACACCGATGTCTTTCAAATTAATCCTGCTACGGTAGGGGGATTATTTTTGCTGGCTCGTTTGTGGGATGCGATTGCAGATATCACGTGGGGTCGCTTTATCGATACCAGAAAAGCCGGAAAGAACGGGAAATTCAAACCTTGGATCTTTAGAATGTCGATCCCTCTCGTCATTTCAGGCGTTCTAATGTTTGTTCACATACCGGGAATGTCCAATGGATTTTACATCGCGTATGCCTATGTTACTTATATCTTATGGGGCACGTTGTATAGCACGGTTAATATTCCATACGGTTCAATGGCTTCAGTCATTACAGCTGACCCTGTAGAACGGACGACGCTGTCCACATGGCGATCGCTTGGAGCGACATTAGCTCAATTGATTGTCGGTGTTCTGGGTCCACTGCTTATGTTTGTGAATAACGAGGCGAATGCCAATCGCTTTTTAATGGGGGCAGTCATTTTTGGCATTCTGTCGATCGCAAGTTATATGGCTTGTTATAAATTAACCGTAGAACGTGTGGTCATGGATGAAAATCATAAACCGAATATGAATTTGAAAAAAACGCTAAAAGGTCTTCTTAAAAATAAACCGTTAATTGTATTTCTCATTGGCTCACTTATTTTCTTAATTAATTTAATGTTAATTGGAACAGTGAATACGTATTTGTTTAAGGATTACTTTGGAAATGCCCAGTTGTTAAGTGTGTTTAGCCTCGTTCAATCGGCAACGATCCTTATAGGAATGCCGATTGTCAAACCTTTGGTAGCCAAGTTCGGAAAAAAAGAAGTAGCTGCCTCTGGGTTTCTACTATCGACCATCGTTTACTTTATTTTATTTTTGCTTCCAAACCTATCGGCGGTTCAATATATTTGTATTTTATCGCTGGGTTTATTCGGATATGCTCTTTTCAATTTAATAAGTTGGGCTTTTATAACGGACTTGGTTGACTACCATGAACATGTAACCGGTATGAGAGAGGATGCAACCATCTACTCCATCTATTCTTTTGCGCGTAAAGTAGGACAGGCTGTAGCCGGAGGAATAGGCGGTATAGCTGTGGCCGCCGTTGGTTACAATGCTGAGCTTCAATCCCAAGCTGCAAGTACGTTGGACGGGATTCATTTATTAGCGACATTAATACCATCGATCGGCCTTCTGCTCGTATTTATTTGTATGGCCTTCTTCTATCCGTTAAACAAAAAGCGTACGGCTGAACTTGTAAGCGTTTTAAATAAGAAGAGAAGTGATAAAGACTCGTTGTGATAACCCAACTTAGTTTGGATTAAGGATTTCAACCACTTTAATGAAAAAAGGAGATTTATTTATGCTTTATCCTACACTTACCGAAACGCGTAGCATTATAGATTTAAGCGGGATTTGGAACTTTAAACTGGATTCTGGCATGGGATTTACAGAGAACTGGCAGAAGCAAACGTTGAAGGATCCAAGCCGTATGGCGGTTCCTGGTTCATTTAACGATATGGCAGTCAGTGCAAACATCCGTGACCATGTTGGCTGGGTTTGGTATGAACGGGAGATTACTCTGCCAAGTTCGATGACCGAAGAACGAGTGGTTTTACGGTTTGGTTCTGCCACCCATTTCGCAAAAGTTTATTTGAATGGGGAATTCGTTGTAGAGCATAAAGGGGGCTTTTTACCCTTTGAGGCTGAAATTAATCGATATTTACAAAAAGGCAAAAATCGATTAACCGTTGCGGTGAACAATATTGTGGATGAGACGACCTTACCCGTTGGTTTTGTAACCGAGAAGCACGTTGCTGGTGTTGGAAAGGTTGTTCGGAATCATCCTAATTTTGACTTCTTCAACTATGCCGGTTTGCATCGCCCAGTAAAAATATATACGACGCCGACCATTTATGTTAAGGATGTGACGATCGTAACTGAACTGGATGGGACAGTTCATTACTCCATTGATGTGATTGGTTCAGCATCTGTTAAAGCAAAGATTGTAGATGAATCGGGCATCGTTATTTCAGAGTCAGAAGGAAAATCCAGCACACTTACGATTCCCAACGTTAAGCTGTGGGAACCTTTAAATGCCTATTTGTACACCCTTCGGATTGAACTGGAAGATGAAGGTGAAACGATCGATGTTTATGAACAGCCATTTGGTGTGAGAACGGTTGAGGTGAGCGGAGGGCAGTTCCTGATCAATAATAAACCGTTCTATTTCAAAGGTTATGGTAAGCACGAAGATACGCCTATTCATGGAAGAGGGTTAGATGAAGCAGCCAATGTTTTGGATTTTAATTTGATGAAATGGACGGGAGCGAACTCATTCCGTACCGCTCACTATCCATATTCAGAAGAAGTGATGAGGCTTGCGGATCGGGAAGGATTTGTTGTCATTGATGAAGTACCCGCGGTGGGAATGCATTTAAACATGATGGTGCTGCATCGTGGCGGAGAACTTAGAAATACGTGGGATGAGCTTAAAACGTTCGAACATCACCAAGAGGTGATCAGGGAACTCATTGAAAGAGACAAAAACCATCCCTCTGTTGTGATGTGGAATATAGCCAATGAGCCTGCCTCAGAGGAAAAGGGTGCTTATGAATATTTTAAACCGCTAATCGAATTAGCCAGAGATTTAGATCCGCAAAAGCGTCCTGTTACGATTGTCACTCAAATTGAATCTTCACCTGAAAAGGATCAAGTGGCGGAGTTATTAGATATCCTTACCTTTAACCGCTATTACGGATGGTATGTAGATGGTGGTGATTTGGTATCAGCCAAAGAGATGCTGCGCACTGAATTTAAGGAATGGCTGAAAAGATGTCCAGACAAACCATTTATGATGACCGAATATGGAGCGGACACTGTCGCCGGATTGCATGATGTCGAACCCATTATGTTTACAGAAGAATACCAAGTTGCGTTTTATAAAGCAAACCATGAAGTTTTTGATGAATTTCAACAGTTTGTTGGTGAGCAAGTGTGGAACTTTGCCGATTTTGCAACGAGCCAGGGAATCATTCGTGTACAAGGAAACAAAAAGGGGATCTTCACTCGTGATCGAAAACCTAAAGCCATTGCCCATGAACTTAAAAGACGGTGGGCGGCCATTCCTGATTTTTATTACAAGAGCTAGCTGAAAGGGAGCTCATGAATGTTACCCAAGTTTCCCCAAACAAGCATTTGCGGGCGGAATACGCTCTATCGAAGTCACTTTCTCTACTCCCGGAGCCGAGGAAGCCATCGCGGAGTTGGTGCGTCTAAACGGGTATTCGGGTTAATGCGATTGCCCCCGGTTTTTTTGTTACGCATCAAAATAAGGCATTATTATTCAATGATGAAGATACCCCTGCTCCGAGAGAGAGGAAAATTCTGAAAATACACCCACGGAAAGATTTGGGGAACCTGAAGAGCTCATTGGAGGATTATTATTCTTGGTTAGCGAACAGGCAGCTAGTTTTGTAACTGGTGTAGTATTGCCAATAGATGACGGCTTCTCCTCGTATGCCGGAGTGTGATTGAAAAAAAGCTATAGAATAGGGGAGCTTCGCTTCCCCAGTCGATCCAGGTGGATCGCCATCTTTTTTATGTTCTGCGTTGTTGCCGTCATCAAGGTCAGACGAAATGAATCCGCAAACCCAACATTGGGTGACCATCCGAATATAGGTATTGTCCATGAACGTAATAGGAATATCGATATTGATCAATCGTTTGGTTTCTTCTATAGTGGGAATAACCCCTACAAGAGGAGGAAACATCGGATGCTTGAAACAGCGCTTACGATCACTTCGATGCAGACGCCCGAAGAAGCTCGGGCCTTCAAAACACTTAACGAGGAATGGATTGCCCGTATCTTCGCCGTCGAAGAGGCGGACCTGGTCATCCTCGATAACCCGGTAGAGAACATCGTGGACAGAGGAGGGGACGTACTTATCGCACGTGATGGCGATTCGATCGTCGGATGTGTTGCGCTCGTGCCGACCGGAGCCGGCGTGTTCGAGCTCTCGAAGATGAGCGTTGCACCCGAGATGCGCGGGCGTGGATACGGACGGAAAATCATTCAAGCGGCCATTAACCGCGCACGCGGGCTAGGCGCTACATCGCTCTTTTTGGGAAGCAGCACCAAGCTGCCGAATGCCGTTCATCTTTATGAATCAGTTGGGTTCAAACACGTTCCTGTCGAGCAGATCGGGCCCATGCCCTATGTAAGAGCGGATGTGTTTATGGAGTTAGAACTACATTGAATACGGGGCATGAACCTTTGTGGCAGATCGCTAAGCGGATAAATGTAGGTGTATCCTTATAGCAGAATTCCCATGTACTCATGCCCTCGTGTTTCTTGTATATCGGTGAGGTGGTCCTCTTGCAAGAGGACGCACCTTTTTTGTGCTGTTCAGCGTTTCTCCACACAGAGGACGATGACGAGAATCGGAATTCACTTTCTTAAGCATTGAGCTCGGAGTGATAACACACATTTCCCAAAGTTCCGCCCTGCAACGGCATGGTTTGGCAGTCAGACGAGGGAGCTCATAAGGTTTACTGTTGTATATTGTATAAGGTTAATTCAAATCGCCAAACGACTCTTTATTTTGGAGATCTTGGACTAAGTGCATTTGTTCTTTATTGGGGTTATAATGAACCATAATAATATTCGTCAAAGTTAGGGTGGGATTATGAGGAATAAAAGAGAAGAACTGCTAATTGAGAATTCTTATATGTCTTCCATGCACAACAAACTATGGTTGACGGATTGGAATAAAAAAAATCATTTAAATCTCTCCATGACGGAAGTCAGCATATTGGAAATACTGAATGATGAAGGCCCCAAACGAGCCAAAGAGCTTTCAGAACCACTACATATTACTTCCGGGGGAATTACGGGGATCTGTAACAAATTGCTGGCGAAAGGACTGATCTTTCGACGGAGAGACGAAGATATTGACCGGCGTTCCGTCATGTTGGAGATATCGGATGCAGGGAAAAAGATCGTCGATGAAGCTTATGCCATGAGACTGGATTTGGTAAGTTCACACTTCAGCGTGTTGACTGATGAAGAAATTATGCTGTGGAACAAATTGTATAAGAAACTGATTAATCATCTTCTTGAAAAGAGGAACGGTACACATTCAGATTAATTTCTGAACGTGTACTGTTCTTTTTTTTATCTAAAATAGTGATGGATATCATCTATTAACAATATGGTATTGTGACTAATTTATGAATTGTAAAAGTAGGTAAACAGTATTATAGTATTTATATTAGTACTAAGATACTTATTTATAAGTATTTAATAAATAATATATAAGGATGTGTTGAGTGTGAAGGCAGTTGTTTTTCGAAAAGGTCAATTTCAAATGAAAGAAATAGGGGATCTTCAACCAAACAAGGACCAACTGTTGGTTGAACCATTAGCGATCGGAATCTGCGGGAGTGATCTCTCTGCAGTAACACACACGGAGGATTTCCTCGAGAGTGTACGCAAAGCGGGGAGCGTCGGGCAAGCATTTGACCCGAACAAGGATTTGGTTTTGGGACATGAGTTTACAGCAAAAGTCATCGAGGTCGGTGATAATGTCATTGACTACCAACCAGGGGATTTGATTGTTGTACTGCCTTGGGTGATCGGTGATGACGGAGTGATGTATACCGTAGGATACTCGAACGATTATCCGGGAGGATTTTCGGAGCGCGTGCTTGTGGGCAACGGAGGCCATTTCAAGATTCCCGATGGAGTCAATCCGTATCATGCTGCGGTTACCGAGCCACTCGCAACCGGTTACAATAGTGTTTTGAGAGCGGATATTGGACCGGATGGAGGAGCGATTGTGACAGGAGCCGGAACCGTTGGCCTTGGTGCCGTCATAGCACTTGCTTCTCGTGGCATCCACCCGATCGTCGTTTCCGATCCATCTGTCAAAAGACGGGAGATTGCCATGAAATATGGGGCTCATGCCGTCGTAAATCCTTTGGAAAAGGATCCGGTCGAAGTGTATCGAGGGTTGGCCAAAGACAGTCAGCGTCTACACGTTTTTGAAGCCTCCGGCGTAAAAAACTTGATTTATAACATGATTGATGCTGTGCCTCACTATACCAAATTCCTGATAGTTGGAGCCTCCATGGAAGACAATCTGCTTAAACCGACAAGTCTCATCAACAAAAACATCACCTTGGACTTTATTACAGGGCCAGGTTATGGTGAAACCTCTTATACGGCTTTGAAAGAAACCTTCGAGGACCTAATCGCTGGGAAATTTGATCCATCGGAAATCGTAACAGCATATACCGGCTTCGATGGAGTTGAACATGCGTTTGCCGCGCTACGACCGGGAGGGGAGCAAAAGATTGAACAAGTCAAAATCTTGATTGTCCCTCAACTGGATGGAGACGGCATATATGCTCCAGATCAAATTGAACTTCCAAAAATATAAACAGATACTCCAAAAAATGAACTAAAGAGGTGAATCATGCCGTCCAATACGTATTGTATTCCGGTGGCATAAACTCATGGAACATCATGTGACTTACTCCAAATACCGCTGGATCATGTTGATATTGTCAGCGTTAACTTCACTTATTCCAACCATTGTTTTTGTTGGTCCCACAGTATTCATTCCTATGATGATGACTGATTTGCACATCACAACAGCTGAGGCGGGCGTCATGGTTACGATCGTGCTGCTAGGAGCTGGTTTGACCGGCACTATGGGGGGCAGCTTGATGGGCAAGTTCGGTATTGCACGCACGCGTACGATAGCACTGCTCTTTTATACAGTCGGAGGACTCGTTCCTCTGTTCACCTCCAGCTATGCCATATTGTTAATCAGTCGCGTGTTGATCGGGGTTGGGATGGGCATTTCGGCAGGAACATCGGTTGCCGTCACGATGGATTGGTATCCTCCAAAAGAACGGCCTTTGATTAATTCATTGAACTCCATCTTGTCTTTGGCTGGATCTTTCATTGCTCTGGCTGTTGCGATTCCGTTGTATAATCTGGTTGGTCAAAATTGGAGACTTACACTTGAGTGGTTTGGAATTGCTATGCTGATAACAACGATTCTCTGGGTTATCTTTGCAAGAAACAACGCTCAAACGAGTCAGGGAAATATGTCAGACCAATCACAGAACAAACCTTCCTCCAAAGAAAGCCCATTGAAATCGGTCATTCGAAAAAAAGAGGTCATTCTGCTGGTTATTGCATATCTTTCCTTTATGCTGTCCACGCAAAGCTTGCAGACGTTCCTGCCCACTTACTTTCAAACCGATTTAGCCATGTCTGCTGCGAAGTCTGGAACCATTACGAGCCTTATTTCGCTGGCTTCGGTTGTTGCGGGACTCCTTGTGGGCATTCTCATGGCCGCTTTGGGAAGACGTAAAATATTCATGTGGCCATTGTTAACCTTGCTGCTGGTCGGATGTATTGGTTCCGTCACTTTTCCGGATGGAATACTACTGTATACTTCCGTGATTTTGATTGGACTTGCATTGAATGGCTGGCTGCCAGCCATGTTTACAAGTGTAATGGAATTGGAGGGCATGACTCCGGAACGGGCAGGCGCGGCGCAGGGACTAATTCTAAGCGTGGGCATGTTCGGAGGCGCTGTCTCAACACTTGTGATCGGTTGGATCGCAGAGTATACGGGACTGCGTGACGCTTTACTGTATTTCAGCTTCTTGGCTTTGTTCGCCATAATTTCGACCGCAATGCTTCCTGAAACGGGGCCGATCGGTAAAAAGAACAAATAATCTCGAAAGTGCGCCTGTTCTTCTTTTTCGAAGGACGGGCGCTGTCTATATGTAGGAACATTATCGACATGTTCGTAGTATGACAAAAGAAGATATAAACACTACTAAGTATCTTACCGATAAAGTATATGATATAAATTTTAAGTTCAACAAGCGTTTGTATACTTAAGATGGTAAAGGAGATTAATGGATGAAGAAGCAATGGATGAAAAGGATGAAAGAAAAATTGGTGATTAGAAGGATTGGAACTAAGCTGACTATTATCGTTAGTTTACTGATAATTCTACCCATGCTTGCATTAGGTTGGAGATCATATGAAACATCCAAAATGCAAATTGCAATAAAACTAGGGGAGACGGCTAAAACCAGTTCCGTTTCACTAAGCTCGACTCTAGACAGTACGTTCTTTGCACAGAAGGCAAATGTTGCTCAACTAAGCCGGCTTATAGATGGAAGTGAAATGGATACTCCTCGTAACCGAAAAATGATGTCAGATTTTTTAGAGCTTCATCCTGAACTGAAATCCATATCTGCCATTTCTGCTACAGGTGAAGCTGTCCAGATCCCAAACAAAGAACAAACGGAAAACATCCTATCCAGCGCTTGGTATAATGAAGCATTATCGGGCGATGGTGTCTATATTTCCGAGATAGAGCAATCACCCGTTGATGGTTCTTACAGTATTCGTCTTTCTCAATCACTTGAAAATGGATCAGGCGTCATAACTATTGAATCTTCAGTGGATACGCTTAAATATTTGTTTGAAAGTACAAAACTAGGCGAGACAGGCTTTATTTATGTCATTGATTCTGATGGGAGAGTCATCTACAATCCTTTCGTCGAGACGGGAAGACTATTGTCAGATTCCGGTAACCGAAACATCCTTAAAACAGATCAGGGAGAAGCTACGCTCCATAATCCTGATGATAACACCCAGGCTCAAGCCTATTTTGTTACAAATGCAATGACAGGCTGGAAGGTCATTTCAGTTCTACCCTTCGATGAATTTAACGAAGCAGCAAAGCCCATTCTACGAAATTTGGTAACGATACTAACGATAAGTATTATTATCGCAATAAGCATACTGTTTTGGATGACTAGAGGCATCACTACTGCACTGGCAAAAATCGTTCATGTTCTTGAGCGCGTAAGTCAAGGCTATTTAAATGAACGCGTTATTGTCAAACGAACGGATGAGATTGGAAGATTAAGCGAATATTCAAATCAAATGATTACCGCCCTACATAACATCATTGCGGATGTATCCATGTCATCTAATGCATTATTGTCAACCAGCATGGAGCTTAATAGCTCGGCTGAACAAACCAAAACCACTGTTGAGCTTGTTAGCGGATTAATAGACACTTCTGCAAAAGGTACGAAACAACAAGCATTGGCTACCAAAGAATCGTCGATGATGATGCAAGAAATGACGGCTGGAACTATAAAAATTGCTGAGTCGTCCACCGTGATCGCAGAATTGTCTCAGAGAACGGAGAAAGATATTGAACATGGCAATCAACAAATGGATTTGGTCAGCCAACAAATGGATATCATCCTTCAGTCTGTAGAAGAATCGTCTTTGTATATTGAAAAGTTGAATTTACTTAATACTCAAATTACGGACATGAGTTTGATGATTTCTTCGCTTGCCGAGCAGACCAATTTATTGTCTCTAAATGCAGCGATCGAAGCAGCTAAGGCAGGTGAAGAAGGAAGAGGCTTTGCAGTGGTGGCTAACGAGGTTAAGAAGCTAGCAAATAAGTCAAAAGAATCAGCTAATCATATAGAAGATAATATTAAGCAAGTGAATACGCTTGTTCAGCAAATTCATCATGTTATGAATTTGAAAGTATACAAAGAATCCATTCAGGGAGTAGAGTTAGCAGGCCGTGCCAAGTTAGCGCTTGAACAGATACAAAACGCTACGAAAAATGTTGTTCAACAGATTATAGATGTGTCCGCTGTGACGGAGGAACTGTCTGCGGGTTCAGAAGAAGTTACAGCTTCCGTCAATGAGATCGCTAATATTGCTGATCAATCATCTAATGCTTTTGAAAAAGTAGTGGCGGCAAGTCAAGAACAATTAACCGCGATAAATGGGATTAAGTCAACCAGCGAAGAGATTCAGGGCATTTCACATTCTCTGAATCAAAAAGTGAAACGATTTGTTTTATAAAAACCACCAAAATCAGTTGAGGTCTATATGAGGAAATAGAATTCTAAAAACGTTAATCCATTGCGCTACCAGAAACTGTCCTTCTAGTTTATTGTATGACCAACAATGAATTAGAAGGAGGTTTATTATTGTTGAATATTGCAGATCGAAGACTTGAATTGGTAAATTTGCAGGATTTTCATAGAACGCGATCTGGGGCAGAATGAACAGAGGGTAATATGATTATTATTCAGAATCAGGTAAGGTATTGGGTCCGAAACTGGAATTGACTGATTGCACCATAATTTCGAAAACCGATGGGCAGGAGTGGTTTTTGCTGGACTGAGGATGTATGGAGGTATTTTTAATCAAAAGCAGGCCTTGAAGAACTTTCATTTTCAGGGCGCGCGTTTTTCACGTGTCAGGTTAGTGGGCAAATACTCTGGATTTCACGAATCATTTCATTTGGGCGATAGAATATTTGTTGGCGATACAAGGCGCAATCATTTTTGATGAAAATCAAAAAACGATCATTCGTTAGAAAATGATACAAATTGAATAGGACAGGAGAAATAGCGATGCAGCTTTCAGATTCAACCTATACCGAAATTACAGCTCTAAGTAAACAAGGCGATGATTTGGTGAAGGCAGGCGATTTTGAGGCGGGCAAGCATAAGTATGTTAAGGCCCTGCGATTATTACCGGAAAATCATCAAGAATGGGAGGCCGCTACGTGGTTATACGTGGCAATCGGGGATGTCCATTTCCATATGAAAAATTACGATAAGGCATTTAAATGCTTTTATAACGCTGTACAATGTCCGAAGGGAGTAGGGAATCCCTATATTCATCTACGGTTAGGGCAGTTGTATTATGAACAGGGGAACCTTGAAAAGGCGGCGGACGAGTTAACACGGGCTTACATGGGTGCGGGTATTGGGATTTTTATGGAGGATGATCCAAAGTATCTGGAGTTTTTAGAGACAAAAATAGAGATTTGATTGAGAGGATAAGAACATAATGAAAAGACCCACCGGGGCTCACCAGCGGGTCTAGTCTTGTGTAGAACGAAGCGGGGATGCTCAATGTTTCGATCCGGGAATGATCGTTTCGGCAATCCGGATCAGCTCTTCCGGAGAGATATTACCTTTGCGGACACTTAGGGTGTAGTGATAAACATAGCTGGTTTCAGGTTCCTCATAGACCCATATTAACTCGGTGGAACCCCCGCGAGAGGTTCTCTGAATGACGTCCTGTCCGTTTATTTTTATTTTTTGGCTGGTGCTGTTCAGTCCGTCTTCATATGAGGCGGTGACAGGGCCGGTATTTTTGGCGTTTAGGATACTAAGTGAAATTTCATTTTTGCCGCTGGCATAGGTTAGGAACGACAGCCAGAAATCATCCGTAAAATTCACCGGCATCAAGGCATAATCTTTGTCGGAAGCTTGGGCTTCGGCCAGCAGTTTCTTTGCAATTTTTGTTTTTTCCTCTTCGGAGAGCGTATTCAGATCCATCCCGTGCTCCATATGTACGCTTGCCTTTTGGAACGTATACGTGCTTGAGCCAGAGAGTTCCTTGGATAGGGGCATGCCGGGTACATGCAGCATTTTCTTTAATTCGGCGAAACTCTTTACGATATGTGAATTTGCTTTGAGATCGAGGACATGGTTCGGATTGTTCGGCACGACGTAGATGATCGCAGCCTCGCCGGGCTTGATGTCATTCACCCAAATTTCGTTCATTCTGGAAATTCGTTTTGCTTCGTCCTCGGTGCGATTCGATGCAGGGGCAGTGGAGAACGGCTTTTCTTGAAAAAGAATCTCCCCTTTGTCGTTGGCCAAGGACTGGTATTTTACGGCGGCAAATCCCGTTGATGCAGTCAGCAGCATGCCGGCTAAGAGGAGAAAGCTCACTCTATTTTTCACAAAAAATCGCTCCCTTTTGAAAGGTTTTTCTCCTATGTTGTTCATGATCCGATCTTGAAGGGCGGTTCCTGAAGGTTCAACTCTTTGAAATAGTGGTTTCAGGTCTTGGCCGGGGTCGATGCTCATTTTTTCTTTCCTCCTCTGTACTGACGTAGTATGTTCTGAATTTGGCGGCGGCCCGCTCGTATTTCTTTCGTAAATAGGTCGCGTTTTGATTCAGAATAGGGCTAATTTCGTTATAGCTCTTTTCCTCGACGCAGCGCAGAATCAGCAAGCTTCGTTCCTCGGCGGACAACATGGCCAGCGCACGCAGCACGGACGGATTGTAATATTTGTGATCAATAGCTTGATCGACCTGGTTGTTGTCCCGGTCACTTTTGTACAAAAAGGGCAGAAATCGCGTGATTTTGCGTTTGCGCAGCAAGTCAATGCAATGGTTTAAGGCAATCCGGTACAACCATGCCTCATAGGGTCTGTCTGGATCGTATTTGTGCAAGCTGCGGTATGCCTTCAAGAACACCTCTTGACTGCAATCCTCTGCTTCTCCATAATCTCCGAGCATATGGTAGCAGTAATTGAAGATGAATTTTTCGCAACGCATGACGATCAATGCATACTTGTCTTTCTCCCCTTTCAGAACGTCACTGACAATTTGTTGAATCGGTTCGTCCAAATTGTTTCCCTCCTTACAACTTGTATTACGGAACAGCATCAGGCAAATGTGACAAATCGCTCGAAAAAACTTGATATGACGTCATTCATCGGTAAATCGGGAGCTGTTTCGGGGGAAGAACAATGCATTAAATTGACAATATACAGAAGAAATTTTATTATATTAGCATACTGACGGGTATCTGAATAATACATCTATAGTAGGTGTGTGGAGGTGATTCGATTTGAATGTTCGTGACCAAGTTTTTCAAGCAGCAGAACAATTAGTCAAGACGAAAGCATTCGACCTGATTACATTTGCTGACATAGCCAGAGTGGCCGGCGTACATTGGACTGCTGTCCGCAGACATTTTGGCAGCAGGGAGCAGATGAGGGAATGGTTAAAGGAAAGGCAAGCGGAACTCCATGCCGATCTTACGGACACAAGGTCCCGCGTGCTGGAAGCAGCTGCACATGTCTTTTCTTCAAACGGATATGTAAACTCTTCTTTGGATAAAGTTGCCGAGTATGCCGGGCTAAGCAAGGGGGCGGTTTATTGGCATTTCTCCAGCAAGCAAGATTTGTTTCTTTCGATTTTAAAACAAACTTATGAGCAGCAGCTTCGGCTGCTTCCCCACCAAGTGGACCATATACTGTCATCGAACGAACCGATGACTGCCTTGTCGGAATGGTTGGAGTCCCAGTTTAATTGCCTTGAGGCTGGAGAAGAACGATCCAGCCTATTTTTGGAATTTTTAGTTTCGGGAGAAGCCGAGATCCGCGAAAATTTGAAAAAACTTCACGGGCACATGATGGATGAAATAGGGGGATTGCTGCAAGAAATGCAACGAAGGGGTTACATGGCAGAAGACGTCGATCCCCGTTCGATCGCCTTGATGTTAGATGCACTGTTAAAAGGAGTTCTCATAGAGTGGATTCTCGACCCACGGCTGGATTCATTACGTGCCCTTATCCATACGATATCAAAAACGTTGTGGCATGGAATTAGAGGGCCTGCCAACCATTAGACATTTGTCCTGAGATTAAACGCGTTATTATGCCATTAACATACTTTATAGTACGTTTTTAATGTATATATAAGTATGTGAATATAATGATCATGAGGAGGAATACGGGTGGTTGTGTTAGCGATCATCGTGATGTTCATGGCGGCTCTTTATTGGTATGGCCAATTCCAATTTACCGAGAAGATGTTCTCGCTTTTGTTCCCGCTGCCAGGGCTGTTTCGGAGAGATACAAAGAAATCAAGGTGCCACTAGTCATTATGGTAGGCGCGGACGATCCTTTCGAAACAAAGGAGCATAGTTTCCGACTGCACAAAGAAATTCCGACCTCCACACTGATCGTACAGGAAAACGTTGCACACATGATTCCCCAAAATCACCCAGAGGTAGTTATGAAAGCGATAGAGTCCCTCCATTTGAAATGAACCGCGATCGTTGCCTGCTGGTCGCTAAATTACCCCTTTTCGTAAGATCGGGTTAACCAGCAATTACTGGTTGGCCTTTTTGTAATTCAGAAAATGTGAATATAATTAACTTCGAAGGATAAACGTATCGTATGAGGAACTGCTGTTGCTATGGCCCCGCAAATCGGCTCGGCAAATCTATTAATGAGGTGAAGAACTGATCAAATTCACATTCAAAACATCTTGATCACCTTTTGCATAATGATCTCCTGTTGGGGCGGTAGTTCGAACTCCTGACTAGACTGAGCAAAACCGCTGAGCCCGGTACCTTAAAATTTATCTTCTCAACGTGAGTAAGCTAAAATGTTGGGTATATGTTATGATATGAATAATTAAATGTAAGTTTCTATTCATTTGTTAGTAAGTATGGATCATAACCACTTATTTCCTTGAAGGGGGACATCTGTTTTGGATGCGCAGTTTCTAGATTTATTGGCCCAGAAATATGATACGGAAGAAAAAGTCATCACCGAGATCATCAACCTTGAAGCGATCTCCAATCTCCCCAAAGGAACCGAGCATTTTGTCAGTGATCTGCATGGGGAGTTCCAGGCTTTTCAGCATGTACTAAGAAACGGTTCGGGTACGGTCAAAGAGAAAATCAAAGATTTATTCCGAGAGGTTTGGACGGATCAAGAAATCAATGATTTTGCGGCATTAGTGTATTATCCGGAAGAAAAAATACAGCTGGTTAAAGGAGCCCTATGCAGTAAACAAGCCTTGAACCAATGGTATAGACAAACGATTGAACAAATGCTTAAGCTTATTTCTTATGCCTCTTCCAAGTATACGCGCTCGAAATTGCGTAAAGCTCTGCCGGAGCAGTATGTATATATTGTAGAAGAGCTTTTATACAAAACAGATTCGACCAACAATAAGGATCCTTATTATGAGGAAATATACCGGCAAATCATCTCCTTGGGCCAGGCGGACAAGCTCATTATCGGCCTTGCTTATACGACCCAGCACTTAGTGGTTGACCATCTTCATGTGGTCGGAGATATCTATGACCGGGGACCGGACCCCGATAAAATTATGGACACGCTGATCAACTACCATTCTGTAGACATTCAGTGGGGGAACCATGATGTCCTGTGGATCGGCGCCTACGCGGGTTCCCTGGTCTGCCTTGCGAATATTATCCGAATCTGCGCCAGATACGACAATCTGGATATCATCGAAGACGTTTACGGTATCAATCTTCGCCCACTGCTGAACTTGGCGGAGAAATACTATGATGACAATGCGGCCTTCAGACCGAAGCTGCAGGCAGGCCATAATGTAACGGAGCAAGAAATTCTGCAGATCACCAAAATTCATCAAGCCATTGCCATGATCCAGTTCAAGCTTGAAGCTCCGATTATCAAGAGACGCCCATACTTTAATATGGCAGAAAGACTTTTGCTTGAGCAGATTGATTACGACAAAAATGAAATCAAAATCGGCGAAAAAACGTACCCGCTGGAAAACACCTGTTTCGCAACCGTAGACCCGCAGCAGCCTGAACAATTGCTGAAGGAAGAACACGAGGTGATGGAAAAGCTGCTGTTCTCCGTTCAGCATTCCGAAAAGCTGGCCAGACATATGAATTTTCTGATGAAAAAGGGCAGCCTTTATTTAAAATACAACGGGAATCTGTTAATCCACGGCTGTATTCCTTTGGATGAAGAAGGAAACATGGAAGAAATGCAGATTGAAGACAAAACGTATTCGGGCCGCCAGCTGCTCGATGTTTTTGAATATTACTTGCGCTACTCCTTTGCGCATCCGGAAGAGACGGATGATCTGGCTACGGATATGGTATGGTACATCTGGACAGGGGAGTGTTCCTCGCTCTTCGGAAAAAGAGAAATGACCACCTTTGAACGGTACTTTATCCAGGATAAAGAAACCCATAAGGAGAGAAAGAACCCTTACTACTATTTGCGTGAAAATGAAGAGATCTGCCGGAAAATTCTGCTGGAGTTTGATTTGAATCCGGATCACGGACATATCATTAACGGCCACACGCCAGTTAGAGAAATTCGTGGAGAGAACCCCATTAAAGCGGGCGGGAAAATGATCGTCATTGACGGCGGTTTTTCCAAAGCCTATCAATCCACAACAGGCATCGCCGGATATACCTTGTTGTATAATTCCTTTGGCATGCAGCTCGTCGCCCATCAGAAGTTTAATTCAAAAGAAGACGTGTTATGCAACGGCACGGACGTATTGTCTGTAAAAAGACTGGTGGACAAAGAACTGGAACGGAAGCTTGTGAGGGAAACCAATGTTGGGGAGAAGCTGCAGCAAAAAATTTCGAATTTGAAAAAACTGCTGGAATATCGTTACATGAAGTGAAACGAATATATAGATTGAACTGGAAATTTACACGATAACGAAGAGGGCAGAAAGAATCTGGAGAAGCGAAGCGGTCTAAACGCTTTCTGTAAGAAAGCTGCTTCGGAAGCATAGGCTGATCACCGGATTTTCCCCTTGAAAAAGGGGATAAAAGAAATCTGGGGATAACAGCGATCGGAAGATGGTTCTGACCCCGTAGTGTCTCTGTGTAAAAATCATTGGTTCAACCTATATAGTAAAGATAAAAAAAGGGCTGCCCGATGGTCAAAACCCTGTGCGACAACTATTTCATTTCACGTAAGGGTGCAGCAAACCAGATAAAAGCCAGTCAAAAGACATGTTTCAAGTCCTTTTGACTGGCTGAACGTATTGGTGACCAGGTTTAGCTTTGTTCCAGCTTGCAAAAGACGGGTTTTCGTTCGGTGAAGAAGTAAAGCAGCGCTGCAGCCGGAAGAATTCAACGAGACGGGAGTTCGTTGCATTGGATTACCATAACGACACATTCCTCTAAGGCTTCGACGGAACGGTTTGAAGGTTTATGATCAAACAATCGTTCATAACAATGTAAGGAACCTTCTTTTGAAAAAAATCTTGTGACGTCATTCCCATTCATGTCAATATAATAGCTTCTTAATAAACCGGAGGTAACAAAATATATTTCGTTCTGCACAGCTCCTTGATGAACTAGTATATCTCCTTTAGGTATTGTCTTTTTTGTAAACATAGTCATTGCCTTGTCAACGACTTCTTGTGGCATGTTGTCCTGCATAAGCAGCTCGATTGAATTTTGGATTTGAGCGAATTCATCCTTCATCCGGTTCCTCCGTTACTCACTATTTTTTTGGTCACTTCAGAATTCTGCGATTACCTGTTTTGATTATATTTTCTTACCTGCACCTTGTAATTAACATAAGATAATTATTCTTGTATACTCGAAAGTAGTTGTACAGAAACAAACGGTGCTGCATTCTGAAAATCTATACATTGAAAGGCGGTATGTAATGAACAAATTAGAAATTAAAGTATCTAAGTATCATCCCAAGTATGCTGAACCTACAGTGAAAATGTGGAGAGACAGTAAGGAACGGGCCATTGGTCAGGCTGAAATCCATAGCTTCGACAGCCATCTTTATTTCTTAAAACATATATTAGCTGAACAGTATCAAATCGATTTAGCGTTAATGGATGACAAAGTCGTTGGAATGATTGCCTATAATGAAACGGAGATCAGCCAACTTTATATTCATATTGATTATCAAGGTAGGGGTATAGGGCAAACTTTGCTTAATAAAGCAAAGGCACAAGCCAGTGGAAAATTAACCTTATATACATTTGAAGTTAATAAAAATGCCCAAAGGTTTTATGAGAAAAATGGATTTGAAATGATTGGTCGAGGACATGAGAATGAGGAGAATTTGCCTGATATTCAATATGAATGGAAATTATAGAAACTTCTCTTGATCTTAGGTAGCTAACATTATTGGATTTTGCTACAATAGCTCTAACCAAATTGTGGGCGACCAAATAAGGGGCGATTAGTCTATGTACAAAGCCATCATTGATGATCAGACATACCTTTCGATTCTCCAGCAGTCACATGCATGCAACTAACAACTTCAAAAGCAGAGCGATACCAGAACGCTTGGGCTTTACTCAAGAAGGAATTATTAGAAACTATGAGCTGCTTCACAATCAATATGTTGACCGAGTTATATACGGTCTTATTAAAGAGGAGTGGCATCCGATGAGCTAACGAACACTAGTGTTCTTCACCGGAAACTCTTTTCATTAAATAATATACACACCTCAGTTAAAGACGGATAAGGAGTGGTACCATGTACGAGTCTAAAACCCGTTTAAAGGAAGAGATTCATAAACGCTTTTTGTTATTTGATGGTGAGTTTGACGAAATTCCTGAAGAACTTAAAGATACACGTGACAAGGATGTAGATCGGACACCAAGTGAAATGATTGCTTACCAACTCGGGTGGCTAAATCTTGTGATGAGTTGGGATAAGGATGAGCGTGCTGGAAAAAAAGTCGTAACTCCTTCTCCTGATTACAAATGGAACCAGTTAGGTGCACTCTATCAATCTTTTTATAACGATTATGCTCATCTTTCGTTAACTGAGCTGCGTCAAGAATTCAAAAAAGTGGAGCTGCAATTCCAGTCCTGGATTGATACGCTTACTACCGAAGAATTATATACTCAAGGCACTTTAAAATGGACGGGAAGCAACCCGAAGTGGCCTGCCATAAGGTATATTCACATCAATTCCGTGGCACCATTCACAACATTCAGGACCAAAATAAGAAAGTGGAAAAAGAATCAGTTGCAAGGGAAATAGTCAATGTAGTGTTTAAGGATAAAAAAAACTTGTACCATTCAAAGTCGCGATTACAGCGGCTTTTTTTTGTTTTAAGGAACCAAGTTCTTGCGAGACGCCAACTGGTAAGTTTTAGTAATACCAAACGAAGTCAAAATTTGCTACTATATCGTATAACGTTAACAAATTTCGTAATCATGGCGGAGGATTAAACAAGAAGAATGAGAGAATTTTTGAGCGAGCAGTCTATAGAGGCATTAAAATCGATCATTAATCACAATCCAGATGCCATCTTTATCGTTTCCAACGAGGGAAAAATTGTAGAAGTCAATGAAGGGGTTACTGAATGTTTAGGGTATAACAAGGAAGAAATTATGGGTGCGTCGTACAAAGATTTATTTTGTCAGCATGAGCTTGATTTGATTAAACAGTTTTTCGGTGAGGTTCTAAAGGGTGCATCCTGTCAATACGTGACCGAAGCGCAGCATAAAAATGGAGATATCGTTTACTTGCAAATAAAGCAGGTTCCTTTGTTTTATGAAGGGAAGGTCAATGGCGTTTTTGGAGTGGGCAAGAACATTACGGAGCAAAAAAAGCTGCTTACGGCTCTGAAGGAAAGCGAAGAACGTTATCGATTGTTAGCGGATAATTCCCTGGATTTGATCCAGCTGATCAATCTTGACGGGATCGTGGAGTATGCGTCTCCTTCTCATAAGATGGTACTTGGGTTTGATCCAAAAGAATATATAGGCAAGTGGGTATTCTACAACCCGAATGACGAAGTGGATGAGGAGTTTCGTGCCGTTTTTATGGAGATGCTGCTCTTGCAACAGCCCTTTACCTATGAAATACAACGCCAACATGAGCAGGGAGATCCCGTATGGCTGGAGTTGAAGGGAACGCCCATGTTTGATGAACACGGTAATTTTAAAAATATGATGTTGGTCGGAAGGGAAGTGACAGAGCGAAAAAAGCATCAGGAACAACTGGAGCAATTAAGTTACCGTGATGCTTTAACCGGAGCGCCAAACCGAAGGTTTCTAACGAAAATGTTAAATCAGGTTTTAAATGAAGAAGCAACGGACGTGGAACAGGTGGCTGTGATGTTTGCCGATCCTGGATCATTTCAAGCAGATCAATGATACATTAGGTCATGAGGCAGGGGATGAATTGCTGCGGCAATTTGTAAAGCGAGCAGGGGCGTGCCTTCGTAAACATGAGGTTTTAACGAGGATGGGCGGTGACGAATTCGTGTTTGTCCTTCCTCGCACCACGTTCTCGGATACCCGTCTTTTGGCCGAAAATATTTTAGAACAATTGCAGCTTCCTTGGAATATCGGAGGGCAGGAACTTCGTACGACTTCCAGCATAGGCATCGCATTTTGCGAAAAAGGGGATACCGTCAAAGAGCTTCTTCAAAAAGCAGATGCCGCACTCTATCTGGCTAAGGCAGAAGGAAAAAATACATATCGTATATTCTCCTTTTTTCATTCGTAAAATATCGGTGTAACAAAAAACAATATGAAATTGCGACCGTTTCCCGGCACTCTACCGGAGAACGGTCGTTTCGTTTTTTCTTCGAATCGAACATCGTTATCCGTTTTGCCATATTCGAAAGAGATTCACATCCTATGTGACAATAATGTCACGCTGAATCGAATATTGTTACGTTAATCGATGGGAGGGAACAAACAAAACCCCTTATACTTATAATTGTTAAACAAGTTTATTTTCCTAAGGAGGATATTTACGGATGACGGATGTAATTAAAGCAATAATACTCGGTATCATAGAAGGCTTAACCGAGTTTTTACCAGTATCGTCTACTGGACATCTTATTTTAGCAGGTGATTTGCTTAACTTTGAGGGAGACGCGTCAATAACCTTTAAAATTGTTATACAGTTGGGTGCAGTAATGGCAGTTCTCATTCTTTATTGGAAAAGATATATGGAAATTGGGTCAAATTTAATCAAGATGGATTTTTCAAAAGGACTAAACGTGATCCATATGATTTTGGCTATGTTACCAGCGTTAATTGTATATCTTCTCTTCAAGGATACGATCAAAAGCCAATTATTCGGTCCAACTCCTGTCTTGATTGGTTTGGTTGCAGGTGGTTTGTTGTTGATTATCGCAGCACGGAGCAGAAGAAAAGAAACCGCTGATACGATGGATAACATTAATTATAAACAAGCTTTCGGTATTGGCCTGTTCCAATGTTTGGCTTTGTGGCCAGGGTTTTCGAGATCAGGATCGACAATTTCAGGCGGCCTTTTGCTGGGGACCAGCCAAAAAGCAGCCGCGGATTTTACCTTCCTTATTTCAGTACCAGTCATGTTTGGTGCAACCTTGTTGGATTTATACGATAGTCGCGATTTACTTCGCTCAGACGATATATATCTGATGTTAATTGGCTTTATAACTTCCTTCCTTATAGCCATGATTGCGGTTGTGACGTTTATTAAACTCATCAAGCGACTGAGACTGGAGTGGTTTGCTCTATATCGTTTCATCCTGGCAGCTCTCTTTTATTCCATCGTCATGCAGTAACAGCTCGATCCGCACCGGTTCCACTTTCGTTAACTCAAGCTCTGGTGGCAAGCCATAGTCCCCTTTACATTTAAACAATAAGGTGTTATCATCAGTTCTACACTTATAGAAATGTAGAGTTGTGCTTGAAAAGGAGGTCATTAACCATGACTGAAAACGAAAAAGAAATGGGCCAGGCGGTCAAAATATACAAGGCGTTAGGTGAACCCACACGTTTAAAAATTGCATTGCTGCTGGTGAAAGAGAGCAATCAATGCTTTACAGCTATTGGAGAGAAACTGGAAACCGTCGCTAGCTCGACGTTGTCACATCACCTGAAGCAATTAACTGACTCGGGCTTAATTCATTCGTCTAAAAGTGGATCGTATATTCATTATTGTGTTGATCGGGAAATGGCAGAGAAATTTGCGCCTTATTTGCTGGCGTAAATTTTTTTGAGTAACAGTTCTACATTTCTAGAAGTGAAGAAATGATAAAGGAGCAAATGATGATGGAAAAAAGGTCAAAGAACATGGAATTGGGCATGACTACCTTTCTACATACCAATCCAGAGCATGGTGGTGTATCGCCGGCAGAGAGGCTGCGGCAAGCGATCGAGGAAATTCAATTGGCTGATCAGGTTGGGCTGGACGTGTATGCTATTGGCGAACATCATCGGATTGACTACACAAGCTCATCACCAGCTATCATTCTAGCGACCGCAGCATCCACAACGAAGCGGATTCGGCTATCCAGCGCTGTAACGGTGCTCTCTTCGGATGATCCTGTCCGGGTATATCAGGATTTCGCAACACTGGACGTTCTAACGAAAGGGCGGGCTGAGATCATGGCCGGACGTGGCTCTTTTGTTGAGTCGTTTCCACTGTTCGGGTATAACTTGAACGACTACGAAGAGTTGTACGAAGAGAAACTTGAACTTTTATTAAAAATACGCGCTAATGAAAAGGTGACGTGGGGTGGCGGACATCGTCCGGCTATTCATGATATGGGCGTATATCCCCGTGCACAACAAGACCCATTGCCGGTATGGATCGCCACTGGCGGTAACCCGGAGTCAGCCGTTCGAGCCGGTAAACTGGGACTTCCCGTAATCTTCTCCATTATCGGTGGAATGCCGGAACGTTTTGCACCATTGGTGGAGCTATATAAGGAAGCAGCTAAGAAAGCCGGGCACGATCCCGGTAAATTACAGATTGCGACACATTCCCATGGTTTTATTGCGGAATCCTTTGAATCAGCCGCTGAACAGTACTTTCCCGTTATGGCCGAGCAGATGAATAAGATTGGACGGGAACGAGGGTGGGCACCTTATACGCACGACACGTTCAAAGAAGCTTGCAACCTTCGGGGTGCTCTATATGTTGGTGATCCAGAATATGTAGCCGAGAAGATCCTGCTTGCGCAAGAGAAATTAAGTTTGACCCGTTTTCTGATGTATGTTGATTTCAGCTCACTGTCTCATTTGGAATTGCTGCGGACGATCGAGCTTTTCGGTACTAAAGTTGCCCCTATTGTTCGTAAGGAGCTCGCCAGAAAATAAGAAGACAGGATGTGAGCTAATCAGATGCAGCTCAATAGTAAACATGAGTTCTATAATTCTGGAAATATAGAAATGAATGTGAGGGAATAACATGGGAAATCCTTGGAAAATTTATATTCTGGCCATTGTCAGTTTTTTGGTAGGGACATCTGAATTTGTAATCGCGGGTATACTGGATAGAATAGCAAGTGATACCGGAGTGACGCTGGCAGCCGCTGGACAACTCATCACCGTTTACTCACTTGCTTACGCAATCGGCACCCCGATTTTGATTGCAATCACTGCAAAAATGGATCGAAGAAAGCTTATGCTGGCTGCGTTGACGCTATTTTTCATAGGCAATCTAGTCACGATTTTAACGACTGGCTTCTCCATGCTGCTGGGAGCTAGAATCATACTGGCGGTTGGCACGGGTGTATTTATGGTGGTTGCCTTGACCGTCGCCGCCAACATTGCTCAACAAGGCAAGCAAGGAAGTGCAATTGCTACCGTTCTTTTAGGTTTTAACCTTGCGCTTATTCTCGGTGTTCCTTTAGGAAGAGTGATTGCTGGTTCCTATGATTGGAAGATCATTTTTACGGGGATCGGCATACTCAGCTTGATTGCAATGTTTGTACTTGGTTTGATTATTCCTAAGTCTAAGGGAGAGACTCCTGTGCCGATACGGGAGCAGCTATCCTTGCTTAAAACGCCTCGAATTTCTATAGCTCTATCCATAGGATTTTTCTGGATACTTGGTTATACCATCATTTACACATATATTTCGCCATTCCTGTTGAACATTACTGGAATGAGCGACCGCATGGTCAGTATGGGGCTGTTTGCATTCGGTATAGCCAGTCTGCTAGGTTCCCAGGTCGGCGGCTATGGTGCGGATAAATGGGGGATTCCCCGTACATTGATTGGAGGCCTGCTTTTCCATTCCGGGATCTTGCTTTTAATGACAGGACTCGCCCAAACTTCCGTATTCATCATGCTGCCCTTACTTATGTTGTGGTCCTTTTTTGCCTGGTCAACAGGCCCCGTCCAACAGGTATATCTAATTGGTATGGCTCCAAAAGCCTCGGGGATCGTCCTGAGCTTAAACACTTCAATCATCCAATTGGGTATGGCCGGTGGGGCTATAATTGGGGGAATGGTCGTGGAAAACATATCCCTTCAATCCGTTGGTTTATTTGGAGCGATCGGTGTTGCGCTTGGGATCATTCCGGCGGTGTTATCTTTTTCCATGAAGAGCAAATCTAATATTGGAGGATAAGAACAGTCACGGGCAGAGATTCAATTCCGGGAAGCGTTTTTATTGAGCAAAAAACAAAAGAGCCGATCAATGACGATCGGCTCTTTTTGTTCAACTAAAGTGTTGTTTTAGTAATCTAACGTCGTTGTTATTCTTTTGCAAGAAGTTCCCTTGATGCTTCTATGAAAGATTCCATGATTGGTGAAAGCCATTTGTCTTTATGCCACAACATCTGTGTATACACGTGCAAGTCCGGAATTTGCCATGGAAGGGCCACAAGTTCTCCGCGTTCAACTTCGACTTCCACTACGATTTCAGGAAGAAAAGCAATGCCGATTCCCGAAATTGCACATTGTTTAATCGCTTCGGCGCTTTGAAACTCTAAATACGTAATGCTGTCCATGCCCTCTTTTTCAAATGACCGATCAAACATGGTTCGATAAGGACAACCCTTTTCATTCGTCAGGAACACTTCATTATGGAAATCTTCCAGTCGTAAATCCGTTTGTTTTGCCAGTGGATGGTCGGGTGCAGCGAACAAGCGGAAAGTTTCTTCCAGTAAAGCCTCCACGACAAGCGCGCTCGAGCGAATAGGTTCGTCCAACATATAGACGACATCCGAGGTTCCCTCCAAAAGGGTTTGCTTGAGCTCTTGATTTGGAACGGAGCGGAAAATCAGACGAACTCCGGGATGCCGGGAACGAAACCGTTGAAAGACGGCTGGAAGGCGATAGGCGCAAATGACCTCATTGGCACTTATCGTTAAGGTGCCGCTTAGATTCTCGTTGTCATGAACAACGCTGCGGGCTTCGTCCAATTTGTCAAGAACGCCTTGGATATGCGTTAAAAAGCGTTTACCCGCCGTAGTGAGAGCAAGCTGTTTGCCCAAACGATCAAAGAGACGAATGCCAAGCTCCTCCTCCAAAGCTTTAATTTGCATTGTCACATTGGAGGGGACGTAGTTCAGAACTTCCGCAGCCCGAGTGAAATTCAATGTTACAGCAACGGTGCGGAACGTGATCAATTGACGCAGCTCCATCATACATCCCCTTTACTTTCAATTTAATTGAATACTATCTTGAATTCTATTCACTTTTACTGAGAGTATCACAGCTCTATACTATGTACAAGAAATTACACATTGAACGTGTGGTTTCTATTTTGAAGGGAGCGAACATACGATGGATTATGAGATTTTTAATTTGGGTGATGTAACCTTGCAATCGGGAGTGACGTTGCCAAGCGCTTTTCTTGCTTATAAGACTTATGGAAAATTAAATAAACAGAAGGACAATGTCATCGTTTATCCGACTGCTTTTGGCGACCAGCATGTTCAGAATGAATGGCTGATTGGCAGCGGGATGGCCCTGGATCCGGAAAAATATTTTATTATCGTTCCAAATCTGCTGGGCAACGGTTTATCCTCGTCTCCCAGTAATACGCCTCCACCATTCGACCGGGCTCATTTTCCGCAGGTAACCATCTACGACAACGTTAAATTTCAGCATCGGCTGGTGACCGAAACATTCGGTATTCAGAAGATTGCTCTCGTCGTTGGGTGGTCCATGGGAGGCATTCAGGCATTTCAATGGGGTGCAAGTTATCCGGAGACGGTGGAACGAATTGCACCTTTCGCGGGTGTCTCCAAGTCTTGGCCCCATACCTTTGTTGTTTTGGACGGTATGAAAGCTGCGCTCATGGCTGCAGCCCGTTTCGATTCAAGTAAGCTTAACCAGCTGACTTCTGCAGACATGCGTGCCGTTGGCCGGGTCTATGCGGGATGGGGGGTGTCGCATGCTTTTTATAGGGAGAAGCTTTATAGAGAGCTGGGGTTTGAATCCTTGGAAGATTTTATATCCGGCGTCTGGGAAGATAGCTTTATGAATATGGATCCTCATAATGTTCTGGCCATGTTATGGACGGGTCAGCATGCAGATATTAGTGCAAACCCCACTTATAATGGAGATTTCGATAAAGCACTCAGAAGCATTAAAGCTCTTGCCTGCATCATGCCGGGAAGTACGGATCTCTTCTGTACAGCAGAAGATAATGAATACGAGGCTAAGCTTATGCCTAATGCTGTCTATAACCCAATCCCGTCGGTCTGGGGCCATTTTGCCGGTCGCGGAATCAACAGGATTGATAATCAATTTATTGATGACAACCTGAAACACTTGTTGGCACGTAGCACAAATGAATAGATCGTTTATTTGCTTGGGGCGATATTGCCGAATCTCCTGAATGCTAAGGGGTGTTCTGTATCCAAGTCGAAAAGACCTCCAACCCTGTAATTCAGGGCGGAGGTCTTTATGGTTTTGCAAATGTTACGTTTAGGTTCAGCTTATCGGGATAATGGTTCTTGGTGACGATCAAGCCAGTTTAAACTTGCTTGGTTTGCAGACGGATGACGTTCCATGATGCTTTGTTCAGGACGGATTGCAATTGGCCGTTGTCTACCTTTGTATGTCCGCCGGAGTGAGGGACGACGTTGTGCGGGTTCGATTTGGTGTTGACGGCTTTCAGATCATCGTTCTCCAAAACGATATGCTCAATGAACGTCGTTTCCCCGAAGGAACGAAGATCGACGTCGAGCTCCATCTTTTCGTCAAGATGCCTGTTTACTGCAAAGATCGTGATGATTCCTTGCTCCTCGTCGTACACGCTGATCGATTCGAGATAGGGCACATCGGTAAAATCCTTGGAATCATATTTCGGCGAAGAGACGATGGATTGCAGAACGGTGCCGCGTCCGAAATTGGATGCATGCATGAACGGATAATACGTGGTTTGAAACCAGATGGCGCCGTTGTTTTCGGTCATGATCGGTGCAATAACGTTGATCAGTTGGGCAATGCAGGCCATCTTCACACGATCCGCATGCTTGAGAAGCGTAATCAGGTAACATCCCACCGCCAGCGCATCCTCATGCGTATACACGTCCTCAAATTCCGGCGGCGCGATCTGCCAACGTTCCTCGGCCCGGCTCGTTCCGATGGAATTCCAAACGTTCCACTCGTCAAGCGACAGCATAAGCTTCTTTTTGCTGCGTTTCTTGGCCTGAACAAAATCGCAGATGGATGCTACGCTGTCTATGAATTGGTCGAGATCCAGCGATGTCGCCAGGAAATCGTAAGTGTTGTTTTTGTTGTTATTGTAGTAGGCATGCAAAGACAGATAATCGACATTCTCGTAGGACAGGTCAAGCACGGTAGCTTCCCATTCCGCGAATGTGCTCATGCCCCGGCTGGAGCTGCCGCACGCCACGAGTTCAATGCTCGGGTCGACCCATTTCATCGCTTTTGCCGTTTCGTTGGCGATTCGGCCGTATTCGGCAGCCGTCATGGCTCCGATCTGCCATGGGCCGTCCATTTCATTGCCAAGGCACCAGGTTTTGAACTTATGAGGCTCCCTGTAGCCGTGAGAAATGCGCAGGTCGCTCCAATAGGTGCCTGAAGTATGATTGCAGTATTCGACAAGGTTTCTTGCCGCATCAATGCCTCTCGTGCCGAGATTGACCGCCATCATGACTTCCGTTCCGACGAGCTTGGCCCAATCCGCGAATTCGTTCGTCCCTACCGCATTGGTTTCGATAGTCCACCATGCAAGCTCAAGTCTGCGTTTCCGCTCTTCTACCGGACCTACACCGTCTTCCCAGTTATACCCAGATACGAAGTTGCCGCCGGGATAACGGATAATCGGCACGTTCAGCGCTTTGATCGCCTCGATGGCATCCTTGCGGAACCCGCGTTCGTCGGCCGTAGGGTGCCCCGGATCATAAATACCGCCGTAAACGGCTCGCCCCAGATGTTCGATAAAAGACCCGTATATACGGGGGTCGACCGAAGCGATCTGAAAGTCTTTGTCGATGAGCATTTTGGATTTGAGCAAAAGGAAAACCTCCATATCTTTATCTTTGAATTAGCTAAATAGCGAAATCAATAGGTTGATTTGATAATTAATGTGTATCATAATGTAGATATAAGGGGCAAGCTTATTTTTATGAGTTCGCTAAATAGCGAATTCTAGACAAAGGGGACTAAACGATGCAGTTAAGTACGGACGCGTCTTCTCTTGCGGTCTACGAGGCGTTGGCAAGCGAAGCGCGCTTGAATATCATTCGTTTGCTGCTGCTGAATAAAGAAATGCATATCAATGAACTCGCAAACGAGCTTTATCTCAGCAAAGCCATTGTGAGCACTCATGTCAGCAAGCTGCAAAAGGCCGGCATTGTGGGAAGCCGGATGAAGCGAAAGAACGGGGGAACCTATAAATATTGCTATGTCACGCAAGAGTACATGCTGATCAAACTGTCTCCCGAGCAGGTGGATGCTTCTTACCACGAGGTGTCGATTCCCGTTGGACAATACACGGATTACGAAGCGTGGCCGACATGCGGCATTGCCACGACGACCCGGATGATCGGACAGTACGACACGCCGGCCTGCTTCATGGACCCGGATCGGGTTCATGCGGGCATATTATGGATGGCGCGAGGATTCGTCGAGTATAAAATCCCGAATTATTTACATAAGGATGAGATACTCCGAGAAATTGAAATTTCGCTGGAACTCGGTTCAGAGGCTCCTCAAACCAATGAAAACTGGCCTTCGGACATCCGTTTTTCGCTGAACGGGCAACATTTAGGAACCTGGACAAGCCCGGGAGATTTCGGGAACCGAAGGGGTAGGCTTACACCGCAATGGTGGCATTCCGACGTGAACCAATACGGCCTATTGAAGGTTCTACGCATCAATGACCAAGGTGCTTTCATCGACGGACAGCGCATCTCGGATGTCGGAATTCACGATTTGCAGCTAGAGGCCACGAACTGGGCCTTTCGGATTCATCCCGAAGAAGCGGTGCGGGGAAGAGGCGGGTTAACGCTGTTCGGAAAGGGCTTCGGCAATTACGATCAGGATATCGTGATCCGATATTATTACGATTTGCCGACCGATACCTAAGAAGAATGCTCCATCATGTTGCAAACGTATTTGGCTTGAGTTCTGTTCGACAAGTAAATTTGAATAGTAGACATTAATTTGAGCTTTTGGAGGAATCAAGATGAATCTCTTTCATATTCAAACGGCGGTGCACGACATTGACCGCCGATCGTCGTTTCTTGCCGACAACTTCATCGGGATTGCATGGCCGGGAACAGGAGATTTGGAAATGCATCCACCGGCAGCATGGAAGGAACGGCTTGTTTCAAGCTATAAGCTGGAAGGGGGCGAGCTTGCGGCTTCCATGGAGACGCTGCATACATTTGCAGAAGTCATGCAAGACGGGGACCGTGTTTTGATTCACGATGGCCATTGGATCTATATTGGAGACGTGGGTGATTACTATTACGATGATTCTTGCGGAATCGGAGAAGATTTGATTTGCCATCGAAGAGGAGTGACCTGGCTGGGCAGAGTTCCCCTAGAAGAGGCAAACGATAAAGTTCGGGAGCTTTGCCACAGTTCCTCCACCCTTGCAAAATTCGGACACCCGGTATCCCAGGCCCAATTGGAGCATATGCCGACCGATGCCATCGAAAAATCGAACGATGCACCTTCGGTCCATGTGGATGGAGCAACGGTACAATCTGCGCTCGATATTTTGAAGGCTGCGCTGCACAGCGACAAGGAGGACTTGCGCGTCCGTGCAGCTGCGGCCATTTTGCAATATACGAAAGCGTGACGGACGAGATGCTGTGCCAATTCATTCCTGAAGCAGACCAGCGGATTCCCCGCTGTTCTGGCTTTTCGGTAATCGATTCAGCTGGTCAATCTAGAAAAGCCGTTAATGATTAAATATATGCCTGCTACGCGCAGCGGAATGCGCGGACCTGTCCCGTCTTTCCGAAAAAGAATGTTGGCCAGAGGGCCGATATATACGTTGACAAGTATTCCTGAAATGATCTCGATCATGCCGAGCAAACCCATTAGATTCATGAACGAACAAACTCCTTTTACCTGAACGTTTAACCGTTCCGTTTTTGTTTGTGCAGTGTATAATTCATCAGCAGGAACGATAGCGCTATAGTCACAATTCCAATCCCGCTCAATCCGCCAACCACTTCGAGGGTTGATGTAAGGGAATAGCTCCCCATGCTTAGGTCCTTCAACGCCCTCATGGCCCATGTACCGGGTACGCACTCGGAAATCAGCCTGAACCATTTGGGGAAGCTGTCCTCAATCGGGAAGAATGACCCTCCCAAAATCCCGGCTAAAGCCATAATGACAGACCCGGTTACGGTAAAACTTTGGTGGGAATGGATCCAGGGCACAAGCAGCATCACCAGCCCTGTAATAGCCAGCAGGTAAGAGGCCCAAATCGCCATGTCAAATCCGAAATGATCCCATACCGTCGTGTCCAGAAACCATGTGCTGGCGATCAATACAAGGAAGGCAATCGAAATGCCAACCAGGTAAGCCGAAATGACCTTGGACAGAAGGTATTTGGCAAAGCGTACCGGCACCATGAGCAGCCTGCGCTGAAGGCCGTTCTCGCGTTCATCCATCAAGGTGCGGAATCCCTGGATCACCGCAAACCACAGGAACATCAGCAGGAATCCGTCAAGCCTTGAACGAACCGATCCCTCCGACGAATTTATCGCTTTTTTGTAAGAAAGAAGGCGTTGATCCGGTTCCGCCTGATGGAGCAGGAACGCTTCAAGTTTTGCACCGATAAATTGTCCGACGTTTTGATGAGCACTGCTCTTAGGCAGCACCAATTTAATGTGTGAAGGAACATTTCCTTCTCCAGCGCCTGATTCAAACCCCTGCTCAATGACGATGCCCGCAGCCGTATCTTGTTCCATGATTTTCTCATGCATAATGTTTTCCGGCAGGATCAAGACATTAAAGCTGCCGTCCTCCTTAAGCATTGAGGTCAACTGGTGAGAGTAGCCGCTCTGGTCTTGGTCGGCGATATAGATCGTAATCGGATATTCATCCCGGGCAAACGCGAATAAATACGTGAGCAGGAGAGGGGCGGCGAAAAGAGCCAACAGGGCGATCCGATTCGCAAGCATCAACTTCATTTGTTTTGTTACCATAAGCCATAACTGCATATTCATTTCACCTTCCTGCCCGCGGAGAGCAAGACCATCAATAACAACAGGCCTGCCATTCCCGCCAGTATGAGCATATCCCAGAAAAGTGCCGACCAATTCTTCCCTTGCATTACGTGTAAGAAGGCATCGATGGCTCGCCCATTGGGTGTCCATTCCTGGATTTTTTTTAATATGTACGGGAAGCTGTCTTTATTGAAAAAGCTGCCTCCCAAAAAACCAAGCCCGTACAGTACGGGGGCGGAAAAACTGGAAATGGAAGCATGATCTTTGGCCCAGAAACCACAGCTTAAGACCACCGAACCAATGCAAAGTCCGTAAAGGACCGTAATACAGAGCACCGCCGGAACATGGCCCCAGGTTACCTGAAAAAACAGACGACTGCTGATCATAACCACCACCATCTGAACAACAATGGCAAGAGTAATGCCAAGAAGCTTTCCCGCGACATAATGAATCATGGGCAAAGGCGAGGATTGAATGCGGCCCAGTGTGTGATTCAGTTTGTCCCGTACCAGACTGTGTGCGAGCTCGAAAGCCGTGAGAAAGGAAAACAGTACCGTCATGGCTACGGCCTCATATTGCATCGGGTCAACCGTTTGGTTTGTGGCGGATACCCATTCGACAGGAAAAACAATGTTTGAATCCGTGCCTACCCGTCCGGTGGAAGCTTCTTGATGAGAATGGGAAGGGAGCGAGGATTTGCCGAACAGAGTGCCCAAAATAAAAATCATGGCAATGGGCAGCAAAACAAGCTTGAAATAAAACACTTTCGATTTAGATAAAAGCCTGATATCCAGCAATAGAATGCGAATCCATGGATGCACAAAAATCCCCCCTTAATCCCTTAAAGATTTTCCCGTCATCTGCAAAAACACATGCTCCAGGTTAACTTCCTCATATTGAAAAGAGGACATCTGTACGCCCAATGTTCTCAATGCATCCAAAATGTCTATAACACTTCCGATCGCCGTATTAATGGAAAGAATCAATCGGCTGCTTTCCAGTTCCATCTTTTGAATTCCCCCGATCCGGCTGACTGCCTCCCAATCTTCAAACCCGTTCGGCTGATAGGTGATTGTCAGGATATCCAGAGCCTCTGACTGTTGTTTAAGTTCCTGCTTCGTTCCACAGGCGATAAGCCTGCCGTGATCCATGATAGCTACACGGTCGCACAGATATTCAACTTCTTCCATGTAATGACTGGTATATATAATCGTTGTTCCCTGATCCCGGCTTAATTGTTTGACCATCTCCAAGATATGGTTTCGGGACTGTGGATCAATGCCGACGGTCGGTTCGTCCAAAATCAGCAATTGGGGTCTGTGCATCAGTGCAATGCCTATATTGATCCGGCGCTTCATCCCTCCGGAAAATTCTCCGACGCTTTGATTTCTTTTATCATGCAGTCCCATGAGCTCAAGAACTTCTTGGGCGCGGTCTCTGAGTGCCTGTCCCCTCATTCCATGCAGGGAGCCAAAAAACTCCAGATTGTCCTGGGCGCTCAACGATTCGTACAAGGCGAGGTCCTGAGGGACGACGCCCATGATCTTTTTGACCTCGGCTAAACGTCCTTTGACGGTTTGTTGATTTACTCTTATGTCACCGCGATCCGGTTCCGAAATCGTCGAAATCATCGAAACGGTTGTGGATTTTCCCGCGCCATTGGGGCCAAGAAGTCCCATAATTTCGCCATGGTGGACATGTAGGCTTAAATTTTGAACGACTTTTCGGTTGCCGTATGCTTTAGTTACTTGAATTAGTTCTAACAATATTTTTCCCTCCAGAAGGTTGACTTGGCATTGCTGCTATACCAGTGTATTAGCTCGTTGCGGGGGCAACAATTCACGAAAGTAACCATTCGATGGGGTGTCTTGTTAACATGACTTTCGTTATCTACTCTGCGAGATTCAACCGTGGTATGATGGAAGAACTGTCTATTTACCACGTGGAGTGAGGAGATTTGATGTTGGAGTTGTTTGCCTCCGTTAATAACCGGATTTATGTACTGCTTACGTTTAAAGTATTGTTGTTTATGTCTTTCGTCCATCAGTTATGGAACCTGGATCGACCCATTCCGTTTGCAGTTTGGCCGTTGGTCGGTGCGCTTGCTCTGAATGACTTCATTCGTGGGAGATACGGGTTGTTATCTTATCGTAAACGCAGTGCGTTCGTGTATTCCATGGCCGCCAGCATGTTCATTTTGGCTGCGCTAAACCTCCTGTTACCCTCGATAGGCATCTCTGCCCTGATTCAGCTTATATTGATCGAACTCATTATTTTTGGCGATCGTTTGATCCCCCTTCTCGTAGGTCTGGATGGTATGGCTTACGTTCTTCCAGATCTGGTTTCGTTCCCATTGGGAGACCAATTGTTCAATGATGTCATCAACTTTGCCGGCTTTTTGGTTGTGGGTTTGTTGTTCAGAACGATTATTGCGGAGAAGACCAGAACAGAACGTTTATATAGCGAACTTCAGGATGCGAATCGCAAGCTGCAGCTATATTCAAGCATGGTCCAGGAGCTAACCATCACGAAAGAACGGACAAGAATCGCCCAGGAAATGCATGACTCCATCGGCCATTCGCTGGTTGCCTTGGGCATGAATCTGGAGTATGCGTACCAAACGGTTGACCAATCCCCCGAGAGAACGAAAGAGGTGTTGGGCAAAACGCTGCTGATCTCCAAGGAAGGCATGGCCAGTTTAAGGAAAGCGGTGGATACGCTCAATCCCACAAACAAGATCGACCATTTGAGAGTCGCGCTAAACGAACTGTTTTCCAATTTTGATCCAACGACAGGGGTCGGATTCGAGCTTGAACTGGATTCATCCATAGAGGAACAACCTTCCAAGATTAAAGATTGCCTGCTTAAAACCGTTAGAGAGGCTCTGACCAATGGAATTCGGCATGGGGGAGCAACCCGTTTCCATATTCGGATCGTGAAAAGCAAAGAGGGGATCTACATGCAAATTCGTAATAACGGCCAGGTCAGCCATTCGCTGGACAAATCCCATGGGTTGCTTGGCATGGAAAAACGGATCACGGCCCTCGGGGGACAAATGATGATTCATCTTAACCCCGAATTCGCTATAGAAGTCCGGCTTCCTGTCGTGAGCGGGAAAACCGAATTGGAATTCAATGGATAAAGGGGGCATCTGCCTTGATTAGAGTTATGATTGTGGATGATCAGGAAATCGTGAGGGAAGGACTCAAAATGATTCTAAGCCTGCATGAGGAAATTGAAGTCGTCGGAGAGGCAGTGAACGGACAAGAATTGCTTAATCTTCTGAACAAGCTTCAAGTAGACGTCGTGTTAATGGATATCCGAATGCCCGTGATGGACGGAATTACGGCAGCAAAGCGGGTCAAGGATCAATACCCCGATATTCGAATCATTATTCTTACCACGTTCAACGAACAGGATTATATAATCAGGGGATTAAGCTACGGGGTCGACGGGTATATCCTGAAGGATTCGGGTTCTGCGGAAATTATGAATGCCATTAAAGCGGCCAACTCCGGCAGCATCCTGCTTACTTCTCGGGTAACAGAGCAGATGGTGAAAGGCTTGACGGGTTCCTATGCTCCCCATGAAGGGTTTTCATCGGATACTCATCATGAAAAACTGGACTTGCTGACTCCAAGGGAATTGGAGGTGGCCAGGCAAATTTTATCAGGGAAAAGCAACAAAAGCATTGCGCTTGCTCTATACGTCACAGAGGGCACAGTGAAAAATTATGTGTCCCGCATTCTTGAGAAACTAGAATGCCGAAACCGAACGGAGCTTGGACTACTACTAAGTCGGTGGGAGCCTTTTTAGCGAAAGCAGTGATCATGCTACGAAGCATTGCCTTTCATGTATACTATAAGGAAAATTTGCAGCCTGTGTAAATTACTGGAGAAAAGCGAGGAGCAGTTGCCAATTAGCAGCGCTCCTTTTTTTAACGGTTTTTTGGTTTAACCTGACTGGAAAAACTTGATTTAAGCCCATGGTCGACCTCGTAGGGGAAGGAGGGAAAACCAACAAAATGAAGTGTATAAAATGTCGTTATTGATTAAATATTAAAGATGTTTGATCAATATGAAATTGACTTAACATGGTGAAAACACATGATACTAACGAATCAAAAATGGATTCTAATCATGTTGGCAATGCTTGGAGTGTTTCATTTAACTCCGCCCGTCTTGCCGATTATACATGAGCAAAGCGATCTTGAGATTGCGATCTATCCTGAACGTCACAAGTTGCTTGTACGAAAGCAGGGGCAAGTCATTAAGACCTACCCTGTAGCCGTTGGCAATCCGTCAACACCGACTCCAGTTGGAGATTATAGAGTCGAATACAAAGGAACCAACTGGGGGCCCTCATTTGGCCCGCGTTGGATCGGATTGAATGTTCCGTGGGGCAATTTTGGAATACACGGTACGAATAAACCCTATTCCATCGGTCAACACCTTAGCCATGGCTGTATCCGGATGCTTAACCGGGATGTCATCGAACTGTACGAATTAATCCCGATTGGAACCAAAGTAACGATATATGGTCATGTGCTTGGAGAAATCAATCAAAACCCGAGGGATTTAGCCGAGGGGGATGTTGGTGGAGACGTGCAGCTTATTCAATCCCGGTTAAAAAGCGCAGGATATTACAATGGGGAATGTGACGGGAAGTTCCGCTTCAATACAACCGAGTCACTTAAGAAATATCAGAAGGATCATCACCTTATTCCGAATGGTGTTGTTTCTCAAAAGGTATATGAAGAGTTGGGTTTGGTTGAATAGATGTGAATCCAAGGCAAGGGACCGCAGGCGCAAATCAAAACACCTCAAGATAAAGCATCTATATCGAAAGATGTAGAGATTAACTGGAGGTGTTTTCAATATGTCGATTGTTTTTATTCAGGTAACATGTTCTTCCGAATGGCTTTTATCTTTTCATCTGTAAAGACTCTGGATTCCACCAAGTCAAGTATGGAAAGCACACCGCCGCGAGATCCCCAGCTTCCATCTTCTATGACTTGAAAACTTACCCACCAATTCGGTGAAGGTTCCTCAACTTCAAGGATGCTGGTCAGGCATTTGTATATATTTGAAATCACGATGCTGCGGACCTCGTTTGGCCAGTCTCCATCCATGACGAGAATGTTGACCGTAATCACGTCTCGGTCAGGCTGCTCAGATTGGGCCCAGGAAAAGATCCGAACCCAACGAGAAATATTCGTATGAAATAGATGCTCGAACCTAAAGGACGCCGTCAGGCGTTTTTTTGTAAGGACAGTCTCTGCTAAAATGTTCTGCGGTACAGGACGATGTTTCAATCCGTCTCGTTCAGTCTATATTCGAAACCAAGTCAAGAATGGTCTTCACAACCAACTCCGGTTCATCATGAATCACCATATGACCACTCTGTTCGGCAATGATCAACTTGCTGTCACTGGACAGATTCATCATGTTACGCTGACCTGCTTGCCAGATCGCTTCAAGCTGGTGCCCAACTTCAGTTGAAATTCCCGCCTGGGCATAGTTCTGAGGGAGACCGCGCGCAATGACCCGAACAGGAATGGACCCGAGTTTCTGCCCGCGAATGGCATCTTCTGTCGTATATGCGAGGCTGCCTTCTTCTTCTTTGGCACGGAAAAAGGAAGGCGTTGCAATCACGTTAATAAATGCATCCCGATCTTGCTCTGCAACCAGTCCTTCCAGCATGAAGTCCGGAAATAGACGAAAGCTTCCGGATAACTTCAACAAGGATAACAATGAGGCAGGTGGGTTGCCTTTGAAATGATCCTGTTGGAGTAAAGCTTTCGTATTCCGTTCATCATCCTCGGGGCGGGCATCAATTAAGACAAGGCCCTGTACTTCGTTGGAGTACATCTGCGTAAATAGTCTGGCATACATGCCCCCCAAGGAGTGACCTACCATGACATAGGGTCCATCAATGCCTTCATTCTGAAGCGCCAGATGTAACTCTTGGACAATGTTGGCTCCTGTACGCTCTGTGGGCGCGGCCTCGCTCCAGGCGTAACCTGCACGATCGTAGGTCACCACAGTTGCATGTCTAGCAAGCTCCGAGGGAATGTCTCTCCATGATAAACTGGTTTCACCGCTGCCGGCTTCCATAATTATGGTAGGTGATCCGTTTCCTTGTTTATGAATATGAAGTTTGTAGCCTCCTGCTTCAACCAGCTTTCCTGGAGGAGGAAAATCATCTTTGGCTTGAGAAGAGGCATACCATTCATAGAGAAACCCTGCCCCGATAACCACCAGAACCGAACAGAAAAATAGGAGTGCGAATTTTAATACTCGAAACTTGCGCTTTGGTCTGCTTTGAATATTTGTGCCCATCATTCACGAATTCCTTTCTTGTTGTGCGTTTTTATAGTACATTGTACTAAAAAGGATTATAGCACAGTGTACTATAAAAGAGAAGCTTGGTGTATAATAGGACTATGCCAAAAATCGTAGATCATGAAAAACAACGAAAAATGCTTGCCGCTGCTGCCATCCGCGTCATCCGGGACCACGGGCTGGAGCATGCCACCGTTCGGAATATCGCGAAGGAAGCGGGTCTATCCGTAGGTTCAATGAGGCATTATTTTGCCACACAGGCTGAGCTGTTTGCCTTTTGCATGAATCTTTTTGCTGACCGGGTGCAGCAGAGAGTGGAGGCATTGCAGATGAATGGATCTGTACTGCAGAACATGAAAAATCTGCTCTTGCAATTTCTGCCGTTGGACGAGGACAGGAAAATAGAAATGGAGGTCTGGTTTTCTTTTACAGCCAAAGTGCTTGTTTACCCCGAATTAAAAAAATTAAGTGACCAGATGCATCAGGGGATGTATATGTCAGCCCAATATGTGATCCAGGAGCTGCAAACGCAGGGCTTGACCGATCCGGATATGGATGCCGGTGTCGAGACAGAGAAGCTGTATGCACTGATCGATGGACTCGCCATTCATATGTTAATGCAGCCTGAAAGGCTTACTGCTGAGCGAGTGGAGCAAGTCATTGAACAGCATTTGAACATGCTCTGTCAGGGGTAACGGAAGCAAAAGAAGAAGGGGGATTTCGTGAAGTTGATGCAAATTGTTATGCTATTGACGGAGAAATGTTTAGCGATCAATCAAAACAGGGAGAACGTTAATATGTGTACGAGAGACGAGTCAATCTTAAATTGATTCGTCTTTTTCTTTTATCGTGATCTAACTTCCATCCAAAAGAAGTTTGACTATTTCACAGTACTCATGATCATAACTCTTCGATTTAACGAGAATTGATTATTTCTGCACAACTCGTTAACATAAGAAACAATGTCAGTGTTACATCTGACATAAGTACCTAGAAGAGACGGAGATTATAATGAAGAATGCGAAAATCCTAATCATTGAAGATGATGCCCCCATTGCGGACCTGCTCTCGTACGGACTCTCATTGGAGGGCTACCAGACACTTATCGCATCAAATGGAGCCGATGGAATAAGCGAAATTCAGTCCTTTCAGCCTGATCTGCTGCTCCTGGACTGGATGCTTCCAGACCAGAGCGGGCTGGATATATGCAAAAAGGTTACCGCCGAGTATAACATCCCCATCTTCATGATAACGGCCAAATCCGATATAACGGATAAAGTGCTCGGACTAGAGTTCGGCGCAGATGATTATATCACCAAGCCATTTGACCTCCGCGAAGTCATTGCCCGGATTAGAACTATACTTCGCCGGTTGGAGCAATCCAATCACAGGCAACAGAACGATTCGCAACCGGATATCATCCGTATTGATCATATTGAGATTCGGTCCGAAGAACGGCTTGTAAACAAAAACGGTCAACCGGTTGAATTAACGCCAAAGGAATATGATTTGCTTATGACGCTGGTGAGGAATCCAGGGAGAACATTTAGCAGATCTGAATTGCTTGATGTTGTCTGGGGCTATCATTTTGCAGGTGATACTCGGACGGTAGATACGCATATCCAGCGGCTTCGCAAAAAGCTGGATGCAACAGATCATATTGCAACGGTATTCGGAATCGGATACAAGTTCAAAAGCAGGTGATTAACATGCGTAAAATCAGCATCAAATTTCTTCTCGGATTCCTGTTGATTTTCTCCTTTTCATTTCTAGTATTGAGCCAAACGGTGAAGGAGATCATTCATACAAGCAACCAAAATCTGATCACAACCGAACTCGTTGGACTCAAAAATAATAGCAATGTTTATGTTCGTCAAACCTTTCTGATCAACCATTTTTCGAGTAATGAGCTATATTTTGGGGAAATGGCTGAGGAACTCGGCATTAATTTGAATCATGCCACCGGAAATAGTGTCGGCGTATATACCCTTGACGGAGAGATGTTATTTGCCTCGGACAAGTCCTTATTTTCACAGCCGCAGAGAACGGATCTGCAAGAAGCGATCGATGGAAAGACTGCGTATAACATCAATTATGACGATGACAAAACAACGGTTCTGTTCTCTTACCCCGTCGTGATCGATGGATCAAAAGTAGGGATTCTACGTTTCTACAAGGACTTTAGCCAGCTGTATCAGCAAAGCAGTCGAATTCTGGATACTACGCTCTATATCACACTTGCTATTTTTGCAGTTACTTTTTTATTTTCTTTCATTCTGTCAAGACACATTACTCTTCCACTTGGGAAACTGGCCCGTGCCTCGTCCGAAGTGAAGAATGGCAATCTGGACGTTCGCATCCGGTTCAAACGAAAGGATGAGATCGGACGGCTTGCCGAAAATTTTAATGACATGATTGATCAGATCGGCCTGCAAATGAACATTATCCGAAAAGATCGGGATCAACTCAAGGATCTTCATGAGCAGGAAAAGCGTTTCTTTGATAATGTTACCCATGAACTCAAAACACCTTTAACTTCCATATTGGGCTATGCAGAATTGATCAAGGCGAATGGAGAGAGGGATCGCACCTTTTTTGAAAAAGGCATGAACCACATCATCGAAGAGAGCAAACGTCTTCATAAGATGGTGCTCAAGCTGCTTGAAGTCTCGCGTCGTCATGCAACCAACCATGAACTCGACCGCATTGAAGTCGGAGCCGTTCTAGGAGATGTATGCGAATCCATGTCCATACGTGCACAACGCTACAAAAAAAGCATATCTGTAGACATGGAGACCGAATTATACATGCTCGCCCAGGAGGAGCGAATTCGGCAACTCTTTATTAACCTGCTGGATAATGCCATTAAATACAGTTTGGACTTCTCCGAGATAACGGTAAAAGGGCTTCGTACGGACGGGAAAGTCCGTTTTATCATTGACAATCCAAGTGATCCCATTGATGCGGAGCAGCTTTCCAAGCTGTTCGAACCTTTCTACTTCGCTCATTCCAAAGATCCAGAAGAGGGCAGCGTGGGGCTCGGATTAAGTATCGTCAAATCCATTGTCGATGAACTGCAGGGTACCATTTCTGTCGTCAGTCAAGATTACCATACTGCAGTTACGGTAGAGTTTAACCATGTATCCGTAGAGGAGGGGAACAATCATGGCTAAGAAATATGGTGGGTTTGGTTTAAGCGTGATTGTTCTGCTTGTCCTTCTGTTAACAGGTTGTGGCACCCGCTTTCCAAACGAAACCATCATCATATCAGGGAACGAGGCAGACGAACAAACACATCAAGACTTAAGTCCCGTTCAGGTCAAAAAAATTTACCGCCTTCCGGAAGAAAAAGTGGATAAAGGGTACTGGTTGGGCTGGTCAACAATCGACACGCTATTGGGTTCATTCAAAAGTACAGGTTTCCCTGAGCGTTTCATGTTGAAACAATTGACTCTCCCTTTTGAACAAAGTAAAGACATTATGCAGAACGATGTGGACCACTCCCGAATGTCACTGTCGCCGGACGGTAGGCATGTCGCCGATGTACGTATAAACAAAACGACAATCACGACTGTTTTCATTTCTGCCAGTGACGGAAAAGAAAAAGAGGTCGACACATTTAACCCCAAAGGTCAGAGTTACCTGCAAAATATGTCCTGGTCTGACAACAGCCAAATGATAAGTTATCTGGTTCTGGACGCTGCTGAAAGCGAAAAGAACAGTCTGCGGGTGTATGATACGAAGACCAAGGCATCCAAATCCTACACATTAAACGAGTTCAATTCGGATGATACACTTCTTGATGTCCAGGTATCCAATGATGGCCGCAGTGCCTTGATTAAGCTGCTTGATACCCGTCAATCGGGCAGGCCCACCATCGTGCTTGGCAAATTGATCGAGGGGCATTTTGAGACAAAGTACAAGCGTCAAATTGCTGATAAACCAATGATCTGGATTGGCGACGATCAGTTTGCTTTTTTGGGTAGAGATGATACGTTGTACGAATACGATCAGCGGAACGGTGAGCTTTCCGTTATTCTGGAGAGAGTATCTACATTTGAATTTTCACCGGACAAAAAATTTATTGCATATACGTTGCAAGATGAAGATGCTGTTTATGTGGGGAAAATGCAAGGCAGAAATGTGCTTTATAACGAGCCCGTTTACCGTGGAATATTGCCGTTGAATATGAAATGGAGTCTGGACAATACAAGTTTGTTCATACAAGGGCCTAAAACCTTTGCGAATCCGAAAAGCATGCCCAATGATGATTCCACGGAGGAGCCGGCATTTATCATCGAATTTGAATAGCACTTCGTTAAAACACCCTTGATACGGATTACATTCCATATCAAGGGTGTTTTCGTTGTCAATAACGATGTCCCTGTTGTGACAACTTGTTTACATCTTGATCAAACTTTGGCGACATCCGCTGTTTATATTGATTAAAGAGATTTAGCCCCAATACAGACAAGGAATGAAGCATAATGCGTGGGAAATTGAATCAACCGAGGAAGCGTTATATGCCTGGAATAGATGGGTTACGAGCCATCTCCGTACTGGCTGTCATCGCTTACCATTTGGACTTGAAGTGGGCCCAGGGAGGATTACTGGGAGTAGGCGTATTTTTCGTCCTGTCCGGTTACCTGATTACGGATCAGCTTCTAATGGAGTGGAAAGTGAATCATGTATCGCTTTGGAACTTTTGGCTGCGAAGGTTTCGCAGATTGCTGCCTGCGATGTTAAGTATGCTCTTGCTGGTTGCATTGTGGTTGTTGGCTGCAGATCCCGCGAGACTCCTGTTACTGCAAGGAGACTTTATCTCTTCTGTTTTCTATGTGAATAACTGGTATCTCATCTTTCACGAAGTTTCGTATTTTGAAAGCTTCGGCCCAGCTTCGCCCATTGGACATCTCTGGTCTCTTTCCATTGAGGAACAGTTTTACGTCGTTTGGCCGATCGTACTGCTCATCTTTCTAAGGTTTGCGCCTCGGCGCGGAAAGTTGCTTTCATGCATGTTGGTACTGTCTCTTGTATCTGCGATGGCCATGGCTCTAATGTATGTGCCGGGAACAGACCCAAGCAGAGTGTATTACGGAACAGACACCAGAGCGTTTGCCATACTGATCGGTGCGGCCTTAGCGGTTGCATGGCCAAGCTGGAAGTTGGGGAAGGAGATTTCACCCGGGGCACGGAGATCGCTTGATGTCATTGGTGCATGTGCATTGTTTATCCTGATCATGTGTTTTCTTCGCACGAATGAGTATGAAGATTCGCTGTATCAGTATGGATTTCTCCTTCTCTCTCTGGTTACGGCAGTATTGATCTCTGTCTTGGCGCATCCGGCTAGTCGTCTAGGCCGCACTTTGGGATGCCGGTCACTGACCTGGCTTGGCAAGCGTTCTTACAGCCTCTACATATGGCATTATCCCGTGATTATTTTGATGCAGCCCGATGGGGCGAGTAGTGAAGGGCTTGGATTTGCGCCGTTGATGCTGCGTCTCGGCCTGATCCTATTGCTGTCCGTATTTTCGTACACGTTCATCGAAGAACCGATTCGCAAGGGATATTTTCGCGCGAAATGGCGTGATATCCGGCGTCATCATCGTTTTAAACCCATGGTCGGCATAAGTCTGACGTTGTTTGCGTTCTTTATCGCCCTATCCTGGATAACCAGCGGTTCGAAGGACCAGCCTGAATTCGCCCAAGCCGTGAGCATTCCCGATACACTGCAAAAGGATGAACAGGAGATCCCTAACCAGCAACAGCCATCGATCAATGACAATCAGCCGATCACTGATGACATGCCCCAAACAAGTCATGAAGATGCTGCCGGCTCGTCTAATTCAGGAAAAGGGATCACACTAATCGGGGATTCGATCACACTGGATGTGGATTCCTACATGAAAGAGATGCTTCCGGGCATTGTGGTGGACGGAAAGGTCGGCAGGCAGATGACGCATGCTCAAGAGGTTGTGGATCAGCTGCAAGCAGAAGGAGAACTGGGAGACCAGATCATTATTGAACTGGGGAGCAACGGGATTTTTAATCAAAGCAAACTAAGAAAGCTAATAGATACGCTGCAAGACAAGCAGCTTTATCTGGTAACTACTCGGGTGCCCAGAGCTTGGCAGGATCCTGTGAATGATGCTTTGAAAGAAGTTGCACGTGATTATTCCAATGTTAACATTATCGATTGGTATGCAGCCAGTGAGGAAAAAAGTGGACTGTTTACTCCTGATGGGATTCATCTCACTTCCAAAGGAGCTCAATATTACGCTTCTTTACTCGTCCAACATCTCAAGCAAAACGCGTAGCATCCATTTTTATGGATAAGAAAGGTGGAATATACGATGAAAAAACGAAAAACGTGGATGTACTGGGGGCTTGTCCTCCTCATCTCCATCCTTGGGTATCTTGCTTTTCATAACCAGGCTTCTTCCAAAGGTGAACAAGAAAAAGCGGATCGCCGATCTTTTGAATCATTCGAGAATAGTTCAAGCCTGACCCACTCTGAAGTAAAGGAAGACATGAGCTCCCTAAAGGCAGACATAGCTGAATCTTCGTCCATCGATGGGCAAGGAGTTACCGTCATTGGAGACTCCGTCATGGTTGGCGTTGAGCCTTACCTGAAAGAGAAGCTTCCGAAAGTCACCGTTGATGGAAAGGTCGGCAGACAGATGTCCCAGGCCGGAAAATTAATTCAACAATTAAGTGCTGAGGGGAAGTTGGGAGACCGCATCATTATAGAGCTTGGCACGAACGGCCCCTTTTCCAAAGATCAACTGCGCAATTTGCTTACATCATTATCGGAAGCCAAACAGGTTTTGGTCGTGACAACCCGGGTTCCAAAAAGATGGCAGGATACAGTGAACGCCAACATTAAGGATGTTGTAAATGAATTTGATAATGCGAGAGTGGTGGATTGGTACGCAGCGAGCGAAGGCAAAGATGAGTTCTTCTACAAAGACGGCGTTCATCTGAAGCCGGATGGCAGCAGATTCTATGCTTCGCTTCTCGTTCAAGGATTACAGGAACATTGAGTGCTTTGTCTATTGAGTACCAAGAAAAGGAGTGTCCGCCATGGCGTTCAAAAAGAAAAAATTTACAGCGGTAATAAGCATCATGATTTTAGCAGCAGTTGTCGCTTTCGGGCTTTATTATTCCTTATCCATATACAGAGGGTTAGAGGGGTTGAAAAAAACGTCGGAAGATTCTCCCTTTGCCCAAGTGATGGCGAGCGAGGAGAACGTCGCAGAACCTCCAAAATGGGCTGGCGAGGAACCTGTTAATATTTTGCTGATGGGCGTAGATGCACGCGGCAACAAGAAAAACGAGATTCCGAGATCTGACAGCATGATGGTTGTTTCCCTCGACCCTGTTAAAAAACGTATTCATGTGTTTTCCATTCTTCGGGATACCTATACTGATATTCCGGAGCATGGGAAGAACCGCATCAACACAGCGGTCACCCATGGACCTAAAACGGCAATGCGCGCCGTAAGCGAGCTGCTTGGTATACCGGTCCAATTTTACGTATACACAGACTTCCAAGGCTTTATCAAACTCGTGGATGCAGTCGGTGGCGTCGATTTCTATGTGGAGAAGGATATGACTTATGAAAGTAAAGCTGATCATCATGAGTACGATATCAACCTGAAGGAAGGGGAGCAGCATCTTGACGGGAAGACAGCACTTCAATATGTTCGTTTCCGCCATGATGCCCTATCGGATTATTCCCGAACGAAGCGGCAGCGCGATTTTGCCAATGCCATCGTCGAAAAAATGAAAAGCACAACATCCATCATGAAGCTTCCATCGATCCTCCAAGAAGTCAGTCCGTATATCGACACGAATTTGTCGGTAAATGATATGTGGCAGCTGGCATCGGTTGGTTACAAGAGCAAAATGGAGGCAAGTGAGCAAATCCCGCCGATGAAGCTGCTTAAAGAAACCTATGTCGGAAGAGCAGCTGTACTTGGCGTAACAAACGACAATGAACTGAAGGATTACGTTCGGAACATACTTGAAGCCGATGAGTTCGAGACTACAGAAACCGGTAATTCACCGCTTGATCATGAACGGGAGAGTGGGGAGGTTGGAGAATGAAAAAGAGAAAATCCATCTTCAATGCGGTTTCGGCAGAGACTCAGGTACAGGGAACAACGGCAGAGCTTCATGATCTGGACCGTGTTGAATCCTGGGCAGGAGACGAAATCCGTGAATCGGCAGCCGCTGGGGGAGGGACATGACATTACGTCAATTATGCTAAAATAGTTGATATCATGGGAAATTTGAGCGGCGTTATTCAGTTTTATAATATAATGACAATAAGTGGGGTGAAAGCGAATTTATTTGTTAAAGGAGATGTTGAACGATGTGCAGCCATGTTGTAGAACGTGATTTTAGTTGTAAAAGGGACAGGTTAACGATTCGCGGTACAGAATTTCTACCGAAGGGAAATAGCCTTCCAGCCGTTATTGTTAGTCATGGATTTGGTGGGAATTCCAACGATTTAGGTGACTGCTGCAGAACTTTTGCATCATGGGGTTACGCATCGTATAGTTTTGATTTTTGTGGAGGTTCTGCTCATGGAGAAGGAAGAAGTGACGGGGCATCAACAGATATGACGGTGCTGACTGAATGTGAGGATTTAATGGCGGTGATGGATTATGTTAAAGGATTACCTTACATTGATCAGAATCGTCTGACGTTAATCGGCTTCAGTCAGGGAGGGTTTGTATCAGCATTGACAGCAGCTCAGCGCGCACATGAAGTAGAATCGTTAATTCTGCTTTATCCAGCATTTTGTATCCCCGATGATGCTCGTAAAGGTGCTTTAGCCAACTCTTCATATGATGTCGAACATGTTCCGGAAGTTATTGATTGCGGGAGGATGTCCATTAGCAAGAGCTTCCATGAAACAGTGGTTAATATGAATCCGTTCGAAGAGATCATTCCGTATAACGGACCGGTGCTGCTTATCCATGGTACTGCGGATGAAATCGTACATTATAGTTATTCTATTAAAGCCCAAGAATCGTATGCGCCAGGTCAATGTCACTTGCAACTGGTCAGAGGAGCCGGACATCAATTTACGGAGAAACAAACAAGCAGTTCGATGATATCCATTCAGCAATTTTTACTGGGCAGGAAAGAAGTTTTGACAATCGATGTTCGGATTACGGGCAGCGAGGTACGTATGGAAGAAGGTGCTGGAAGACAAACTGCAGTTTTTTTCACAGGAGAAAGCGAGAGTCCTTACTTCAAAGGTTTAATTTTACCAGGAGCAGTAGATATTCAGGATCACTTGGAAGATAAATTAGTCCATGTTCGAGCGGTGTATACCTTGGAGGGTACAGATTATCATGGCGAATCATGTCAACTGCACATTGTTAACCAGTCTGTAAATGGGGCTTTAAAGCCAACAGTAAATACAGATAGCAGAGCTCTTTCTTTTCTTAATCATGCGGATTTGACCGCTTCTCTTGAGGGATTCCAAGATGGGCTAACCGTGCGTATTTTCTCCAATGTGGAGTGAATCAATGTAACGTATTTTGTTGAATGAAGGGAGTCTCTTAAAGTTCTTTTCAACTTGAGAGGAAGTTACATATATTCACTTGGATATTCATTATCGTTGCTTATTGTGATCTTACCTATATTTGCTCTGTGAACCTGGAACATATCTTGTTCTGGGTTCTTTAATGAGTATCCCAACCGAGGGTGGGATACTCATTAAAGATGTATAATTGCGGATTAGATTTTTCATTTGGATGCTGGTGCTGGACCGAAGGAACTGAATCTTTGGTCGAATCGTCGCATCATTAACTCGAGTGGGCCAGTAGGCTTAAGAGCAATAAGAGAGCCCACCACCAATGTGATGGCAACTACGATTAGATCACCAAGCGGAAATTCACCTAAACCATAATCGATTCCCAGGAGGGTCAACACCCAAACAACGATGAACTGAGCGGCGTACATCGTAAGGGCGACACGACCAACTGCTGCAAAAGGGCTTAAAATGACGCTTATTTTACTCGGGATCAGGAACGCAAGTCCTATGGCCAGAAATGCAATTCCGAGCCCGATTAACGTCTGGAACGTTGACGCGGTATGCGGTGCTGTCTGGAGAAGCATGTGCCAGAGCGGTGGATTTACATTAAATGGCCAAATGGCATATTCGTCAACTGGAACGAAATTCGTACCTTGAACACGAACGATCCACGATTCAAAAGATGTTCTTAGATCAGGAAGGACATAAGCTTCCAGCATCTTACCAATAACAAGCATGACGAAACCGCTTATGGCAAGCGAGAATGCAATTCGCTTATTGGTTAGATTGAATCGTGCAATCGCCATTCCTGCTACAAAAGCAGGAGAAAGTGCGAGAGCAGACATCGGCCCCCCGGCAATATCTTGAAGCAGATCTGCTCCATTGAAGTAACTTAACCCCAGAAGCATAAGTGGCGGTGCCAACACCAGTAAACCTAAAGCAGTGTAAACCAATACACGAGTTGAGCGGTGAATGAGCACTAATCCAAGCACGAACATGGCAGCGTAAGCAGGCAGGATGATGCCGTATGGGGTATTCAGCAGGATTAGGAGGTAGCCGATCACATCCACAAATACAGCCCGCGCTAGCATTCTTGACCGAAAAACGGTTGCATCCGTTCCGCGCTCCTTCATCCGCTGAGCCATAAGCGAATACGAAATACCTCCGCAAAGAACAAATAATAGCGTCGTATTGCCTGCAACGATAGCATTTCTTTCATTCAAAGCAAAGTGCTGTAAAAACATGCCGATCACGGCTAGACCTCTTACAGCATCTAGAGCCATAAGTCGTCCGGACCCACGTGGGTTACCTCGCTTATGCGACAAATCCGCGTTATTTTGCTGAGAATTGGGGGCACCAGGGTCAACTTCCACGCCTTGATGCCTTATCTCATTCGGTGACAAAAAGTTTAATGACAATTCATACTCCTCCTAGTCTGTTTCTATTACTTGTTAGCTTGTGCTTCCTTTACAGCACTCACTAATTCAATATAGAAGGGACTTGTCGCCAAAGTTTGATCAACTTGTAAACAAAATGTCACAGAACTTATTTATTTGCTTTCGTTTTTTTTGGATGGCGGCCGGAGACTAAAGTTTAACCGAGAAATGACCCAACCGAGAGCAATAAACGGTCTTCTAATGCGGCTATCTAATCGAAAAAGAAATCCTTTGTCTTCATTCAAGTTTGGTAATTCGATTCATTGATGGCGGCAAACCCTAATGGTAAAATATGCTTATGTCTAAGCGTAACCTTTCCACTAAATTCAATATACCGCCTTTTCGGCAAAATACAGTTCTCCGTCAACGCTTGATAGAAAGGCTTCAATGTGAATTACATCGTAAATTGACCTTGATCTCCGCGCCCGCTGGCTATGGCAAAACGACATTGATTGGCGAATGGATTCCCCAATGCGGGCGGCTTGTTGCATGGCTATCACTTGAGGAAGGGGATAATGAGCTTACGCGGTTTTTAACCTGTGTTATTTCATCGCTGCAAACGATTGCCGAGAAGATCGGGGAAGGCGTGCTTGAAATGCTTCAATCTCCAGCACCGCCTCCGATGGAGTCCATTATAGAGGTGCTCCTAAAGGAAGCTGCTGTCATATCACCTTTCATTCTTGTCCTTGATGATTATCACGCAGCGAAATCGAAGCCGATAGACGAGGCGATTTCCTTTCTCCTCGATCATCTGCCTTCGCATATCCATCTGGTCATGATCACACGCGAGGATCCGTTTATTCCATTGGCCCGGTTACGAGCTCAAGACCAGTTAACAGAGCTGCGTGAAGCAGATCTGAAATTTACGCGTCCCGAAGTTGAAGGGTTTCTTAACGAAGTCATGCGACTAAACCTACCTGAGAATATCATCGATGAGCTGGCATCACGAACGGAAGGATGGATTGTCGGTTTGCAGTTGGCCGCCCTTTCTATTCAAGGCGATCGTGGTACAGACCGGTTTATTCAGTCTATTGCTGGCAGCCATCATTTTGTGCTGGATTATTTGGTAGAAGAGGTTCTGGAGCGGCAACCGGAGGCTGTTCAGACCTTTTTGTTACGCACCTCGATTCTCGACCGCCTGTGCGGTTCTCTTTGCGATGCTATTCTGCTCGATCCGGCAATATCAGGGAAGCAACGGTTGCTGGATCTTGAGCGCCAAAACCTGTTCGTTATTCCTTTGGACCATGAACGAAGATGGTATCGCTACCATCACTTGTTCGCCGAGTCATTGCAAAGACGGTTAGAGGATCATCTCAACGGTTCCAATGTTGCAGAACTACACCAACGGGCAAGCGTTTGGTATGAAAATCACGGCCTTGAAATCGAAGCATTTCGCCATGCCGTTGAAACAGCTGATGTTGAACGCTCCGCGCTTCTTTTGGAAGGCAATGGGATGCCTTTGCATCTTCGCGGGGCAGCAGGCATTTCGCTGAAATGGTTGGAGTCGCTGCCTGCTGCAGAATTGGACGCCAGACCGGCGTTGTGGGTGATGTACGGTTCAGCTTTGCTAATCACAGGTAAGCCGACGCACGTTGAACCCAAGCTGCGAGCGGCAGAGGCAGCGCTCGAAGGCGCCCGACAGGACGTTCGCGTCAGAGACTTGATCGGGCTGATTGCGGCAACCCGGGCTGCAGTGGGTTCGTTAATGATGGCCGTGAATCCTAACGGGACCCATCAAAAATTACAGACAGCTGAAAAATTCATGCAAATGACGGAGCATGACGACAAAAGCGATGACCTCATCGAGCTTATTGCTCCGGGCAAGAATGTTTTGAGGAGTGCAGCCTATGAGATCGATCAAGTTATTAACCAATCCAGGCTCGCGTTAGCGTATCTCCGCCAGGATAATCTTCCTGTTCGGACGGCGGCGGCATGGATGCTGGGCATCTCAAGCCAACGGCGGGGAGACTATGCGGGAGCTCAAAAAGCCTACAATGAAGTTATTTCTTACAGTCACGTGATGGGACATAAACTGATGGCCATTATGTCTCTTATCGGACTGGGTCAATTACATGAAGCAGACAATGGACCCAACCTGGCGGGAGAATGCTACGAAGAGGCTATCAAGCTGGCCGGCGATCTTCCGCTTCCGGCTCTTCGCGAAGCACAAGCTGGCCTGGAGCGTGTCAGGACGATCCTTCAATCAACGAAGAATTGCGATTTGGTTGAGCCGCTCAGCCAGCGTGAACTCGATGTGCTAGCGCTTGTTGCCAAGGGACTTTCCAACCGGGACATCGGCGCAAAACTCTCCTTGGCTGTGGACACGGTAAAAGGGCATAATCGCAGAATTTTCGAGAAACTTCAAGTTCGGAGGCGCACTGAAGCGGTTGCACGTGCTCATGAGCTGAATTTACTCCCCAAAGAACGATAAAAAACCACACTAAAGTGTCTATTGATCCCCAAGCCCCTAAGCTATGATTTCTATAACATGAGCGAAGGGGAGATAAGCATGAGCAAATGGAATGTAAAGGTAGCAGGGTCACTCTTTCTGTTGTCGACGGTTGCGTATCTGTTAGGGAGCGGGTTGCTGAACCCCGTTCTTCAGCAGCCCGAACAACTGGCAGCTTTAAATTTGGACCGAACCAACGTAATCTTAGGATTGTTTTTGGAGTTAATCAACGCGATAGCGGTTGTGGGAATTGCCATGCTGCTGTACCCTGTATTAAAAAAACAGAACGAAGCGTTTACGCTAGGGTACTTCGCTTCCAGGGTGATCGAGTCAGCGATTCTTATCCTTAGTTTAATCGTTCCGATACTGCTCCTCGCGTTGAGCGGTGATTACAGGGAGGCGGAATCAGGTGACGGATACTTTCAAGTACTGGCAAAGTTTGCGGCAGAATCTCACTTTATGCTCTTTGAACTGGCTATGGTGGTACTGAGCCTAGGCAGTTTGTTATTCTGTTATGTGCTCTACCAGTCCAGGTTGGTACCGCGCTTATTGTCCATGATCGGATTTATCGGGTATGCCGGATTGTTAACATCCAGCTGCCTGGCGATCGCTGGTCTAGACCTCGGAACGATTCTTTATGTTCCAGGGGCAATATTTGAAATAGTTCTGCCGCTCTGGCTCATCGTGAAGGGATTCAATCAGCGCACAGCAAACTCCTGATGATCAACACACGCCAGAACGGCAGCTCATTTATGCGAATAAAACTACTGGGGTAAATCCCAACGACCGTTCTTTTTATTCTGAACATAAATGTAATAATAACAAGCCAAATGCACGAAATTGACAAGCGACCATACAGCAAGCCATATGATTGGAGACGACAGAGTAGTCCAGATGCCGAACCAAGGCAGCACACGTCCTCCGCCGATCAACGTCATCAATGGGGACAGGGACAAGAGTATTAGGACCGGAATCAGCTTTCTAACCGTGATCAGAATCAATTTACTCATCGTTAGCCGTTTGTTCCTCCGATGGATGCGAAAATAGGCATATACGCCCCATGCGAGCGTTGCGATGATCAGCGCAATCATGATCATTTCCATGTTTCGACCGTTCACAAATGAGGTTTCAGGCTTTTCCCCTCTCATGATCTTCGCAATATCATGAATAAAAGCCGAGTAATTCACAAAAGCATTTATGCCCGAATTAAACATGATCGCAACGCCCATTTTCTCGTCCAAAAAAATCATTTCTTCCGACTTGTACGTCCAGAAGATGCCGCTATGGGAGATCATTTTGCCCCCGGATTCGTCTTGTTTTGCAAGCCAGCCCATGCCGTACGGACCGATGGCCCCGGCTGCGTGATATTGCTTCATTAGGGCAGGAGAAAGGAGCTGTCCGTGATATTGGGCAAGCATCCAGAGGGACATATCCTCTGCGGTTGAAATGATGCCGGCCGGGCCCTCAATGAACCAGAGCGGTTCCGATTGGCCTACGGAACGTCCCAAAATCAAGTAATGTCCTAACGGGATCGTTTCATTCTCATTGATTTGCTGCGTCGTGCTGACACTGAAGGTGCGGTTCATTCCTAGCGGTTCAAAAATATGGTTGTTCAGATAATCCGAAAAACGCTCCCCGCTTACGCTTTCCACGAGGTTCGCCAGCAGCACGTAATTGGGATTATGATAGCTGTACGCGGTTCCGGGGCTATGGGCAAGTTGAACCTCCGTTAATAACCGATTCGCCTCATGCAGGGTTTGGAACTGCGCATTCCTCGTCATATCCGGATTTACTTTGTCATTGAGACCGCTGGTCTGATTCAATAAATGACGGACCGTAATGTCATGTACGCGGGGATCCAGTGGAGAATGCTCGGGAAAATAAGAATCGTAAGCCGCATCCAGGTCAATTTGTCCATGGTCTGCCAGCTGCAGCACGGCCAACGCAGTAAAGGACTTGCTTAACGAAGCAATGGGGAAATGAGTGTCGTCCGTCACGCTTTGGCCGTCTGCGAATGTTCCGTAGCCTTTGGCGTAGTAGACCTCATCGTCCTTAACAATGGACAGTGAAGCAGCCTTGATGTGATTGGCCTTCATGCTCCGATTCATATATTCGTCGATGTCTTGCAGGATTTCCGACCTGTCCCGGGCTTCCGTGGCGGACATGGGGTTCGGCCACACGGAACATAACAACAATAAACAGCTGATTGCAACAAACATTCTTTTTTTCAGTTTTGGCATCATTAGCACTCCTAAAATTCAAGATAAGGAAATGCTATCAGCACTTTTTCAACTATTTATCAACTGGGGTCCCAAAACTTGCCGTAACGCTCCCGCCGCCATGAGGACCGTTTGCGATCTGCAGGTCCCCTTCATGTTTTTCACAAAACACCTTGCAAATATAAAGGCCCAGCCCGCGATGTTCGGTCGCGTCCCACACTTCGCCGCGATAAAAAGGGAGCACAGCCTTGTGCAGGGCTTCATCCGAGAAACCATGCCCGTCGTCTGAGACGGTAATCTTCATCGTGCTTTTCTGAATGTCATAGTGAACGTTCACTTGGCTGGCTGCGTATCGAGCCCCATTGGCCATCATGTTTTCGAAAATTTGCATGACGATATAGGGGTCCACGTTGATTACGGCATGATCATATTCCATGGAAGACACGAAGGTTTTGCCGAATTGCCTTGCGATTTGTTCGGCACTGTCGTTTAACAAAGTCGTCAACGAGATCGTATCGATCGACTGGCGATGCACCGGGACATCCTCCAGCTTCTGAATCGAGCTCATAGCCTCCGCATAGCTCTCCAGACGCACGATGTGAAGATTCATGGTATGGATTAGATCCAGCACCTTTTCTTCCGACAATTTCTTTTCAGGCAGATAGGTGGCGAGGAGCTCGGTGTTTCCTTTCAACACGGACAGCGGCGTTCTCAAGTCATGAGCAAAAATGGCATTGAGTTTCTTGCGTTCCTCCACGGACCGCCAGAGCGTCTTTACGTTTTTCTCCAATGTGGAGCGCATGTTCTCAAATGCCGCAATCAGCTCGCCCATCTCGTCCCGGCTGTCATAGGAGATGTGGAAGTCCAGATCGTTTGCCGAAATTTTCTCGGATGCCTGCTTTAACAGCTCCAGCGGACGTTTCAGTTTCCATCTGTAAAATAAGATGGCCATGGTGACGATTCCGGCTGCTACGGTAAGCATCACTGCCGCGACGAGGGAGGGCAGCACCCACTCCGATTCTCCGAAACGCAGCCGCAGCTTCTCCGCCCAGGCAAACTCCAGCGTGATGACGACCAGTACGGCAATGAGCGTGATTACGCATAACAGCATAAAAGATTGCCGTAAGGTAAATCGCCTGAGCAGCAGTGCATTCATGAGCTTGGCCATTTGTATCCTACTCCCCAAACAGTCTCGATTCGGTCAACGCAGCCATGTTCCTTTAATTTAAAACGAATTCGCCGGATATGTTCCGCGATCACACTGCTGTCTCCCTGGTTGTCCCATCCCCAAATTTTTTCGTATATGCGTTCCTTTTCGAACACGATATTGGGATGTGTGGACAGTAACTCGATAATGTCAAACTCTTTTTTTACGAGTGGAATTTGCTTATCTTGGTAGTAAAGCTCCCGGGCTGTATAATCAATGACCAAATCATCGTTAAACCTTACCGAGGATTTGGTCTGGATTCGCTGTTCTCTGCGCAAATGCGCTTCGACCCTGGCCCCCAGCTCGTGAATGCTGAAAGGTTTCAGGATATAGTCATCGCCGCCGGCCTGAAATCCGGCTATTTTATCGGCATCTTCAATTCGAGCCGTTAAAAATAAAATCGGGCACGAGATGAAGTCTCGGATTTTCTCGCATAATTGAAGGCCATTCTGCTCAGGCATGTTGATATCCAGCAAAACAAGATCGGGTTGTTGTTCCACTTTTCGCAGCGCTTCCCTGCTGTCCTTGGCCGTTAGGACGGAATACCCGTTGATTTCAAAATAATCGGACAGCAGCTTTCGAAGATCTGCTTCATCGTCCACGATCAGTATTTTATGCATTCATGCTCAGTCTCCCGTATCCAAATATGTAACCCAGCATAGCAAAAATCCACAAAAAATAAAATCTCCATCTCATCGGGGGGACCTGAACTAATAGGGAAAAAGACCCGCTCTAACCTCAGCTTGAGGGTGGCGGGTCTTTGACTTTTTCTCATTATAAAGTTCTATGTCTGAGGTTTGGAATGAAGCAGCGACAGCCGCTCCAAATAACGCTGATAAAACCAAATGCAGATCGCCAGCCAGCTGCCGCTCAGAAAGTAACCTCCGGTAATATCGCTGGGATAATGCACGCCCAAATAAACTCGGCTCAGGCCGATCGCCAAAATTAAGGCCGCACTGACGATGATCATCATCACCCGGCCCGTTGCTGTAGGAATATGCTTCCAGATCAGAAAGGCCAATCCGCCATATAGGCTGAACGCCGCCATCGAGTGTCCGCTCGGAAAGCTGTATCCGTTCGCTTCTGCAATGCGATGGATGGTTGGTCTGGCACGCTGAAATGCCAGTTTCAACAAGGTGTTCAGCATTGCTGAACCTGCAATGACCGCGGCCAAAAACAGAAGTTCCCGCCTGTGTCCCAGGAAAATATACAATACGATCATAAACATGATCGTGATGGTGATGACAGGCCGTCCGCTGCCGATCCATGTGAATACCCGCATCCACTTGGTCATGCCGGGTGATTCCATGCCCTGAACCCATCCGATCAGGTTGTCATCAAACCGGTGGATCTGGTGATCACTGACGGACAAGGCAATCAGTGCAAATACGGTAAGGCTTAATGCTGCAATGAGCAGCGGGAAGGAGAAGGTCTTTTTCTCATGCTGTGCCAAAATGTTGGGAACCTCCAAGATGCCTGAATTTCATAGGTCGAGCCGGCCATATGATATTTGTATTATGCTATAATTTTACAATAAATATTGCTTGAGTAAATGTTAGCCCTGTGTCTCCATACACATATGACTCTGGCTAAAACGGAAAGCGGTTTCTTTTTTGCGTGTTTGCGTTTACAATTTAAGCGGAACGCAAGTGGAGAGACCTCTAAGGAAGTGAAGACGAATATGAAAAAAACGCTGCTGGTTTATATTTTGCTCATCTCGGCTTTTGCGCTGTATGTGTTCAGGTACGAATACGCAAGTGAAGCGAATGGCTCATGGGAAGACAGGGGACTGCGCGGAGATATCGGTGAAACTTACATCATGATCACGTTCCAGTCCGGCTTGGAATATTGGAAAAGTGTGCTCAAAGGCTTCGAGGATGCCGGGGATGCGCTCGGGGTAACCGTGGAATACCGGGGAGCTACGCGGTATGATCCGAAGGAACAGACCACAGTCATCGAGCAGGCGATTGCACGAAAACCGGCAGGCATCGCCATTTCCGCCATTGACCCGCAATCGCTGATTCCCGTCATAAACAAGGCGTTGGACGCGGGTATCCCGGTCGTTTTGTTTGATGCGGACGCACCGGACAGCAGGGCCTATTCTTTTCTCGGTACGGACAATTACCAGGCAGGGGTGACTGCTGCGGACAAAATGGCCGAGCTTCTGGGCCGGGAGGGAGAAGTCGCCATTCTGACCATGCCGGGCCAGCAAAATCATGAAGAACGAACACAGGGGTTCCGCGATACGATCCGTGACCGGTACCCTTCCATGAAGGTCGTTGAAGTTGCCGATGGACACGGAGATGTAATGAAATCAAAAGATGAAGCGCTCAGAATGATGAAGGCGTATCCGAAGCTCGGCGGAATTTTTGTAACCGAGGCGACGGGAGCGGCAGGCGTAGGCGAAGCGGTTCAGAATGCAAATGCGGGACATCCGCTCCAAATCATCTCCTTTGATACGAATAAGGCTACGCTGGATATGATCAAGAGCGGCACCATCTCTGCAACGATCGCACAAGGAACCTGGAACATGGGATATTGGTCCCTTCAATATCTGTTTCATTTGCACCATCAATTGACCGTGCCCGCACCGTCCTCTTCCGATGAGAACGCACCGCTGCCTGTTAGGGTAGACACCGGAATCTCTGTGGTGACACGTTCGAATGTAGATGATTACTATGCCAAATAAAAATAATAATCGGTCAACTATGTCCCTCAGCTGGAGGAAAATCCGCTTCCGGATGAAGGGCGGATTGCAGCGGCTGCGCTTGCGCAATATGCCGCTGCGTTATCAGCTGATGCTGCTCTTTTTGCTCTTTGCCATCGTTCCTTCGGTGGGACTCGGGCTGCTGGTGAACTGGACGGTGGAACGGATTGTCGAACGACAGGTTGAAGGGCACACGATGCAGCTGATCGGCAAAGTCAATGAAGCGCTTGACAGCAAGATGGAGAATTTGCAGAATATGACCTATCTGATCGCTTTTGATTCGGATATCCGTGCTTTTATGGAAGGGAAAACGGATTTTGACGGCCATACAGGCACAGCTGTACCTTATAACGATCTGAATCGGGCCAAAGATCAGGATCAGCTTTATGGAATCAAGCAATATTTGCAAGGCTTCACGACATTGTACCCGGAAATCGCAGGGATCGTGCTCGTTAACCGAAACGGAGATTACATCAGCAATGAGATGTATCCGAAAACCAATCAAAGCCTGGTTCAGGAGGAATGGTACCAAAGCGCGGCCGGGAATGCCGGCATTTTTACCGTTCTGGGCCAACCGAGACATCGTAACATCACGACGCATGTCCGGTATAAAGACAGTGAAATTGTGTCCGTCGCACGTTCCATCACGGATGAATCATCGGGACGCGTGCTCGGTGTCATTATGATTGATCTCAAGCTGCGTACCGTCTCACAGGCCGCCAGGGATGTAACGCTGGGGAAATCCGGATATGTCATGGTGACCGATGCAGAAGGGCGAAGCGTCTATATGCCGGACAATCCACTCGTTGAGCAGATTCCACCCGCGTGGTTCACATCGGGAGATAGCGGAACATTTAACGCAGAAGCAGAAGGGAAGGAATTGTTATTCATGTACCAGTCTTCCGCGTTTACGGGATGGAGAACCGTAGGGGTGTTCCCGGCCAAGGAATCGACGGCGGAAGTCCGCCAGATCCAGTTTTACGTGGTCAGTTTTGTCTTCGTGGTCTGTCTCTTTGGCCTGAGCGCTTCCCTGCGATTTTCCAATTCCATCGCTCAGCCTATTTTCCGGTTGATGTCTTATATGCGCAGAGCGGAAACGGGAAATCTCAGATCCGGCCGCTGGAGCGATCGTGCCGATGAAATCGGCATGCTCGGCAGAAGCTTCAACCGAATGCTGGTGCAAATCCAGCAGCTCATGTCCCTTAATGAACTGCGGGAGCGGCAGAAACGGGATGCGGAAATGCGAAGCCTGCAGGAGCATATCAAACCTCATTTTTTATATAACACCTTGGATACGATTCATTGGATGGCACAGAGGAAAGGCGTAGACGATGTATCCGAGATGGTGGGTGCCCTCTCCAGACTGTTTCGGATCGGGCTCAGCAAAGGCAATGATTTCATTCCTCTGCGTTCCGAGATTGAACATATATCCAGCTATCTGCAGATTCAACAGACCCGGTACCGGAACCGGCTTCAATGTGAGTTGGTGATTCCCGAGGACCTAAAGGAGCTGTTCGTGCTTAAGCTGGTGCTGCAGCCCATAGTGGAAAATGCTATTTATCACGGGATTAAGGGGAGACGAGGGCCGGGTAACATTCGGATCGAAGCTAAAGTAAAAGACGACAAGCTGTTGCTTACGATACAGGACGATGGCGCCGGGATGACAGGCGAGCGGCTGCACGAGATGACTCGTCTCCTCAGCACACCCCTGGAGAGCATGGAAATACAGGAAGCCGGCCAGGGTGGCAAAAGTTATGGCATGCTGAATGTACAGGCACGTCTGCGGCTTTCTTTTGGCGAAGAATACGGAATCAGCCTGGATAGTCAGGAAGGTGAAGGGACCTGCGTGACCATCACTCAGCCGTTAATGAAGGAACTACCACAAGCATTGCAATTCGATATTGAAGGAAGGCGGGAGAGTCAATGAAGAGAGCAACCATGCAAGCAGCTTGGACAGAATTGGAGAGTGCGGCAGTTTCGGTGGCGGGAGTCCAGACATTGCAGACTTCAGGGCGCTACCAAGTTCTGATTGCAGATGACGAACCGATCATTCGCGAAGGCATACGGGATGCCATTGATTGGGATCGGCTGGGCATGGAGGTTGCCGGTGAAGCGGAAGACGGTGAAGAAGCGCTGGAGCTGGCTGTCCAGCTCGGTATCGATATCATCCTTGTGGATATGAATATGCCATTTCTGAACGGGATTGATCTGATCCGCCGCCTTCAGGACGAATGTCCGGGCTGCCGCTGTCTGATCATCTCCGGTCATGATGAGTTTGCTTATGCCCAGGAGGCCGTGCGACTTGGCGTGGAGGATTACATCCTAAAGCCGGTAGATGCGGAGCGGCTGCATGCTGCGCTCGAGCGTTTGCATCGGCGGATGGACGAAGAACGCAAGCGGACCGCTTACGTTAAGCAGGCTGCGGATCAGATCGAACGCAATATTCCGCTTTTGCGTCAGCGTTTTTGTCTGGAGTGGCTGGAAGGGCTTGCGGAAGGAAAAGATCTGACAGAGCAGCTGGCGTTCCTGCGTCTGCCATCCGATCCGCCCGTGCAGCTCGGGATCGTCCGCTGGCCTGCGGCCGAAGCCCGTCAGTCCCTTATGCGGGAGAATGACCGCCAATTGTTTCTTTTTGCCGTGGAGAATATTATCGGCGAACTGCTGGGAGAACTTCCGCATGTCCTGTTCAGGGACCCGAATGGGTTAATCGGCTTTTGCTTGTGGCAGGCGGCTCCGGAAGAGCTGGATTGCATCATTGAACAGCAGATCGGTTCCTGCCTCAATATCGCCGTTCATGCCCGTGTGGTGCAGAATACAGGTACATTAGAAGAGGCCCCGAATGCTTACCGGCTATGCCGGGAACTTGTTTATGGGGAAGCCCGATTGTCTCCGCTGGTGCGCAGGGCTCGGCAGATCATCAATGAGGAGTACGCGGATCGGGAACTGACGCTTGAATCGCTCGCTGCCCGCTTGCAAGTCTCCTCGGTATATCTCAGCCGGGTGCTCAAGAAAGAGCTGAACGATACTTTCGTAACCCTGGTCACGCATGCCCGCATCCGTAAAGCGGTGCAGCTGCTGGATTCCACGACGATGCCCATCCACAGCATTGCAGAACGGGTCGGTTACGACACCCAGCATTATTTCAGCACGGCGTTTAAGAAAAAGATGGGGATCTCGCCTGCGCAGTACCGAAAAGACGGGGGCACAGGGCACAGTGCCTCCGCGGACCTGGTATAACATCAAGCGGACCAGGAATAACATCACCGGACATGGACAAGGGCAACAGAGTTGTTCTGCTTCTGCGAAGCGGATCAGCTCTTTTTTTATACCCGGTGGATGAACGATACTCGAGGCAAGGGATTCAGCACCTTAACTTCTACAGGTTATACAAAAGTTAAAATATTATAAAAAAGGTTCAAAAGCTGCAAAGACGGTCTCGACGTCATAATGCTACGATTGGATCAGGCGGAAACAGAAAGCAGTATGGGTCACTTCGAACGTTGTAAGCGTTATCTTATGATTCGTTCACGATCCGCATGATTTGAGGAAAGGGGAACTTGATATGAAAAAAGGAGCAGTGATGATCTGGCTTCTGGTGATGACCCTGATGCTGTCGGCTTGCAATTTGGCTGAGAGTGGGGCAGGCAGCAAGGAAAAAGGATATGTCGGCATCTCCATGCCAACCAAATCCTCCGAGCGATGGGTCGGCGACGGAGAGAACATGGTCCGTTTGTTTCAGGAACAGGGGTATAAAACGGATCTGCAATACGCTGAGGACGTGGTCGAAAATCAGATTTCACAGATTGAGAACATGATCACCAAGGGAGTGGATGTGATGGTGATTGCATCCGTGGATGGCAATACGCTGACGGATGTGATCAAGAAGGCTCACGATGAAGGCATTCAAGTCATATCCTACGACCGTCTGATTCGCAACACGCCCTATTTAACGTACTACGCGACGTTCGACAACTTTAAGGTGGGCGTGCTCCAGGCTTCTTACATTGAGCAGAAGCTGGGCCTCAAGGAAGGCAAGGGCCCGTTCAACATTGAGCTGTTTGGCGGCTCGCCCGACGATAACAATGCGTATTTCTTCTTTGACGGTGCGATGTCTGTGCTGAAGCCGTATATCGATTCCGGCAAGCTTGTCGTGCGGAGCAACCAAACCACGATGGCGCAGATCGCGACCTTGCGCTGGGATGGAGCATTGGCTCAGTCGAGGATGGATAACCTGCTCAGCGCCTATTATTCGGGAGATCACCTGGATGCGGTCTTGTCCCCGTACGACGGAATCAGCATTGGCATCATCTCGTCGCTAAAAGGCGTCGGATACGGATCAAAGAGTAAACCTTTGCCCGTCATTACGGGTCAGGACGCGGAGCTGGCCTCGATCAAATCCATTGTTGCGGGAGAGCAGACGCAGACGGTATTCAAGGATACCCGCAAGCTGGCGGAACAAACGGTAGAGATGGCCAATAGCATTTTGCAAGGAAAACAAGCGGAAGTGAATGACGAAAAGTCGTATAACAACGGAATTAAGATCGTACCAGCCTATTTGCTGGATCCGATTTCAGTGGATCGCACAAACGTGGAGAAGGACATTGTAGGCACCGGATATTACACCAAAGAAGAAATTGGATTGAAATAATAATGGAAAGGAGCAAATCCCATGACCGGAATCATATTGGAAATGAAGGGCATTACCAAAACCTTTCCTGGGGTCAAAGCACTGGAGAACGTCAATCTCAAGGTCCGGGAAGGCGAAATTCATTCGCTGTGCGGTGAGAACGGTGCAGGAAAATCCACGCTGATGAAAGTGCTTAGCGGTGTATATCCACACGGAACGTACGAAGGGGATATTTTGTTTCAGGGCAAAACATGCGAGTTCAAAAATATCAAGCAGAGCGAGGATCTGGGGATCGTCATTATCCATCAGGAGCTCGCGCTGATCCCTTACCTGTCCATCGCGGAGAACATCTTTCTGGGCAATGAACGTGCCAGCAAAGGCATCATTGACTGGAAAGAAACGTTGGTCGGTACACGTGAATTGCTCTCCAAAGTGGGGCTCAGCGAAAATCCGAACACGCTTGTATCCAACATCGGCGTGGGTAAACAGCAGCTGGTCGAAATTGCAAAAGCACTCTCCAAAAAGGTTCGTCTGCTCATTCTGGATGAACCAACGGCAGCGCTTAATGAAGATGATAGCGAAAATCTGCTCCAATTAATGCTGGAATTCAAAAAGCAGGGAATTGCGTGTATCCTGATTTCCCACAAGCTGAATGAAGTGTCCAAGGTATCGGACTCCGTTACGATATTGCGGGACGGCAAGACGATCGAGACGCTGGACATGAGAAAGGATAACGTCACCGAAGACCGGATTATCAGCGGAATGGTGGGCCGTGACCTGACAAGCCGCTACCCGGAACGTCATGCCAATATCGGTAAAGTCATATTGGAAGTGAAGGACTGGACCGTTTATCACGAGCATCATGCCGAACGCAAGGTGCTGGATCAGGTCAACATGAACATCCGGCGTGGCGAGATCGTGGGCATTGCCGGTCTGATGGGGGCGGGACGTACGGAGCTGGCCATGAGCATCTTCGGCAAATCTTATGGACGAAACATATCGGGCCAGCTGATCAAGGATGGCAAACCGATTCAGAACAACAGCGTAACGGAGGCGATTCAAAATGGTTTTGCCTACGTGACGGAGGATCGGAAGGAATACGGGCTCATTCTTATGGATGATATCAAACGCAATATCTCACTGACCGGTCTGAGCAAGCTGACCAAAAATGCAGTTGTGAACGAACGTGAAGAAGTGCTGGTTGCCGAAGAAATGAAGAAAAGCATGAATATCAAAGCACCGAGCATTTTGCAGAAAACCGGTAACCTGAGCGGTGGCAATCAGCAGAAAGTGGTGCTGAGCAAATGGATTTTTGCCGGACCGGATATTCTCATTCTGGATGAACCGACCCGCGGAATCGATGTGGGCGCCAAATTCGAAATCTATACCATTATTCACCGCCTTGCTGCAGAGGGCAAGGGTGTGCTGGTGATCTCATCCGAGCTTCCGGAGGTGCTGGGCTTGTGTGACCGGATTTATGTCATGAATGCCGGGCGCATTACGGGAGAAGTCAGCCGCGAAGAAGCAACGCAGGAAACGTTGATGAGATATATGACGAAGTCTGGAGGCGAGAAGCATGGAAATGCTAACTAAACTGTTCAAAAACAATATACGCCAATACGGGATGATCATCGCCCTGGTTGTCATTATGATCTTGTTCGAGCTGCTGACTGGCGGGCTCTTACTGAAACCGATCAATATTACGAATCTGATCCTGCAGAACAGCTATATTCTTGTGCTCGCCATCGGGATGGTACTGGTCATTATTACCGGACATATTGACCTGTCGGTAGGTTCCGTTGCAGCCTTTGTCGGTGCAGTGGCAGCAATCATGATGGTCGACTGGCAGCTTCCGGCCTGGATGGCGGTGATCGCTTCTTTGCTGGTCGGGGCGTTAATCGGAGCCTGGCAGGGCTTCTGGATCGCCTATGTGCGGATCCCTGCGTTTATCGTGACCCTTGCGGGCATGCTGCTCTTCCGCGGGTTGACGATGATCGTGCTCGAAGGGCAGTCCATCTCTCCTTTTCCGGGCGGATTCCAAAAGATTAGCTCCGGGTTCCTGCCAGATATTCAATTCTCGGGTTTCGGGCTCATCTCGATCCTTGTCGGCGTTGCGCTTACGGTCTGGTACATCGTGAATGAACTGCGGGAACGCCGCTCCCAGCGGAAATACGGATTCGCGGTCGTATCGCAGGGACTTTTCCTGCTCAAACTGATTGTGGTGGCTGCGGTGACGAACCTGTTTACCTTCGTGTTGGCAAGTTACGCCGGAATTCCGAATATTTTGATCCTGCTGTTTGTACTGATCATCGTTTATTCCTTTGTCATGAACCGTACTGTAATGGGGCGTCATGTATACGCGCTTGGAGGAAATGAAAAGGCTGCAGGACTGTCCGGAGTCAAAACCAAAAAAGTGACATTCTGGGTATTTGTAAACATGGGCGTGCTCGCCGCCGTTTCCGGTCTGATCTTCGCTGCCCGTCTGAACGCGGCCACTCCAAGAGCGGGTACCAACTTCGAATTGGATGCCATCGCAGCCTGCTTTATCGGCGGGGCTTCAGCTTCCGGTGGCATTGGAACCGTGTTTGGAGCAATCATCGGCGGCTTGGTAATGGGGGTACTGAATAACGGAATGTCCCTCATTGGTTTGGGCATTGACTGGCAGCAGGGAATCAAAGGTTTGGTGCTTCTGCTTGCCGTAGCTTTCGATATCTACAACAAAAACAAAAGATCGGCCTAAAGCTGTAGAAGAACACGTTCTTGTACAGATATGGAAATGAAGAACAGACCCGCTATCGATCATAGCGGGTCTGTTTTCTGTCGAGGGACAAGAACATGATCCCATGGAAGTCGCTATTTTAGGAGAGAGAATAGCCCAAGGATGGATGCTCTAACGGAGAAATAAACCATAAACTTGCTCCCCATATGGATTCGCTGTAAAATGCAGTAAAATTAAGACTATCTCAGATAGAGATTCTGATCGTTTGGTTAACAATAATATTTAAATAGATTATCGGCAGCATAAAAGAATTGGGGGAGTCGTTATGGGAGAAGTATGGACAAGCTCTATGCATGGTGCACCTTGGACAATAGGGAAAATGAATAAAGCGATTAAGCAACTGGGACATCGGGCGCTTATTTCGTTTGTCATTGATATAGATAAGCTCGAAGATTTACAAGAATTAGATAAGCATGTATTTGCTAAACGTCCGGATTTAGTATTGTCTATTCGTCAAATTGATATGAAAGGGCGCTATACAGAGGAATTATTACAGATCATCGCTGACTTAAAGCATATAACAGCTTTACAATTAAACCTTCAACATCATATTGATTTGAGTATACTTGGTAAACTAGAGCGATTGCAATTTTTATCAATTACAAGTAAAAAGCCGGTAAACTTAAACTTTACTTCTAACTTTAGAAATCTTCAATATCTTTCATTATATGGGGAATTTGTAGACTTAACACCGATCGGCGATGCAACTGAACTTGACACGCTCATTTTGAGTACTACTATTCATGAAGTTGATTTTGTTCGTCAGTTAACCAAATTGGAGTGTCTCTTTATTCATGATTGTACTTTGAAAGGTTCCCTAGCAGCACTTGCGAATTCTACAGTTAAAATGCTTAGCTTAGCAAATATACGTAACTTAACGAATCTGGATGATATAGCTTCAATGCATAATCTTACTTATTTACGATTGTCCTTATCTAAGGTGGAGGCTTTATGTGACTTCTCTAAAATGCATAACCTTAGACAGTTGGAACTGGATAATATGAAAGCGTTAAAACATATAGATCTTTTGTGGTCAGCACCCCTTCTTGAAATGTTAGAATTAAGGCAGATTTCTACAAGTATTAAAGCCAAGGATTTAGAGGCATTACTTGAAATGGAGCACTTACAACAACTAGATTTTCAGTTTATTGATTTTAATAAAGGAAGGATTGCAGCATTACGCGATTGGTTTAAACAAGCAGGGAAGGAGCATATCCTCTATGAGAATATTGCTGAAGACAAGCGAATGAAGTCCATGTGGCGAATACATTTACAAAATCATATAGGATAAAATAAATAGCGGTAAATTCATAAGTAGCCATAAGACCAGGCATGTCTACTCTCCAAAGACGATGTACTATATAGATTGAACCGGGATTTACACGATAACGAAGAGGGCAGAAAGAATCTGGAGAAGCGAAGCGGTCGCATTTATCACCGGATTTTCCCCTTGAAAAAGGGGATCAAAGAAATCTGGGGATAACAGCGATCGTAAGAAGGTTCTGACCGCGTAGTGTCTCTGTGTAAAAATCATTGGTTCAAACCTATATAGTAAAAAAGGGGCTCTTCTACAACTACAAAAATGGATCTAAAGGGGGCGCCAGACATTATGTTAAATCGATTCAGCTGGAAAGAAAATGATGTTTATTTTGTACCTGTGACAGACTCAGTTTCAACAGTTGTTCAATTACTCAAAAAGCCTTATATTATCATGTTTAATATCTTTTTGGAGAATTCAATCTCTGCTTGGGATGAGGTTAAATTACAGGATATTCAAGAATTTCGAGTGATCCGAGTGTTGAATTCAGCTGTAAAGTTGACCGCAAAGCAAAAATTGAAAGATGCAGCCATGGCTCCTAAAACAGATGTGGATGTACCTAAACATTATATTAGCCAAGATTTTGGAAATCGTCCGGATTCATGTTCTACTCGATTCAATCTGGTGTATATAGATCCAGGAATCGGCGATTTGGGAATGGGAAATCCCATCGTGGAAACGGATATCTATCCCGCGAATCCACTTGAACGATTAGAGCCTTACGAACTAACCGCATTACATACAGCTAAAGATTTGATGCATAGGCTCTACTGGTCATACTCTGTTTATTTCGGGCTGGATAAGTATAAGGAGTATTATATGAATTGCATTACTCCGGTTCCTGTACACGAGTGGAACCAAGAGTACTTAAATGCTGGGGGATACTCCTTCTGAAAGTAATCATGAATTTAGACATAGACGAGTCACTGAAGAAGGGGACATGATCGCAATGAAAGATAAATTCCTAGAGAAAAAGCATGGAGATCTCGTAAAAAAGAAACTATATAGATTGAACCGGAAATTTACACGATAACGAAGAGGGCAGAAAGAATCTGGAGATGCGAAGCGGTCGCTTAAAAGCTTTCTGTAAGAAAGCTGCATCGGAAGCATAGGCTGATCACCGGATTTTCCCCTTGAAAAAGGGGAGCAAAGAAATCTGGGGATAACAGCGATCGGAAGATGGTTCTGACCGCGGTAGTCTGGTCCTTTCTATAGAGTTCACACGGGGATACGATTTCTATTAGATGATCTGGACTTTATAGCTTTAAACGGAATCCAAGCAAATGGATACAAAAATGAATATTCAATACATTATAACTTCAGGTATCATAAAGATGAGGATTCTATAAGGGAAGAATTGGTGCATAAATACAACAAAAACGCAATACGGACATTTTAGCGATCGTCACGGAAAAACGTTTCGCGGTATCGGTAACGATCTCATTTCGTTTTGTCGAGGATCGATCGGTAAAAGTTTATACGCAGATCATTCAGCGGAAACAGGTCGTCGGAAAGCTCGTACAAACGCATCGGCCAAAAAGACTCGTCGTTTTCCGTGGCTTGAGAATCATAGCGTCTGAACTCTGTTTCCAGCGCTTCCACCGCTTTTTGCGGATCGTTGCCGGATTCAATTCGCCACTTTACCTGCTGCATAAACAAGTTGTGAAATTGCAAAAAAGAATCAAAGCTGGAATTGCAAAATTGCAGCCGGTAAAGGGCGTCTTCCTGGTGGATATATGTTACGGTGCCACTCTCGAGATCGACCGCATAATAACCACCGAGATCATGTCCGAATATCGCAAGCGTTCGATCTTCAAACCGGAAGAGGCATAAAGGACTGTCAAATTCGATAGCGAAGTTCGGGTAGGGATCAGCCGAAGTCTTTCGGTTGTTAGATTCGACAAGTATTCGGATTGCTCAATTTCGGAGGGATTCAGACTCTCAAAACTGGATTTAAGTTCTCGGATAACAGGCTCCATAGCTGCACCTCACTGAAAATTTAGTCGACCGGTCGGCAAAATAAAAAACGAAAACAGGGTATTATAATCATACCATTAATTGGTCATTAAATGTCGAGGGACAAGAACATGTTCTTATTTCCGATTAGATAAGCATCTAAGATGTCCCGGGATTTACTTGAATCGGTTTTTAAATAAACTACAAGAGAAGGCAATCATGTTTGATGTTGAAAGAATACAAGAGGTAATACCGCATAGAAATCCATTTCTATGGGTTGATGGAATCTTGGAGGAAATTGATGAAGATAAAAAATCTGTTGGAAGCACTGGCACAGGTCGGTGGCGTGGCTATGTCCAATGGAGAGAGTAGCAATCACAAAAATAGGTTTATTGACTAGTATTGATAATTGTCGTATCAGATGACAAGTCAAACCAGCAGACCAACTCCTGCTTGTATTCGATGTTCGAGCAATTTCGTAGGTTAGGGGTAAATTCCCTGAACGTGGGATTTTTGAAGCAATGGGCAGGCATAGGAACATACAGCACTGGCATTTATGCCAAAGGGCTCTTTTAGTCATTACCGGTCATCATTTATACTAGTGAGAGTTTAACCCATACATAGAAACGATATCAACGGAGAGGAGAGGCGCTGTGCCTATCTACTACTACATCGCAGCCATTTTATTGGTTATTGGGGTATATTTGATTCGGCGTAAGATCAGAATTTTCCGTCCGGCGGGAAGCCGCAGAAGGCATGCAAAAGTGACGTATAGGCGCAAAAAGTTACCTTTGAATCTTGGACTTCGCGAAGAGGTCTCCTATAAGCAAACCGTTCTTCAATTGGAAAAGAGTTTCAATAAACATTTTTCCAACAAACTGAAGATCCGTATGGGACAGGAATATCCTCATATGACAACGCACGAATATCGATGGAAGCTGCTGGAGCTGAAGAGATACTTCATTATGGCTTCTTTACTTAAGCAGGTGCCCATGTTCAGCGAGGAGGTAGACGAATTTTGGCATGAAATGCTGATGTTTACGAGATCCTACGCTGACTTTTGCGCAGAGTTTATGGGTTCCACTGTACATCATGAGCCCGCAGTTACCCGCCGCGAAACGCCAGGAGCACGTGCCTGGTTTGACTGGGTGTACTGTCAATTATTCGCGTTTACTCCCTATAGTTCCGTGATCTGGGGCGATTTCTTCAGGTATCCGTTATCCGGTGATGTGCAAAAGTTGATCGCGCAGGGAGACCCGTCCGAACTGGTGAATCAACTCTTCCATGCCAGGCGCATGCAGGAGAGTCCTGAAGCTGCGCAGGTTATTACCTACTTGATTGAAAAACTGCAAAGATCGGCAAGTCTAAGCGCAAATGAACTCTCTCTTGAATCTCCAGGTACGGGCGATGTGGCTCTTCTCATGGCGAGTGCCATGGTGTACCATTCCATACATCATGAAGCGACATACGGGGTGCGCATGGGTCGCCTGGAGCAGGAAATCCTCCCGCAGGAAAAGACTGCCTCCGGGTCTTCGTCAAACAGCAGTTGCACGAGCAGTGCCAGCTGTTATGCAGATCATTGCACAGACAGCAGTGGTTCATCCGGAGGTTCCGGATCATCCTCAGATTCTTCTTGCAGCTCATCCAGCTGCTCATCCTGCGGCGGTGGCGGAGATTAATGAAGGAGGGCACCGTATGACGGTGAAATTTCATTTGGAGCGTGATGACGCAGGGGCTATGGGGGCTTTCGGCGCTTCGTATCGCAGGAGAAGGTCATGTGTTAATAATAATTATTGTTGTTTAGTTAGGAGGTATGTTGATGAGTACTTATCATCTACTTGATATTGAGTTTGAATATAACGGACAAAAACAGGTCATTACCCCAATCCTTCTTCAAGATGAGTTTGACACGATTCTTATCGACTGCGGTTATCCCGATTTCATGCCTCTTATTGAAAAAGCGGCTAACCGGTATAACGTTACTCTCGATTCAATGACTAAACTGATCGTGACGCATCACGATATGGATCATATGGGGTCAGTCGCTGCTTTGAAGAGGGAGTATCCACACATCGAAATCGTTGCTTACGAGCTAGAAGCGCCTTACATTGAAGGAACGAAAAAATCATTGCGGCTTGAACAGGCAGAATCAACGTTTGACGCATTGACCGATGAAGCAAAGCCATATGCGGAGCAATTTATTCGCCTCTTGAAGTCGATCGAGCCGGTTGCCGTTGACCGGACGGTAGCCGATGAGGATTGGCTGCCTTGGTGCGGCGGGATTAAGATCATCCACACGCCAGGTCATATGCCCGGGCACATCTCATTATATTTGCCAGCCAGCAAAACACTGATCGCTGCAGACGCCGTCGTCATCGAGGAAGGCGAGCTCGCCATTGCTAATCCCCAGTATACAATGGATCTGGATGAGGCCGTACGATCGGTACAGCGATTGCTTGACTACGATATCGAGCAGCTGATTTGTTATCATGGAGGTTTATTTCATGGTGATGTTCGACAAGCGATCCAACAATTAATCCATAAATATAAATCTTGAGTCATTCTGAGAACTTGAACCGGTTGCCGATTAAATGGATATCTAAACGTTATGCAGCCACCTTCAGGCCATGCACCAATCTGCTACCATATGTTAAAATTAGGTTGAATAAAAACCGAGGTGATTTCATGTTCAATCCGAAGATCTTCTTCTATTAGTTGTGTCTAAGGTCATGGCTTCAAAAGCCAAAATCTAACCCGGCACAACGGGGATGAAGATGTTTACGCGTGAAGAGATTCAATCCTGGGAAGATGAGAAGCAGCATAGTCTGGGGATCAACAGGAAGCCCATTGATCCAAGGAGAGAGAAGCTTAAAGATTTCCGTAAAGGAATCAAGAGCGTTCATTACAACAAAGAGTGTAAAGCAGCACGAAAAGATGATTATCGCCTTTATAGAACAAAAATGAAACGACTGATGCGTAGTGAAGAATACGAACTCCTTCACAATTATAAACGAACAAGCGGTTGGATTACTTGGTAAATATTAAATAAAAAAGGTAGCCCTTGAATGAACTACTCCATTGTTAACTGATTAGCAGTGTGGGAAGTCCGTTCGGGGCTGCTTTTTTTGTTGAAGTAACGGCAATTCAAGTTGTGGAGCTTCCAATACTAAAAACGGCTTGAGCTTATTTTTTCTCTAAATGGATTGCCATCCTTAGCCTTATGGAGTATTATGCTAATTGGATATATCTTAAAGATATATTGTGAAGGAGGAGGGACGTATGAAAAGAATCAATACCACCCATTTTGCCATTCTCGGCTTACTTCGCATTAAACCCATGAGTGCCTACGAACTTGTAAAGTTTTCGAAGGAAAGCATCGGCCTTTTCTGGAACGAATCCTACGGACATATTCATAAGAGCATCAAACAACTGGAGCAAGAGGGTTATGTTTCCGTTGTGGAAGAAGCTGAGACGGGAAGGCGTAAAATCGTCTATGGTGTTACGCGACAAGGATGTGAACAGCTTGATTCATGGTTAGCCCTCCCGCCCGAGGAATCTGTGATCAGGAACGAATTGCTTATGAAGCTCTTTGTCTCCGATGAACGGCATATCCCCCAATTAATCGCTTTTCTCCAGGAAGAATTAGAAGAGAGCGAGCGGTTAACTGCGATGCTTGCAGGAATTAAAGCGAGTGTTCCTGACAAGGAAAGCAAACAGGCCCAGCTCTGGTTGTTGACCCTCGACTATGGTGAGCGATATCTGCGAATGACCATCGAATGGTGCCAACATGCATTGGAATCGTTAAACCGTCCAGACAGGGGGCAAGAGAATGAATAAAAAACGGTTCAATATCGTTCCCATCCTGTTCATTTCGATCGTGGTTGCTGCTTGTGCCCCTCTCTTGGTATGGTTCAAAAGCAGTCCACCCCTCCTATTGAAGCTATTCGAAAGTGCTGGATACAATCTAGAGATGAGTTATCAAGTCACGGTATTGTTATTGGCTGTTATTGTGATCGGCATCGTCTATGGAATCGCGGGGAAAGAGGGACTTGCCTATTTAAACCTTAAAAGGCGAGATGGAATAATCCGGCCAGAACCGTGGATTGGCGTTAAGCCAAAAGAGACGGAGACGTGGAAAAAGTTAGGTGTAAACTTCGCAATCGTGATTACGTTGGTAACGTCTGTCGTCATCTACTTCCAAGTGGTTCATGGAGGGAGCGTAAGTCTGGAGCTATATCCCGGGGTTATACTCATCCTTCTATTTGCGCTTATGAATGCTTTTTCAGAAGAAATCATCTTTCGGTTTTCGTTTGTTGCCGTTGTCAGCAGCTATGGATTTTCTCCGTATGTAGCGCAAGGATTAGCCGCATCGATCTTTGGTGTCGTTCATTATTTTGGAAATCCGGGCGGGATACCAGGCGTATTGATGGCTGCTTTTATCGGATGGTTTTTGGCCAAATCGATGTTAGAAACAAAAGGATTTTTCTGGGCGCTAACGATTCATTTCTTGCAGGATGTCGTGATTTTCAGTGCCTTATTTATGAAATAGCTGCCTAGGGTCCCTATATAAGTTGAACCGATGATTTTTACACGGAGTCACTACGTGGTCAGAACCATCTTCCGATCACTGTTATCCCCAGATTGTTTTGAATTTAGATATATCACGCTTATGGCAAAAATGGTTTCAAGGTTTTGCAGCAAATGTGTGCAACCTTGAAACCAATCTGTCCATTATTCTTTGAGCGCACCGATCATAACGCCGTGCACAAAATATTTTTGCAGAAACGGATACAGGATCAGGATCGGCAGTGTAGACACAATGATCGTCGCGTATTTTATCGTTATCCCGATATCCAGACGATCGCCGGCTGCTGCTCCTGTCATCATGCTGTCTGTACTGTTGGAAATCAGAATCTCCCTGAGCACCAGCTGAAGAGGGAACCATTCCCGGTCCCGTAAATAAATCAATGCATTGAAATACGAATTCCAATGGCCTACGGCGTACCATAAAATCATGACGGCAATGACGGGCATGGACAGGGGAATAATAATTCTTGTCATAATAACCCAGTCATTCGCTCCGTCGATGCGCGCGGATTCCTCCAAACTTGCCGGGATGCCTTGAAATGCGGTTCGCATAATAATCAAATTGAACGAATTGATGGCCCCTGGCAAGAGAAGTGCCCAAGGTGTATTCAACATCCCGAGATGATTGATCAGCAGGTAAGAAGGAATAAGTCCCCCACTGAACACCATAGTAATCACGATGATGAGCATGATGTGGTTTTTGAAATAAACGTTGCGACGGGAGAGGGCATAGGCACCGAGCGTTGTCATCACCAAATTGATGGCCGTACCTGCTGTGACATAGAAGAGGGTATTCCGGTACCCGGTTGTAACCATGGGATTTTCCAGTACCGCTTTGTAGGCAGCGAAACTAAATCCTTGCGGGTAGAACAGCATGCCGCGAAACTGGGCCATTTCTGCAGGATTGCTTAGAGATGCAAACAGGATATAAATAAATGGATAGAGCGTAACGAAGCAGAGTAAAAGCATAAAGCAAATATTAAACCATGAAAATACCGTTTCACCCAGAGAACGTTTATATGTCATTTTTCACGATCCCCTTTACCACAGTCTATGTTCGCTTACTCGCTTGCTGATCGTATTCGCGAGTATGAGCAAAATGAAGCTGATGACCGAATTGAATAAACCTACTGCAGCGGAATATCCGAAATCGGCTCCAAGAATACCTTTTCTGTAAACATAGGTTGAAATGACATCAGCCGTTTCGTAAGTAAGCGGGTTGTATAACAGAATGATTTTTTCGCTTCCCACGGAAAGCATGGATCCTATATTAAGGATAAACAAGATGACTATGGTAGGCATAATGCCTGGAATCGTGATATGCAAGGTTTGCTTCCAACGTCCTGCACCATCAATACGAGCCGCATCGTACAGCGTAGGATCAATGGAGGACATGGCGGCGAGATAGATAATGGAACCCCAGCCGATTCCTTGCCAGATCCCGGAGGATACATAGATCGAGCGAAACCATCCCGGCTCCTGCAGGAATGCGATGGGCTCGTATCCAAAAAAGCCGAGCATGTTATTCACCAGGCCATCACGGGCAGCAAAGTCAACAAGCATGCCGGCTACGACCACGATTGAAATAAAGTGGGGAAGATAACTAATCGTCTGTACGACTCGTTTGAAAATGACAAGACGTATCTCATTCAGCAATAGAGCAAGGATGATCGGGGCAGGAAATGCAAACAACAATTCATAAATACTGATCATTAAGGTATTGCGAAGAAGACGCCAAAAGTAAGGGTTTTCAAAAAAGTTCTGAAAATGGGTAAAACCGACCCAAGGACTTTCCCATACGCCATCTGCGATCCCGTAATCCTTAAAAGCAATGAGCAAGCCGTACATAGGACCATAATGGAAGATGGCGTAATAAACAATAACGGGAACAAGCATCAAATAAATGTAGCGATTACGAACCAAGTCCCTCATGATGATCCTTTTTTTGCTTTCAGCGGGCATTCTGGCTGCTGCTTGTACAGCGTTTCTGTCTAAATCAGGCACAAATTCTCCCTCCCGGATGTCCGGAATATGACATGCATGCTCGTCATATTCCGGAATGGTAAGCTTTGCTTATCGGTTGTTGTATCTTTCCAAAGCTGCCTGTTGGATTTGGATCGCTTCCTCGATGCCTAACCCTTTCAGCATTTCTACATAATTATCGAAATGATCAAGCGGTTCCGTACCCATAATAAATTTCAGAATCATTTCGTCTTTAAATGTATTGACGTCGGTCATGATCGAGGAGTATCGGCTGCTCTCTTCTACAGAGATACTAACGGGAGGCATTCTTTTTTCCTGTGTAGTGTTTGACCACAACGTCATGGCCTCTTTTTGTTCCGGCTTGGTCGTATACTGCTGCGTGTGACGTACATCCTGCACAAAAGGACCGGAGGTAGCGCCCATAATATGCTTCCTGAAGGCTTGGGAAATCGGCAGTCCGTCAGGATTATTCAAAATCGCATCCGTATACCGGGGTTGGCCGTCAACGAGCGTGTATGTTTCGCCTTCTTTGCCGAAGTTCATAATGAGTTTTCCTTCTTCACTGTATAAATAATCCAGAAATTTCACGGTACCAACAACGTTTTGGTTGCTTCCGGTTATGGCTGCGAAGATGCCGGTAACGGGATTATCCATATGTCCGAAGACCGGCTTTTCGCCAGGATTTAATGTCGGATAGGGGGTTCCGACCAATTTGAAATCCGGTTGGCTTTGCGCCATCAAGTCCATGTATTTTCCAATGCCGCCATTGAGAAACAGGACCGCCGACCCCACCTGATTGCCTGTTATTTTGGCATCGGTCATTTTGGCATCCGTCGTCGCAAAGTCCTTGTCGAGCAGACCTTCGTTATACCATTGGTTCATTGTGGCGAGGTATTCCTTGAAGCCGGGTTCAATCGGCCCGTATTTGACAGTATCCTTCTCCCGGTAGAAATCGTTAGGTGTCCCGAAGGCACCCGCAAAAGTTAATTCTCCTGCCGAAATTAGAATCGGAATTTCATCCGCTTCACCATTACCGTTCGGGTCCCGTTCTTTAAACGCTTTCAAAACGGTGTGCCATTCATCGATTGTCGTGGGTACCGACAAATTTAATTGGTCCAGCCAGTCTTTGCGTATTGCAGGTCCCAGGAACACTTGTTGGGTGACATCCTCACGAATGAACGGGAAGCCAATGAGATCCCCATGATCTGTGGAAGCCATTTTTCTCCATTCCGGATGATCGTCCAGCAGTTTTTTTAGGTTGGGGGCATGATCCAAGTAATCATTCAATGGGATGAGTTTTTTATCTCGGATTGCTTTCTGTGCGCCGCCTGGGTATGCGTTCCATCCATAATCTACAACATCAGGCAGCTTATTCGATGCTACCATTAAGTTGAATTGTTCTCCGAGTTGGCCTTGTGCCGGGTGCTGAAATTCGATTTTCACACCGGTTTTGGCTTCAATTTCCTTCCAGGCAGTTACTTCTCCATAACTTTTCATAATGGCAGCAGCATCCGGAAACAAATCCACCCAATACGTTAATTGGGTTAGCGGTTGATTCTGCTCTACTCCTGACGAGTCTGTTGGCTCAGCTCCTCCTCCGCTGCACGCAGCCAGCGTAGTCGTAAACAGTCCCAAGATCATTAAAACAACGGCATGCCTGCTCATCTTTCGCGTGTACATGAACATGAACAAATCGTCCTCCTCATTCTCCATCATGGTATTCATCAATTTGGAATGACGTTTTTTGATCTGGAGGGGCCATCCCTTCCAGGGATAGCCCTTTGCTTATCATCTCAATGTGGAGCCCCAGTCGTATGGATCGTTATGGTCGGTATAAATGCCCTTGACTACCCGATAGGCCAGCTTTGGTTTGCGATATTCGTTGACCAGTCCTTTGTTGTTGAAGGAACGTGCCCGGTCTCTGAAGTGGGGAAAATGACTCTGAAGCTGAGCCCTTGTATCTGCAAATTGCCACACATAAGTTCCGCTAATCTTCGGATCGGCCCGAAAGAGCTTCAGCGACTTTCCGAGTAGATCCGCCTGGTAGTCCTCGCTGAATAAGCGGGGTTCCCAGCCGGAATCGCCGTATACGCCTGCTCCGCCAAACTCGGTCATCAGCACAGGGGTTTGCTCTGCTCCATATTCCTTGCAGCGCTCGTGAAAGATTTCGAGCATCTCTTCGAACTCGACATGTCCGAAATACCATCCGCCATAATAGTTGATTCCGATAACGTCGAATAGTCCGAGGCAGATGTCTGTCATAGGGTGCATCGTGGCATAAGCCACCAGCCTTGACGGATCCTTGCTCCTAACAAGCTCTGTCATCTTGATGGACAATTCATAGGCCTCTTTGGAACGTGTATCAATTTCATTATGGACAGACCAGAACAGGATCGAGGGATGGTGAAGATCTCGCTCGATCATCTCATCCATCATGGTCATCGCACGTTTTACGAAGAGCGGGTCGTCCGTGTGTTCCGCCGGGAACGCTGCGCCCCAAATCGGAATCTCGCTCCAGAAGAGTACGCCTCGCTCATCCAGCAGATCGAGCCAATATTCACTTTGGGGGTAATGTGACCCGCGTACAGTGTTGCATCCCATCTGCAGGATGATATCGAGCTCTTTGGTCATCAATTTGTTGGGAAATGCGAAGCCCCATTCGGGGTGCTCTTCGTGACGGTTAACTCCCTGCAAATAAAGCTCCCTGCCGTTGAGCCAAATCTTCTTGTTCCGGGCCTCCACGGTACGGAACCCGATGCGGTCTGTAAGGTCGTCATGGCCGGCTACGGCTCTGATCATGTAAAGGGCTGGGTTTTCCGGTTCCCATCGCTTGAGGTCTGACCAGGCTTGTTCCACAACGAGTTCCATGCTACCCTTAGCTGGGAGGTAAGCGTTATCATTTCGAAATATCTCATCATTCCTATAGAAGGATACGGGCACTTCGACTGGAGTATCCGACATGGAGCGGAGCGTGAGCCGGATTTGGACGTCAGTGCTGGAATCTTCTTTCATGTCATAGGTAATGCGCATCCCCTCGATCCAAACATCAGGTAAACGCTGAACCTCAACGGGTCGAATGATTCCGCCGTAATGAAACCAGTCCACGATATGGTATGGCAACGTGTTCGTCCCCAGCGTACTGTCTGTGCGGACGACGAGTTCGTGGACTCCGGCAGTCACGCTAGGAATCGTAAAGTCAAAAGGAGTAAATCCACCATAATGGTATCCCAGATGCTGTCCATCCCAGTACACATCGGCATGTCCCATCACCGCGTGGAACAGTAGACGCAGATGGCTGATATCATCAAGGGTTACCCACGTGCGGTACCATGCTACTCCTTCGTAGTCGAATTTGCCAAGCTCGTTATTCCAACAGGCTGGCACGGGGATGCGATCGTGGTTGGAAGGGAAGTTCCTGTGCCACTCTTCCGATAATCCAATGTCATCCTTGTCAAAAACGAAATCCCATAATCCATCAAGCAGTTGGCATTCTCTACGTCGATGCTGCTGAAACGTGCGGATCAATTTCATCATCTCCAATTCATTTTTCCAGTAGAACATCTGTAATCGATGGTCTGTATGTTCGGAGTTTAGCATTCGTAGCAATGAAGCGACAATGGTAAAAACAATCTTAATCATTTGTCAAAAATGATACAAATAAAGAAGGGAAGTATCTATGGAGTATGCTTTGGGAAATATGGTGGTGCATCTGCACTGGGTCATCGCCAAGCCGGCGCTGCCAGGCTGGGAAGATATTCGGCAGACCGTATCCGGGCACACCTTTTATTATATTTACAGCGGCAAGGGAATTTTTCGTTGCGAGGAGAGGGACGTGGAAGTGGAGGGGGGCACATTGGTCTACCTTTGGCCCGGGCTGCCTCTTTATATGAAGTCTTCCGAGGCGCATCCACTCCGAATGACGATGCTGCTCTTCGATTGCGCTTCGTTAAGGAAAAATGAGAATGAATGGGTTGGGCCGGAGCCGATCGAGCGGCTGCGACTGCCCTTTCTTTTGCCTTTACAGAGTGAGCGTACGGGGAAGATCGGGGAACTGTTCCGGGAAGCGGAAAGGGAATGGGTACCTGGGGATCTTGTGCGGGAAGCACGAGTGAAATCGGTCTGGTATCGCTTGGTGCAAGAGGTACACGAGGCGGCGGAAGCAGGGGGAAGACACAGCGGTGAGGAAGGAATAACAGCGGCTCTTCGCAGGTTCAAAGAGAAACTGGATACGGAATTTGCCACCGAGTTTCGCATCACCGAATTGGCGGAGCAGACGGGTTTCTCTCCTGTTTACTTACGCAGAACCTTCGCAGACAGGTACGGGTGCAGTCCCAAGCAGTACCTGGATCAGCTTCGCAATGAGCATGCCGTTCGCCGACTCCGGTACACAGGTGATTCCGTCACGGACATAGCGAGAGCATGTGGGTACTCTGATGTCTACCAGTTCAGCAAAACGTTCAAGAAGCGCAACGGCTTCTCTCCGACCGAATACCGCAGAATGCAGGGAGAGTGATACTTGCCTGAATTCTATAAAGGCGGGCCGTTAAGGGGAAGAACTGCCTAATTCATATGCGCCAGCGGTCGATCAATTGAGATCGGCTGCTGTTGGTAATAGAATGGGTTTTCGGATTCTGTGGTGGAATGAACATGCAAAAAGGGAGCCAATACCTTTGTCGCATTAGCCCCCATTTACATTTACTTCAGAGTGAAGAGTGTTATTTCGGTAACGCAGCATTCATCGGATAGTACTCGGCAGTCATCAATCCTGCAATAATGGCGGGGTCTTCTGTGATGAGTTGTGAGACTTGCTCTGCGTTCTCAACTTCAATGATTGCAAGCCCATGCGGAGATTTCGGATTTAATACGGGTCCGAAAACTAAAGCAACCCCCTGATTCTGCAAGTCCGTCCAATAGGCAATATGTTGGTGCATAATGTTTCGTTCTTCTTCGGTCATACCGGTCATTTCCTTAGAAAAAGCCGTTCTCGGGGGTGTAGACCATAACATGAAGTGCATTTTTCCTGGATTGTTGCTTGCTGTATTATCAGACATACCCAAAAACCTCCATTACCTTAAATTTGTATTTTTACTTACATGTGCAATGATAAAGTATAGAGTGCACTCGATAGCAATATCGTCCGAGCCAGTGCTATAATAAAAATATGGAAAACAAATTTTCGAGCAAACAAGTTTCTGAAGAGACGGGATTAAGCATCCATACATTGCGATACTATGAGCAAATCGGGTTAATTGACGGTATAGTACGGGACGAAAATGGATATCGTCAGTATTCAAAGTCCGATATCGTATGGTTTCATGTGTTAAGTTACTTTCGAGCGATGGGGATGTCCATTCGGGAGATGCAGAACTTTACCGCCTTGCATAGTAGTAAAGTCTCTACAATAGCAGCGCGACGTGAATTAATGGAAACGTATCGCAGGAAAGTTATCGACCAAATGAAGGAACTTGAACAGACGCTGGAGAAAATCGATCATAAAATCAATTTTTTCAAAAATCTAGAGGACTCAGATAAACTACTACAGGACAAATAATGTCGAGGGACAAGAACATATTCCCCAATGAAGTCGCTAATTTAGCGGCTTTTTTGGCTTGACCGGTATAGTGAATCGGTATGGTGCTGATTGAAGAAAGAGAAGCTCGCTTTAAAATCATCCATTGGTTTTAGAGCGAGCTGTTTGCTATTCTAACATGATTTTCTCGTTAAGCTCCAACCGGGATAATCCCTTTGAGCTGCATTTAAGTTGATGGTTGCTGAACGTAACCGGACAATCACTGATCACAAGTGTATCTTGTCCCCATAGTTTGAATCGATATGCTTTCTGTGACTCATCCCTTGAAAGGGTGACCATAAGGAAGAAGTGGGCGATACCATTTTAAATACACTCCACAAATTCAGGCTGGAAAAAGCCGCGCAGCTTTTGCTGGGTACCAATCGGCAAATTTCCGAAATTGCTGCAGATGTAGGATATGATTGTGGAATTCACTTTACGAGAAAATTTCGGGAGTCATTTGGAGAGACTCCGTCCGCATTTCGGAAGCGTAAAAAATGATTGGCCTGCAAAAATCTGAACAGTCCAGCATATTGTCCATGCAATCAGAAGATGCTCAATGGCTTTGAGCGTTCTGCTTCCCTATAATAAAGCACAAATGTGAGAAAGAGGGGAAATCGCATGCACGGCAGATTAAATATTCCGTTGGAAGAATCCTGGACATTTCAGGCAGATCCAAAGAACGAAGGGTTGAAACTGAAATGGCATGAACATGGCCCTTCCATGGGTGAGAACATTCAAATCCCGCACACATGGAATGTGCAAAAGGGTTTGCAGGAGTTTCGTGGCACAGGCTGGTACAGCCGCACTTTTTTTGCACCTCCTGAATGGGAAGGCAGATTGCTTCGTCTGCAGTTTGATGCGGTGTATCGTGATGCCGTTGTATGGATCAATGGACAGAAGGTAGGAGAACATGCCGATTCAGGTTACACTTCGTTTGTTTTAGACATCTCGAGCGCCATCATCTTTGGAGAAAACAACAGGATTGTGGTATCGGCAAATAATGAGAACAGTCAGACAGCCCTACCCGTAGGGAATAGCTTTGATTGGGCGGACGATGGCGGAATTATACGCGGCGTATCGCTTATCGTTAGCGGTCGCGCAGCGATCGATTATGCCAAAATCCAGGCCGTCCCTGTCTTTAATGAAGAGAGAGACAGAGGCTGCTCTCCGTACGGTTTATTATCAGGCGAGATTCATTTGTGGGAGAGTGGGGAGGCGAACAGCACCTCTCTAAGGCTTGTCGTGACTGCAGCGAGTGAAGATGGCGCACAAATTTCAGAGCAATGGGAGATGTTTAGCAACGAAGGCTTTTTACGCTTTAAAAATATCAAGGTGGAAAGCCCAAAATTGTGGCATTTCGACCATCCTCATTTGTACAAGGTGGATCTTGCTTTATACTCGGGGGATATACTCTCGGATGAGGTATCGATTGAGGTTGGTTTCAGAGAGATTCGTTCAGAAGGAAGTACACTGCTGCTTAACCGAGAGCCGGTGCGTCTTATGGGGGTCGAATGGATGCCTGGATCACATCCGGATCGAGGGATGGCTGAAACGTCGAGCCAACTTGAAGAGATGCTCCGACATATTAAAGAAGCCAATTGCGTCATCACCCGTTTTCATTGGCAGCAAGATCGCAAGCTGCTGGAATGGTGTGATCGAAACGGTTTATTAGTACAGGAGGAGATTCCCCACTGGCAAACGCCGCATGATCCTGACGACGAATGGCTCCAGACCTCCATGCAGCATGCCCGGGAAATGATTCATCGACACTACAACCATCCATGTATCTATGCTTGGGGGCTAGGCAACGAGGTAAACGGGCAATCTGCGGTCACGCTCCGTTATTTTGAACAATTAAAAACGCTTGTTCGCGAACTGGATGACACCCGATTTATGAACTACGTTTCCAATACGGTGCATGAAAATCCCTCCCAGGATGCGACGGGTGTAGGCGATGTTATCATGTGGAATGATTACATTGGAACGTGGCACGGCGATTTGGACAGACCCGCGGTGATTCGAACCATTACAGAGGCTCATAAAGATAAACCTGTGATCGTTGCCGAGTATGGACTATGTGAACCTGCTTACGAGGGTGGAGACGAACGACGAAAGCAAATCCTGACGGACAACACGACGGAATACCGGAAACACCCTGGGATTGCTGCCCTTATCTATTTCAGTCTGAACGATTATCGGACACAGATGGGCGAAGCAGGGGAAGGCATGCTGCGCCAACGTGTACACGGTTCCATGACTTTGGATGGCACGCCCAAGCCTTCATATGAAGCCCTGCGTCAATTGGCTTCCCCGATTCGCGTTGCCGTAAATTTGGAAAATGGTGCGGGTAAGGTGGCAGTAACTATAGAAACTTCGGATGACATCCCATCTTATAGGACATCTGGATATACTTTAAGGCTTATTGATGCGCACGGTGATTTTTATGAACAAGAAATTCCCGAGTTGGAACCTGGAGAGCGATGCGTATTACATTTTATGGGCATACCTCAGACCAGATGGGATGACATTCGTTTGCATGTTGAAAGACCTACCGGATTTTCGGTGACGAGCGGTTCATTAACCAGTTATGTCGGTTATTTCACCGATAACTTGGTTCCGTGATACGGTTGTCTTCATTTCTTATATGTTATGTCAGCCTTTTGGGATGCTCCGATATTCGGTCGGGGAGCATCCCATTATTTTTTTGAATAATCTGGAGAAATAATAGGGGTCCTTCATACCGACGGCACCGGAAATTTCTTTGACGCTTTTATCGGTTAGGGACAACATTTGTCCAGCACGCTGCATTTTAAGTCTAAGATAGAACTCGATGGGAGGCACGCCGGTTTCCTTGTTGAACAGGTAGATCAGATGTTGTTTGGATAACCCTAAATGACTTGCCAAATCGGGAAGCGAAAGGGACTCCGTCAGCCGCTCCGTCATGTATTGCACGGCCTGTTCCAGATATCGTTCGTTTTTATTGTCTTGAAGCGAATGCATCAAACTAAAGCCGACGTGACTAATGAGGTGCCGGATACACTGTGACACATAGATCTGATTGTTCATGGCGTACGGTTTATCCGACAACAAGGCATAACATTGTTCAACATCTTCAATCCACCGGGAGTGCAAGTTCAATGTAAAAGGGAGAGGTCCGACGTTCAGGGAATAGGCTCGGATCAGAGATTCGGCGTCTGTCCCTGTAAGGTGCATCCAATAAATGGACCACGGGTTTTCATTAGAGGCACCATAGCGATGCGGGGTTTCCGATGGAATAACGACAAGCTGCCGAGGTTGAATTTGAACGGTTCTGTTCGTTTCCACCCAGCCTTCGCCCTTGACGCAGTATATGAGAATATGAGTCGGACAACCTTGTGGCCTTTCTCTATAATGAAATTTTGCTTCTGGAAAAAATCCGATATCGCTTACATGAAAATGACTTGTTAATGCGTCATTCTGTAGTTCCTTGAGCATAAATTCAGGTTGTATAAAAATCTTTTCTTCTTCGAATCCGTCGGACTTCAAATTCAGATCTGCCTCAAGCATACGTATCTCCGCCTTTGTATCAGAATATCCTTCAATAATATCATACACTCCCTTATCCAAAAGGGGAATTCATAAACCTATTGTAAGAATATAATCCATGAACTACCGACTTTCGTCAATTGTATAAAGGGGGTAGAGCCGTTAAATTTAACCTATAAACACAAAGGAGGATTACGCAATGAGCACAAAAGAGCCATCATCGGCTGTTTCGAGTAAGGTTCGGGTTTGGGAGGAACAAGTTGAAATCCCCACGTACGGAACGGGTAAACCGGACAAAAATCCCATGTTTCTGGAGAAGCGTGTGTATCAGGGGAGCTCTGGACGAGTTTACCCGCTTCCGGTCATCGATAAAATACTGGATGAGAAAGAAACAAAGTCATATGGCATGGCCATTCTTGAAAACGAATACGTTCGAGTCGAAATCATGCCTGAGATCGGTGGCCGGATCTACCGTGCATTAGATAAAACGAACAATTATGATTTCGTATACTATAATCGCGTCATCAAACCGGCGCTTGTCGGGCTTGCGGGTCCCTGGATTTCAGGGGGCATCGAGTTTAACTGGCCGCAGCATCATCGACCGAACACATTTGGACCTGTGCAGCACACCATAACAGAGAATGAAGACGGCAGCGCGACCGTTTGGGTCAGTGAGATTGATCGAATGTACGGCACAAAAGTAACGACAGGTTTCACCTTGCATCCAGATAAGGCCTATATCGAAATTACAGCGCAATTGTACAACCGTACGTCGGAGCCGCAAACGTTTTTGTGGTGGGCCAATCCGGCCGTCGCCGTCAATGATCATACGCAAACGGTATTTCCTCCTGATGTAACGGCAGTATTCGACCATGGAAAACGTGATGTGTCCAGATTCCCGATTGCTACAGGGACCTATTACAAAATGGATTATTCCGAGGGCGTCGACATATCCAGGTACAAAAATATTCCGGTCCCGACTTCCTATATGGCATACAAATCCGACTATAACTTTGTGGGAGGGTACGACCATAGCGTGCAAGCAGGTCTGCTGCATGTAGCCAATCATCATGTCTCCCCGGGCAAAAAGCAGTGGACTTGGGGCAACGGGGAATTCGGTCAAGCATGGGACCGAAGCCTGACGGACGAAGACGGACCTTACATCGAGTTGATGACCGGCGTATTCACGGACAACCAGCCTGATTTTACATGGCTCCAGCCGTACGAAGAAAAGTCGTTCACCCAGTATTTCATGCCGTACAAAAACATCGGCGTCGTCAAAAACGCCTCCATTGATGCGGCAGTGAATTTGGAGGTAGATGAAACGCTCCGCGTTGCGACGGTAATGGCCTATGCTACATCCGTCTTTGAAGGAGCGACCATCGAACTAAAGGGTCGTAAGCGTACGTATGTAGATGATCGTGTCACACTTTCTCCAGAATCCACTTACAAAACGGTTATTACATTGGACGAGGGGGATCAACCGCATGATTTGCTCCTAACCGTACGGAATGCCGAACAGAGTTTGCTCATCAGCTACAAGCCGGCGAAACCTTCCATCGAACAAATCCCGGATGCTGCCAAGCCGCTGCCTCTCCCGGAAGAATTGAGGAGCACAGAACAGTTGTATCTTGCCGGCCTTCATTTGGAGCAGTACCGGCATGCCACGTTCGAACCGGAAGCCTATTACGAAGAAGGATTAAGAAGAGATGCTTCTGACATTCGGCTCAATGTTGCTTATGGCACACTGATGCTTCGAAGAGGGGAATTGGAAAAGGCGGAAACACACTTCCGTACGGCAATCGAATCATTGACCTGGCGGAATCCCAATCCGTATGATAGCGAAGCTTACTACCAACTTGGCCTGGCTCTCCGGCTTCAAGAACGGAATGAAGAGGCATTTAAGGCGTTTTATAAGGCAGTTTGGTCGGCAGCGTACCAGGATAGCGGCTACTATGCATTAAGCCAGATCGCATGCGAAAAGGGAGCGTTCTGGGAAGCGCTGGAGCTGGTAGAACGTGCATTGGTTCGAAATACAAGAAACTACAAATCAAGGCTGCTCAAAACCGCGCTGCTTCGCAAGTTGGACCGTCATGAGGAAGCCATTGCATTTGCGGACGAAACGCTGACGATGGATATTGCCGATTTCGGAGCCAGATATGAGAAATTCATGATTCTCGAAGCCATGGGAAAAAACGAAGAGGCTCAACTGGTGCGTTCGGAGCTCCGCCGATTTATGAGGGATGACGCTCATAATTACTTGAATCTGGCTTCGGATTATACGGGATGTGGTTTGTTCGCGGAAGCAGCTCGTGTGTTGGAAGAGATTTGTTCCATCCAAAATGAAAAGGCTTATCCAATGCTTCATTACACACTTGCATTTGTTTATGACAAAATGGGACAAAGCGAAACAGCGGAACATGAACGTCAGCTTGGGAGTGCAGCTGCACCTGATTACTGTTTCCCGAACAGCTTGTTCGAGTTAAGCGTATTGCTTCACACGCTCGATAAAAATCCATCGGATAGCAAAGCTCATTATTACTTGGGCAACCTCTACTATGATAAAAAACGGGCGGAAGATGCCATAAAACATTGGGAGACCTCCGTCCGCCTGGATCAGCAATTCGCCACGGCCCACCGCAATCTTGCGCTGGCTTACTACAATAAACGCAACGATGCCGAGGCTTCATTGCAGTCGCTTAATCGGGCTTTCGAATGTAATCCTAACGATGCCCGAGTATTTTACGAGCTCGATCAGCTGCATAAAAAAACGGGCGTTCCTGCACAAGAACGATTAACGAAGCTTCAGAAGCATATGAACCTTGTAGAACATCGCGACGACCTATATCTCGAATATGTTACGCTGCTGAATACATCAGGCCAACATCATGAAGCATTGTCGTCATTATTAAGTCGTCGTTTCCATCCTTGGGAAGGCGGAGAGGGAAAAGCGACAGGACAATATACGCTTGCACTAGTTGAGCTCGCCAAGCAAGAGAATAAACGCCAATCTTATCAAGATGCCGTTTCGCTGCTTCAACGAGCACTCCAATATCCGGAGAATCTGGGTGAAGGCAAACTTGAAGGCGCGCAGGAGAACAATATTCATTATGAGTTGGGTATTGCCTACCAGGGACTCGGACAGCAAAAAGAGGCCGTCTATCACTGGACGCTCGCTTCAGAGGGGCTGGAGGAACCGGCTAGTGCGATGTATTATAATGACCAGCCGCCAGAGATGATTTTTTATCAAGGCCTTGCTTGGGATCGACTGAACAATTCAAAAGAAGCAAAACGACGCTTTAACAAGCTGATCGATTTCGCAGAAAAACATTGGTTTGATGATGTTAAAATCGATTACTTCGCCGTATCCTTACCCGATTTTCTGGTATTTGAGGATGATTTGAACAAGCGAAATCAAACGCACTGCTTGTTCATGCTCGGGCTTGGGTTGCTTGGTCTTGGTCATAAAGAAGAGGCGAAGAAACGATTCAATGAAGCGCTGCAGTTGGAACCAAACCACCAGGGAGCGAAAATTCATCTGCAATTATGTTGAGTTAAAATAGGGCCCAGTTTGGCGTGAATCATAAGACCACCGGTATGCTTTTGATACCGGTGGTTTGTTTTTACTACTGAAACGTTGTCTCAAGGCGGCATCCCTTTTGAAGGGTGCGACTTGAATTTACCTTCGTATTATCATGCGTTTACAAAACAAATGTATATTTTTCAAAGTACCTATGCACAAAAATCCAAAAAAAAGTAAAAGCAGAAAGGGTGCAAGGAATTTGAACCGAGTGAACCTGAAAAAATGGGGCGCGATCACGGCGATTACCGGAATGCTGTTTGGGCTTGCGGCCCCTGCCGGATATGCGGATCCCAGCCTTCCGTACGTTCTTCAAGAAACGGGCGCGGCTGAAGCCGACCGGACAGCGGAGAGCACGGCAGCTCAAGGCTTGCAAATTGTACATACGCCCGCAGTGGCTACCCATGCGTCGGGGCAGCCTTTGACATTATCCGCCCAAATCTCGGGGGGGCAGACCACGGTAACCGCTTCGGTGTATTACAGGGTGGATGATCAAACGCCGAAAGAAGTGGTTTTGACGAATATGGGCGGGCAGGAATATGCTGCAACTATTGAAGGCAACCAGATCGTCGGAGGCAGCCTGAATTATTATTTCGAAGCTCGCGAAGGGGAAGGCGTGCCGGTACGCAGCAGCGAGTATGCGGTACAGATCACGGGCCAGTCGCAGCCCGACATGTCGGCACCGCTGGATATATTGATTACCGAATTGGTGCCGGACAGTGATAACGTGAACTCGGCCGACGCCTACGAATTCGTGGAAGTATACAACAATAGCGGGCGAGAGCTTGATTTTGCAGACTTCAGGCTCCGATATAATACGAATGTGGAGTGGCCGCTTACAGGCAGCTCCCAAGCGGTCATTCCGGCTGGAAAAGCCATCGTGCTCTGGGTCATGAACGGCAGCAACAACCATCTGACCGTCGACGATTTTAACCGAAACTACGGAACCCAGTTGACGGAAGGCTCGGAATTGTTCCGGATCGACGGAGGTGGCGGAATGGCCAACGGCGCCGGAAGAACCCTTGAGATCCTTGCTGCTTCGGGCATGACGCTGGTTTCGGCCTCGTATCAGAACGATGAACAGACGCAGCCGAACAAGGGAATCTTTTATCGGCACCCTGCGGCAGGCAGCGTCGACATGATCATGATGGACGGGCCGGGGACACTTCCGGCAACGCCGGGAACGGTAACGAAGGAGCAAACGGAAGCCCCGGGGGAGGCCGACCCTGGCCTTCTCATTAAGCATACACCGGTAACCGTGGCGGACGCGGCGGCGGATTTGACGATTGATGCGTCGCTGGAACATGCCGGAGCGGAGCCGGCGGATTCTACTGTGAATCTTCTATATAAAACCGCTTCGCAATCCAAGTTTACGGTCGTGGCGATGAAACCGCAGGGCGGTGTATATGCTGCTGCGATCCCGGCGGAACAGCTCGTCGAGCCCTCTTTGGACTACCGGATTCAAGCGGTTAGCGGCGGGAAGTCGGTGATCACCGATTCCTATACGGTGCAGATCCGCAATGTTCCGGCCTTTGACCCGCAAAAGGCTCCGCAGCTGCTGGTGACGGAGGTCGTTCCGAATACCACGAATGTCAATGGAGCCGATGGCTATGAATTCGTGGAAATCTACAACAATTCGGATCAGGACATCGATTTCCGGAACTACAAGCTGTATTACCGTTACACGGATAAAGGACCGGCAGCGGATGTCATATGGTCTCCGGATAAACAGGACTTTGTGATTCCTTCCAGGCAAGCTGTCGTCTTCTGGATCATCAACAGCAGCATCCCGCATTTGACGGTCGCCGATTTTAACCAATTTTACGGGACGGATCTGCAGGAAAACGTTAATTTGTTTAAAGTTGCGGCAGGAGGCATTTCCAACTCGGGGAAACGCGGATTTGTGGTGAAAACGAATACCGGCAAGGAAATCTCTGCTGCTTATTATGATGCGGATACCGTGTACGAGGACGGTAAAACGGAAACGAAGGAAAATACCGGACTCCAATATAAATACCCGGTCAATGGCAGCACTCAAATGCTCAAGATCGGCAGCGGCACCCAATTCCCCGGCCCCGGCGCGTTGGAAGCCAAGCAAGTCCCCGATGTTCCGGTTACTGTCGTGATCGACACCGTGCCGCCGACTCTCGAGGACCGGACGGGAATCACGGCGACGGACCAAAGCAAAGGCTTCGAGATCAAGGCCTGGGCAGAGGATGACCAGCAGGTCGCATCCGTGACTTTGTACGTGAAATCCGATAAACAATCCGATTATATTCCGTACCAGCTTACCGAGGACTACGGTGATTTGCACTATCACCATACCATTTATGCGGCGGACCTGATTGGACGAAAAACCATCGAGTACTACTACATCGTGTCCGATGGGTTTAACGAAGTGACATCGCCGAAGTACAAGGTGGATATTACCGGCGGGCCCGATCAATCCGATCTGCGTTTAAACGTGAAGGATGGCGATCTGGTCAGCGGTACGAAAACGATCAAAGGCACGGCCAAGACGGGCAATCCGGACAGCGTTATCTTTGAAATGGACGGGCAGCCAGTCACGACGCCGACGGGAACCGCGCTGGAGCATGACGCTTATTTTGTGTTCGATGTTAAAAACGTGGACTATTACTTCAAAAATGCGATCACGATGGGACCCGAGGAACTGAAGGACGAAACCATTCTGTATACCTTCCTTGACCCGATTACATCCTACCAGACGCTTAGCTTTCCGATCGAAGCCAGCCGCCTCAAGCCGGGCGAGGACAACACGATCTATATTCGGGCAGGTTCCAAATCCGGTCCGTTTGATGACCGGGTAGAGGAAAACAAGGATGATTTTGAGATCAAAAACGTGCGACTTGTTTTGGCCGACGGTACCGAAATCATGGACCCGGCCTATGCCAAGCGGGACGTGGAGATCAAAATGGGCGACTCCGCAGGAAAGCATGAAGCGATCGGGTTCCGTTTTACGCTCCCCGAAAGCCTGTTTGCGGCCAAGTCCTTCCTCTGGGATACTGTGCAAGAGTCGGATGGGGAGCATGTCATTAAAGCAGTTAGCGGCGGGTTTTCTGCCAGTGCCAAAGTAACGGTCGACAACACGCCTCCAAGCATCGCCGCAAGTATCGAAGACGGTAAATCGCACCGCGGCAAGTTTACGATTCAAGCGGAAGTCACCGATGCCCTCTCCGGGGTTGCCAAGGTCGAAACGAAGCTTGATGGAGAGCCGATTCGGCTCCCGATCGAGACGAGCTCGTCCCAGCTGGCAGCCGGACCGCATGAGCTATACATCCAGGCCGCTGATCAGGCCGGAAACGTAACGGAGAAGACGATTCGCTTCGAGGTGCCTGCCGAGAATCCGGAATCGCCGCGGCTGATTTCGCCGACAAACGGCCAAACCGGAGTGGGCAGCACCGTTGATCTGAAGGTGAACGTTAAAGACCCCACGGGGGATCGGATGGACGTCTCGTTTTATCGGGGATTTCTGTATGACGGAACAAGCAAGCACGGTTTTACGGGTTTCCAGAATACCGCGGACACGGAGCCCCCAAGAGAGCTTGCTCCATCGGGCGAGAAAAGTCTGGATGCTGAGGATTACGCTAAAATCGGGGCGGAGGACGGGCAGTACCTGACGACGGATTCGGACGATCGCTTTCCCTATCAGCGTTTCGAAATCAAACTGGACCCTTCCGTGAAGCCTAGCGACCGGGTGGACGTGGTATGGAAAGGGAAGTCCCTGCCGGGCCGTAAAGTCAGTCTTTATGCCTGGAGCGAGGGGCAATCCAAATGGATTACCCTGAAACAGGTCATTGCCGGTGAGGAGGACTTTACGCTTAAGTCGACCGTCAAAGCCGGCGATTATGCGCATAACGGCATGATTTCGGTCATGGTTCAGGACGAGATTGCAGGCGCCGGAATCGGGGAGGAGGCAGCTCGGACGGCAAAAAGCGGGCCGATATCCGAGGACCCTTACGATTTCTCGTTCCTGTGGATGTCTGATACCCAATATTATTCCCAGGACTATCCATACATTTACCGGAAAAACGTGCAGTGGATCGCCGAGAACAAGGATCAGCTCAAGCTGAAGTACATTATTCATACCGGGGATGTCGTCGATAAAGCCGATCAGGAATATCAATGGATCGAAGCCGATCAGAACATGAAGGTGCTGGAGCAGGCAAATATTCCGTACGGGGTGCTTGCCGGCAATCATGATGTGGGCCATCAGGACAATGATTACTCCCAGTTCAGCAAATATTTCGGGGACTCCCGCTTTCAGGACAGCCCGGTATTTGCAGGCTCCTATGAAAACAACCGCGGCCACTACGATCTCGTCTCCGCGAACGGCAACGATTTCATTATCGTCTATATGGGCTGGGGCTTGGGCGAGAAAGAGATCGAGTGGATGAATCAGGTGGTTTCCATGTATCCGGAACGCAAAGCGATCCTTTGTTTGCATGAATATCTGCTCGTTTCCAACAATCGTGCGCCGATCGCGGACCAGATTTTTGAGAAGGTGGTGAAACCCAACAAAAACGTCATCGCGGCATTGTCCGGCCATTATCATGATGCCGAACTTAAGATCGACCAACTTGACGATGACGGGGACGGCATTCCGGACCGCAATGTGTACCAGATGCTGGCGGATTACCAGGGAGCTCCGGAAGGGGGCCTGGGTTACATTCGTCTCATGCAGTTCGATATGGCGAATAACAAGCTTCATATCAAGACATATTCCCCTTATCTCGATGACTATAATTTTTATGATCCCCAGGAGTACCCGGGCAAAGACGAATTTTCGCTGGACCTGAATCTCCAGGCTGCCACCAAACGGGTAGCCACCGATTACATCGGGGTGAGCGTGTATGCCGATCAGTTGATCGGCCGGCAGGAGAACGTGGATAGCGGGGATAACGCTTCGGTTCGTTGGGCCGGACTGGCGGACGATGCCTATTATCAATGGTATGCCAAAGCAGAGGATGCGAACAGCGGACAAACGTTCTCGGAAATATGGGGTTTCCATACCGGTTCTGCTTCGGGCGAAGGGAATCCACCGGGAACCGTTCAGCCGGGCGGCGGGGATTCCGGCCGTACGCCGTCCTCCGGTGGTAGCATATCCACACCGGTCGGATCTCCGGAAGCCGAGCAGCCTGCAGGCAACGGAGTAGTCACAGCAACGCCAATCGGCAGCGGAACGTACGGGGTGAGCGCGGAACTGCTGCGGAAGGCGGGATCCGGGGCTTCGAACGGAAAGCTCGAGATTCAGATCAAACCGGGAAATGCCGAATCCGGGCAGCCTGTTACCTTGAAATTGGACGCGGCCGCACTCCGCGAATTTTTCGAGGAACACCAGGGATCTTTGGTCGTTCGTGCGCCGGGCAGCCAGATCGCGTTTACGCAGCGTTCGCTGCCAAATCAGATCGGGGAAGCGGACCAGCTCAGCATTACATTTGGAACAGGGGTACCGGGGAACTCGGGTTTTGAAAAAGGAATGAGTTCCACCGGAATCGCCTATGAGCTCGGCATGTTCTTGATCAAGGGAACGGAGTCGAGAAAACTTAGCAAATTGGATGCGGCGGCGGAAATTCAGCTCAACCTTACAGATGAGCAAGCCAAACTTCTCGATTCGGACTACGCCGGCGTCTATGAGCGGGTGAACGGGGAACTGCGCTATGCAGGCGGTTCGTTTGCCGGACGCACGGTAACTTTTACAACCGATCATCCGGGAACCTACGAGATCCTCGAGCTGCGCAAATCGTTCTCGGACCTGAGGGGTCACTGGGCAGAGAATATCGTACGCCAATTGGCAGCCAAGCACCTGATTCAAGGTGTGGACGCGGAGCGGTTTGTTCCTGCAGCACCGGTAACACGCGCTGATTTTGCGCTTGTGCTGACGAGAATGCTTGGAGGAGAGGCGGAAACGGCGGATGTGCAATTCGCCGATCTTGCACCGGATGTTTATTATACGGAAGCGGTCAAGCAAGCCGCACGCTTGGGGCTCATTCAGGGCAGCGGCGGGCGCTTCCGGCCAATGGACAGCATTACGCGGGAGGAAGCGGCGGTCATCCTGTATAAAATGGCTCAAGTCCTTAAGGCAGAGCCTTCGGCGATGCCTCTCGGAAATGATGCAGCGTTTGGTGACGCCGGGTCGATCTCTGCATGGGCAAGGGATGCCGTCACGCAAATGCAGGCACTCGGCGTGCTGAACGGAAAAGGAAATGGACGTTTCGAACCGAAGGGTTTTGTTACCCGGGCTGAAATGGCCAAAATGATGAGTGAAATGCTCAAGCTTTCGCTTTAGGATTCAAAGGCAAAAAGGATAGCCTGGAATAGCCCAAAGGCTGCGATGGATCGTTCATCGCAGCCTTTTTTGATTCTGCATGCTGCATTCCCTGTATAATTACGTCGGAGAAACAAGGCCTTTGGCGTCAGCACAACCGGCCGTCGGATGCAGCATTTACAAAGCTTGGCCATCAGAAAGGCTCCTGTGAGAGGCGAAATGAGCATTGGGGGAGCAGGCCAAACGGATGTCTAACGATGACAAGTCCGTACGATGATAAAATTTTTTACGGCGAAATATAACATTTTGGCAGGGGAGTCCATCTAATCCTATAGAGGGCCCTCAAAAGGAGATGAAATTCGTGCAGCAAGATATGGAACTGGAAGTCAAGCGAGCGCAGCGGGGAGATCGTGAAGCGTTTATCCGGCTATTCCGGAGGCTGGAGCCCGAGCTGTACAGTTTGGCAAAGTCCATTGTCGGACGTGATGAAGACTGTGCGGACGCATTTCAGGAAACGACGCTTAAGGCGTATAAATCAATGTCGACATTGCGAAAACCGAAATATTTTAAAACGTGGGTAATCCGGATTCTGATTAACGAATGCAACCAGCTGCTGCGGATGCGCAAAAGAACGGTAGTTATGGCGGAGCTCCCGGAACAGGCGAACCTGGATCGCTCAGCGCCTTATTATAAGGACAACCGCCAGCTCGATCTTCGGGAAGCGGTGGAAAATCTGGATGAATCGTTACGAATCGTCATCCACTTGTTTTATTATCAGGATCTGCCGATCAAACAGATCGCATCCGTGCTGGATATTTCCGATGGAGCCGTAAGGGCGCGCCTGCACAGAGCCCGCGGGATATTGGCCGATGAAGTAAAGCAAATTCGGAAGGGGGAGCTGGCTTATGAAAACCTATGATATCGATCGAAAGCTTCGGGAAATTGGCAAAGAACCGCTGCCTGAGGTTCCCGAAATCGTCCGCCGCCGGCAGGATGAAGTCTACGCCTCCTTGGCCGACCTTCCGATGCATGGCAGAGGCGGCCAAACCGCGGGGTTGCGCAAGACCCGCCGGATTGCCTTGGTTGCGGCCTCGGCCGCAGCGATCGCTCTGGTTGGTGGTATAGGCGGTGCCATGGTATCACCGGCGATGGCGGATTCGCTGAAGAACATTCCGCTGATCGGCAGCATTTTCAAGCTGGCTGACGATCTGGGGTTACGGACAGCGGACGAAACAGGGCTTGCGGCCCATCCCGACGCCAGTGTAACCCATGAGGGGGTTACCCTTCGCATTCCGCAATTGGTGTATGACGGAACCCGGTTATCTTTGGCCGTAACGCGCGAGGGGGAAGGGCTCGTCGGTGGAATCATGGATTCGGAGTCGACGGGGAATGGAATGCCGGCAATTTTCCCCAAAGGAGCAATACATTCATTTGACGTGTTGATCGATGGCCAACCGGTTCATCGAACGACGGGAAAGAGAGAAATCGGTCTTTCCGGGAAGCCAACCTCTGATCCGAATTCGGCGCTCTACGAACTGACGGCTTATTCCTTAACGGGTGAACCTGGACCCATTTTGCCGGACTCGTTTGTGCTGACGGCCAAAATTGGATTGGAGGGCATCGAAGAGCCGTTCGTCTTCGAGCTTCCTGTACGCAAAAACACAGATCAGCTCGCTGCCGCTTTCAATGAGGCGAGGGAATGGAAAGGAAACATCGTTACGCTTGAACGAATCGAGTTCACGCCGATTACGACAAAAGTAGGTTTTAACATCACGTCGAACGATAAAGAGGCCAGGCTCCTTAGACAGCATCTAAACTTTGAGCTGTGGGACGATCACGGCAGGATGCTTGGCCTTGTCGGCGGCTTTGGATTTTTTAATAACGATGAACAAAAGCAAATGATTAACAAACTGCTGTTTGACCGTTTTGTGGATGCCCCGAAATCGGTGACGCTTAAAGCGTTTTTGCCGGAAATGGAAGACCCGTCAGCTTCCACGGGGAGATATAAAGTCGACAGTCATGGAGAACTGATCAAGAAGTATGTTAAGGAGCTTGAAATCACGGTTCCGGTGGACCGTGCCGGTTTGGATAAATTATATGATATTTCAAAATGAAAATATGGAGGGTTCCCTTATGAATAAAATCTACAAAGTCATGACCACTGCTGCACTGACGACAGGTTTACTGTTGAGCGGGGCAGCGTGGGGGATGAAACCGGCGACCGTTGAGGCGGAGGCCAAGATTCCAGCAGTACAGAGCAACGCAACGCAGAAGGCGGCAAAGTCGGCCGGCATAACCCAGGAGGGCATTACGCTTGGAATGAACGAAGCGTTGTATGACGGAAATTATATCCGGCTTACCCTGGAGCGCAGCGGCAAGGGTCTTGTCGGAGGCATAACGGACAGCACATTCGATGAAAAGATTCAGGACGTTATTTTGGAGAAAGGCGCCATTAAAAACATCGACGTTTTCATTAATGACAAATCCATTTTCGAGTACGGCGGGGGTGAATTGGGGAAAAGACCAAGTTTGAGTTGGGAGCCGGGCTCCACTCCTGACACGTTTCATATCAAGCTGACGGATCCTTCGTGGCTTGGCGGACAAGAATTTGCTTTTCCGAACAAGTTCAAATTGACCGCAGAAGTCACGCTGGAAGGCGTGGAGAAACCGTATACGTTTGATCTTTCCATGCAAAAGACCGCAGACAAGCCGATTGTCCTGAAGCCGAATGTGACGAAAAAATCGGGCAAGGTGACCCTTAATCTTAGCAAAATGAACCTGACGTCGACCTCTTCCCGCGTACAGTTGATCGAGAAAGGGTATGAATCGGGCAAACCTTCCGATTTGATGTATGAATTTGTGGATGACCAAGGCAATGAGCTGGATTTCCTTTCAGGCTTTGGCACGGACGAGAATAACAAAGACGGGGACATGTATCACGATTACGTGTTAAGTCCATTGGGGAAAGATGCCAAGTCGATTACGCTCCGGGTGTTCAAACCTGAATTTAAAGAACCGGGGGCAACGAGCGGAGCGTATAAATTGGACGAGAACGGGAATATCGTCAAACACTATATTAAAGAGCTGGAAATGACGGTAAACGTGAAGTAAACAACAGAAACGGAATTGTATAAAGAGATAAAACACAATTGGAGGATTCAAACGAATGAACAAAATGTACAAGGTCATGACTTCTGCTGCATTGGCGGGGGTGCTGGTTGGTGGAGGAGCTTGGGCAATTACATCAAAGTCCGGCGATGCGGCGGCTGCCAAGGCTCCGGAGGTTCAAAACATTGCGGCGCAGAAAACGGAAAAAACGGCTGGCATCACCCAGAACGGCATTACGCTGAAGGTGAGCAAAGCGGTCCATGACGGAAATTACATCCACATTTCATTGCAGCGGAGCGGAAAGGGACTTGTCGGCGGCATGACCGAACGCAAATTTGATGAAAAAACCGAGAAGGAAATTGTGGAGAAAGGCGCCATCAAAGATATCCAGGTGCTGATCAACGGCAAAAACACTTATGATCTCGGAGGCGGATCAATGGACAAAAGGCCGGACATGCGCTGGGGCCCGGGTTCTACCCCGGATACAGCCATCATTCATCTGTCCGATCCTTCCTGGCTCGGCGGTGAGCAGTATTCCTTCCCGGACAAGTTCAAGCTGACGGCAAAGATCACCCTGGAAGGCGTGAGCAAACCTTACACTTTTGACCTCTCAATGCAAAAGAGTGCTGATAAGGCGACTGCCCTGAAACCGAATGTGACGAAAAAGACGGGCAAACTTACCGTGACGCTGAGCAAAATGAACCTGACCTCCACCTCTTCCCGCGTTCAGTTGATCGTCAAGGGGCTGGAGAAGGGCAAGTCTTCCGATATCAGTTACGAATTTTGGGATGACCAAGGCAGCGAGCTGGATATTCTTTCGGGCCGGGGATCGGACGAGAATAATAAAGCCGGCGACATGTACCACGATTTCGTGCTGAGCCCTTTGGGGAAAAACGCCAAGTCGATTATAGTCAAAGCTTTCAAACCCGAATATGCCGAAGATGGAGCGACGAGCGGAGCGTATAAATTGGATGCCGACGGCAATATCGTCAAATCATACGTGAAAGAACTGGAAATGAAGGTAAAAGTGAAGTGATGGAACCAAACGTTCTTTCATGACGGTAAGGCCTCCGGCGCACTTCGTGCGACCGGAGGTTTTGCTTCAGAAACAGAGTTTATGATAACGGCATCGTTCAAAATAAATTTTACCCTCAGGGATGCAATAAAGACCCTGAGGGTTTTTGCATAACTGTAAGGTTGCTGTAAGGTTGGGATTATCACGGTGTAAGGTGGGGTCTTTAAAATTGGATTTATTCTTATCGATGTTAAGGAGCGACACCATGAAAACCATACTGCAAGCAAAAAACGTAAACAAAACCTTTGGCACAAAAGGAAACCTATATCCGGCGCTGCAAAACATTAATCTAAGCATTGAAGTAGGAGAGTATACCGGCATTATGGGCCCGTCCGGAGCGGGGAAATCGACGCTGCTGAACATCTTCTCGACCATCGATACGCCGACCTCCGGTGAAATTACGATCGACGGGCAAAACATTGTGGCCATGAACGAGGAAAAGCTTTCTGATTTCCGCCGCAATAAACTCGGATTTATTTTTCAGGATTACAACCTGCTTGATACGTTGACGGTCAAGGAAAACATCCTGCTGCCGCTGGCCCTTTCCAAGGTTCCTGCAGTCGAAATCGAAAAGCGGGTTGAGGAAATCGCCGATACGTTTGGCATTCGTGAGATTCTCGACAAGTACCCGTACCATATTTCGGGCGGTCAAAAACAGCGGGCTGCCGCCTCGCGGGCCATCGTGTCGAATCCGAGCCTCATTATGGCGGACGAGCCGACCGGCGCACTCGATTCGAAATCGGCGACCGGACTGCTGGAAAGCTTAAGCAAGCTGAACCGGCACAATCAAGCGACCATCCTGATGGTTACGCACGACGCTTATGCGGCGAGCTTCTGCAAGCGGGTCATTTTCATCAACGACGGCCGGCTGTTCAAGGAGCTTCATAAGGAAAGCATGACGAGACAAGCATTTTTCGGACAGATTCTCGAGGTATTAGCGGAGCTCGGAGGTGGTCAGCATGACGCTGTTTAGGATCGCCGGGAAGAACATCCGCCAGAACTTCATGAATTATTTTCTTTATTTCGCTTCGATGATATTCAGCATCGTCATTTACTTTACGTTCGTGTCCTTGAAATACGACAGCACGATCGCATCCGCATCGGAAGGATCGCAGAAGATCAGCTCGGCGTTCAGCGGGGCAGCGGTCGTGCTGATCGTTTTCGTGGCGGTGTTCATCTGGTATTCGAATTCGTTTTTCACGCGCAAGCGCAAAAAAGAGGTCGGGCTGTATTCGCTGCTTGGCGTCCGAAAAAAACAGATCGGACGGATGCTTTTTTATGAAAACTTTCTGATGGGCATCCTGGCCCTGATCGCCGGAATCGCGCTGGGAGCGGTACTTAGTCGGTTTTTTGTAATGATGTTGATGAAGGTGATGGGTTACGCTGTCGTGGCTAATTTCTCTATTTCCCCAGCTGCGATCCTGAATACGTTTCTGGTGTTCATGATCATCACGCTGATCACTTCAGTCCAAGGCTATCGCTTGATTTATCGATTTAAGCTGATCGAGCTGTTCAAAGCAGATCAAGAGCGTGAGAAAAAGCCCAAGTCTTCCCTGCTCATTGCGTTATTGTCTGTGGTGCTCATCGGGTTCGGCTACTGGCTTGCGCTGCAAAATATGTTTACTTCCAAGGCATGGGCTGCGATCGGCTTCATGCTGACTCCGCTCGTTATTTTAGTATCCGTCATCCTGGGCACATATCTGCTGTTTAACACGTTGACCGTTACGCTGCTGAAGCTGGCGCGCAAACACAAAAAAAGCTACTGGCGCGGACTGAACCTGATCGGGACTTCCCAGCTGCTGTACCGGATGAAAGGCAACGCACGGACGCTAACGATCATCGCTGTGCTGAGCGCAACGACGCTGACAGCGGTTGGAACGGCGTACAGCACGTATTACAACACCCGGACGAACGCGGCGGTTTCGAATCCGAACAGCTATATGTTTATCGGCGTGGACAGTACGGCCACAGGAAAAGCCGATAAGGCGATCGAGCAGGCTGCGGGGCATAACGTGCTCTACCATGAGTCCATTCCTCTCCTGGAGGTAGATGCGGACACCTCCGGTCAGGATTATGCCCAAGGATCAAAGGAGCAGTCGTTTACCGTCATATCAAGCCGCGATTTTAACCGATTGGCCAAGCTGCAGGGGAGGGAGGATGCCATAAGCCTTGAAGGCAGCGAAGCCGCAGCGCTTGAACCTGCCTATCTGGAAGGCATTTCGCCGGAGTATGTCGGTTCGGCAATCAAGCTGAAGGGTGAAGGGATCCGTGAAACCATTCAATTCAAAACAGTAAAAAAATACAATGTGCTGAATCTTGGAACGGTCTACTCCACCATTGTCGTCAGCGATGATATGTTTGCGGAGCTTAAGCCGAATGCCAAAGCCATGGCTGTCGAAGCATATCGCATCACGCATCAGGACAAGGCGAAAGAGCTGACAAAGCAGCTGGAAGAGATTTTACCGGAGAAAGCCAGGCTTTCAAGCTATTACAGCGATTATTCGCGGGGAATGGAATCCACCGGCCTTTTGATGTTTATGGGTGGATTCCTCGGCCTTGTGTTTCTTGCCGCGACGGGCAGCATCATCTACTTCAAGCAGTTGACGGAAGCCGGCAGCGACAAAGCCCGTTATGTGATTTTGCATAAAATCGGCGTCAAAAAACGGGAAATCCGCAAATCCGTCGCCAAACAGGTACTGTTCATCTTTGCCCTGCCGCTTGCTTTCGGCATCGCGCACTGTGCAGTCGCCCTGTCGGCACTGTCGAAGCTGATGATGGCCAATCTGGTCGTGCCCGTCATGATCTGCATGGGTGTCTATGTTTGCATTTATCTGATCTATTATTTGTTGACCGTACATGCGTACTGCAAAATCGTTACCTATAAAAAATAAGGAGTGAACGGGAATGAAAAAGGGAATTACCGCTGTAGCGGTCGTTGTGATCGCTCTGGTCGGATTCGTCGTATTCATCCAAAACGTAAATTTAAACCGAATCGGCGCGCAGCAATATTACGTTCAGATTAACCAAGACGGAAAGAGAATCGAAGATAAGTCGGACAGTGGACAGAAGTATGTTTCTTACGAATACACTCAGGAGGGCTTTGACTCTAAAGGAAAAGAAAAGGTTTTGACCTTTACGGCAGCTAAAGAACTGCGCAAAGATGCGTACCTTCGAATCTATGTGAAAGGGAATGACGTCAGCTCCTACCAGGAAGTTCAGGCGGACGAGCTGCCCGAACAAGCAAAGCAAAAGCTCGAGGGTGCCGTGAAATAACACGAATACGGAAAACCAGGATGTAGTCTACTATAACATGTTAACAAGGGAGAGAATCTAATGTATCGAAAAACATTTAAATTTAAACCGGTATCCCAAAAAACGCTGGTTTACTCGCTGGCTTTTACGCTTGCGGCCTGTCCGGTCGTCGGTGCCGGCCAAGTGCTTGCAGCACCAGCCGCCGCATCCGCGGAATCCATAGAAATGTCACAAGCGCATGCCCAGGTCCAGTATCGGATCGATGCAAGGCTGGATGCGAAAAATATGCGCATTCAAGGAAGCGAGACCGTCACTTACCGGAACGCGTCCAACGATACACTGCGGGAGATCGTTTTCCATACGTTCGCCGACGCCAATCGGTCCAAAGCGACCCAAACTTCGATGTTTGAGCAAAACAACGAGGAGATCCAGAAGGAAAATCCACAGAAGAAGCCGGAGGATTTTCTTGGCGGCATTGACATTCGCAGCGCGGCGGCTAACGGACAAGCTTTGGTTTTTTCAAACAGCAATCAGGCTCTGACCGTTGAATTGAAGCAGGAGCTAAAGCCTGGGGAAGCGGTGACGGTCGAAATCAACTTTGAGGTGAAAATCCCTTACGGCATGCAGCGCCTGTCTTACTACAAAGACATCATCAACGGCGCACATTGGTTCCCGGTCATGTCGGTCTATGACGAGAACAAGCATGAGTGGAACAAAAAGCCGTACAGCAAAACCTTCGAAACCGATTATTATGATTCAGCGGATTTCGAAGTTCATATTAACGTCCCGGAAGCCTATCAAGTACTGATGCCGGGGACGATCACCACGCAGGCGGACCCGAGAGAGCCCGGCCGGAAAGTCGTTACCGCCGTTGCCGATGACACCCGGGAGCATGTCTTTTTTGCCAGCCCGAATTATAAGGTGGAACGCGTAACGCGTGACGGCCTGACCATTGAATATTATTATTTCGACAATATGCCAGGCAAGAAAAAAATCGTCGATGAATACATCGACGCCGCTTTTAAGACTATTCAATTTTTCAGCGAAAAATACGGGAAATACCCTTACCCTGAGTTCCGGATTGCAGAGTCGTATGTCGAGGGAGTGGCTGTCGAGTTTGCCCGGGTCATTCAAATGGGACAAATCCGGCCGAACAGGGATCCGGCACATGATACTACATTCGTGCACGAGATTGCCCATCAATGGTTCCATGCCTTGATTGGAAACGATTCGGAGACAGAATCGTTTTTGGATGAAGGATTTGCCGATTTTTCGAAGGTCTATTTCGCGGAAAAACAAGGTGACGACTTGAACGGGTTCAAGTCGATCCAAATGGATGATTTGTCTTCGATAGACAAGCCGATCGCCGCAACCAATACGGAAGCGGGGGGCCTGGAAAGCCCGACATTTTATAATAAAGGACGCCAGGCCATCTACCAGTTGTATCGCATGGTGGGCGAGGACAAATTCGATGCGTTCATGCAGGAATATTTTAAGCGGTACCAGTACAAAAACGCGACGATCCAAGGGCTTCTGCAAACAATACAGGATACGCTCGGAAACGAAGCACGAAAGGAAATGGACAAGGCGCTGCATGATCCGCAGTTTGCTCTAAAGCCCGAATACCGATTGTCTGAGGCGGAAGAAGCTTCGTATTGGCATGAACAGTTTAAGAACTCGTACCATTCGTCCCTGGCCCAAGTTGCAAATCTCCCAGCGGAAACGATGAGCCGCATCATGGATAAGGCGCTGCAGGGCGAACCGCTGACGATTGTGCTGAGCGACCAGGCCGGCAGCCTAGCGAAAAAGCAGCAGCAGACGATCTTGACACAGCTTAAAGGGACTCTGGGGATCATGGGTATTCCATACGAGGTCATTTCCGATCGGCAAACGCTCAAGAAAAAGCTGGAAAAGGAGCTCGGAACCAGCAATATCATTGCCATCGGCAGCGCGAATACGAACGGACTCATCCAGGCGCTTAAACCTGGCATCATCCCAAAATCGAAGGCCATCGGCTTCGACTGGAAAAGCAAGATGAACCAAAAGTCAGCTTCGGGAGCATACGTCGTTAAGCATCCTTACAATCAAAACCGTCTGCTGGTGCATTTTTTCTGGAACGGTGACGCCTTGAGCGACAACGCGGTCGAGCCGTTTGCGGAGCAGATGCTGCAATCGCTCGGTTTTAGCGGCAGCTTTTATCAGTATTACGTTTTGAACAAAACAGGCCATGTCGCAGCAGATAAAAAGATCGCTAACCCATTGGCGAAATTTTTCGGCGAAGAATAATGCAGGACGGGGAAGATGATTACTGAAGACTCGGCAGGTTTCAGCTGCCGGTCTTCTTCCCTGTTTGCAGAAAGTATAACATCCAACGAATCATGCTTAAGGAACGTAGAATTTGCTTTTTGGATTGAAAATCAATTGTACTCTTGCAAAATCAGCATAACTATCATAAAATCTAATGAACGTTAGTTAAATTATTTGAAAGGCTGTTCAATGGTCGTCATATTTCATTACAAAGCGACAAAAATTTTTAAACAAAAAATCTAACGTTCATTAGTTAGATTTAAGTTTTTAAAGGGGAGAGGTTATCATGGCATGGCTGTACTTAATTATTGGTGGAATTCTTGAAGTAGGTTGGGCACTTGGTCTAGGTTTTTCAGAAGGGTTTACAAGAATAGAAATTGTTATTCCGACAGTTGTATTATTAGTCCTGAGTTGGTGGTTTTTCGCTAAAACATTAAAAATACTTCCCGTTTCGACGGCTTATGCAGTATTTACTGGCCTGGGTGCTTTTGGTACGGCTTTAGTGGGCATGACAATTTTAGGCGACCCCGTAAGTTTAACCAAGATTGTGTTAGTCATTTTATTAATTAGCTGTATTATTGGACTAAAATTAATTTCGGATGAACCGAAGGAAGAGAAACGATCAAGAGGGAGTGTGTAAAATGTATTGGTTATCCTTAATATTAGCTGGATTGTTTGAAGTTGGAGGTATTATTAATCTGAAGCTGACGGAAGGATTTACAAAATTAAAGCCAACCATCTTTTTTATTTTATGTTTGTGTTTAAGTTTTTTCTTTCTTTCCGTCTCATTAATCGAAATACCTATTAGTATCGGTTATGGTATATGGACTGGGGTAGGCGCGTCAGGAAGTGTGTTACTTGGGATGTTTATATTTAAAGAACCGAAGAATGTGAAGAAACTTATTTTGGTTGCAGGAATTATTTTCAGCATAGTAAGCTTAAAATTGATATCTTGATGAATGCCAACAAATGAGGTGAAAAGTGAATTGAAAAAGGGTGAAAAAACGAAAAGAATGATACTGGAACAAGGTTTAAAGCTGTTTTCCTCGTATGGTTACGAGGAAACAGCACTTAAAGATATAGCTGCAAATGTGCACATTAAAACGCCTTCGATTTATGCTTATTTTGAGAGTAAGCAAGATCTTTTTGAACAAATTGTAAATTTTGTTATTGAAGATTATTTAGAGTTTATCCAACAACAATTTTATGTTATTGAAAATTTACCATTAGAAAAAAAATTATATCATGTTTTAGTTGAATTGAATAAATACTATTATATGAATGATAAAGGTTCTTTTCTAAAAAGGTATGGGATTTACCCTCCGGATAATTTTAAAGAACTCATAACAGCCCAAAATAAGAAGGTAGAAGAAGGGATTCGAGAACTTGTTTTTTCCATCTTAAGAAACAACAAAGAGAATGAGCTTATCGATGAGGAGACTATCGTTACTTCTTTTACAATCATACTAGACGGTATGCTTTTTCATATGATGAGCTCCCCTTATCAAGAATATGAACGTAGATTAAATATGACCTGGTCTGTATTTTGGAAGGGGATCCGTGAAATGTGATCTGTATAAACCGCACTAATCGATCACAGAAGGCCACTGCGAGGGCAGTACCTTCTTCCGATCATGTAGAATGTACAGGTTTTCGTTGGAATTTGTTAAAGGGGTATATGAAAAGAATGAATAGGGAAATATGTTTATTGCTGAAGAACTAAATTATTAAAGAGGTACCCATATGTCTGTATATTTAATTCCAATAAAAATCGCTTTTATTTTATTCGGTGTGTTGAGCTTTTTTCTAATTATCCCTTGGTTAGTCTATAGTTATAGAAAATATGGTTATTTAAGTCTTTGGGCTTCAATAGTGGCTTATTCCTTTACTTTTTATATGTTATCGGTTTTGTTTTTAGTTCTTTTGCCTCTTCCGGATACTCGAAATACTTGTGCTCTTCAATCACCTGATACGGTGCATTATAATCTAATCCCGTTTAATTTCGTTAGGGATATTATGAATAGCGGTTCCGTTGTCTGGTCACAGCCTTCCACCTATGTTAGATTGCTAACACAAAGTGCATTTTTGCAGGCGGCATTCAATTTCCTATTGTTGCTGCCCCTAGGTGTTTATCTAAGGTATTTTTTCCAACAAAAACGATTCTGGAAGAAAGCACTTGGTTTTGGATTTGCGTTATCCCTTTTTATTGAGACAACACAAATAACAGGTATTTATGGGATCTATAATTGTCCGTATCGTATCTTTGATGTGGATGATCTTATATTAAACAGTACTGGTGCTTTGTTTGGATTCGTCATTGCTCCTGTCCTGCTTGCTCTATTTCCATCTCGAAAGAGCCTTATTGCCAAGGGAGAGAAAATGCAAGAAAATTCTCTCGTACCTCCTTTGTCGCAATTGCTGGCTGTAATTATAGACTATCTATTGATCAAGATGAGTTGGAACCTTACAGCTGGACTTTTTCCAACAAGTGGATTCGCAGAATTTGTTTATAAAACGACTTGCTTTTTTATTCTGTTCTTTGTAGTTCCTTTTATTTGGAGGGGAAATACAATCGGAACCAAAATACTTCGTTTTAAACTAGTTCATGTTGATGGTGAAACACCTCCGTGGCAGTCCATGCTGAAAAGGTCCTTTGCGATATATTTACCCTTCGCAATATCATGGGCCCTAAATATATTTTCTGGTGTTGAGTTAGATATAACTCTTAATCCCTATCACGTATGGATCACAATGATTATACTTGCATTTCTCATCATTATGTGGGCCGTATTATTTATCCATACGATGTTCATCTTAATGAAAAGAGGGAGACGGAACTTTTACTTTGACTATGTTGCGGATTTAGTACCAAGGAAACATAAATTTGATCCTAAATAACAAATGCGGGAGTAATTATAGAACAAGAACATTGGCCCATTAAAAGTTTTTTTGAACTGCACCCCAATTGTTAGGACACACTCCAACAGTTGAAGGTGCATTTTTCTTCTCCATCTTGCATTCCCAAGCAGCTTGAAATGGAAAATGAGTATCTAAAAAAGTGAAGAATAATCATAGAGTCGCTGGCCAATATGCCCATTTCGGTATATGGTTATAGTCGTGGAAAGGCGGGGAAGATGATTACTGAAGACTCGGCAGGTTCTAGCTGCCGGTCTTTTTTCCTGCCTGCAGAAAGGAGATCGAACCAATTGCCGCTAAGTCAGAAAATATTGATCGTGGACGATGAGGAGGATATCGTCAAGCTGCTGAAAACCGTGCTGGGTAAGGAAGGTTTCGAGCATGTGTATACCGCCTCTTCCGCCGAAGAAGGCTGGATTCGGTTTCAGGACAAGCAGCCCGACCTCGTTATTTTGGACATTATGCTTCCGGACGGCGAGGGCTATGACGTATGCAAACAAATCCGCAGCGTTTCGAACGTGCCGATATTCTTTTTGTCGGCCAAAACGGAGGAAATCGACAAAATACTCGGATTTGCCATAGGCGGTGACGATTACATTACCAAACCGTTCAGTCCAAAGGAAGTGGCTTACCGGATCAAAGCCCGTTTCAGAAGAACGGAGGCCGCTTTGGATGAGGAAAGGAAGGAACGCACGCTGAAAGCCGGTCCGTTCGAGCTTGACGAACATAAGTTGGAGCTGAAGAAAAACGGCGAAATCATTGAGCTCAAACCGAAAGAGCTGGGCCTCATTAATTATCTGCTGAAGCACCCGAACCGGATCATAAGCAAGGAAAGCTTGTACGACCAGGTGTGGGGAGAGGATTCCTTCGGTTATGACAACACGGTCATGGTTCATATTCGGCGGCTTAGGGAAAAGATCGAGGAGAATCCCTCAAGCCCGCAATATTTGGTGACCGTAAAGGGACTCGGGTATAAGCTTGCCGTGGAGGAACCGGGACGATGAAATGGCGGCTGACCGGCAGATATCTGGCATCCGTCGTTCTTATTGTCGTCATGGTCATTTTCATAAACATTTTGGTAATCATCGGGCTTTATATATACCAGAATGAATCACCAAAGTATCCGTTTCTTCAAGGAGACAACTCGGCCGAGGCCATCACCCGTTCGTTCGGACAAGAGATTGTTCTTTCCGAAACGGGGATGGACATTACGGGTCAGGGGAAGGACACGCTTGAGCGTAATCAGGCCTGGATTCAAATTCTGGATGAAAACGGGAATCAGGTCTATGGCTTTCGTGTGCCGCCAGAGGCCAAGACCAAATACACACCGATGGATATCGTGCAAACCTACAAGTATATGGAAAAAGAATTGATGTCGACCGTATTTATCGGGGAAAAGAAGGGGAACGGGAAGCGCTACAGCTATTTGATCGGCTTTCAGGACCCTTATCTGGAGCGGAATATCCTCACCTATGATATTCGGAAGGTCGGACGTTTTCTTCAAATCGGGATCGTGACCGTGCTTTGCGTCGACGGTTTCATTGCGCTCTGCATCGCTTATCTGTTCAGCAAGAGGTTAACCCGGCCGCTATCCGCGCTTATAGACGGAATAAAACAGCTGGCCCATAAGAACTACCGGGGACACTACGAAACGAAGGGCATTTACAAGGACGTGTTTTACAACGTCAACATGCTGACCGAGGAGCTGCGGGTAAGCGAACTGGAACGGAACAGGCTGGACCGCATGAAAGAGGAGTGGATCGCGAACATTTCGCACGATATCAAAACGCCGCTAGCTTCGATCCAGGGATACTCCGAAATGATGCGGGATAAGGATTATGATTTTACGGTCGAGGAAATGCGGGATTACGCGGAAATCATCGAGCGGAAGTCGCTTTATTTGAAAGACGTGATTGAAGATCTGAACCTTTCCACCCGTCTGAGAAACAAGGGTCTCACGCTCAATCTGGAGAGCGTAAACGTTGTCAGCCTCGTTCGGAACACGGTCATTGATACGTTGAACGATACCCGGTACGGCAATCGGAATATCGATTTCCGGTACAGCGACGAAGTAATCCTCAAAGAGGTTGACGAAATCCTGATCCGCCGGGCGGTCGCCAATTTGATCTACAACGCGGTGGTCCATAACTCCGAGGATGTTTCTATTGTTGTAAGCGTCGAAAAGAAAGGCGATACGGTCCGAATCGCTGTCGAAGACAACGGGAAAGGAATCCGGGAAGAGGAGCTTGAACGGATATTTGACCGTTATTATCGCGGTACAAATACAGGCGAGCTGCATAAAGGGGCAGGACTCGGCATGGCCATCGCGAACGATATCGTGAAGGCCCATGATGGGGAAATCCACGTTATGAGCGAGTTTCATAGCGGAACAAGAATCGAAATTCTGCTCTGAAGGAGAACGATAGTTCCATCAGAGATAACTAACGCTTGCTTCGATCATCGCTGAATACCCCATCATAATACGTGTTGGAAATGGGCAGCGTTCGATCGCCAAAATGGTCGAGGGACAAAACAAAACCTAGTAAAAGTCGCTATTTTAGCGGCTTTTTTGTTTGTTGATGGAATAATCATCGCAAAAAACACAACCTTGCCATTGTTCTATCACGGCTATGTTAAATTGTCTAGATGCATTTGTTAAAATTTATTGACAATTTGAATTTAATGTTGTTTCATATGATTAAACTATGTTGAATGACACTTGGTTAGGAGAGCAATGGAATGGAATTGGGAAGCAAAATCCGAAAGCTTCGACTGGAACAAAACCGGAGTCAGGAGGAGATCGCACAGGCATGCGGATTTACCAAAAGCTTATTGTCCAAAATCGAAAACGGGAAGACGGTCCCTCCCATCGGCACGCTGATCAGGATTGCCGAATCGCTTGGAACCAAAATTTCCATGCTGCTGGATGATAACGATTTTAACGGAACGGTGTACACGCCAAAAGCGAGCAACATGGAAAAAATGGTCCAGACGGACCAAGGGTATGCGTTTTCCGCCATTGCGGCCAAACGGCCGGAAAAACTGATGCAGCCGTTTTACTTTGTCGTACAGAAAGGCAAGACAGGCAAAAGGACGTTTTCCCATGTCGGGCAGGAATTTATTTATGTGCTTGAAGGTACGATGATTTATTACGTAGGGAAGGAAGAATACACGTTAAATGCCGGCGACAGTCTGTATTTTGATTCGGTAGAGAACCACAAATATGTGCTGGTATCCGATGAAGTCAAGTATTTGTCGGTGTTTTGTTCCGATACGAATGGGTAGGAAAGGGGATGAAACATGTTAAATATTTTGGTTGTGGATGACGAACCGAGGCACAGAAGAGGGCTGTCCCGCATGCTGAAGGCTCTGAAACCGGAGTATACCATCTTTGATGCCAGAGACGGGCAGGAGGCTTTGGAAAGTTTGGATGTTCATTCGATGGATCTGGTGTTTACGGACATTCAGATGCCGGTGATGGACGGCCTGGAATTAATGGAACAGTTGACGCGCAGGGGAAGAGATGAAAGCGTTGTCATTTTAAGTGCTTATTCCGATTTTGTTTATGCGCAGCGTGCGCTCCAGTTAGGCGCCAGCGATTATTTGCTTAAACCGGTGGAGGAAAAAAACATCATGCCGCTGCTTGCGAAAGCAGAGCGTAAAGCCAGCACTGCGCGTCTGGCATGCTTGGAATCCGCACTATCCGAACTGCTGGAAGGATATCCATCTGACCAGAATTATCGATTGCTGGAAAGCACATTCCCGGCATTCAAGCAAGGGGTCGTGCTGGCCGCAGTTTTTGGCATGGCGAAAGACCATCAGCTTCTGCTGAGCAGCCTCAAAGGGACACTGCTGGAGATCATGGAGGAATTCGGATTCTCCTGCGCATTTTGCATGAAGGAAAGAATGCTCACCGTCTTGATTATGAACTCCGAGTCGACCTCCATGGTGCCGCCCGGCTTCGAGGACAGCCTTCATGGGGTCATTCGACACTTCCTGCAGACATACGGAGCGGAACTAACGTTTGGCTTGGGGCGTTGTTTTGCCGAATGGCATGGCGTCAGACTAGCTTACCAGCAAGCCTGCCATGCGCTCAAAGCCAGATTTTATAAAGGCGGAGGGGCTCTGTACGGAGCCGGGCAGATCAATAGCGAAGACCCGCCTGCCGTCGTGAAGCTTGAAATCAACGGGCTGATCAGAGCGGTGTTGTCCGGAAACAAGCCGGAAATTGAGGCCTGTCTGGATTCCGCTGTTCGCCAGGATGACGGGAACGCCTTTCCCGAGCCGGAAAAATTGAAATATTTTCTCGCTGCATCGATTCATCAAGCGGCTTCCCTTTTAATGGAAAAAGGGTTTGCACCCTTGAATAGCACAGCCTATGAGGAAGCACTGCTTCACTGTCATACCGTAAATGAACTTAAAGAGGCGGCGCGGGAATGGATCTTCGGGCTGACGGAACGTCTGGAACAACGACGGCAGTGCAAAGCCGAATCCATTATCGACAGCTGCAAGGCTTATATTGATACGCACTATGGCGAAGATGATTTGTCGCTCAGTACGCTGGCAACGAAATTTCATTTTAATCCCTCGTATTTTTGCATGCTTTTCAAAACCCACTCCCAGATGACCGTTCATCAGTACATCACGCATACCCGAATGAAGGCTGCCGCCGACTTGCTGCTGCAGACCCCCCGGAAAGTGTACCAAATTGCCGAAAGCGTAGGGTACAAGGACGCAAAGTATTTCATTCGTCTGTTTCGCAAGGAGTTTGGCACAAGCCCCGAAGAGTATCGCCATCTATCTGCTATTCGCTAAAAGGAAGGGATGCCATTTGAGAGGACGTTGCCCATTGCCGCGTTTTAAAGATCTCACCTACAGGTCCAAGCTTTTCCTGACTTATGCACTCATCGTTTCGCTCCCCCTCAGCATCCTGAGCTGGATGTATTTTCATTCAAGCAGGGATTTCGTCTCCGAATTTGCCAAGCAAAATTGGTATTCCATCGTTAAACAAAACAATGAAATCATGGACGCCGAACTCGCGCGGGTAGAAGAAAGCAGCCTGGCCATGATCGCGGACCAAACGTTGTATGAGCAGTACCTGCATGCAAACCCTGATGACGAATACAGCATGATCTCGATGGAGAAAAAGGTCAGCCGGACGTTAAACACGTACTTTACGGACCTGGGACAGATGTATTCCATCCATCTCATAACCAGTTATTCCAATATTGGCTCCACGGGCGCCTCTCCTTTTATTCCGTATAGCAGCTTCAACCAAACGGCATTATACCAAGCAGCTTTACGGGGGGACGGGGCGATGGAGTGGGTACCTACCTTTTCGTTTGATCACATGTTTCAGCAGAATATCCGCCGTTCCAAGCCTCCCGAATATGTTCGCCTTCTGGCTGGCGTCCGTTTGCTGAAGCTGTTCAATATCAATAATGGCGAAGTCGCCGAACTGCAGGGCAAGGCCGAGCTTCCCGTGCTGGCCGTTGTGTATCGGCCGGAAATGTACCATTCCCGCTTCGCCGACACGCTCCCGTCCGCCGGAGCTTCTTTTTTTGTGATCAGCCCGGAAGGGCAGCCAGTGGCGGGCACATCCATGGAGCAGGAAACGGCTGCCATCGATCCCGCTTGGCTGGATGAAATGACGGAGAGGAAAAGCGGAACCTTGAATGTGACGCAGGATGGAAAGCCGCTTATCATTTGTTTTGATACGTCTGGGGTGACGGGATGGATCTCGGGGATCACCATATCGCCCGAAGCGATGGTGTCGGCTTTTTTGCCGGAGATCAAATCCTACACCTTTTACTTGGCCGTGATCCTCCTGCTTCTTTCACTCCTGCTCGCGTATATTTTTGCCAATTCCATTACCAAGCCCATTCATCAGCTGCTGCAAGCCATCAAAAAAACGGGTGAAGGCGAGTTCGATACGCGAATTCCCGTTGAATCCTATAACGAGATGGGACTGTTAATCCACAAATTCAATCAAATGAATGTCAAAATCAACAATTTGATCGAAGAGAATTACAAAGTCAAGCTGCGGGAAAAAGAGACCGAGATCATGTCGCTGAACATTCAGCTGAATCCCCATTTTATGTACAACACGCTGAACATCATGAATTGGACGGCGCTTGAAAACAACCAGACCGAGCTGAGCCGCATGATCGTCAGTTTATCCTCCATGCTGCAGTATACGACCCGGAACAGCCAGGACACCGGCGATTTGGCCGACGACCTGAACTGGCTGAAGCATTATATTTTCATTACCAATCAGCGTTTCGAAGACCGGTTTACCGTCAGCTATGACATTGCCCCCGAGCTGTATGCATACCAAGTGCCCAAGCTGTTCCTGCAGCCGTTTGTCGAAAACGCGATCGTTCACGGATTTTCCCGTTTGCATAGCGGGGGAGAGATCGTCATCCGGGGATGGGTGACCGGACGCGAACGTTTTTTCACGGTCGAGGATAACGGCACGGGCATCGCTCCGAGCAAATTGGAAGAGTTGGGTAAGCGTGCAGGCGAATCCATCGGCATCCGGAATGTGGACAAAAGAATCAAACTCATCTATGGGGACGGCTATGGCGTCACCCTGACTTCAGTTGAGGGACAGGGCACTAGGGTACAAATCAACCTGCCGGCATCAAACATGTGAAAATACTCCACCTATACAAATATGTTCGAATTTTTTGGGCGACGGATTTTTTTTACAATAAATATACAAACCATCAGCCAATGAATGGAGGTTTCGCAGATGAACATAGCCAAACGTCTCACAGGAGCGATATTATCGTCTGCTCTGGCGATCAGCTTGCTGCTGGCGGGCTGCTCGGATACCGGAAATGCTCCTGAAGCCCAAGGCGGCCAGAACGGTCAAGAGGAGCCCGTCACACTTAAATTTTCCTTTTGGGGAGACACCATTGAAAAGAAAACAGTTACGGAGGCGCTTGAGCGTTTTGAACAGGAAACCGGGATCCAGGTCGAACCGATGCATGTTCCAGCGGATTATTTGACCAAATTGACGACGATGGTTGCAGGCAACGTTGCACCGGATCTCGGTTACCTGTCATCGGGGGCCGCTCTGAGCTGGGGACGTGACGGGAAGCTGCTGAACCTCACCCCGCTCATGGAAAACGACCCCGATTTCAACAAGGACGATTACCTGGATCAGATATGGTATGAAATTGCTCCTGGCAACATCATCGGGACGAGTACCGCTGTTGAAGGGTATGGTCTTATGTACAACAAGGATTTGCTGCTGGAAGCCGGGGTCGAGCTGCCTCCAACGGATGCCGCACAAGCATGGGATTGGGACACATTTGTGGAGTATGCCAAAAAATTAACGCTCGATGATCAGGGAAGAAATGCGTTGGACCCGAATTTCAACCCGGATAAAATTAGGCAGTTCGGCCTTCAGTATGATCCGTACAACATGATGGCGGCGGTGGTATCCAACGGCGGGAACTTCCTGACCGAAGACGGTAAAGGCTTCGGGCTGGCCCAGCCGGAAGCGATTGAGGCGATTCAAAAGCTTGCGGACCTGATGTATGTGCACCATGTTTCCCCTACGCCGCTGCAGGCCAAAAACATGCCGGATACGGCCCTTCAAACGAAAAAGGTCGCTATGACGGTATCCGGCAACTGGGCGCTTCAAGCCTTTGCGGAACAGGATTTTAATCTCGGCGTCGGAGTCCTGCCGAAGCTGAAGGAAAGCAACACGCTGCTGGACGGTGCACCAACGGTCATTTTCAAATCAACCAAACATCCGGAAGAAGCTTGGCTGCTGTATAAATATATGACCGATCCCGAATCGGTACTGCCATTGATCGAGGGCGGATTATGGATGCCGCTGAAGAAGGAGTGGTACACGAATCCCGAACTGATCAACAAATGGGCGGTGGGGAACAAAGCGCACCCGGAAGGCTACACGGAGGCTTTTATGAAACAAACCATTGAAAATGGAATCCGCACGCCCGGCTTTGAAGTAAAGAATCTGGACAAAATCAACGCGCTCGTCACGCCGGCACTTGACTTGGTATGGACGGGCAAACAAAAAGCGGAAGAGGCGCTGAAAGGCGTGGAGCCCAAAGTCGTGCCGCTAATCGAGGGTTATTACGGAAGGTGATCCTTATCCGGCGGCAGCAGCAAACCACGGTCTGTCTATGACTTGAACGATATTCATTGAAGATAGGGGGGATTCATATTCAACACAAACGCCGGATCGCCATGGCGGGCATCCTGTTTGCCCTACCCAGCATTGTGGGACTGATGTTGTTTGTCATGCTGCCGATGCTCGCCAGTTTGCTGCTCAGCTTCACGGATTACCGGATCGTCAACACGCCTAAATTTATCGGGTTCGCCAATTATATTCGGCTCTTTGACGGGACGGATCCCTATTTCTACAATTCGTTATGGGTCACCTTGAAATACGTCATTCTCCGTGTTCCGCTTGGTCTTGTGTTCTCCTTTATGGCTGCTTTTTTGCTGAACATGCAGTTCATTCGCGGCAAATCCGTTTTTCGCACGATCTTTTATTTGCCGTCCATCGTGCCTGCGGTCGCCTCTTCCATGATCTGGCTCTGGCTGTTTAGTCCTGATCTGGGACTGTTCAACAGCTTTCTTGAAGCACTGAATCTGCCTACGCTCGACTGGTTGTATTCCGAACAAACGGTGGTGCCTTCGATTGTGATGATGAGCCTTTGGGGGATGGGGAGCACCATCATCATTTTCCTTGCAGGCCTGCAAGGGGTGCCGCGATCCTTGTATGAGGCGGCCATTGTGGACGGTGCCGGCGCATTCCGGAAATTCCGGCATATTACGATTCCCATGATGACGCCAATTATCTTCTTTAACCTGATCATGGGATCGATCGGAGCCTTCCAGGTATTTACCGAGGCACTGATTATGACGCAGGGAGGGCCCAACAATGCCAGCCTGTTTTATAACTACTATATTTATCGGCAGGCCTTTCAGTTCGGGGAAATGGGGCAAGCATCCGCCATTGCGTGGATTCTGTTCATCATCGTGCTTTTGGTCACGGTCATATTCTTCCGCACGTCGAAATCCTGGGTATTCTATGAAAGCGAGGTGTAGCTCCCTGTGAAGAAAAGCCGCCGTATTCAGCAGATTATCGTTTACTCGATCCTCATTGCGGGAGCTGCCTTCTGCTTGCTGCCCCTGTTTTGGCTGGTACGCAGTTCCATGATGAATTCGCTGCAAATTTTCGAGATGCCGCCGAAGTGGATTCCTTCGCCCTTTCAGCTTCAAAACTATGTGGAGGCGCTAACCACCATCGACTTTTTCCTGTTTTTCCGCAACACACTGATCATTACGGTCAGCTGTCTGTTTGGAGCACTCTTCAGCAGTTCGATTGGAGCTTACAGCTACGCCAGGCTGGAATGGCCGGGAAGACGGCTCTTCTTCGGCCTGCTGCTGGCCAGCATGATGCTTCCCGGCGCCGTCACCTTGATTCCTACGTTTATCGGGTGGAGGTTTGCCGACCTGATCAATACGTATGTCCCGCTGATTCTGCCGGTATGGTTTGGCTCGGCCTTTGATATCTTTTTGCTCCGGCAGTTTTATTCCACGATACCGAAAGATATGGACGAAGCTGCATATGTGGATGGTGCAGGCCCGTGGACCATTTTCACCCGGATCATCATTCCTTTGTCCAAACCGCCTCTGATCGTGATCGGATTGTTCTCCTTTATGAATTCCTGGAACGACTTCATGGGACCGCTGGTGTACTTGAATGAGGAGAGAAAGTTCACGCTGGCGCTGGGCCTGCAAATGTTCCAGTCGCTTCACAGCGCGCAGTGGCACCTTTTGATGGCGGCCTCGACCGTCGTTATTTTACCGGTCATCGTCGTTTTTTTCATAGGCCAGCGTTATTTTATCGAAGGGATTACGTTGACCGGAATGAAGGGGTAATTCAAGAGTCGGCATCCCTATGATTCAACATGGTTGAAGAAAATTCAACCCAATTTCGTTACATGCTGAAGAGACTGTATACATTCGCTTTGTCACAATACGGAAGGAGCGTGATCCAATATGAAAGCTCGGCGACTCGGCAAGGCAAGAGAAGCAATTGCGCGGCAGGAACTGGATGCACTGTTGATTTCCAGTCCGTTTAACCGGAGATACGTTACCGGTTTTACGGGCACCGCCGGTTGGGCCGTAATTACACAGGAGCAGGCATGGCTGGTGACCGATTTTCGTTATGTTCGCCAAGCGGAGCAGCAAGCCATGGAATTTGAAGTGGTGCAGCATGGGGGCGAGCCTCTTGAATTCATCCGTGAAAAACTGAGTACTGCCGGCGTCAAGAAAATGGGGTTTGAAAAACATCATGTTCCTTTTGCCGACTATGAAGCGTACGAGCGGACGTTTGCAGGGATCGAGCTGGCGCCAACCGGGAATGTCATCGAAAAGCTGCGCGGCATCAAGGACGAGGAGGAACAGCGTTGTATCCGCAAGGCGATCGAAATTACGGAACAGGCTTTTGCGTTTATTCTGGGCGTAATGAAGCCGGGCGTGACCGAAAGGGAGGTGGCGACGGAGCTGGAATATTTCATGCGTAAAAAAGGCGCGGTGTCGTCGGCGTATCCGACCATCGTCGCTTCCGGTGCGCGCTCGGCGCTTCCGCACGGATTGGCCAGCGACAAGCCGCTGGGCATGAATGAATTCGTGACCCTGGATTTCGGCGCGAATTACGATGGATACTGTTCCGATTTGACGCGCACGGTTTTTATCGGCAAACCGACCGAACGCCATCGGGAAATATACGGGATCGTGTTGGACGCTAACAAATCCGTTCTGGAGGGACTGAAACCGGGCATGACCGGGAAGGAGGGCGACGCGTTGGCCAAGGAGTATATTTCCCGCCGCGGGTACGGGGAGTATTTCGGCCATGGCCTTGGTCACGCCTTTGGTTTGGAGATTCACGAGCTTATGCGGTTTTCCAAACAAACGGAGGATCGGCTGGAGCCTGGCATGATTATGACGGTTGAGCCCGGCATCTATCTTCCTGATTTTGGAGGCGTCCGCATCGAAGACGACATTCTGATTACCGATACGGGCATTGAAGTGCTGACAACATCGAATAAAGAACTGATTGTGTTGTAAGAGGGGAGGCAGGGGAGCGATTCATGAATGCGGAATCTGCGGAAGTTGTCGTCATCGGCGGAGGCATTATCGGCCTGTCCATTGCTTATTATGCAGCGAAGCAAGGTATGGACGTGATTGTGGTGGAGCGAGGGGAGCTCGCCGGAGGAACCTCTTCCAAATGCGACGGCAATATTCTTGCGATTGACAAGGACCCCGGCTTTGACAGCCAGATGTCCTTAAAATCGCAGGAGCTGGTGGCGGAATGGGCTCGGGAGCTGGGTGAGGAATTCGAATACCGCGCCCCGGGCAGCATTCTGGTCTGCGAGACGGAAGAGGAGATGCTTGCCGCCGAAAACTGGGTTATACGCCAGCGTGAGGCCGGCCTTCCGTTCCGCATGCTCGACCAGAAAGATCTCCGCAGCGAATGGCCGGCACTGGCCGAAGATCTGCCCGGCGGCTTGGAGTGTGCCACGGATTCGACGGTGAATCCGGTGCTGCTCGCCTATTCGCTGGCATCTGCCGCCCGACGGTACGGAGCCAGGCTGCGGGTTCATACGCCCGTTACGGCGATTTTGCTTGATGCAAAGCGGAGAATACGCGGGGTGGAGACCGCCGCCGGCACGATTCATACCCGGACCGTCATCAATGCTGCAGGGGTATGGTCGAAGCATATCGGACAAATGGTCGGACTGGATATTCCGATCGAACCCCGCAAGGGTCACATTCTGGTCGCTTCCCGCTGGGAGAGCATCGGGAAGCGAAAGGTGATGGAATTCGGTTACCTGATGAGCAAGTTTGGCGGAAAACGCAGCGTGGAACCGAAATTTGAACAATACGGGATCGCGCTCGTATTCGAACCGACTGCTTCGCAAAATTTCCTGATTGGCTCGAGCCGCCAATTTGTAGGGATGGACGTTCGGGTGGATCAGGAGGTCATCCGGCTTATCGCCGAAAGGGCAATCCGGTTCTTTCCTGTCCTGAAACAGGTTCCGCTGCTTCGAACCTACGCGGGGCTTCGCCCTTGGACGCCGGATCATTTGCCCATCGTATCAGCTGTTGATGAAATTCCCGGATTCTATGTCGCGGCAGGGCACGAAGGCGATGGCATCAGCCTCGCGGCCGTTACGGGAAAGGTCATGAGCGAAATGCTGAAAGGAGTCCCGACCTGCATTCCGGTTGATCCGCTGCGTTATGACCGTTTCCGCCGAGAGGCGGGCAGACAGGAGGTAGTCTTTTGAAAATATCCAAGCTGGTGACCACCATCGACACGCACACGGGGGGAAACCCCACCCGGACCGTAACAAGCGGAGCACCCGAGCTGATCGGCCGCACAATGACCGAGAAGATGGTGTACATGTCCGAGCATTACGACGATTTTCGCCGGGCCCTGATGCTGGAGCCGCGGGGGCACGAAGTCATGTCAGGCTGCATTTTGACCCCACCGTGCAATAAAGAGGCAGACATCGGGGTTGTCTTCATTGAAAGCGGCGGATATTTGCCGATGTGCGGACACGACACCATCGGTTTATGCACCGCGTTGATCGAGGGAGGAATTTATCCGGAAAGCAAAGACGTCATCCATTTGGATACGCCGGCGGGTATGGTGAAAGCAAAGCTTACGGTGGAGAACGGAAAGGTGAAAAAGGTTTCGTTCACCAACATCGCCTCCTTTTTATACCAGTCGGATGTACAGGTTCGCGTCGAGGGTGTTGGCGTCATTTCCGTGGATATTGCGTACGGGGGCAATTTTTACGGGCTTGTGGATGCGCGTCCGCTTCGTCTGCCGCTCGTTCCCGGCCGGGGTTCGGAAATCGTCGGGCTGGCGATCAAGATCCGGGAGGCGGTCAATCGTGAAATCGAGGTGGTACATCCCGAATTTCCCGTCATTCGCGGACTCACCCATATCGAGTTCTATAGTGATCCCGTATCGCCGTCGGCCAGCTGCCGGAATACGGTTGTTGTGCCCCCCGGCGGCATTGACCGCTCTCCCTGCGGTACGGGGACTTCGGCGAAGGTTGCTGTTCTTTACGCCAAGGGGGAACTGCAAAAGGGAGAGGAGTTTGTGCATGAAAGCATCGTGGGCTCCATGTTCCGGGCCAAAGTGTTGGAGGAAACGACCGTGGGCGGATTGACGGCAGTCATTCCCGAAATATCCGGTTCGGCGTGGATTACGGGCTTTCATCAATTTGTTTATCAGGACCAAGACCCGTTGAGTAAGGGATTCTTCCTGCTCTAACGAAGTTAATCGGAGGCCAGCTATGGAAACAACGAAATGGTATGCGGCGCTCGATACGCATTCCTGCGGTCAGCCGCTGCGGATCATCACCGGGGGACTGCCGCAGATCAGCGGCTCCTCCCAGTATGAGAAGTCTTTATTTTTCAAACGACATTTCGATTCCGTCCGAAAGCTGCTGCTGGCTGAACCGCGTGGACACCGCGAGATGACGGGGGCGATTGTGACGGCACCAACGACGGAGGAAGCAAGCTTCGGGCTGTTATTCCTGAACCAGGCGGGCCTTTCGGCCATTAGCGGCCACGGAATCATCGCCGCCGTCGCGGCATGGACGTCAACGGGACAGCTGTCGCCTTCGGAATTGGCCAAAGGCATTCTGATCGATTGCCCTGCCGGAACGATCAAGGCATTTGCCGACTGCAACGGGCATGAGGTCCGCTCGGTTTCTTTTTGGAATGTCCCAAGCTTCGTGTATGCCGAGCAGCTTGCGGTGAAGGTTCAAGGCATGGAGGCAAGGGTCGATGTCGCCTTTGGCGGTGAGTTTTATGCTGTTGTCGATACGTCGATGTGGGAAACCGGTGATGTTTTTGCGCTTCCGAAGCTGCGGGAATGGGGAAGGCTGATCCGGGAGGAGATCGAGCGGCAGCTTGAGGTAAGGCATCCGCAATTGGACTGGATAACCGGAATTCACGGCGTCTTTTTTTATCAAAGGCACGATGCAACGGGCGATGACGGACACCCGAACCGGCTCGCATATCGCTGTGCGGCTGCATTGGCCGGAGAGCAGCTTGATCGGTCGCCCGGAGGGGCCGCCGCCTGCGCCCACATGGCGGTTCTGCATGCCCGCTGTCCGCTGGAGCCCGGGCAGCAGGTTATATATGAAGGCATCACTGGCGCCCAAATCGTAGGAAGCATCGCGAGTGAAACGGAAACTCACGGGTATCATGCCGTCATTCCCAGCCTTACCGGAACTGCTCACATTCTGGGCTTTATGAACTTTTTGCTCGATCCGTCGGACCCGCTGCCGGAAGGCTTTGTTCTGTACTGAATCGAGTTCGATGCAGGCTGGATAACACTGAGGGGAGAAATATCAATATGCCAACATTTGAAGGGGTCTATGTCGCGCTTGTCACACCGTTTACAGCGGATTACGAGGTCGATTACCAGCGTCTTGCCGAGCTTTGCGATACGCTCATCTTACAGGGCGTGAACGGTTTGATTCCAGCCGGATCATTGGGCGAATATGCAACTTTGACGCAGGAGGAGCGGGCCAAGGTGGTAGAGACGGTCATCGAAGCCGCGGCAGGACGAGTGCCGGTGGTCGTCGGCTCCGCGGCGCCTTCCACCAAGCAGGCTGTAGATTGGGTACGGCACGCCAGGGATGCGGGAGCCGCCGGCGTGATGGCCTTGCCACCGATCAATTACAAGCCGCTCGAGTCTGAGGTCGTCGCTCATTATGAAGCACTGAATGAAGTGGGGTTACCGATCATCGTTTACAACAACCCGCATGATTACAAAGTCGATTTGACGCCAGAGCTGCTTTCCAGACTTTCCGGACTTGAACATGTCGTGGCCGTGAAGGAATTCTCCGGGGATATCCGCCGCGTGCACGCTATTTTGGCCCATACCGATCTGGAAGTGATGATCGGCGTTGACGATTTAGCCATGGAAGGTGCGTTGTGCGGAGCAACGGGCTGGATTTCGGGCGTGCCGAATGCCCTGCCCAAGGAAGGCGTGGAGCTGTTTAATCTGGCGAGACAAGGAAAAGTTCAGGAGGCAACCGATCTATATCGCCACCTTCTCCCGCTGTTTCACTTCGATGCCAGTCCGCAGCTCGTCCAGTCGATCAAATATATGATGGAACTGGCCGGATTTTCGGCAGGACCGACGCGTCCACCCCGCCTGCCTCTCCCGGAAGCCGAGTATGCCGCCATTAAGGAAGCATTTGAGTTTGCTGTAAATCGTGAATGGAGCCAGCCATGATCAGTTGGTGGATCAGCTGAATGATGAGCTTTGCAAAAGGAGGAACGCGAATGAAAAACAGCCGCAACTGGATCGGTGGAGAATGGATCGAGCCGACGGCGGGAGAGTGCGCCGTATTCAGCCCATCCAATACCAAAGAGCAGGTAGGGGTGCTGCATTTATCGGACTCGTCGCAGGTCGTTCAGGCGGAGCAGGCGGCGCGAATAGCTTACGGCTCTTGGTCTGGCTTGAGCGGCCCCGCCAGAGCCGGTCATTTGGAACGGATGGCGGATCTGCTGGAGTCGGCCTCGGATGACGTCGCCCTTCTCGCAAGCCTGGAGATGGGAAAACCGATTGCCGAAATGCGCGGGGAAGTAAGGCGGGGAGTGAATTTGCTGCGTTACTACGCTTCCGAGGGCCTTCGGGCGAATGGGACGGTGATCCCTTCGAGTGAGCGGAATGTGCTGCAATTCACGAGAAAGGTTTCTCTCGGCGTGGCGGGCATCATTACGCCCTGGAACTTCCCCGTGGCCATTCCGATCTGGAAAATAGCGCCCGCGCTGATTTGCGGAAACACGGTCGTATGGAAGCCGGCCGAGCTTGCATCGCTGACCGCGACCAGGCTGGCGGTACTGTTTGAAGCAGCTGGGCTTCCGCCCGGCGTCATCAATCTGGTTATCGGCAAGGGCAGCCGGATCGGCAAGGCGCTGCTGGAGGAAACGCCTTTGGACGCCGTGAGTTTTACCGGCTCCACGTCCACAGGACTTGGCATTGCTCAAATGTGCGCCAGGCGCAATATCAAATATCAGACCGAAATGGGCGGCAAAAATGCTGCCGTCGTATTAAGCGACGCCGATCTTGAAACGGCTGTGCCGCTCATTGTCAGCGGCGCGTTTCGATCGGCTGGGCAAAAATGCACGGCAACAAGCCGGATTATCGTGGAGTCAGGCATCTACGATTCGTTTGTCAGGGAATTGTCGCATGCCATGTCCGAAATTAAGCTGGCCCCGGCATTGGACAGCGAGGCTTACCTCGGTCCCGTGGCTTCCGCAGGCCAGTATGAAACCGTCATGTCCTATGTTCACATGGCGAACGAACAAGCGGATATTCTGGCGCAGGGCCCGCCTGTCTCCGGAAATTCAGAGGGGTATTATATTCGGCCGATCGTAGCCGCCGGCGTAAGCGCAGGTCACCCACTGATCCAGGAGGAAATATTCGGCCCCGTCGCCGCGGTGCTGAAAGCGGCCGACTTTGACGAAGCGGTAGCTTTGTGCAATCAATCGATTTATGGGCTGAGCGCTTCGCTGTTTACCCGAAATTTATCGGCTGCCCATCGGTTCCTGGACGAGGCTCGGGCCGGAATGGTCCGTGTCAATCAGGAAACCGCGGGTGTCGAGTATCAGTCCCCGTTTGGCGGCATGAAGCTGTCAAGCTCCCATTCGCGCGAACAGGGCCAGGCTGGACTGGATTTTTTCACCGAGCTTAAGACATGCGCCATTTCTTATTGATAGGAGGTTTCCTATGAAACGCCCTTCCATGATCATTTGCCGATGCGAAGAAGTAACCCTCGCTCAATTGGAGACTGCCTACGGGTCAGGATGCCATACTTCGAGGCAGCTAAAAATGAAAACGCGGGCCGCCATGGGAGCTTGTCAGGGCAGGGTATGCAGACATCTCCTCGAGACCTGGGTGCATGCCCAAAATCCGGAGTCACCCCGAGACCCGGAGCTCCTGTCCCATCGTCCTCCGGTGCGGCCCGTGACCTTCGGCCAGTTGGCCAATGGTGAATTGTGATGGAACGGATTACGAATCATCCGATATTGGGCCGGTGGGAACGAGGCAGGGAACCGGTCAGCTTTACGTTTGGCGGCAGGACGCTGACCGGACTTCAGGGCGAGCCGATTGCGGCTGCCCTGCTGGCCTCGGGGATTCGCAGGCTGCGCAGGCATGAGGAGTCCGGTGCGGTCCGCGGCCTGTATTGCGCCATCGGCCACTGCATGGAATGCCGGCTGACCGTGGAAGGCAAGGGGCAGGTGCGCTCCTGTCTAACCCCGCTTGAAGAGGGGATGCGCATTTCCGAAGGGCGGCAGCTGTCCAATGAAATTACGGGGAGGAAGCTGCCATGACCCCGGCGACGTCATTCGATCTGTTGATCGTCGGAGCCGGCCCGGCGGGCTTATCGGCCGCCGCAGTGGCGGCCGGGCATGGCTTGAGCGTAGCTGTGCTGGATGAATTCCCGCAGCCCGGCGGGCGCATGCTGGGACAGTTCCACGAGGAAAAGGGGAAGTGGTGGGTTGGAAGGCAGGCTGCGGAGCAGTTGATCGAACAATGCCGCGTGCTGGGAGTGGATATCCGCTGCGGCGTTTCCGTTCACGGCATGTTTCGGCATGAACGTTGCTGGGTCGTGAGAGCCGGAGGCGCGTCGTTCACGGCTGCAAGGGTTCTCCTCGCCACCGGTGCCGCCGAAATTCCCCAGCCGACGCCGGGCTGGACGCTGCCAGGGGTCATGTCGATCGGAGCCGCCCAGGTAATGACCAATGTGCACTTTGTGAAGCCGGGCCGTCGCGGGCTGATCATCGGCGTGAATGTGCTCGCCATGGCGATTGCCCGCGAGCTGTCCGTCAGCGGAATTTCGCTCGCCGGAATCGTGCTGCCAGAACAAAATTCCGTATTCAGCAAGGAAGATGTGCCTAAAGAAGCAGTGAAACGTCTGCTGGGCCTTGCTCATTTGGCCCCGTCTCCGCTGATGAGGATCGGGGGAAAGCTGGGCGCCAGCCTGGGGATGGCTGGTGCAATATCCCGCTTTTTTCCGCGGCGCGGGCTGAAAATATGGGATATCCCTTTACGGCTGCGGACTTCCGCGATTTCGATCAATGGCGAACTTCATGTGGAATCCGTGACGCTGGCGGATGTAACCGGGACAGGCGAAATCATTCCGGGCAGCGAACGGGAGGAAAACGTCGATTTTGTGGCTCTTGCCGGAGGTTTATCCCCGCTCGCCGAATTGGCCGCGGTGGCCGGATGTCCATTGGTGTATGCAGAGGAACTCGGTGGTCATGTTCCGCTGCACAATGAGGATATGCAGACGCCGGTCGAGGGTTTGTACGTCGCCGGAAACATAACGGGAATCGAAAGCGCGCAGGTGGCTATGGCCCAGGGAAGAGTCGCGGCGGCCGCCATTTGCCGCGATGCCGGAGCACCGGGGATGGACCGGGAACGTAACCTGCTTGAAGCGATGGAGCATGTTCGCCGGATTCGCGCCGCTGCTTTGATCCAATTTCATTCAGGTATTTCGGGCGCCAGAGACCGATTATATAAGACATGGAATAAGGAGGCATGAGTATGAAAAGGTGGTTATCCATGGTACTTAGCTTTTCGCTGCTGGTGTCCTTATGTGCATTCCCGGCCGCGGCCGAGCCGGCGGAGGCGGAATCCACCGGCGAAGAGGCGAAGATCATTGACATTTTTGGCAGAACGCTTAACGATTATGGCGTTGAGCTGGTAGATTGGCAGGGATACATCGCCAATCCTTACGTGAAACTGAACGTGGTTCCGCCCGAGGACGCCGCCTATCCGTTGACGATCGATATTAAAGCCAAGGGCACTTCCCGCTTGATGATGGACCGTCCGAGCACGCTGAGCGCAACCGGGGCGGCAAAGACGTTAACGTTCCAAAATGCCGGCGAAAGCAAGCCCTTTCTGCTCGAAATCCATCCCGACCGAATCGGAGGCAATGGGGAGATCGAACATTACACGCTGGAGCTCGCGGTCACGGATGCCAATGGCGCTGTCCGAAAACAAACCACCCCGATTCGCGTATGGGACCAGGATGATGCCAGAGAGCCGAGCCTGCCGCTGAAATTTGATTACAGATACGATACGATCCAGCCCTATTTCAGCGATCCCGCGATCCGAGAGGCCAGCGAACAGGCGATCAAGGATTGGTTCTACTTCTTTGATATGGAGCCCTTCGATACCGTCCCGGCGAATTCGGAAGTCACCCGGCTGCCAAAGGATAACTTTGACGGTCATGACTCCGTGACCAATGATGAGCCTTACAACGGGATGTGGATCTATCTGAGAGGGCTCAACGGCCCTTATTCGACCGGCGGAGCGTCCGACAACGGGAAATATCATAAACGCAACGGCGTGACGGTCCCTGACCGAATTCACCGGTCGCTTCTCACCATTTTGGACTTTTACGATACCGCAACGCCGTTTACCTCGCTGGATGATGAGCAGTGGTACCTGACGGAGATGTCCGACACATCTACGGACGTGTACGGACTCATCATGCACGAATTCGGGCATGCGCTTGCGTTTTCCCATAGTTGGAGAGGCATGGCTGCTTATAAGCGCAGCGGAGGAACAGCGGATAATATCGTTGCCTACCAAGGGGTCCCGGTCCCGCTGGATGACACCTATCATATTCCCGGGGAACCACAATACTGGGACCGGATCAGCGGCCAGAACGGCGGCCGTACTCATCTCTTTCACAACAAGCGCTGGATGCTGACCAAACTGACGCTGTTGATTGCGGAACAAGCGGGCTGGAAATTGAATCGTTCCCTGACACCTTTTCTTAGCCCGTCGATTAAAAACGTTCCGGTTCCCAATGCAAAGCCAGGACAGCAATATGAACTGAAGCTGCAGGCCGAAGGCGGAGTTCCTTTCTATGATTGGAATATCACAGGGGGATCGCTGCCGGAGGGGCTGACGCTGGACCGCTTCACAGGTACGATCGCTGGCAAGGTATCCGGCAAAGCCAAGGGCAGCTACAGATTTACGGTACAGCTTCGGGATTATGACGAAAAGAACACCCCGGTGCAAAAGGAATTCACGTTAAACGTCGGTCAGGGAGAGCTGGCAGGGAATTACTTGTTTGATGAAGAAGAGGCCGGGGATTCCGGTATCGCCCTTGATTATTCCGGTGCGGGCCATGATGCCGCCGTTTACCATGCTTCGCGCACGGACGGCGCAAGAGGCGGAGGGTTGGGCCTGAACGGCTCGTCAAGCTACATGAAGCTACCGGATACGATGCTGAAAGGAACCCGGGACTTTACATTCTCCGCCTGGGTAAACGTTAACGGGGGTCCGAGTCCGGACGGTGCATCCTCTGACAATTCGGATATCAACACAGCCAGCGCGCGCATTTTCGAATTTGTTTCAGCCGCAGGCACGTCGGCGGACCTAACCATCGAAGCCGGCGGTACGTTACGCTTCACAGCACCGGGCCCGCAAGGGACAGGAGCCGTGAGCGTTGCCGGCAGCGGCTTGACATCCGGACAATGGCATCATGCGGCGGTCACCCTATCCGGAAACACGGCAGTTCTGTACCTGGATGGGGTAGAACAGGCCAGGACCTCGGAAATGAATCCAGGACGTATTCGTTCCCTGCTGAACGGAGTGAACAAGTATATCGGAAAGTCCGGGACGGACGGACATTATTTTGCCGGCAGCCTCGATGAAATCAAGCTCTATTCGCGTGCGCTGGTTGGGGAAGAGATCGCCGCTCTAGCCGCGGATAAACCATCGCCGCCGGTTGTTGAACCACCGGATCCCGCAAATCCGAACGTGGCGATCGAAGGAACCGTCTCAGCCTCCTACGTCTCGCCTTGGGAAAGCCTGGCGGGGCTGAATGACGAATACGAGCCGACAAGCTCGGCGGACAGGGGGCATCCGGTCTACGGAAACTGGGATACCCGCGGGAGCGAGCAATGGGTGCAGTATGACTTCGACCGACCGTTCACCCTCTCCTCAAGCGAGGTTTACTGGTTTGACGATAATGATGGGATCGATCTGCCGGCATCGTTTTACATCCAGTATTGGACGGGAACCGATTGGGTGGAGGTGCCTGATCCTTCTGCATATGGCGTGTTTCCGGATCAGTATAACGTGACCTCCTTCGATCCGGTGACGACGACGAAAATCCGCCTTACCATGAAGGCCAAGGAAACGACATCCACAGGCATTCAACAGTGGAAGGTGATCGGAACGTCCGTCCCATCTCCAGGTTAACGGTCGGACGTACCACAAGCGAATAGGGGGGCATGATATGGGTTCGGTTAAAGAGGAGGAACGCATCGTAATCCAGGATATGGAGGCGCTGTATTTGGGCAATCTGGCCACGGTGGAATTTGATCTCCGCTTGCCCCGGGAAGGGAAATACGGTTCAAAAATCAGCTGGACATCTGGGGACTCTCGTTTTCTCCGAGACGACGGCACGGTAAACCGGCCGAAATATGGCATAGGCACACGCACGGTTCCGCTGCGGGCAACGTTTCGATACGGCGGCTGCAGCAAGGAAAAAGTCTACAACGTGACCATTTTGGAGGAAGAGAATCGAATTCGCGTGTCTCGGATTTATCCGATACGCCTGAAAGCGGATGTGGGGAAACCATTTTATTTGCCGGCGGTGGCCGTGGTCGAAACGGCCGAGGGGGAGATCATTTCCCATGCCGTGGATTGGGAACCGGGAGAGGAATATACGATGGATGAGCCCGGTCCCATCATGGTTAAAGGTGTCCTTAAAGACACGGCCATTCCGGTAAGCGCCGAGGTTTGGGCGGCAGCCGGGCAGGATCGGGAAACGATGGACACAATTCCTGCCGTGCATGGCTTTCCCGCTGTGGCGGTGGCGCTGAAGGAAGGAACCGCCTTTAAAGCGGCTCAGGACAGGAGCCTTGCCTTCCTGAAAAAGGTCAATGACGATCAGATGCTGTATAATTTCCGAGCCGCTGCCGGACTGGATACGCGCGATGCTCCGGAAATGACCGGTTGGGATTCGCCAGGGTGCTTGCTGAGGGGACATACGACCGGACATTATCTGTCTGCGCTGGCGTTGTGCTACGCAGCTTCGGGAGATGAGGACATCAAGCGGAAGGCGGAGTATATGATCGCTTCGCTGGAAGAGTGCCAGCATGCTTTTGCTGGTCAGCCTGGATTTGATGCCGGCTTCCTCAGCGGTTACTCCGAGGAGCAGTTTGACCTGTTGGAGAAGTTTACCCGGTATCCGGAAATATGGGCTCCTTACTATACCCTGCACAAAATTTTTGCCGGATTGCTCGATTGTTATCGCCTTTTGGGAATCCATACGGCGCTGAAGATCGCCGATCAGCTTGGCGATTGGGTATACCGCCGTTTGAACCGGCTTCCAAACCGCGTGCTCAAAACGATGTGGGGCATGTACATCGCCGGCGAATTCGGCGGGATGAACGAATCGCTTGCCGAGCTGTACTCCATCACGCGCAAGTCTGAACATCTGGCGGCGGCGAACCTGTTTGACAACGACCGCTTGTTCGTTCCGCTGCGCGCGGGTATAGATGCCCTCGGCGGCCTCCACGCCAACCAGCATATCCCCCAGGTGGTCGGCGCCCTGAAAATATTCCAGGCAACCGGGGAGAAGGCGTATTACGACATGTCCCGCTTTTTTTGGCAGGCCGTCACGGGTGCGCATATCTATTCGATTGGCGGCACGGGAGAAGGCGAAATGTTCCGGCAGCCAGGCAAAATTGGAGAATTTCTCAGCGAAAAAACCGCAGAAACCTGCGCCTCGTACAATATGCTGAAACTGACGAAGGAATTGTTTGCGTATCATCCGGCAGCGGAATATATGGATTATTACGAGCGTACGATGTTTAATCACATTTTGGCCTCATGCGATCATCAGCCGACGGGAGGCAGCACGTATTTCATGCCGCTGGCACCCGGCGGGACAAAGTCTTTTGACGTGACGGGGAATACTTGCTGCCATGGCACGGGCTTGGAGAATCATTTTAAATATGCGGAAGCTATTTATCATTACGATAAATCTGCGCTGTATGTGAACCTGCTGGTTCCTTCAACCCTCCATTGGCGGGAACGGCAGATGAAGCTGACGCTGGACGTGGAGCCGCATGATCCCGGAAAAGCGGCGCTGCGGATGGAGGGAACGGGGGAATTTGCATTGATGATTCGCCGTCCATACTGGGCCGGACCGGAATGCCGCATGGAGATCAACGGCAAGCCTGCCGACATGGCCGATGACCCTACAGGATATATCTGCATCAGTCGGGATTGGCAGGATGGAGACGAGATCAAGCTCTTTTTCGACTGCAGGCTCCGCCTGGAAACGGCGCCGGATCGGAAGGAACTGGCATCTCTTGCGTATGGACCGTACATTTTGGCTGCGCTCTCTGATGCAAATGACTATTTGCAGCTTCAATTGCACGAAGATGACCTGATGAGAAGTTTCACCAAGGAGACTGGGCCGCATGGGTTTGCTTTCCGCTATACCTTGGACAATTTGTTGTTTATTCCGCTTGCGAATGTGTTTCACGAACGATATCACGTCTATATTGAACGGAACCCGATGGGATCATAGGGTGGAAATGCAAGCGCACACTTCTACAGTGTGCGTTTTTTTTCGCAAGGCAAGAATAGGGGAGTACGTTTATTTCTTCTTAGGACATGACCCTGAAATAATCGGTAGCAGGAGGAACGGGCTAAAGGTAAGCAGCATCTTAAAGTTCCATAACAAAAAAGAGCCATCTCTATGATCGTTCATACGACCCAAAGAGGTGGCTAACAGAATATTAATATTCTTGAAATTCTGATTCTACTGAATTTAAAGTTAGTTTTTGCTCTGGAGATGGGGTTTTACCCGACTCTGGCCCATCTGCGTCTGCCTTAAATTTAATAAGATAAGACCCTTTTTGAGGTATGATTTTATCTTGTAAATGGAATGTTAACTTTGTGAAAATACCATTTATATTTGAAATAATTACAGTATGCCCATCATTACTAATTTGTTCATCTTCAAAATAGATCTTTGTATCTTCATTGGAGTCATTGTAATAATAATCATCGGTTCCGAATGTGATACCTTCTGAAGTTATTTCTAATGTACCATTGAGAAATTCCTCGTTTGTGGCATAAGCAAATATAATTTGTTCTGAACTATTTGCTTCAAAATCTTTCTCTAACGAAGCCATATTATCATCAAATCCGAAGAAATCGGTCTCTAGTGTTGCTGGAGGTTCTGTTCCCTTGGTTAACGTAAATTTAAATGCATTTTCAGCAGTCTTTGCAGATTCGTATTGTGTTTCAGGATCCATTGCAGTTATTACAAAGGTATAGTCACCCGGTTCAAGGTATCCGAGATCGCCAGTTAATGAGCCGTCGCTTTGACTTGTTCCCTTGAAATATCCATCTCCCAATTCACCGTCATCAACAACATTATTTCCATTTTTGTCATCCCATGGGTAGATATACACCCATGCATTTGCACGGCTTACTGCAGATGCCTGCCCGATGATTCGGTCAATCTCATTCGAGTAATTATCAATGACTGAAAATTTGCTTGCGTCCACTGTGAGAGGCGCTTCTTCAGTCGAGGGCTCCATTACGACCTGTTCTAAAACCTTATAACTTGTTACCCCGGTCGTGGTTCCTGTAGCAGCAATCGGTGTTACCTCAACGCTGATATAATGATCGACATCATCTGAAGTAAAAGTGTAGGAACTACTATTGGCATCAGGAATTAATACTTTTTCCCTTCCCTCACTATTCGCTGAGCGATACCAAGCATATTTCACGGATTGTTGTTGGTCATCTTCTGCATCATCATAGGTAAAGCCGATAGTGACCTTTTGACCAACAACCAACTTTTCGGTTTCCTCTTCAAACATAAAACGCAAATCTTTAGCTACAGGAGCCGCATTAATTGGTGATTCTGGATTCGGATTTGGCTCTGGATTTGGAGTTGGTGCGGGAGATGGTGTTGGCGATGGGTCACGATCAGGCACCGATGGAGAAGCTGGCTCAGGAGTTGAGCTTGATACAGGCGGCGATGGTTGTTGCTGTACAGGCTTGACGGGATCTTTCACAGGCTCCTGCTCTGGCTTTTGTTCCGGCTCAGGTTTGGTCGTTGCTTCTTCTGCTTGTTCTTGATCTAACTCGGTTTTTTTCGTGAGAAATTTAGAAGTAACCAAAGCTACATCCTGGCGCTTTGCACTTCCTGAAGGATTAAAACTCCCATCTTTGTTTCCTTCCATTAATTTCATTTCGATGGCAACTGCCACATATTCTTTAGCCCAGTCTGAAATAAATGAAGAATCGGAAAATTCAAGTTTTGAACCCTTGCCGGTTGTATCAACGTTTAAAGCATTCACAAAAATGACTGCCATCTGTTCGCGCGTGAGTGGTTCGGTACCAGCAAATTTTCCGTTGCCGACACCTTGAATTAATCCTGCTTTATACGCTGCTTCAACGGCAGCAAATGCATAGGAGCTTGCAGGTACATCCGAGAAGGTTGTTGATTGCGATGAGGCTATACTTAAATCAAGATTTAATGCTTTGGATAATACGATTGCAAAATCTTGTCTTGTAATGTTGCCGGATGGATTGAATTTTCCGTTGCCGGTCCCGTTCATTATCCCTGCGTCTGCCAATTCGATGATGGCGTTTTTGGCATAATTGTTTGGAATATCCGTGAGGGATGATGAAGACGCTGCAATTGGGGATGCTAAAACTCCCAGCAAAAGAGTCGTTGAAAGGATGGATGCTGCAGCCAGTTTACGTGTTTTCATAAATATCCCCTTAATATAGTATAAAAGACTTATATTATATCGGATTCAGCAAGGGGATTTTTAATACATAAAGATGAAAATAAAAGGTGACCTCCAGCTTTGCTTATGTACGACCAGGTTGATGAATACAGGCTTGCCTTACAAGCATAATGAGAATGCTCGTAGCTATCAACTGGATGACCCGAAAGTCATTCAGATTTAAAATCATTCGAGATCATAAATATACATATGTAAATCCAAGTGAAACGTACAAAAGTAAAGGAACTATGGTAAAGCAATAGTCTGGCAAATTAACGTTGGGGCATGCAAAAATTATTCCTACTTTTCGAACATAGATTGGCCGAATAAACATGCTTTTGAACGATCACATTTTTCAAATAAATGAGTTGTAGTTCTTTTGTAGCGTAAAAAAAAAAGGAGAATTCATGATAGAAAATGTAAATTTAGTGTCAAAGTACTATTTTTTTCAAGTTTGACAGAACTATATAGATTTATTTTTTGCGCATATGTGAACAAAAATGACAAATACTTCGACAAACTAGAAAAATATGTACTAATTGACAAATGTAAAAGCGATTATATAATGTGGATATCTACAAAATTGTACATTTAGTTACAATTGATTTCAAAATAACAAATGTCGGGAGTGGGGCAGGAATGTGGTTTTTGGTTCTATGGTTATTTGGGCTGATTTCAGGGGGAGTTCATCTTTATTTGCTAGGTTTCCCCGGGGAAATGAGCGAGATTAGCAGAGTACTGCTGCTTCATCAATTTGTGGTTACGTTTGGACTGGTTGGAGTCATTGGTTATGTTGTTAACATTGCCAGAGCTGATCAGACAGCCAAAATGTTGGGATGGCCTGGCGGACCATTTCAGGTCAAATATGGATTTTCCCAGGTAGGGCTTGGAATTATGGGGATTCTGGCCATCTGGTTTCAAGGGAATTTCTGGGTGGGTGTGTTGGTTACGATGTACATATACGGTTTAAGTGGTCTTTGGTCACATACTTACGTCATGATTAAAAATCGCAAAATGGATGGAGACAGCATTGGAAATCTGATAATGGATATTGCATATCAGACGTTTATCACGGTTCTCTCCATATGGGCTGGCGGAATTTGGGTAATGCACTAAGCTGTTACTGGATTTATGCTTAATCAGCTTGAATCTCAATTAACGAACGAGGTGTGGTCATGATGCTGCGAAAAACCGTTGAGCTTTCCGAAACGCAAAAAGGAATCTATTTTGACTGTCTGGTGAACGATCCTGCTTCCTATAACATCTCTGCTTCGATACAATTGAATGCGTTACATTTGGAGATATTTCACCGGGCCATTGAACTGCTTATGCATGAACAAGTGGTGCTGCGTACTCGTATAGAGATTCAAAACGATGTACCGATTCTAGCAGTTCATGAAGAGATGGACGTTATGCTTGTCTCCAGGGATCTGAGTGGTGAGGGGCATGAGGATCTGAAAGAACAACAGCTAAAGGCATGGATAGAAGAATGCATCGAAACACCTTTTGCATTGGAGCAAGGGCCTCTGTTCCGTATGATGATTGTAAAAATGGACGAAAACCGGCATATCCTCACCTTATGTATCCATCATTTGATCTGCGACGGGATATCGCTTGAATTGATGAAAAATAAACTGATCCGCCTGTATACTTCTCTTCTTCAAGACCACCCTGTGGAGGTAAAGCAGGACGAGGGATTTATCGCCTATGTCGAAGCTGAGAATCAGAAACTGTATGAGAACAAGTACGCCCGAGAGCAGGAATATTGGTTAAACCGAATGAAAGGGGCGGAACCCCTGGCTTTACATCATGACTTCCCGGCAGGTTCTTCACAAGAAGGCATCGGACGTGAACTGCGTTTTGATATTCCCAAATCGTTGATGGAGGATATTACCCAAGTATCCAAAGAAAATGAAGTAACCGTCTTTATGTTCTTTATGGGTGCCTTTGGCATTCTCATGAATAAATATACGGATACAAACGACATCACGTTTGTTTCCCCTTATTCTCATCGTCCAGGCTTGGATCTGGAAGAAACCATCGGGTGTTTTGTCCATATGCTGCCCATGCGTTTTCATATTGACCTCGAATCGAATTTAACACCTCTGCTGCAGCAAGTAGCCACAACTTGGATGGATACCTACAGACATATCGGATACCCCAATAACCTCATTGTCAGAGACAGTATGCTACACGCTCAGCCTGGATCACCATCGTTGTTCGATATTTCCTTTGTCTATGATTCCTATGAAGAAGATCCACTCGAAACACGTATGCTGGAACAGGACAAGGTTACTTTTCCAGGCGATCTTATGGTTGTATTGAACCGATCCCCACAAGGCACACAATTGAAACTGCAGTATAAGCCGGGCTTGTTCCATGAGGATTCAATCGATCGAATGGGCCAACGATTCTTATACTTGCTGAATCAACTGGTAACCGACCCTGCGAAGAAAATCAGTGAGTTCAGTCTGCTGATGCCGGATGAGAAAGAAACCCTGCTGCAGCGATTCAATCAAACTTCTTATTTTCCTTACAAGCCTCAACATATTATGGATGTATTCCATGAAAAAGTCGCACGATTCCCGGAACGGTTGGCTTTGCTGGAAGGATCCCGGTATCAAACCTATGCCGAGGTGAATGCAAAGGCCAATCAACTGGCAAAACAGATCATAGCGAGAAAGAAAAGCGATAACGAAGCAGTCGGCATTCAGATGCCGCGCAGCTCGGACCTGGTTATTGCCTTGTTGGCTGCTTTGAAGGCTGGATGTGCTTTTGTGCCCATGGATCCATCCTATCCTTTATCCCGAAAGATTTATATCGTATCAGATGCAGACATATCGACCGTGCTGGCCGTACGGCCCGAGAAAGATGACGAGGCGCTTGATGTACATTTTATCTACACGGCCGATGATAAGGCCTACACAGGAGACAGCTCGAATCCCGAAGGAACGCTAAACCCGCGTAGTCTTGCCTATATCATGTACACCTCGGGATCAACAGGCAAGCCGAAGGGAGTCATGATCGAAAATCACAGCGTAGTGAACACGCTGCTTGATCTGGAACGTCGCTTTCCAATGCAGGCGGATGATGTTTACTTGCTGAAAACGGCCTATACCTTTGATGTCTCCGCAACGGAACTGTTTGGCTGGTTTATGGGGGAAGGAGCATTAAGCATCCTTGAACCCGGAGCAGAAAAAGACCCTTCCCGTATTGCGTCTACGATTGCAGCACACCAAGTAACCCATATCAATTTTGTTCCAACCTTGTTCCGTCTTTTTCTGGAAACAATGGAGCTTCGCCCGGATCTGTCAGCACTAGAGACGTTGAAATGGGTGTTTGTTGGCGGAGAGGCGGTCACACCGGACATCATTCGAAAGTTTCACAGGCTGGGTATCCAAGCCAGCCTGGAAAATGTATACGGTCCAACAGAGTGCACCATATGGGTATCTCATTATCCATTAAGCAGCTATGAAGGTCTGGGTAATGTACCGATTGGATACCCGCTTAATGAGTCCAGATGGTATGTCGTTGGAAGTCATGATGAGCTTCAGCCGATCGGCATTCCGGGCGAGTTGTGTCTTAGCGGAGTTGGACTGGCGCGTGGATATCTCAATCTGGAGCAGATGACACGTGAGAAGTTTGTCCTCAACCCCTTTTTTAATGAAGGACGGGACCCGGAGTATTTCAGGTATATGTATCGCACAGGTGATCTGGTACGTTCACTTCCGAGCGGAACGATAGAATACTTGGGACGCATTGATTTCCAGGTTAAATTTCAGGGAGCCAGGCTGGAGACAGGCGAGATCGAGAATGTCCTGTCGTCCTATCCGGGTATCGTTCAGAGCGTTGTGGTCATGAAATCATTTGAGGGCAGACCTGGATCGCTGTATGCCTATTATCTGTCAGAGCGGGAACTGCCTTCAACCCAGTTGAGAGAACATCTATCCCGTTCATTACCGGCATATATGATTCCATCTGTTTTTGTACATAAGTCCGAATTTCCGCTCAATAGCAGCGGGAAAATTGATCGGAATGTGCTCATGGCGGATATGACGCATGCTCACGCATCCAGTAGAGCATATGCTGCTCCGGTATCTGAGCTGGAGAAGATGGTAGCTTCGGTATGGGCCCAAGTGCTGGGAGTCGAGAGAGTGGGGCGGGATGATCATTTCTTCGAGCTGGGCGGTAATTCATTCTCCGTCATTCAAGCTCATAATAAACTGAAGCATCACACAGATGTGGAGTTTCCAGTTCCTCGTTTTTTCGAATGTCCCACACTCAGAGAGTTTGCAGAACAGGGTGAGCACGATGAGGTGCTCAAGATACCTGCAGAGCGGGAAAAGCTGTTCCAACGCAGAGCTGGTATTCAGCGTGAAGACATTGCGATTGTTGGCATGGCTATTAATGTGCCGGGCGCTGAGGACATTCGAGAGTTCTGGAACAATCTTGTTGAACGGCGGGAGAGCATTCACTTTTATAGCGATGAGGAATTGAGGGAGCTCGGAGTGGATGAAGCATTGCTTCATTCTCCCAAATACGTCAAGGCCAAGGGTCGTGCCAACGGCATTGATGAGTTTGATGCCGGCTTCTTCGACTATACTCCAGGCGAAGCCAAAATGATGTCTCCGCAATTCAGGCTTCTGTATCAAGGGATCTGGGAAGCGCTGGAGGATGCGGGCTGCATACCAGACGAGTCAGGGAAAGTCGGAGTGTTCCTTGGCGGGTCGGATGATTTCGAATGGTACCGTCAGGTGCTTTTTAACGATGCAAATTATAGCAGCAAATACGAAGCATTTACGCTCAGCACCAACCATTTTCTTGCTACCCGGATGGCGTACAAGCTTAATTTGAAAGGCCCGGCCTATACTGCATTGACGGGATGCTCAACCTCTCTGGTTACACCCCATCTAGCATGTCAATCACTGATTGTTGGGGAATGTGATGTGGCCGTGGCTGGTGGAATTACCGTCGAGCTGCCCAATGAAGGGGGCTATGTCTACGAGGATGGCATGATGTTTTCCGCAGATGGGCACTGTCGTCCATTCGATGCGAATGCCAGCGGAACGGTGTTCTCCAATGGTATGGGAATAGTGGTGCTGAAGCGGGTAACCGACGCACTGCAGGACGGGGATCATATCTATGGCGTGATCAAGGGATCAGCCATTAACAATGACGGGCAAGAGAAACTCAGCTTTCTTGCTCCAAGCGTAAGCGGCCAGTCCGAAGTCATTCAGGATGCCTACAAAGTGGCCGGAGTGGACCCGGAAACGGTGAGTTACATCGAAGCACACGGTACAGGAACGCTGCTTGGCGACCCGATTGAAGTCAATTCGTTAACTCGAGCTTTTGCCTCCGATCAAAAGCAATTCTGCTACCTTGGCTCGGTTAAAGGCAATGTGGGGCACATGGATACAGCGGCGGGGGTAGTTGGTTTGATTAAAGTGGCGCTCAGCCTTAGACAAGGTTTTATACCGGGAACGGCCAATTTTGAGCAGCCGAATCCCAAGATTGATTTTACGAACACACCTTTCAAAGTCAATGCGCATGGGGTGAATTGGAAACAAGTCTATACCGGAATCCTGCGCGCGGGAATCAATTCATTTGGTGTGGGGGGCACAAATGCTCACATGGTATTGGAGGAGGCACCCGAAATGGATCAGTGCAGTCCGGATGAAGACGTAAATGTATTGCTTTTTTCCGCCAAATCAGAGTACTCGCTGAACCATACCGCTGAACGGATAATGGAATATCTGGTGCAGCAGCCGCAACCACCGGTTTCGGACGCAGCCTGGACTCTGCAGACGGGCAGAACTGTTTTTTCTTATCGCAAGGCGCTCGTTCTGGATAAAACTTGGAAGGATAACCCTGACAAATTAATGCAACAGTTGGGGAAAGCGCGCGTGTACCACCATTCGGCTCAAGATAGCCGCCCCGTATTTTTTATGTTCCCTGGGCAGGGCAGTCAGTATCAGGGAATGGGGGCAGAGCTGTACAAATCTGCAGAGCAAGCAGGCATAGCTCCCTTGTTCAGAAGATATATTCTGGAGATTCTGGACCTGCTTCCTGCGGAGGAACGGGAAGACATGTTGTCCGTTGTATACGGTGACCAGCATCCTGACCGAATCAACCAGACGGAGTACAGCCAGTTCGCATTATTCATGACAAGTTATGCCATGGCCAAATCGCTGCTGGACCTGGGGATCCGGCCGGACGGCATGATCGGACATAGCATTGGGGAACTGGCTGCCGCAGCGGTAGCGGGTGTGTTCGAGCTGCGAGATGCCGTCAAAATGGTACGGCTTCGCGGACGTTTAATGCAACAGCAGCAGCCTGGTGTCATGCTTGCTATTATGGCGGATGCTGATCTGGTGAAGTCGCAGTTGGATGAAGAAGCTTGGCTGGCCTTGGTGAATACAACGGGCTCCTGTGTGATTGGCGGGACGGCAGAAGCCATTGCGCGGATGGAAGTCAAAGCAGAAGGAATGGGATGGACGTGCATCCGTGTCAAAACCTCTCACGCGTTCCATACACCGATGATGAATGAGGCAGCCGCAGAATTTAAACGTTGTCTGGCAGAATACACACTTCATATTCCGCAGATCCCACTTTTGTCTAATTCGAGCGGCACATGGGCTCAACCAGATGAAATTACGAAACCCGACTATTGGTCCCGCCACATTTTAGAGCCAGTGTTGTTTGAAGCGAACCTGGCTGAAGTGTTGAAGGACGAACATGCTGTATTGATTGAGGTTGGTGCAGGGCGGACGCTGAGTTCCTTTGCCAGACAACATAAACAATCACGTGATTCCCAGACAGTGCTAAATATGCTGCGCCATGTCAAAGAAACGGAGCAAGACAGTATATATGTAAGCCGAAGACTCGCCGAATTATGGTGCGAAGGCATTGAACCTAACTGGAAGGTGCTCAAAGGACAGACTGTACGCCGAAAATGCTCTCTGCCTGCTTATGTATTCAACAAGCAGTCCTATCCCGTTGGTGTCTCGCTTTCGAAGACATCAACAAAAGCAGGAGTGGAGAACAGGTACGATGCGATGAATTCGGATCAGAAAGACAGCCGTTCTACTCCTGTGGGAAAGGCCTTCTACAATGGGGGGCCAGATCAGTTGAAGCAGGTTGTTCTTGAGGCATATCGAACGATTTTTGGCATAGACGACCTGGAAGAAAGCGTTAATTTCTTCTCGGTCGGGGGAGATTCCCTCAAAGCCGTCAGCCTGTCTGCATACATCCGCTCTTATACGGGGATTCAATCCGAGGTTGCAGATGTTTTCAATCACTCTACGCCTGTTCAATTGGCGGAGCATCTGTATGCCATGGCAAAACCTGAAACCAATCAACAGACGATTCCCGCTGCGCCCCATATGGACGCATACCCAATCTCTTCTGCCCAGATGCGGATGTTTACTCAAGCTATGCTTGATCCGGGCAATACGGCTTATAATTTGCCATCTGCAACCATCATTGAAGGTGATTTGGATCGCCGAAAGGTTGAAGCAGCTTTGGATAAGCTGGTGCAGTATCATGAAGTCCTTAGAACGTCGTTTGAGATACGGGGGGATCAGATCGTTCAGATCGTCCATCCATCGGTCAGCCTGGATATAGGTTATGCCCGGCAGGAATTGGAAAACGAACAAGAGGTGGCTTCGTACATCCAGTCACTGATTCGTCCGTTTGATCTGGGGCAGGCTCCACTTATGCGTGTTGAGCTGATTAAGATTGACGAACGGAAGCATCTTTTGTTCTTTGATATCCATCATATTATCGCGGACGGCACATCTGTCGAGATCATAACTCGAGATTTTAATACATTGTACTTTGGCGGAGAACATGTAGTCCGTTTGCAATACAAAGATTACGCGGTATGGCAGCAGCAACGTCTCGCTTCACACGGTTACGATTCGCATCGGGCATTCTGGCTGGAACATCTTGGCCCTTCTGTGCCAGTTCTGCAGCTTCCGCTCGATCATGATCGTCCTTCACAGCGATCCCTGAAAGGGGAACGTCTCCATTTCACGTTGAGTCCTTCGTTGACAGAGCATTTGCACAAGCTGGCTTCATCCTCGGAAGCTTCCATGTACATGGTGATGCTGAGTGTGTGGAATCTGCTTCTCGCGCAGCGCACTGGTCAGCAGGACATTGTGGTAGGAACACCTGTTGCGGGCAGGCTGCAAGAGGAATGCAGAGAGACGGTAGGCATGTTCGTAAATATGATTGCGATGCGCAACTTTCCGGCACGTGAGCGCGTGTATGCTGACTTTCTGCGCGAACTCAAGCAGCATACACTGGATGCCTTTGCGCATCAGGAGTATCCATTTAATGAACTTGTCGCGCAGTTGGGCTTAAAGAGAGAACGGAATCGAAATTCGATGTTTGATGTTTGTTTTGATTATCAGAACATGGAGCAGCATGGACTTGAGCTTGACGGCTTGCAATTCAATTCTTTCCCGGTGGAGACGGGCACGTCTATCTACGATCTGCTGCTGACCTGTCAGGAAAACAGGGAGAAGCAAGTCATTGAAGGATATCTTGAATTCTCGCTGGATTTGTTCAACCGGACGACAATCGAAAGGCTGATGCAGGATTTTATCGGCTTGTGCGAACAGGTTGTACGTCAGCCGAATTGGTCTTTGGGCGAGTTGTTTGAAAGAAATGCTCTTTCCCAGGAGTACGCAACGCATTTACTCGCTGGTCCGCGTCTGGAAAATGATTACACGCATGGTCTGCACGGTCTGTTTGAAACGCAGGCAGAGCTCACGCCAGACAAAGTAGCTTTACTTGCAGCGTCGGGAGCTGCCCTTACGTACAAGGAACTTAATGAAAAAGCCAATACGCTGGCATGGAAACTGATTGACCGTGGCGTAAGCCGGGATGAACCTGTAGGCATATTATCCAAACGGAATGAAGCGCTGGTGATCATGCTTCTCGCTGTGCAGAAAGCCGGAGCAGCTTACGTTCCTTTGGACCCCGCCTTCCCGCCACAGCGGATTCTGAACATGATGGAAGACAGCCGGATGAACTTGCTGCTATGCACACCTGGCGAAGAGAATGCAGTACCTTTTGACGGAGTACGGATGATCTATGATTCGACAGCCCGTGATGTGCGCTCATCCGTCAATCCGGATGTGAGCGTCCAGTCTTTGGACCTGTCCTGTGTCATCTTCACTTCAGGATCAACCGGGAGGCCCAAAGGAGTGATGGTTACCCATGAGGCGATGGTTAATTTTGTGGAGGACATCAGGCACAGAAGGATTTTTGCACATGAGACAGACCGCATGATCAGCGTAACGACCATCTCTTTTGATATCTTCGGATTTGAAGTGTGGGCCCCTTTATCTACAGGGCATTCGCTATATCTGGCCGATGAGCAGGAGCAGCTTGATCCGGTCCTTGCGTCACATCGAATTCGTGAATATGGCATTACACACATTCTGAGCACGGTATCCCGTATTAAAGCATTCGTTGAAAATCCCGAATTTGCCCAGACGCTGGGGAATCTGAGGTGCGTTCTTACGGGAGGAGAACGTGTTCCGGCGGGGCTGCTCTCTGATTTGAAGCGGCTTACATCGGCCCGAGTCTTTAATATGTATGGGCCAACGGAAACAACAATCTGGTCAACGACCAAACAATTGGATGATGCCTCCAGAATCACGATCGGCAAGCCGATTGCCAATACAGAGATCTATATTCTGAATGATGAGGGAGCGATGCTGCCGCCCGGAAGTTATGGGGAACTGTGCATCGCAGGCAAAGGGTTATCCAGAGGATATCTCAACAATTCAGCCGAGACGAAAGCACGATTCATCGTTAATTCCAACGTATTGGGTGGCCGTTTGTACCGGACAGGCGATCTTGCCCGTATACTGCCGGATGGAGATATTGAGTTACTGGGACGGATTGATCAACAGGTGAAAATCCGCGGTTACCGAATTGAATTGAACGAAATTGAACAGGCAGCGATGAGCCATGCATTCGTAAGGGAGGCTGTCGCAAAAACAGAAGGAACCGAGTCCCATCAGCTGTATTTAATTCTATATTATAGTCTGAAGCCTGAAGCTGCCGGGTTGGAACATAACGTGGATGCTGTGCTTCGGTCATGGCTAAGAGAGCGTCTTCCGCATTACATGATGCCTTCCCGCTTGATTCGACTGGACAAGCTGCCTGTGCTGCCTAACGGCAAACTGAATCGCAATGCTCTTCAACTGGCTGATTATGAGGCGAAACATACGAACAGTCCGGCCTTGACCTACAACTCTTCCAGTCAGGGTACGGAACAGGCGAAAACAGCATTGGAGCAGATGCTCGTCGAGGCCTGGAAGGAAGTACTTAACGTGGATCACGTTGGAGTCCATGATCATTTTTTTGACATCGGCGGCAGCTCTCTTGGACTTATCCTCATAAATAATCGGTTAAATGCGTATCTGGAAAAAAGTGTTCCACTGGTGCAATTGTTCGAGCACTCTTCCATTGCATCACTGGTCGATCATCTAATGTCCGGGCAAGCGTCGTCGCCAGTTTCACAGCCGATGCGAATGGAAAGTGTCCCTGAACTTTCGGCAGAATCTACCGTTAAGGACCTGAATCAGGCAAGCACTCCGGTACCTTACGAGATGAGCAAAGCTGAAACAGAACAAGTGAGACCGAACGCATTGGAGCGGAAAGCATCGGCACAGGAACGGCCGTTTCTTTCAAGGCATACAGCCGAAATGTCAGCATCGTCCGACATAGCTGTTATTGGTATGGCTGGGCACTTCCCTGGCTCAAGAAATATTGATGAGTTCTGGGAAAACCTGATGGCTGGCAAGGAAGGAATCACCCGTTTGACGGAGGAGGAGCTAAAAGATGCAGGGGTCCGGCCTGAGGAGTTTGAACATCCGGATTATGTGAGAGCCAAGGGTGTGCTGCAAGATACCGGTCATTTTGATTGCGAATTCTTTGATTATCCCTATCAGGAATCCAATATGATGGACCCGCAAATACGTTTGCTTCATCAGTGTTCCTGGGAAGCGCTGGAGCATGCCGGGTGCGATCCGTACAGCTATGAGGGTTCCATAGGTTTGTTTGCCGGCAGTGGAATGAGTTTGCCATGGATGGTACAGTTTCTCGGTCGTTCCGGCAATCTATTGCAGGCTTTTGAAGCCATGACTCTGAATGAGAAGGATTATATTACAACCCGGGTTTCTCACAAATTAAATCTCAGAGGTCCCAGCATGGCAGTGCAGACCGCATGCTCAACTTCTTTGGTTGCCATTCATCAGGCAGCAGAGTCTCTGATTCGGGGAGAGTGCGATGTGGCGCTTGCCGGAGGTGTCTCCATCTCCTATCCGCTAAGAGAAGGCTATCTCTGGCATGAAGGCATGATTTATTCAAAAGACGGACACTGCAGACCGTTTGATGAGCAGGCATCAGGTACAGTATCAGGTAACGGATGCGGAATGGTTGTCCTTAAACCGCTCAGTAAAGCGTTGAGAGACGGAGATCATATCTACGGAGTTATTAAAGGCTCGGCAATCAATAATGACGGCCTGGACAAAATCGGATATACGGCACCAAGCGTTGCCGGACAGGTCAAAGTAATTCAAGCGGCTCTTCAACGTTCGGGAGTTGCTCCAAGTGAGATCTCCTACCTGGAGGCACATGGAACAGGCACCAAATTGGGCGATCCGATTGAGATCGAAGCACTCCGACAGTCGTGGGGAACAGAAAACAGAAATTATTGCGCTCTGGGCTCGGTCAAAGCCAATATTGGGCATCTTGACGCGGCAGCAGGTGTTGCAGGGTTTATCAAAACGGTTCTGACGCTTTATCATCGGATGGTTCCGCCTCAGATTCACCTGCAACGGACGAATCCGATGCTGGATCTCGAACATAGTCCTTTCTATATCAACACGGAGGCACAGTCGTTCGAAGACCCGGAGCGGGTTCTGCGCGCAGGGGTCAGTTCGTTTGGAATCGGCGGTACCAATGCTCATGTTATTCTGGAGCAGCCGCCCGTTCGGGAGAACGTTGCAAATTATCAGTCTTTGCAGTTGCTTCCCTTCTCCGCCAAGAGTAAAACTGCGCTGGATCGTACGTATGATTCGGTTTTGCAGGCGATCACTGCGATACCGGAACAGTTGTCCAATGCTGCCTGGACCTTGCAAAAGGGGAGAAGCAGGTTTAATCACCGAAAAGTGATGGTTGCCGTAGACGGTTATATTCCGCCAAGAGATCAGGCCAGCGAGTATGAGACTCAGGCGAGCCTGGCTGGTGGCAAGCCCAAGATTATGTTCTATCTCAGCGGAACCGCAAGTTGGGAAGCACGGAAAATTCGGGAGCTCTACGCTTCCGTGTATCGTAGTCAGCTATCAGAGATTTTCAAACTGCACTTTGAAGAGATACTGCTTCTTTTCGAATCAAGAGAGCAGTATGCGATTCGCCAAGGCATGGGACGACCGCTAACGGATTCCAGACTCGAGCGGATACAGTGCTTTATCGTGCAGTACGCACTGTTCAGGACGGCGATGCAGTTCGGTGTCAAGCCGGATGCTGTTTGCGGGCAAGGTGTGGGTGAGCTTGCTGGACTGGTGATAAGTGGTGCGCTTGAGCCAGCTCATGCCGTTTCTCTTTTATACAGCAAGGAAGAATGGTCAATGCAAGAGGGAGCGTTGTCAGATGCCTTATCAGGAGGGCTGGCGGTTGAAAGCGTAGCGGACCTTGCGTCAACAATTGGACCGTTGCTATCAGGGAACATGCTGTTCCCGCTGCTGAATCGGGATTCTCAGTCAGAGATTGCCGGGAGTGCGCTTTGGATCATGGCTAATCTGCAGCAGGATACGGATCAAAGCGATGAAGCAGTGCTTTCGAGGACTAATGTCATTTCTCTTCTTGAGAATCACCGGAGTTTGCTTGAGGCGGACGTATATTTCATGAAGGCGCTTGGCTCCTGCTGGTGCTCCGGCGTTGAATTGGACTGGGCACAGCTCCACGGAACCGATCAGGGGCAGATCATTCCGTTGCCAACCTATTCCTTTGATCCAATTGCCCATAGTCATGATGTCCCACTGTATCAGCTTGCAGGAATGCCTCAGGCAGCAGTGAGTCAGGCTGCAGAATCATCTTTGTCCGGAAATGCAAAGGTTCAAATGACAGAGAAGGAGATCCGGACCGTTTTGCTGCAATTGTGGCAGGAATTGCTCGGCTGCGATTCAGTCGATCCCGAAGATGATTTCTTCCAGCTTGGGGGTCATTCGTTGAAGGCGATATCTTTGGCGTCAAGACTGAAGGAGATGTTCGGTCTGCACTCCGGATTGGATGATGTGTTTGAACATTCTGTTTTTGTCCAGATGGTCAAATGGATTAGTGAGCACCAGGCCGCGAACGGCTGCAATTCAACGAACTCCATTCCGCCTGCGACCCGGAAGGCCAGATACAAGACGACTTCTGCGCAAAGAAGAATGTACGTGATGCATGAGTGGATGAATGGTGAGAGCACGGCATATAATCTCGCCAGCTTCTACAGGATTAAAGGTGAGTTTGACCCTGTAAGATTCCAGGAGATTATGGATGCGCTGGTTCAGCGGCATGAATCCTTCCGTACCCGGTTTGAAATGATTGAGGGTGAGCTTTTCCAGGTTGTGGAGGATGAGGTTCCAACCATCGTGGAAATGCTGGAAGCGGAAACCATACAGATGGAACATATGCAGGAATGGATACAGCCTTTTGATCTGACCCATGCGCCATTGATTCGTGTTAAGCTCCATCGTCTCTCGGCAGAGGAGCACATCTTGTTTGTCGACATGCATCACATCATTTCCGATCAGAGTTCCCTTGCCATCCTGATGCAGGAATTTGCTCGCATGTACCGGGGAGAAGCATTGGAACCGCTGGATATTCAATATAAGGACTATGCGGAATGGCTTGATGAGCGAGCACTACAGGGAACATCTGCTGAAGACGCAGAATTCTGGAAGCAGCAGTTCTTGGATATGCCGGCACCGCTCGAATTGCTAACGGATTATCCTAGACATGAAGCTCTATCCTACAGAGGAGATAAAATTTCCATAGCATTGGATGAGTTGTTAAATGGTCAGGTCAACGAATTCTGTACAAGACAAGGAATTACCCCGTACATGCTGTTCATGGCAACCCTGAATGTGTTGATCTGGAAGTATACGGCTCAGAATGATCTTGTTGTAGGTACAGCGGTAGCGGGCCGCGAACAACCCGAACTTGGCAGTGTTGTAGGGATGTTTGTCAACATGCTTGCCATCCGCACAAGCATGGACAGAGAACTGTCCATTGGAGAGTATGTGCAAGGGATGCGCGATAAGCTGTTATCCTGTTATGAGCATCAGCAATATCCGTACGAGGCATTGGTGGAACAGCTTGGTTTATTCGGTGACACCAATCGCAATCCGCTTTTCGATGTCGTGCTGAATTACATCAACATGGGAACGGCTGATCCTGAAGCCGGGGAATTGACGCTTGAACCATGGATAGAAGGCCGTGTAGAGGCCAAGTTTGACCAGACCTGGACAGTGGTCGAACATGAGCGGCATTTCACGGTAGAACTGGAATATCGTTCGGAACTGTTCAAAGCGGAATCCATGAAGCTGATGCTGGATAAATTCCGGTATATTTTGTCCCAGATTACGGCAGGTAATGTGGAACGGGTTCGTCAGATCAGCCTCACCACTCCGGAGGAGGAAGATTGGCTGCTATACGGAGTTAATGACAATGCCGTTGAGTATCCGCGGGAGGCCACCATTCCTCAGTTGTTCGAAGAGCAGGTTCGGTTACACGGACAACGGCCTGCTTTGGTTTGGGAAGACACCGAATGGAGTTATGCTGAATTGAATGACCGGGTTCAATGGTTAGCTTCCAGACTGCAGAGTCATGGAGTGAACTCAGGCTCCAGCATTGCTCTGATCCTGGACCGTGGACCGATCCAAATGATCAGCATCCTTGCTACACTCAAGGCAGGCTGCAGCTATGTACCGATTGACCCTGCTTCGCCATCAGCGAGAATCGAGTTTATTTTGCGGGATAGCGGGGCATCCATGCTGTTAACGGAAAAGGAGCATGTTTCTGTCTGGCAGCCAGTGATATCTTGCGTCGTGCCAGCCGATGAACTCGAAGCGTTCGGTTCGGCGTCGATGGCTGAGCCTATGGGAGATGCAGGGGATAAGGGGACAACTGCCTTGGACCCGGCTTATATCATCTATACTTCAGGATCAACGGGAACTCCGAAAGGCACCGTGATGAGTCATCGCAATGTGATCAAAGTGATGAAAAACAGCAATTTTGTCACTGTGATGCCCGAGGATCGTATCCTGCAAGTTTCCAACTATGCATTTGATGGTTCCATTTTTGATATTTTCGCTTCATTAATAAATGGGGCAACGCTTGTATTGATTTCCAAAGAAAGCATCCTGGATATGTCTTGTTTGGCTGATGTCATCCGACAACAGCGGATTACGGTATTTTTCATCACGACCTCGTTGTTCAATCTACTGGTGGATTGGGACGTCGAATGCTTGAAGGATGTGCGCAGAGTCATGTTTGGCGGTGAGGCTGCATCGGTGAGTCATGCCAACAAGGCACTCGCGGCCGTGGGGCCAGGCAGGCTGTTAAACGGGTATGGGCCGACGGAAGCCACCTTTTTCGCCTCCTACCATTTACTAGAACAAATGGAGCCTTATACAGGTTCATTACCTATAGGATATCCATTATCCAACACCGCTTTATATGTTCTGGATGATGATATGAAGCCTGTTCCACCGAATGTTCCTGGCGAACTGTATATCAGTGGGGACGCAGTTGGTATTGGATACCTCAACCGCGAGGACCTTACAAGCAAGCACTTTCTGGACGATCCCTTCCGCAGCGGAGAGCGGATGTACCGCACGGGTGATATCGTCAAACGTCTGGTGGACGGCAGTCTGATGTTTATTGAACGTGCTGATTTTCAAGTCAAGATTAGAGGTTTTCGGATTGAGTTATCGGAGATTGGCAGCTGCATGGAACGCCTTCCGGGGGTCCGGGACGCTTTTGTCATGACAGCCAACGATGATTCGGGAAGTCTTTACGTAACTGCCTATTACACATGTGAACCCCATGCTGTAATTCATGCCGAGGAACTTCGAAGAGAACTTCAACAGCGGTTGCCTGAATATATGGTACCTGCACGAATTCGACGATTGGACCATCTGCCGATCAATGCGAATGGCAAAGTGGACCGAAAAGCCTTGTCGGATCTGCCTGAAGTTCAACAGGTGTCTCAGGGTGAGAACTCACCCAGAACAAGGGTGGAGCGAATTATTCTTGATGCCATGCGTCAGGTATTGGGTAATTCGGCCCTCGATGTGGAGGATCATTTTTTCCAGAACGGGGGGCATTCACTTAAAGCGATTGCATTAACTCAAATTTTGTCAAAAGAAGGAATTGCCATCAGGGTCAACGAATTATTCCAATATCCTACAGTTCGAGGGCTTGCCAATCGGGTACAGCGCAGTCCTCAAGCATCGGTTTTGTCCGAAGATCGCCTGCATATTCAGTCCCCCATTACCATTCCACAGGACATCACACTTCATGAGAATCAACTGGACAGCCTGGTCCTGCATGTCTTAAATAGCTGTAATCAGGTTTCAGCCTTCATGGCGGGCACGGCCACCGTTGGTCGTTTCCCACTGTCCCCAATCCAACAGGCACATGTTTCCACAACTTCACGAGCAAGCGGATTTATAACAACACTTGAAGGCGAGTTGAATGAACAGGTTGTAAAAGCATTGATTCTGAGGGTTGTAGCCCGGCATCAACTGCTGCACAGCATCATATACGAAGAAGATACTCTGAACTGGCATCAGTGTGATTTATCGTTAGCCGCCGATATGCTGCAGCAATTGATCCCGTATCTGGATACGCGCCATTACGCCCAGGCTACCATGAGGCAATTGGAGTATAAACTGGCACAGTCTCTGCTGCACAAGACATATGATCTGAAGGAATTGCCTTGGCGCTTATGCATTTTGCGTACAGGCATCAAGGAGCACAAGCTGCTGTGGAGTTTTGATCATCTGGCGTTTGATGGCATGAGTGCCGAGATTATCAAACAACAGCTGGAGACGGAGGCATTCAATGTACAGCAAGGCGCAGACTTTGAAGTGGGGCCTCCGTACGAAGTATTGGATTATGAGGATTACGTGCGCGTATTGTCTCAAGGGCCTGTGGGCATTTCCGAGAATGAACTGGAGCATCAATTCTCGCTTCAGTCATGGCAAGCATGTAACAGCAACGTTATGAACAAGTTCATGGAAGCAGAGAATCCGCAACCTTCAGCGATTACGGTGAAGTTAACCCGTGCAGTGGAAGCTGCTGCGGAGGACTGGTGGACATGTTTTGAATCCTTTGCCGACATTATTGCAGCTTATCTGGACGTAAGCCAGTTGCCCATTGCTCTGGTTCATTACGGAAGGGAATACGGCGAGGAAACCTATTACAACTATGCGGGTGAATTCCTTGATCTGATCCCGCTGCTTGTGGACCGTGATTTCACTCAGGAGGATTTGGTGAACCGACTGGAACTAGTGAAACGGCATAACATTAATTTTATGGCACTTACACAAGATGCCTCCATTTCAGCAGATCATGCTGTCATTCAGAAACACTTGGGGCCGGCATACAGACAAACCGCAGGTCAGGAAGCGCGAAATTTGATTTTGTTCAATTATCAGGGCTATATCTCCAGTCGAGAGGTGGTCCCGATGTTCGAAGCATCGGACGAACGAGATCTGAAGCCAGCTCTCGCCCAATTCGAGTGGGTCATTCGTTACGATGAAGAGTTTCTTTTTGTTCATCTGGCTTGTCAGGCAGGGCTGGATATCCAACGTCTAAAACAGCTTATTCACGACCAGATGGGCAGCGATGTGAAAGTGGAAGTTCATAATGAGGCAGTGGAGGTGCAGCATGTCCAGTAAATCCATACAACGGGGGCCGGAGCTGATTGTGCCGGAGCATTATTCGACTGTAGCCGAGCTCCTGATGCATATTGCCAAGGTTCATCCAGAGAAGGGAATCACATATATCAGTTCTTCAGGTGACGAACAGTTTGAATCATACCCGGAATTGCTGAATGAGGCGCGCATGTACCTGCAATGTCTTCGTGATCATGGCATCAGACAAGGACAAGTCGTTATTTTGGAAATTGATCAGTCCCAGGAATTTTACCGTACTTTTTGGGCCTGTATGCTTGGGGGGATTGTTGTCGCCCCCGTCAGCCCGCCGGCAGCCTGGGAGCCAGGCTCAGCCGGTTTGGAGAAATTCACTAAAGTGTGGGAGGTACTGGGGCGTCCGGTGGTGATCGTCGAGGAAGCGTATATGCCGAAATATCGGCAGCTTGCGGTCAGCCCGGTATTCGAAGACCTTTCGTTAATCAGCGTGAGCCAGCTCAAAGTAGCCGAGGTACCGGCAGAACCTTGCACAACATCACCTGAGGATATTGTATTTCTGCAGTTCTCATCAGGAAGTACAGGCATTCCCAAAGGGGTTCAGTTGACGAATCACAATATTATCGCGAACAGCATTGCCTGCAAGACGTTCCTTGGATCGGAAGAAGGGGACAATGTGTTTACCTGGTTGCCTCATACGCATGACATGGGGATGTTTGGACAGCACCTTACCCCTATTTTGAGCGGTGCCAACATTATGGTCATGTCTCCCTATACTTTTGTACGATCGCCTTATCTGTTCTTGCGCAAGATTACGGAGCACCAAGGGAAGTGGTTCTGCTGTACCAACTTCGGTTTCGAATGGATGGTTCAAAAGATTCCGGATTCCAAGCTCGCCTCACTTGATCTGTCTTCCCTGCGCATGACGCTGAATGGTGCAGAGCCTATATCCACAGCAGTGATTGAGCGCTTTGTCCAGAAATTCAGCCCTTGCGGCTATCGGCGGGACATGATGTTTCCTGCGTACGGCATGGCCGAAGCTACTGTAGGCGTATGCACTTCCATCCTGGGGGAAGGGGCGCGCATTGAACGAATCTCCCGCACAAAGCTCGTGCAGGAAGGACTTGCTGTTCCAGTCCCGGACACGAATTTCGATCCAACGGATGTAATCGAATTTGTACATGAGGGATATCCCATGACCGGAATTCAAATTCGGATTGCAAATGAGCAGGGGGAAGTGCTGGATGAGCGTGTGGTTGGCGAAATCCAGATTCGCGGAGAATCGGTAACTTCCGGATATTACAGCCTTCCTGACCTGAACCGTGAAATATATGTGGATGGATGGCTTCGGACAGGAGATCTGGGTTTCATGGTTGATAGCTCTCTGGTGGTCAGCGGGCGAATCAAGGACATCGTCTTTATTCGGGGAGAAAATCACTATGCGCATGATCTGGAAGAAATTTTATACCAGAATCGAAGCATCCCGAGAGGCAATCTGACGGTAGTAGGGCATTTTAACAGCCTCAAACAAGTGGAGGAACTGCTTGTATTTGTGAAATACAAATCGGTAGGTCCACCGTTTCTGGATGTGCGTCAGGATTTGATTAACCGGATGAGAGCCGAATTGGGGATTGAAATCACTCATGTTCTTCCGATTAAGGTAATTCCAAAAACGACAAGCGGAAAGGTCCAGCGTTTCATGCTGAGAAACGACTATGAAAGCGGAGCTTTCGACAAAGATATCGAGGTTATCGAAGAACTGATTCTCCAAAAAAGACAAGAACAGCAATCCGAGACACTTGCCCCGGATCCGTTGGAACATCTGGTACGTGAAGCTTGGGCCGAAACACTTCAGTTGCCCGTGGGTCAAATTGCCACGGATATTTCGTTCCTCGCTTTAGGGGGCAACTCCATTCTGTCCTACCAGCTGCTGGACAGGCTGTCTGCGCTTATGGGCCGTGAACTGGGTCAAGAGCTGCTTGTTTTTTGCAGGACTGTACGCGAAATGGTGGATTATCTGCAGGAACTTCCTGCAGAAGCGAAGCCAAGGGAACAGGCCGCGCTTCCAGATAACCATCTGAATGTACATCGAGCCGTTGCGATTACGGGACTAGCCCTGCGTTTACCTGATGCGGATACCCAGGAACAATTTTGGAGCAATCTGGTCCAGGGGCTGGACAGCGTTGAACGAATTAGTGCAGATCGCGCAATGCGCTCAAAGCGACCGGACTGGGATGACTGGATCGGGGCACTCAAGCATCCGGACACCTTTGATCATGAGTTCTTTGAGATTCCATCTGAACAAGCCATATTTATGGACCCGCAGCATCGTAAGCTGCTGGAAGTTTCTTACGAGGCACTTGAAGATGCCGGCATGCTTGTAGATCAGGAGGACAAGCGGAATGTGGGTGTGTATGTAGGCATTAATCCTAGCACGTACTTCGATCTGGTTGTTGACTATATGAATCGAAGCGAGGAGAAGAATGTCCATTCCCACGCTATGGTAGGCAATATGTCCAATATTGCTGCCGCCTCCATCTCTCACCTGTACAATTTTACAGGTCCTGCTCTCTCCATAGATACAGCGTGCTCTTCCTTCCTCGTGGCACTGACGCAAGCTGCTACAGCTATTCAGGAGAAGCGAATCTCCGGTGCAGTTGTAGGGGGAGCAACCATTTTGGCTTCGCCGCATGTGCATCAGTTATCTCGCCGTGCCGGAATCTGTTCTTCCACGAAACATACGAAGGTTTTTGATCGGGAGGCAGATGGCTCAGTAATCGGGGAGGGTGCAGTTGTTGTATATTTGGAGCCGTTAACAGAGGCAGTTCGTGCAAATAAGCATATTTACGGCCTGATTCGCGGGACAGCGGTTAACAACGATGGCTATTCTCTAGGCATCATGGCACCCAATCCTCAGGGGCAATATGAGGTGCTTCGCTCCGCTTATCGTGATGCCAATCTGGACCCAAGCGAGATTTCTTACATTGAAGCACACGGATCCGGTACCAGGATTGGAGATCCAATAGAGGTAAACGCCTTGCTCCGGTTATTTCAGGAAAAAGGTTACGACAATACCACATCCATTGGATTAGGTTCAGTCAAAACCAATATAGGACACTTGTTCGCTGCTTCGAGCGGCGCCAGTCTGGCTAAGGTTCTGCTCAGTATGCAGCATAAGGAATTGGCTCCAAGTCTGCATATGGACAATCCCAATCCGGCCCTGAGGTTGGAACAATCACCTTTCCATATCGTCAGCGAGCATCGGGCATGGGACGTTCCGGAAGGAAAGACCCGCAAGGCGGGCATTAGCTCGTTCGGGCTTGGAGGCACCAACGCCCACATAGTGCTGGAGGAATGGAAAACTTCAGTTCGGGCAGATGGCCCGGCACGCGGGCAGTTATTGACGTTCTCTGCCAAGACGGAGCAGGCCCTGCAGAAGTTGATCCATAATACAAAGCAATATGTGTCGGAACGTGTGTATCTGTCCCCGGCGGATCTGTGTTTTACCCGGAACAGGTACAGGAAGCATTACCGTTATCGTGCGGCAATAATGGTTAGCGCAACCGGGGAGTGGAATCTGGAGGGCATGCAATTTGGTTTCAAGCCAAGAAATCGTGCTTCTCGCGTAACGGTTGTGGTTGGAGGTCGGGAATGTCTTCCAGAAACAGCGACTTCCGCTCATCCAGCGACCAGCCCAGCATCTACAGCCGATCATACCGAATTAGATGCAACCTATTGGGCAAGTGTGATTGAAACGCTCATCCGCCTTGTGCCTTCTATCCAAGAGATTCGCGGGATAAATGCCGGAGAAAAACTGGTTTCCAGGTTGAATATAAATGACGTGCAGAATCACATCGGTCATGGAAGTGAATCGATATCAGTGAACCGCAAGATTGGGCTGGGCCATCTTCAAGACCCATCCAGCAATCCGGCAAGCGCCGACATTGTCATTACGATCGCTTCAGATCAGACAGCCGGGCTGGCAGGCGGAACCGGCAAGGAGAAATGGATTCATTTATCCGGCCGGCCCTCACTTGGTATGGAGGAACAGCTTGCATCCTTGCTGGGACAGCTTTATGTGCTTGGTGCTGCTTTGGATTGGGAACAGTTACACCCTGATGGCTCGGGTCAGGTTGTCCATCTGCCATCGCATCCATTCGAGCCGCATGTCCATTGGGTCAACGTGAATCAGGGAACGGAGGTCATGATATGACAAAAGAAGAAATCGTGCTGTTTATGAAAAGCGAAATCGCTGCCGCACTGAACGAGGAGCCAGAGGATATTGATGAAGAGATGAACTTTTTGAAAATGGGTGTCTCTTCTGTCCAGGCCCTCAAAATTATCAATCGTACGCGTAAACATTTGCAAGTTGATATCAGTCCAGTTGCTTTGTTCGAATACAAAACCATCGCTGAGTTTGCTTCATATCTCAACGAATCACTTCTTCAAGAGGGGGTGGTTGAATGATCGAACTGGACCTGCAGCAAGAGATTATTCATGAGGCTGAGGTATTTGCTGCCCGCGAGATTCGTCCTTACGCTCAGCAGATTCAAGAACAGCAAGCCATCCCTGAATCACTGATTCGGGCCATGGCCAAAAAAGGCTATCTGGCGGCTTCCATACCGACGGAATATGGCGGTCTGGGCCTTGAGCCCAAGTATTATGGACTGCTGACGGAAGTGTTTGGCAAGGCTCTCCCGGCCGTTCGCAGTTTATTGACGGTACATACGTCACTCGTTAGTGAAACTCTGGTGCGTTTTGGAACGGAAGAGCAAAAGTCTTCCTGGCTGCCCAAGCTGGTGAATGGGGAATGGATTGGTGCCTTTGGCCTGACTGAGCCGGAAGTTGGCTCGGATGCCAAAAACGTGAAGACAGAATGGCGCGAAGAAGCGGATGGTTATGTTTTGAACGGGACAAAAAAATGGATTACGTTCGGACATTTGGCAGATGTGTTTATCATCATCGCGTCAAAAGAAGGAAGAAGCACTGCTTTTTGGGTGGAACGCCAGTTTGATGGTGTACAGACAAAACCCATTGAAGGTGTCATGGTGGGCGGCGAAACCGGTCTGGCTGAGATTGAACTTCATGAAGTGCATGTACCAAAGACCCATGTTATCGGACGTCTGAATGAAGGGTTCGAATACGTTGTGACTGGAGCGCTCGACCAGGGCAGATACAGCATCGCTTGGGCAGGATTGGCGATTGCACAGGAAGCGCTCGATTCCATGGTGACCTATTCGCGCAAGCGGAAGCAGTTTGACCAGAAACTCCATCACTTTCAACTGATTCGCGGCATGATTGGAGATGCGGTAACCAAAGTTCATGCGGCAAGGGCGTTATGTCTTCGGGCAGCAGAGCTGAGAGAAGCTAAAGACCCGCAGGCTGTCATGGAAACAACCATTGCCAAATATTTTACTTCCAAGATTGCCGTTGAAGTGGCAAGCGATGCACTCCAGGTACATGGTGCGAACGGAATCAGCAATGAGTATCCGGTATCCAGGCTGTACAAGGAAGCGAAGATTCTTGAAATTATTGAAGGATCTTCCCAGATGCAGCAGGAGATGATCTCGCATTTCGGCTTAAAAGTATATTACAAGCGCGGCGGTGTGGTATGACAGTCTGTGCTTTATTCCCCGGGCAGGGCAGTCAGTATATCGGTATGTGCAGTGATTTGCTGAACAACGAGCCGGAGGCAAATCACATTTTCGCCGAAGCGAGCGAGGCTCTCGGTTATGATCTGAGAACGCTGATTATGGAAGGGACACTCGATCAACTCACAGCCTCCGTGCATGCTCAGCCTGCCGTGGTGACGGCAAGCTACGTTCTCTTCGACTCATTCGTTCGCCAGACAGGAATCTTTCCGGATTACGCGATCGGCCACAGCTTGGGAGAGATATCGGCTTTGGTAGCAGCGGGAGCGATGCAGTTTACCGATGCGGTTCGGTTTACAGCACAAAGAGGCGAATTAATGCACCGCGCAATTCAGGAACAAAAAGGCCGAGCCGGACTTGTGGTGGATATAGCCCAGGCAGAGCTTGAGGAAATGGTAGAGAGCATACGTCAAACGGAATATGTGACCATTTCAGGCTACAATTCGCCGAGGCAATTCGTCGTTGCGGGTACCGCCAACGGGCTTCGGTTGCTGGACGATAAAATGGATCACACTGGCGGAGAATTCATTCCTTTCCGCATGATGCCAATGAAAGCAGACGCACCTTATCACAGCGAGTTGATGCAGTTTATTCAGCCTGAGCTCGAAGAGATGCTTGCCGGAATTGCTTTTAACCCACCTCGATTTTCCATATGCTCCACCGTACAGGGGGAACTGTTTCAGGGGGCCGGGGACATTCCCAAGCTGCTCAGTCAGCAGTTGTTACGGCCGATTCGCTGGAATCAGGCATTGACGCGTGTGCATGAATTGGGGGCAACGGTATGGGTTGATGTGGGTCCGGGGGAGAGCATTAGGAACATGCTGGCTGAGAATACAGCACTGCCTGTTGCCTATTCGCTAGATAATCTGCAAGATCGATCCAGATTGGTCCAGTTGCATGAAACAATCACTCAGAGCAATAAAGGAGGCGCAGCGGGATGATTACAGACATGTCTGATTATAACCAGCGGGTAAAGCAACGGCTGCCCGGAGGCGTGCATTATAATTTTCACCTTCCTTGGGAAGAAACGCCTCTCCACTTTACCCATGCTTCCCGAAGCAGAGTCACGGACATGAATGGTAACGAGTATCTGGACCTGTACGCCCGGTTCGGTGCTCTTATCGTAGGTCATGGCAACGAGGAGTATAACGAGTGCCTGAAGGATACCATTGATCGCGTTCTTTCCGTGAGTCATTGCGATCTGGATGCAGAGGCTCTGGAATTAATCCATCAATATGTGCCTTCGGCGGAGATGATTCGTTTCGGGTTATCAGGTACGGAGATTGTTCAGAATGCACTTCGGCTTGCGCGTGCCTGGACAGGCAAAAATCGCTTCGTACGCTTTGAAGGCCACTATCATGGCAATGCGGATAATATTATGGGCGGCAAGACCGCCCGAACAGGCTTGCCGGTTCCTTCCGACTATCCTGGCGACATGAAAGGAACGAAAGGGAGGGCGAGGGATGCCATGGAATCCCAGTCCTATCTGTTGCCATGGAATGATGCTGATCGTTTGGAGGAGCTGTTCCACCAGCAAGGAGATGATATTGCGGCAGTCATTATGGAGCCCGTCTGCGTAAATGGAGGCGGAGTGATGCCTGCTCCGGGTTATCTGCAAAAAGTGAGACAGTTATGTGACGATCATCAGGTCGTTCTCATTTTCGATGAAATTATTACCGGATTCCGCATGGGACTGGGCGGGGCACAACAGCTGTTCGGTGTTACGCCAGATCTGACGACACTTGGCAAAGCCATCGCCGGCGGCGGCGTTCCTGTATCCGCATTGGTCGGAAGGGCGGACATCATGAAGCTGCTCGTTGACAAAAAAGTGATCCATGCCGGAACGTTCAATGGGTATCCACTGGGAACCGCTGCCGTAAAGGCCACGCTGGAGATGCTTGGCCGCAATGGGGGACAGGCGATGGACAGCATGAATCGCCATGCCGAGATGATTCATGACGTGCTCCGCCGGGAAGCAGCGAAGGCCGGACTTCCTCTAATTGTTCAGGGGCCTCCGGGCTGTGCCTCTTATCATTGCTGCACAGAGCCGCTTAACGATACGGCTGAATATACCTTTGAATTAATGTCTTTTGATATTTTGTTAAACAGCAAGCTTGCCGAGCACGGTATTCTGGTATCTACGCTCTCGCGAATGTATCCGAATATCATGTTGGACATGAAGGACGTTGCGTGGTTCAGTGAGCGTGTTCCTGCCGCACTTGCGGAGATGAAAGAGCTTTATGACGAACTGATCTGATGATAGCTCAACAGGGAGAGTGGTTAGGTTTGCATAATCGACTCATTGCAATTATTGGCGCAGGGGTTATGGGATGCGCTACGGCACTGGATGTTGCGAGGGCTGGCTACCGGGTGATTCTGCAGGATATCACGGAAACGGCGATAGCCCAGGCACCTGAAGCGATACGCCATGAATACCGTTCGGCTTGTTTCTTGAAACGAGGGTACGGTGACGTTCCCCTGAGCCTGATTATGGAACGAATTTCGTTCCAGACAGAGGATGACGGTGTTGAAGAAGCTCATATCATTATCGAGAATGTGACAGAGAATCTGGAGTCGAAAAAGGAAGTCTATGAACGCTTGAGCCGCAAGGCCCGTTCGGATGTGATATATGCATTGAATACGAGCTGTATTTCCGTTACGAAGCTCGCTTCGTTTTTACCTGACCCCGGCCGAGCGATTGGGGTGCATCTGATGAATCCGGTCCCCGTTAAATCGATGGTGGAGGTGATTAAGGGTCACCATACAACGCAGGATACAGAGCTTGAAATGGTAGCATTCCTGGAGAGTCTTGGGAAGAGCCCGGTTGTTATAGAGGATTTGCCCGGATTTGTCTCCAATCGTCTTTCCCATTTGTTGATGAACGAAGCAGCGTACATTGTGCAGGACGGCATTGCTACGCCCGAGCAGGTGGATGCCATTATGAAGAAAGGTTTCAACTATCAGATGGGTCCTCTAGAGACCGCCGATCTGATTGGTCTGGATACGGTCGTGCATTCACTTAAAGTATTGTACGACAGTTATCAGGATCCGAAATTCCGATGCTGTCCGATGCTGCAGAAAATGGTGGATGCCGGACAATGGGGGCGTAAGACTGGTCAGGGATTCTATGCCTATTAAGATGAAGGAGGGCATGTCCATGGAACGGATCAAGGATATCAAATGTATCGTTTGGGATCTGGATCACACGATCTGGGATGGTGTTTTGCTTGAATCCGGGGATGTTCAACTGAGGGCAGGCATAAAGGAGGTGATTGAAAAACTCGACCAACGAGGTATTTTGCATTCTGTCGCCAGTAAAAATGATGCAGGGCTGGCTTGGGCAAAGCTTGTTGAACTGGGCATTGCCGACTATTTTCTGTATCCCGAAATCCATTGGGACGCAAAGTCTGTTTCCGTTCAGCGCATTCAGCAGAACATCAATATCGGCATGGATGCGATTTTGTTTGTGGATGATCAGCCCTTTGAGCTGGAGGAAGTGCAAAGCGTACATCCAGACATTCATGTGCTTCATGCAGATCAATGCGAGGTCTTGCTTGATGATCCAAGGCTTATGCCTCGATTCATTACAGCCGATTCTGCGCGCAGAAGGCAAATGTATCAGGCTGATACGCTCCGCAAGCAGGCTGAGGAACAGTATGAAGGGCCGTCCGAACAATTTTTGGCCAGTCTTGGCATGAAGTTTGTCATCTATGAAGCCGCCGAAGAGGACCTGCAACGAGCTGAGGAACTCACGGTTCGCACCAATCAGCTAAATGCCACGGGAATTACCTACAGTTATGAGGAACTGCATCAATTGATGACCTCGCAGGATCACCTGCTATTGGTGTGTGAACTGGAAGACAAATATGGGACGTATGGGAAAATTGGACTTGCGCTGATCCATATGCAACCGGAAGTATGGAGACTGAACATGCTGCTGATGTCCTGCCGAGTAATGTCAAGAGGGGCAGGCAGTGTGCTTCTCACTTATATTATGCGAGAAGCCAAGAAGCAGGGTAAACGGATGCTTGCTGATTTCAAAGATACCGGAAGAAACCGGATGATGAATATCAGTTATCGTTTTGCGGGATTTCAGCAGCAATCCATAGATGAGGAAGGAAAAGTATTGTTTTATCATGATTTGCAGCAAGCTGTGGAGTTTCCGGATTACATTGAAGTTTGTGTGCCTGAAAGGCAACATCAATAACAGGGGGGAAGGGCAGTGGATTATCGTCAGGAAATTCGGGAATTCATCGGAAATAACCTTACTATGGATCATGAGGACACTCCAATTCACGATGATGACAATTACTTTGAGCTGAGGTTCGTCAATTCACTCTTTGCCATGCGTTTGGTCGACTTTGTGGAACGGAGATTCCAGATTGAAATCGGGAATGAGGATCTGGACTTGGCCAATTTCTGCACCATCAACCGTCTGCAGGATCTGATTGAGAGAAAGCTGACTGCGAAGGAGGAGGCAATATGATTTCAGCGAATCAGGCATCCATCCGTCCAGTCACGAGTCCGGCAACCAGTCCATCCAACAAATACATGTATCTGTTTTTGGGGATTTCCTTCGGTACATGTTATGGCATCGCAAGCTTGTTCATGTTCTTTGCCGATTTCATTGTGCCGATCACAGGTGAATTAACCCTCATGCATCCGCTCGCAATCATTGCCCTGTACTCACCTTCCATTGCCGGATTAATTACATGTTATTTGATGGGAGGCAAGGAAGCATTAAAAGGGATGTTTATGAGGTTGGTTCCGCGCAAAAAAGACCTGTTCTGGATTCCGCTCATTATAGGCATTTCAATTGTGTTCGCTTCGACCATGCATTTTGGTTCCTTGTTGTTCGGCATACCCGTTCCTGAGCTGACATATAGTGTACCGGAAATGATCTGGCTGGGTATTCTGAATCTGTTCAAGGAGACGGGACTCATCGGCGGCTTGTTCGGCTGGATCGGTTTTTTGCTCCCCTTTTTGCAAGGCAAGTTAAAAAATAACGTCACAAGTGGTCTGCTTACAGGTCTGTTGTTTGGATTATGGGTGCTTCCGGGATACCTGATTTCTTCTTTTGGCACCTCAACCACCTACATATACTATGTTGTTCAACTTATGGCGTTTATCGTTTTCCAGAGCTACATTTTCAATGCAACCAGAGGTACGCTTCTGTTCTATCTGCTGGCATTCTGGCTTGTAGCTACAGGAAGCCAAATAGACCTGTACTACTTTAATCCGCAAGTTCAAATTATGCAATTTTTCTTTTTTGTAATATCGGCCGTTATCATCCATGTTGTCTTTAAGCGTAAAAAAGTGGATGCCCCGCTTCAGACATTTCCTGCTTATGTTCTGGACACGAAGTAGGCGGGCGGTGGTGAATAAGTGATGGAAACGATGTATCTGGAACAGTTGCAAACCGGTAAGGGGAACAGACAACTCGTCTGTTTTCCTTACCTTGGTGGTCACTCACAGAGCTTTCAGCCCCTTGTGGGTCAACTGCCGGACACGGAAATTTGGGCGTTTACACCTCCCGGCCATGGTTTGAACACCCAGCCTCCCCTGGAGCATATGCGGGAACTGGTGGAACTGTATACCAGCCAGATCCTGAATGTGATCGGGCCGGGAAGTACGTTGTTTGGGCATAGTCTTGGAGGAATTACTGCCTACTTTGTTGCACAACGCTTATATCAGGAAATTCCGGATGTGGCGCAAACGCTGCAGCTTGTACTTTCAGCCTGCAATACGCCAGCCGAATGCGGGATGCAGAACTACGATCAGATGTCTGATGAGAGTCTGATTGACCATCTGTTCTCCTATGAAGGGTTACCGCAAGAACTGATGCATGAAAAAGAACTGTTGTATTATTTCCTGCCCGTAATTCGGGCTGATTTCAGACTGCTTGAGTCGGCAGCAAGCCTTGAGCATCAGCCGTTATCAATGCCGGTGTTGTATCTGTGGGGGGAGCGAGATCGCACGGTTTCCCTTCAATCAGCGCTGAAATGGGGCCGATATTTTGAACCACCAATGAAACTTCAGGCCATCAGAGAGGGTAGTCATATGTTCATGATGCATCAACCTTCAACGGTGGCGCATGTTCTGGCAAGCTTTATGACTCCAGATGAATAGGAACAACTTGTAGATGAGAGGAGCCATGTTTGTTTATGCTGCTACGAATGCTGAGAAATGATATTTCCAGAAAGAAAGGAATCACGGCTGCGTTGTTTATTTTTGTACTGCTGGCAGCCTTGCTGGTATCTTCGGGGTCACGGATGATTATGGAGCTGACGAGTTCCATTCAATATTTGTTCTCTGAATCCAAGACACCACACTTTGTGCAAATGCATGCCGGAGAGCTGGATCAGGCCAAAGTAAACACATGGGCCGAGGATCAACCCATGGTCGCCCAGCATCAGATTGTAGAGATGGTCAATATTGATGGCGCCAATTTGTTTCTCGGAGCAGAATCTGAAAAAAATAGCGTCATGGACATCGATTTTGTTGCTCAGAATCAGGATTTCGACTACTTACTGAATTTGAACAGTGAAATTATACAGGTTAAGGATGGCGAGATTGCTGTCCCCGTATATTACATGCAGCAGAATCAATTAAGCGTGGGGGACCAGATACGAATCGATAATGGACAATTTGAGCGTTCCTATACCATTGTCGATTTTGTCCGGGATGCCCAGATGAACCCGTCAGTTGTACACTCCAAACGTTTCGTGGTGAGCCCGGACAACCTGATGGAACTGAAGCAGGGTGTCGGAGAGATGGAGTATCTCATCGAGTTTCGATTGACCGATCCCGGAAAGACAGGAGAGTTCACACAAGCCTATCAGAATGCCGGACTTCCCAATGCCGGTCCGGTTGTGACTTATGGACTGTTTCAGTTACTGAATGCCATGACTGATGGCGTAATAGCAGCCGTTATTATTTTGGTCAGCCTTGTGCTGATTCTGATCGCCATGCTCTGTATCCGGTTCACGATGCTGGCTACGATCGAAGAGGATTACCGGGAGATCAGTGTCATGAAAGCCATCGGGATCGCAGAGAAAGACATTAAGAAACTGTATCTCATGAAGTATGTATTTATGGCCGGGTTCGCTTCCCTGCTGGGTTACGTTGCATCACTAGGCGTTAACAGACTTTTTGTCTCAAATATTTTGTTGTATATGGGCAAAGCACCTGCAACCCTGCTGCATTTTGCCGTGCCTTTACTGGCTGCCGGATTGATATTTGCCATGGTCGTTCTGTTCTGCCGGACGGTGCTGCGGCGGTTTCGGTCCATCTCTGCCGTGGAGGCGCTTCGGACGGGAAGTCTGGGAGATACACAGATCGTTCGCAATCGTCTCAGTCTGTCCCGCAATCGCTGGTCTTCCGTGCCGATCTTTCTGGGACTGAAAGAAGTCGTACAGCGAATCAAGATGTTCCGTTTGTTATTATTCGTGTTTGTCGTCAGTTCGTTCATCATGATCGTGCCGATTAATTTCCTTAACACTTTGCAGGCACCAAGCTTTATTTCCTATATGGGTGTAGGACAAAGCGATATTCGCATTGACTTGAGGCATACTGACGATGTTGAGCAGCGCTATGAAAATCTGATTTCCCGGATCAAGACCGACCCCGACATCAAAACGTATTCCCCGCTGGTAACAAGCCAGTTCAAAGTTCGGAATGCAGAGGGCAGTTATGATAATCTGAGCGTGGAAACCGGCGACTTCAGCATTTTCCCGTTGTCTTATGTCAGCGGTAATGCGCCAACGACCGAGAACGAAATTGCATTGTCCGATGCGAACAGCAGCGAGCTCGGGCTGAAGACGGGAGAACAGCTAACCTTGCTGGTTAATGGCAAAGACCAGGTCATGACGGTCAGCGGTATCTATCAGGACGTAACGAATGGCGGAAAAACGGCAAAAGCTCTGCTGCCATACAACAAGGATAGTGTGCTGTGGTATGTGGTCAGCCTTGATCTGAAAGATCGCAGTCAAATGGCTGCCAAAATTGCCGAATTTGAAACATCCTTCTCTCCAGCAAAAGTGACGGATCTTCAAGGGTATCTGGATCAGACGCTCGGGGGAACCATTCAGCAATTAAAGCTGGTCACCATGCTGGCCTTGGCCATCGGGGTATTCATATCGATACTAATCACCTCGTTGTTTCTTCAAATGTTGGTAGCCAAGGATAATAACGATATTGCTGTGCTAAGAAGTCTCGGTTTTGCCTTGTCCAAGATTAAGCTAAAGTATGTAGTCATGTCACTTATCATATTGACTTTCGGAGTTGCTGCCGGAACAGTACTGTCCAATACGCTCGGACCACTGCTTGTCAGCAGTATTATGTCCACATTTGGCGCTTCCAGTATTGTCTTCGTTATTGACCCGATACAGGCGTATATTCTGTGTCCGTTGTTGCTTGCAGGAACCATCGTACTGACGGCTTGGATCAGCATCCAGTCGATCAAGGAAGCCAGCATATCCAAAATGATCGTGGAATAGGGAGGAACAACGATGACAACGATACTAGAAGCCAAAGACGTGAATAAATCCGTAGCAATCGGTGAGAATGAAGAGCATAGCATTTTGAAAGATATTAATCTCCAATTAAAAAAAGGAGAGTTCGTATCCATTATGGGCCCGTCCGGCTCAGGCAAGTCTACGTTATTGTACAACATCAGCGGCATGGATCAGGTCAGTGCCGGCAGTGTCTACTTTAACGGCAAAAAAATATCCGCATTCCAGGAGAGCGACCTCGCAAGTTTGCGCTTGACCAAGATGGGGTTTATCTTTCAGAACATTCATTTGCTCAAGAATCTGAACTTGCTGGATAACATCGTACTTTCCGCGTATCTTGCCAAGAACAGCAGCAGGGATGCCATTAATGCAAGGGCGCTGTCACTCATGAAAAAGATGGGAATTGACGGGCTGGCTCATCACAACATCACGCAAGCCTCGGGAGGGCAGCTGCAGCGGATTGCCATTTGCCGGGCGCTTATCAATAATCCGGATATTTTGTTTGGAGATGAGCCGACAGGGGCACTGAATTCCAAGTCTACACACGAGATCATGGATATTCTTGGCGACATCAATGCCGCAGGTACTACCATTCTGCTTGTAACGCATGATGTCAGGGTCGCTGCCAGGTCAGAACGAGTTCTGTTCATGATGGACGGCAAACTGGTCGCAGATAAACATATCGGCAAATATGCAAGAGAACGTCAGGATCTGAAAAACAGGGAAGGTCATCTGTCACAATGGTTAGCTGAAATGGGGTTCTAATTCAAGAACTTCACGACTAGAATAGACCGACAGTCGGTCGAATGGATCGGAGGACAGAATATGAGATTGATTAAAAATCCGGAAGAACGCAGAAATGAAATACTGGATGCGGCCGAGATTCTGTTCGTGACAAAAGGGTACACCAAAGCGACTGTCATGGATATTCTCCAGGCTTGCAACATTGCCAAGGGCACCTTTTATTATTATTTCCAGTCCAAGGAAGAGGTTATGAATGCCATCGTCATGCGTTTTATTCTGAACGGGGAGGCATCAGCCAAACGTGTAGTATCTGATCCGAACCTGAACGCCCATGACAAAATTTTTCGCATTATTATGGCGCAAAATCAGCCTGACGAAAAAAAGCTCGGGCTGATTGAGCAATTGCACCATGTGCAAAATGTGGAAATGCATCAAAAAAGTCTTGTTGAGACGGTTCTCCGATTAAGCCCCATTTTGGCTGAAGTGGTCGAGCAGGGCATTCAGGAAGGAGTGTTTCACACACCTAATCCCAAGGAAGCTATTGAATTTTTGCTGGTATCCTCACAATTTTTACTGGATCAGGGCATTTTTCAATGGGAGGAAGAGGAGCTCCGGAAAAAGGTGGAAGCTTTCGCTCATATCACGGAACGTGTTCTGGGAGCGGAACAAGGAAGCTTCACCTACATCACCCGTTTATATTTCCCACATCAAGCCTAGAAGAGAAAGGAGCAGCATCGATGGAACATACGGTTCAAAAATCCTTTGGCAAGTTTCTGGTTGTATGGTTTGGTCAGCTCATCTCCATGATCGGGATTGGCCTTACGGCCTTCTCACTGGGAGTGTATGCCTTCGAAAAGACGAATACGGCAACAAGTGTTGCCCTCATTACCCTGTTTACATTTCTGCCCAACATCCTGCTTCGGCCGATTGGAGGTGTACTGGCTGATCGGTTCGATCGCAGGACGATGATGATCATTGGTGATTTGGGTTCGGCTGCCGGTCTGATTTTTATTCTGGCTGTCATGCTCACGGGAGATATTCAGTTATGGCATATCTACGTGGGGGTAGCCTTCAGTTCCGTGTTTTCGGCACTCCAAAGTCCGGCATACAAGGCTTCTGCCACAGACCTGCTGGACAAAGATCAATTTTCTAAAGGAAGCGGGCTTGTGCAGCTGGCGGAATCCTCCAAATTTTTGTTTTCACCGATTATCGCGGGCATCCTGCTCGGTATCACGACGATCGAAGTGATTCTGATCATTAATATTGGGACATTTCTAATTGCCATTCTGGCTGTGCTGGTCATTCGGAAGAGCATGAAGGTGGAGCGCGAGGATCAAGAAGACAGAAACTGGATGACTGATATTCAGGAGGGGTGGAGGGAAGTTGTAACCAACAAGGGAGTGCTGCTGCTGGTCATTATCATTTCCTTGGTTACCTTCTATCTGGGATTCCTGGAAACGCTGATCGGCCCAATGCTCTTGTCCTTTACGGATGCCAAGACACTTGGAACGTTTCAGTCCGTTAGCGCGATCGGCATGTTAATCAGCAGTTTATGTATCGGCATATTCACGATGACGAAGAAATACGCAAGTGTGCTGGTCATGGGATTAGTGATGTGCGGACTGTCCTTCTCGCTATTGGGCATATCGACCAACATTTATTTTATTATCTTCGCGGGTTTCCTGTTCCTGTCATCGCTGCCGTTTGTCAATATGAGCGCGGATGTGCTGGTGCGTAACAACATTGCCAACGAGAAGCAGGGCAGAGTATGGGGGATCATCGGTATTCTGTCACAGCTCGGATTCATCATCGCGTACAGTTTGGCAGGATTTCTGGCCGATCATGTGTTTAACCCGCTGCTGCTGGAGGGCGGAGCACTGGCATCTTCGGTTGGTGAGATCATTGGAACCGGACCGGGGAGAGGGATTGCCCTGCTATTCATCATTGCCGGCCTGTTTGTTATTCTGATCGCCATTATCACATCCCGTTTGAAAATGATCAAATCCCTAGAGCAAAGCCCAAATCTTGCAGCTTCTTCGGATGTGGGTGGGTTGGCGCACGATTAATCAGGTATGGCCCGTTTGTAAAATATGAAGGTTATGACCCCTAAACGATCGTTAAAAAGAAAGAGGCTCATGAATTAAACTAGTCCCCATAGACTAGACACTTTGAAAAAAGGGGTTTAGGCTGTGGGGGCCTTTTTGTATACTGGTACTAGTATCAAGGGAGGGTATTATGAGTAAAAAACTTTTTTCTAAGACAGAACAAGACCAACTCTCAACGAACAAGTATGTCACGAAAGTAAGTGACAAATCCATTACTTACTCCGATGAGTTCAAGCGGTTATTTATTAACCAATATTTAGAGGGCAAGACGCCAAGAGAGATCTTCGAAGCCCATGGGTTTAGTGTGGAAGTTTTAGGTATGAAGCGTGTAGAGCAAAGCGCGGACCGTTGGAAGAAATCTTATGAGCAGGGCGGAATCATTGGGCTCATGGATTCCCGTAAAGAATTCTCAGGACGAACGCTTAGACGGGAACAGACGCCAGACGAGATCATCGCCAAGCAGGATGCACGGATCAAACTTCTGGAGTCTCAACTTGAACTGCTAAAAAAAGCAGACACGACAGAAAGGTGGCTGGTAGCCAAGGGAAGAAGCCTGAGCAAGAATAAGCTGTTTGAACTTATTCATGAAACCGTAGGACAGGGATTCAAACGAATGACGCGCTATCTATGCGAACTGCTTAATGTCTCGCGATCAGGATACTACAGTTATCTTAAGGCTGCAGATTCCCGCTTAGAGCGAGCCCGACGGGACGCAGAGGATGGCGCGCTAGTCAAGAAGGCGTTCTCTAGAAGAGGCTTTAAAAAGGGCGCTCGCTCGATCAAAATGGTTCTGGAAAACGAGTTCGATGTCATCTTTAACCGAAAGCGAATTCGCAGGCATATGCGGGATCTAGAACTCGTTTGTCCCCATCGAAAGCCAAATCCTTACCGCCGAATGGCTAAAGCCACCCAAGAACATCGAGTTGTCCCCAATAAGCTACAACGGGATTTCAAGAAGGAGATCCCGGGTCTTGTGCTGCTTACCGACATTACGTACCTTCCATTTGGCCGGTCGGAGATGGCGTACCTATCCACCATTTTGGACGGCTCCACTGGAGAGCTGCTTGCTTACAACCTCTCCGAAAGCCTCGCTCTGCCATTAGCAACGAATACGGTTAAGAATCTCATGAAGCAACGACGCTTGAAATTACATAAGAATGCTTTTATCCATTCCGATCAAGGTTGTCACTACACAAGCCCTCAGTATCAGAAACTACTGAAGAAGAAAGGGCTTGGCCAGTCTATGTCAAGGCGTGGAAACTGTTGGGACAATGCCACTCAGGAGTCCTTCTACGGCCACATGAAAGACCACGTCATTAGTCGAAACTTCTCTACTTTAGAAGAGCTTAAACATGAAATCGATCGCTACATCCGCTACTACAACCATCACAGATATCAATGGGGATTAAAAAAGATGATTCCTGTACAATACAGGAATCATCTTTTGTCGGTAGCTTAACTCTCTTTTTCAAAGTGTCCTTGACGAGGGGACCAGTTTAAATAGGGCTTCTTTCTTTTTATTATAGACAGGCTGTGCTCAAAGTGGGCCATCGTTTTATCTTTAAGATGAAGAACAACTGGGCAGTCCTGCTTTGTGATCGAGAGAGACAACAGTTCCGGCATCCGGAGTGTTGATCAGAGGCTCTAGTGCAAGGAGCGAGACAAAAAATTCATTTTCGCCTTTACTCTCGTTTTTGGTAACGTTGCTGGGTTTCGGAAATCGTATTGCTGATTTCACCATATACGTAGTTTCGTTGGAGCTCATTGCAATGAACTTAAATTTGCAAGGTAAAACCTTTAGTTCTGATCTAGACTACTGATGTAGTTTTATTATAGGTTATGTGGAGGATACTGGATTTCCATGTTCATAAGAGATTGGCATATATCGCTCAAGGGCTTGATAGGTTAACAAGTGATCAAGATCGTTCAACTTTAGGGAGGGACATAACGATGATGATGAAAATAAAAGACATTCGCGAGCATTCGATCCGTTTGGCCATAGGTGAGCCGCTGCAGCTACCGAGATTCGTCGAGGCCGAATTGGAGAATGGCATAAATACGACATTGCCGGTGGTGTGGGAAAGCATCCCGCCCGTTCTGCTTGAGCAGTCAGGTACGGTTACCGTTGAAGGAACCGTTAAAGATGACGAGTATCCGAATCCGCTTGTGCTGAATCGCGCCGATCCTCATGTGCTTAAGCATACGGACGGATACTACTATTTTACGGGTTCTGTGCCAGAGTACGATCGAATCGTGCTGCGGAGATCCCGGACCATCAGCGGCCTTTCCGATGCCGAGGAGATGGTCGTCTGGACGAAACACGAAGAGGGGGAGATGGGCAGCCATATTTGGGCACCAGAGCTTCATCATATTGATGGAAAGTGGTATATCTACTTCGCGGCCGGAACGGCAGAAGACAAGTGGGCAATCCGTCCTTATGTCCTGGAATGTGAGGACAACGATCCACTTACGACAAGATGGATTGAAAAGGGGCGAATCAAGCTGCCGGTTGAAAGCTTCTCACTCGATGCCACCACGTTCGAACATCGGGGGCAGCGTTATTTGGTTTGGGCTCAGATTGTTGAGGAATCTTGCCTTTATATCGCTCGGATGGATACGCCATGGTCCATTTCGACCGAGCCTGTAAAAATCTCTTCACCGGAATATGATTGGGAGATTCAGCTGCACCGCGTGAACGAAGGGCCGGCAGTTCTGGTCAAGAACGGGCGTGTTTTCATGGCCTACTCGGCCAGCGGGACTGATGATCGTTATTGCATGGGGCTGCTCACGGCGGATGAAACGAGTGATCTGCTTGATCCGTCTTCATGGACCAAATCGAAAGAACCGGTGTTCTCAAGCAGCGAGTCTAATTCTCAATATGGACCGGGGCATAACAGCTTTACGATGTCCGAAGACGGCTCAAAGCTCCTTTTTGTTTACCATGCCCGCCCCTATAAGGAGATTTCGGGAGAGCCCTTGTATGATCCGAACCGACACGCCCGAGTTCAGCAGCTCTTATGGAAGCCGGACGGTACGCCATACTTCGGTGAACCGGGGTGGAAGCTTGATCCGGCTGGATACAAAGCAAAATTAAGGATCACGGTGCAAGATGCTACTGCTAGCTTGAATTAATGACATGTAATATAGCATATATAACATGGCATGGACTTTTAAAGCTATATAGGTTGAACTAGACATTTACACGATTAACGGAGAGGGCAGAAAGAATCTGGAGAAGCGAAGCGGTCGCATTTATCACCGGATTTTCCCTTTGAAAAACAGGGGATCAAAAAAACCTGGGGATAACAGTGATCGGAAGAAGGTTCTGACCACGTAGTGACTCCGTGTAAAAATCATCGGTTCAACTTATATAATGCTTTTACATTAACCCAAAATGACATAAATAACAGTGAAGCAGCGGATTTCCGTTTAGGCGGAAAGCGCTGCTTTTTGATCATTCACACCATAGCTGATCCGTATATTCCTGCCACTCATGTAACTGTTATGTAACGTCAAGTAGGCGCTGATATCCAAATCCCGATCGCTTTTTCAAAAGGCATCTTGGTTGCGCTAATAGATGGTTAATAACATGGATTCAGTACTCGGAATATGCGATTGAACTCAGCTGAAAAGCAGCCCCAACAACCATATTCAATTTTCCCCACAGTAACAGTCATTGATGCTGATCAATAGTTGGGTGTCACCCTAGCTATATTCAACTTTTCAATTGAATAGATTTATTGATTTGTTTATACTAACGTAAACTCATACATTGAATGTAAAGGAGGAAACAAAATGACTCATATGAAAGCCATTCAAGTTCCTGCCAAAGGTGAAGCGATGCAATTCGTCAAAATCCCCGTATCTGTTCCTGCTAAAGGACAAGTACTTCTTCGAGTTCAAGCTTGTGGAGTATGTAATGGAGATTCAGGCACGATAAAGGGTGGTGCCCCGGAATACCCGAGAGTGCCAGGACATGAAGTAATCGGATTGGTAGAACAACTAGGTGAGGGATCAACCAAATGGAAAGTGGGTCAACGAGTCGGACTGGGGTATCATAGCGGACACAATCATATAACGGGGTTGACCATGGATGGTGGTTACGCGGAGTATATGGTCGCTTATGAAGATGCTCTGATTCTTATTCCCGAGGAAATTACTTCTGAAGAAGCAGCTCCGTTAATGTGTGCCGGTGAAACGACATTTAGTGCGTTACGAAATAGTTCGGCACGCCCAGGTGATGTAGTCGCTATTTCAGGCATCGGCGGATTAGGTCATCTTGCCGTCCAATACGCCAAGAAAGCTGGTTATCGAACCGTTGCCATATCCCGAGGAGGGGATAAAGAGCATCTCGCAAGAGGACTTGGGGCACATATTTACATCGATTCGGAAAAAGAAGATCCCGCCACAGCTCTGAGAGCACTCGGTGGAGCTAAAGTTATTCTTGCCACGGCACCCAATGCTAGCGTGATTTCTTCTCTAGTTCATGGCCTAGACACGGGCGGCGAACTTATTATTGTAGCTGGATCCAGGGACTGTTTAGAGTTATCGGCTATGGATTTCTTGATGGGTCCTCATACCGTGAAGGGATCATTTACTGGGCATGCCAAGGAAATTGAAGCTGCAGTCCGATTTAGCGTATTGACAGATGTTCGTCCGATTATTGAAGTTTTCCCTCTAGAACGTGCAAGCGAAGCCTATGAAAAAATGATGTCAGCCAAAACACGATTTCGGGCAGTCTTAAGTATGGTTGAATAACAAAGATTAATATAGGTCGGACACCCATTTGATACCCTAATGAAATACCATGAATATCTGCTTGACAGTCGTATTATTCTTTCTTATAATTCAATTAATCAATTGAACATAATATCATTTGATTGAATATATATAGGAGGTTGTCCTTATGAGTGCAACTGCATTAACAAATGAGACGTTTAATCATCAAATTCAGTCTGGAATTACTCTGGTTGATTTTTGGGCACCATGGTGTGGTCCTTGTCAAGTCCAACTGCCGATTGTCCACCAATTGGCCGACGATATGAAGGGGAAAGCGACGATTGCAACGGTGAATGTAGACGAACAGCCGGAGTTGGCCTCACGTTTTGGAATCCGGAGTATCCCAGCATTACTTTTGTTCCAAGATGGTAAACCACTCGATGCAATGGTAGGCATTCATCCACGTGATGTTCTCGAAGCAAAAATGGTTAAACTTATGGATTAAGTGGTCGGATAATCGGTAACAACGCTAAAAAAATGTTGCCGATTATCGTTAAACCATATAATGAAGCCATTACATTTGCCTTATAACTACCTTCTAGTAGGTAAAATTGAAATAGGAGATGGTATCATGAAATTTGAAAACAAAACAGTAATTGTAACGGGTGGCGGAACAGGAATTGGAAAGGCCACAGCACAACGCTTCTTTAAAGAAGGCGCAAATGTAGTCATTAATGGCCGTCGGGAAGATGTTTTAAAAGAGACTGCTCGGGAGATTGATCCTTCCGGCAAGAAAGTCATTATCGTAGCGGGCGACGTCAGTTTGCCAGAAACATCGAAAAATCTCGTTCAAGTCGCTGTGGAGGCTTTTGGTGGAATAGATATACTCGTAAACAACACTGGCAAATTTAACCCGACTCCTTTCCTGGATCACACTGCGGATGATCTGCAATCGTATCTAGATACGATTGTTAAAGGTACATTTTATCCTTCGCAAGCAGTAATTCCGGAAATGAAAAAAAGAGGTGGGGGAGCGATTGTGAATACCGGTTCAATGTGGGCTATTCAAGCGGTAGAATCGACGCCATCGGCCGCATATTCGGCTGCTATGGCAGGTAGACATGCTTTGACTAGAAATTTGGCTGTAGAATTGGCAGGCGACAACATTCGAGTGAATGCAGTAGCACCCGCCGTCGTCGAAACTCCAATCTATAATACATTTATGAGTGAAGAACAAGTAGCAGAAGTACTGCCAACCTTTAATGCTTTCCACCCTATTGGACGTAACGGTACAACGAAGGACGTTGCAGAAGCCATCCTGTTTTTGGCCAGCGACTCGGCTTCTTGGATCACTGGTGTAATTATGCCTTTGGACGGCGGTGTTACGGCACGTCTTCGTTAATTTTATAATGTGCATGGTTGAGAACTCCAATCGAATCGGTTGGGGTTCTACCATTCATGACTCCATATTGACAATAAGACAAATCCATCCTAAAATTCAACCATTCAATTGAATAATTCGAAAATAAAGCGAGAGGTGCTTAGAGGTGTATCGACATTCAATATACGTATCCAATGTTAAGGGAGTAAAGAATACGTCGCTTAGGAAAGTTACATGGTGATCACAGTTGCACTATTCTTTATCATCGCAATCGGGATTTTTCAGCATTTCCGTTATATGCGAAACGTAACGATTTTATCGATAAATCAAAGCCAAATTCATCCATTTCCCCATGCCAAATTACTTGATGTTCGAGATGCTTCCGATTTTAACAAGTCATCCGTACCCACATCGATTAACATTCCAATAGGTCGACTATCCTTCGTTTGGGAGAAGGAGCTTACCACAGAGGATCGGGTTGTGATTTTGACCGATACATCTTTCAAGGGCAGGAAAGCTGCACGAATATTATTAAAAAAAGGGTTCCGACATCTGTACCTCATGGTTGGCACGGTTCCTGCTCAGAGTGAATGGTTTGGGACTCAAGAGAAGCTTGACCAATAAAAAAATATATAAACCGCAAAAAAGATACACACGTTAACGGAGAGGCAGAACCAATCTGAAGAAGCGAAGCGGTCGCATTTATCACCGGATTTTCCCTTTGAAAAAGGGAATTTAAAAAAATCTGGGGATAACAGCGATCGGAAGATGGTACTGCACTCGCAGTGCCTTGTGTGATTGTTTGTCTTGCATATCAAAGGAGATTGAAGAAATGAATAATCCAGTAATCATTGTAGGCGCAGGTTTAGCCGGAATTCGCGCCGCAACGCTGCTCCAGGCAGAAGGAATTGATTATCGAATTTTAGAAGCAAGGAACAGAGTGGGGGGACGAATTTTATCAATTGAGAGCTCAACCATGCCGGAATCGGGAAAATTTGATCTTGGACCTACTTGGTATTGGCCGCGTTATGAAAAATCGATTTCCGAGCTTGTTCAAGAACTTCGTCTAGAAACGTTTGAGCAATATACTGAAGGTGCTATGTTGTTCGAGCGCTATGAAGGTAGAGCACCTGAACGACATGTCTTACCTGAACACGCCATAGAAAGATCCCTTCGTTTTACCGGAGGCGCGCAAGCTTTAATTCGTTCATTAGTTGATACGTTGCCCTCTAATAAAATTGAATTAGGAGTGCATGTCAAAGGAATCGATCTAAGCGAAGATAAAGTCATCTCGATCAGAGCCGAAGATTCGGAAAGGCATACCAAGGAGTACACAACAAATTATGTGATTCTTGCATTGCCACCCAGACTTATTGTAAAACACATTCATTTTTCTCCTGCCTTGTCTAGGCAAACGGTAAGTGATTTGATGAACAAACCTACTTGGATGGCAGCCCAAGCAAAAGCGGTGGCCGTTTATGATCGACCATTTTGGAGAGAAACGGGACACTCAGGAATGGCTTCAAGTTGGGTCGGCCCATTACAAGAAATACATGATGCATCTCCTGGTACAGGTTCAGGTGCCTTATTCGGTTTTTTTGGAATGCCAGCAACTACCCGCCAAGAGATAGGTGAAACGCGAATCTCCAAGTTGGTCATCGATCAATTAGTTAGACTTTTTGGGCCCGAGGCAAGAGAAGTACGGGAAATTCTATTGCAGGATTGGTCAACTGAACAAGAAACAACAGTCTCAGATGATCTTATGCAGCGTTCAAGTTTCCCTGAATACGGAGCAATACCAGTAGTGGGTGATTGGGAACAAAAAATCATTTTTGCAGGAACCGAGACTAGTTCAGAGTTCGGCGGTCATTTGGAAGGAGCACTACTTTCGGCTGAAAGAGCGGTTAACCAGATCATTGCATTTGTGAAATAAACGATTTCTACCTATTAGTAGATATTCCGAGTGGACAGGAAGGAGAGCAGTTTACATTTATGAATCCAAAGAAAAACACAGTGCAAGACATCATGGATACCGGGCTTACTTTGGTTCAAGCGCGAGGGTATAATGGGTTTAGCTATGCAGACATAGCAGAAGCGATCGGCATTCGTAAAGCGAGCATTCATTACCATTTTCCCTCTAAACAAGACCTAGTCCAGGCTATTCTGATTCGATACCGCCAAGATTTCACAGACCGGCTTCAAAAAATTAGCGATCAACCTTCGAGTGAACTTCAAAAGTTAAAATCTTTCTTTGGGCTGTATCGTGAAACGCTGGAAAACAACACCAAACTTTGTTTGTGTTCTATGATGGCTGCTGAGCTGAATTCCTTTCCCGTTGAAATTCGGGATGAAATAAACCGATTTTTCGAAGCTAATATCACTTGGGTTCAGCATGTACTGGACCAAGGAAAATCAGATGGAGAGTTTTCGTTTTCCAACGCTACTTTGGAGCAAGCACGGACACTTATTGCCTTTGTACAAGGTGCTCAATTGTTATCCAGAACTTCAGGTGAAATTGGATATTATGATGCGCTTGTCTCAAACTACTTGACAACGTTAGTCCCATAAAACGGATTAAAAAAACCACATATTCATTGAGATCATGAATAAAGTGACCCCATAAAGTGAGACAGGTGATTTAGCTAGGCGATTAACCGGGCATGAGCCTCGATATTTTGTATCGGACCGAGAATAAAAAATTGCTTATGGCACACAAATTGAATTCGTTAAATGACAAAAGACCTCTATCCAGATACTGGATGAGATCTTTTGCATAAGAACAAGAGCTGACTTAATGGATCAGAAAATGACCTTGCCATTCATTGATTCCTTCATCCATGCGATAAGCTTTAAAACCTTCTTGTTGCAATTTTTGAACAGCCAGTGCCGAATACGCGCAAACCGGACCCTGACAGTAAGCAATGACCTCAGCGTCCTTCGGGAGTTCTCGCATCATGCTATCGAGCTGATCCATAGGCATTGAAATGGCTCCGGGGATATGTCCCATTTCGAATTCTTCTTTTGGACGCAGATCGACCAAAACAATGGATTCACGATTCACTTTCTCCATAACTTCATCCATGGTGAGTGTTTGGACCCCATCAAGGTTGTTTATAAAATCGTCTTTTAATTTTGAAATATCCGGAAGTTGCTTTTCACTTATTCGCCAAAGGGAAGACATGAAATCAATAATTTCAGGATCTGCTAGAGAGTATATGGCATAGGTTCCTTTCTTGGTGAACTTTACAAGCTTGGCATCAAGCAAAATTTGAAGATGACGGGATACGTTGGCCATATTCATACCTGTACATTCTGCCAATTTTTCGACAGACTTAGGGCTTTGAGCCAACACATTCAGTATTTCAAGTCGTTTGTCACTCGACAAACTTTTACCGATTCGTGCAAGTTGTCTATACAGATCCTCTTTCAATACCTTTGCTGAAGCCAATGGTTCTTCCATCATGATCAACCTCTATTCTATGTCGTTATTCTTCACATTAAGGTGTTTATCTTCAATCATTAACTTCTATAATTGAATTGATTCAATTGATTAATAAAATTGTATCATGTTCTATCATGTAATCAAGGACCAGCGATAGGGATTATCTTGACGAAAGGATCACTGCGAACTATAATTCAATTGATTGATTGAACGTTTGATTTTGGGCAGTTCATACATTAACTCATGAAGGTTCGAAATCGTGGCAAAGGCCTAATTGTTAGCTCGTGATGAAGATGTTCAAGTCCTGCATGGCTTTAGCTTCACTGCTAAAGCTAAAGCATACCTGGAAAGTACTCTTTTCACAAATGATGTTGTTGTTGGGCTGAAGGAACTGCTCCAGTCTGATCCGGAAATTCGTATTTATAGTACTTTATAGAGAGAAGTTTCTACTACTCTAAAGGATCACGCTAATACTACAAAATTTACTTTATAAACCGACATTGCAATCCCGCTATGTCGGTTTAGTTTCATCAACACATGAAATAACTCAATGAAGAAATTTCATGTTAGGGAACCGCTATTATCAAATTATGTAGGGGAGAAAGGGCTGATCCCAAACAACTTCTTATGTCTTCAGCAGCAGCTTGCTATTTAATGACTTTGGTATTCTTGTTGGATCAAAGGGATCAAAGTCGAATTCCTGTAGCGGAATTGTCTATGGAGACGGAAGGCAATACGACTTCAGAAGGACAATTGCATCATTCATCGTCGAAGATTGAACTGATTCGTCTGTGACGGCTCAGTTCAAATTCACGAATAGCTCAATTACAATTTTTAAGTATTACATGAAGCAGCTCATTGAAATGAAGGAGAATAGAAATGGTAGAAAACGCCTTAGAAAAAAATCAATCCTCTGTACAAGTTCCACCCTCAATTATGGAGTATGTGGAGTCTTCTGAGAAGCAACGCCAGTTACATTCCAGGACGATGAAAGTGGTTATTGCCTCTCAAATTTGTGGTGGAGCCGGCTTAGCGGCAGGGATCACTGTAGGTGCGTTAATTGCGCAAGACATGTTAGGAACGGATAATTTTGCTGGCGTTCCCACGGGCCTTTTTACATTAGGTTCTGCTGGTGCAGCGCTTATGGTAGGAAGACTTTCTCAACGATTGGGGAGACGGACTGGACTTGCTGCTGGATTCTTGGCAGGAGGTATCGGTGCTATTGGCGTTGTTCTTGCAGCATTGTTCAATAGCATTCCGTTGCTCTTTATTTCGATGTTGGTCTATGGAGCAGGCACCGCCACTAATTTACAAGCACGTTATGCGGGTACGGATCTTGCTTTACCAGCGCAGCGCGCGAAAACTATTAGTATGGCAATGGTGTTCACCACATTTGGTGCGGTTGCAGGCCCCAATCTTGTGAATGTGACTGGTAAGTTTGCAACTTCACTGGGTGCTCCTGCATTAACAGGACCTTTCATGCTGGCTGCCGCAGCCTACATTTTGGCTGGCGTCATTCTCCTCATTTTCTTGAGACCGGATCCTTTTATTGTAGCCAAAGCGATCGCTGAAGTGGAACTCAAAGGACAAACTGGAGAAAAGAATTATGTAAAAGAAGTTAGAATCCATAAAAAAGGAATCATCATCGGTGCCTCGGTCATGGTGTTAACACAAATTGTGATGATTGCAATCATGACCATGACCCCTGTCCACATGGAGCATCATGGTCATGATTTAAGTAAAGTCGGTCTCGTGATCGGGATTCATGTGGCTTCGATGTATTTACCATCGGTAATAACAGGGGTCCTGGTTGATCGATTCGGTTATATTAGGATGGCCTATGTTTCAGGCTTCACCTTGTTGTTGTCAGGTGTGCTCGCTGCTTTTGCACCTGGTGATTCCATGGTATTGCTCACTCTTGCTTTGGCTCTTCTGGGCCTAGGCTGGAACTTTGGTTTGATTAGCGGGACTGCAGCCATTGTCGATGCAGCCCCATCCCATGTCCGTGCGAAGACGCAAGGAACAGTGGATGTTTTGATTGCATTATCAGGAGCATCCGGGGGAGCATTATCAGGCATGGTCGTGGCACAATCCAGTTTTACCGTCCTTTCATTGATTGGAGCCTTTTTGTCACTGCTACTCATCCCCGTCGTCATTTGGTTCCGTAACAAGTAATTAACCATCCTTTATATACAACCCAAAACCTTTCTTCTAGTTATTGTGTGACTAACAATGAATTAGAAGAAAGGTTTTTTTTGAGATGAAACTAAGAAGTATTAATTCGCCCATGTTGATTCTACTGAAATGTTTCTACGTAAATTAAGCTGTATTACGCAATAGCCCAATCGGGTGATTTTCAAATTTTTCACGGAGTTGTAAGAAAGAATTGATCCTTCCTTGAACGTTTAGAGGAGAAGGCGTGACCACAATTGCAACGCTAAACGTCAAGTATATAATAAATTTTAAATATCAGGTTTTGTAATACTTGGACCGCACTTTCAACAGTTTCGGGTAACGGCCAAACCTACTATGTGAAAAAAATCTCTTTCTAATCACAAAGCAGCTAAGCATTCAAGTAGCCCCCGAAGGTCATGAAGTTCAGCATCTAAACCTGATGTTTTGTTTCTTCATTTTAGACAAAAACAAAGTTGGAGGGGAGAAGGTAAAGATGGGGATGGATACGGTACTATGGAGCAAACTGGTGACTGGTATGACGCTAGCATTCCATGTAATTTTCGCAACACTTGGCGTGGGGATCCCTTTAATGATTTCACTGGCCGAGTTAATAGGCATCCGCAAAAAAGATCTGCACTACATACTTATGGCAAAGAGGTGGTCACGAGGGTTCGTTATCTCCGTTGCGGTAGGCGTAGTCACGGGAACAGCAATTTCGCTGCAGCTTTCTTTAGTATGGCCTCATTTTATGAAGCTTGCGGGTAATGTTATTGCGCTTCCATTGTTTATGGAGGTGTTCGCCTTCTTTTTTGAAGCCATTTTCCTAGGGATTTACCTGTACACATGGGATCGGTTTAAAAACCCCATGATGCATTGGCTGCTAACCATTCCGATTGTGGTCGGGGCAGGGATGTCAGCCGTATTTATCACAACGGTAAATGGATTTATGAATCAACCGGGAGGTTTTACGTTTGAAGGAGGACAATTCACAGCCGTTGACCCCGTTCAAGCCATGCTGAGCACGGCAACCTTTTCCAAGGTGTTTCATGTATTAAGTTCGGCCTATTTAACAGGAGCCGCTCTGCTGGCAGGCGTTGCAGCTTTTGCAATGCTTCGAAAAGGAGCTTCAGGATACCACAAAAAAGCCTTAAACCTGATGATGGCAGTGGTTTTGGTGTTCAGTTTAATAAATACATTGGCCGGTGACGTCTCCGCTAAGTTTTTGGCTGAGCATCAACCCGAAAAGCTCGCAGCGGCAGAATGGCATTTTGAAACGGAGAGCGGGGCCGATTTGATATTTTTAGGGTGGCTTAATGTTGAACATGAAATTATAGGTGCACTTCACCTTCCGAAACTTCTAAGTTTCTTGGCTTTTGGAAATTTCAATGCAGAAGTAACGGGTCTGAATGAGTTTCCGATTGACGAACAACCGCCTCTTATCGTTCATTACTTTTTCGATTTGATGGCAGGCATTGGATTTGCATTGCTAGGCATTTCTTTTCTGTATTTTCTCTTCGTATTTTGGAAAAGGCGAAATGAACTCAACAAGTGGCTGCTGAGGTTAGTTGCATTAGGAGCACCGCTTGCTATTTTAGGCGTTGAGCTGGGATGGTTTTACGCAGAACTCGGCAGGCAGCCTTGGATTATTCGAGGATTTATGCGTGTAGAGGAAGCCGCGACGACATCCCCAAGCGTCAGAATCCTTTTTTTCTTCTTCCTTCTTCTATACATCGTGTTGGGGACCGTTAGCGGTCTTGTCCTTCGTCGCATGTTCAAACATAATCCGGCAGAAGTTGAGATGGAGAAATGGATGCAGCATGCAAGCGATAAAACAGCATTGAAGGGTGAGCACGCATGATGAGTTACGAATTGATTGGAATTTCGGTGCTCTGGTTGTTTTTGTACGGATATATCATTATCGCTTCTATTGATTTTGGAGCAGGTTTCTTTGCTTTTTATGCTCGATTAACGAAACAGGATCATGTAACCAATAAGCTGATTTCTCGTTATTTATCGCCCGTTTGGGAAATTACGAATGTATTTTTCGTTTTTTTCTACATTGGCATAATCGGCTTTTTCCCGGAAACCTCCTATTATTATGGATCAGCCATGCTTGTCCCAGGAAGTCTTGCCGTCATTTTGCTCGCGATTCGCGGTTCATTTTATGCATTTGAGAATTATGGTTCAAAAAATAATCTGGTTTATCTGTTTCTGTATGGAGCAACCGGGGTGCTTATTCCTGCCTCACTGTCAGTCGCGTTGACGCTATCCGAAGGCGGATTTATTTTGAAACAAGGAGAGACGGCCTCGTTGGATTACTGGGCGCTCTTTAGCAGTCCATTGTCCTGGAGCATCGTTGGGCTGGCCATTGTTTCTGTTTTATTCATCAGCGCTTCCTTTCTGGCTTTTTACGCTTCGAGGGCTGAAGATCATGGAGCATTGAAATTGATGCGGACCTATGCCCTTTTTTGGAGCACACCTACAATCGTGATCGCATTGACGACATTTATTTTTTTGGGCCAACACAATGAACGGCATTTTCAAAATATGATGGATTTGTGGTGGCTGCTCGCATTTTCTGTGGCCTTCTTTATGATCGCCATGTGGCTGTTATATCGAGGACGTCGTTACGGCTGGGCGTTTATATGCATCATGCTGCAATTCTTCAGCGCTTTTTTTGCTTACGGAATTGGACATTATCCATACATTCTTGACCCATACATCACCATTCAAAGCAGCGTCACCTCCTCATCCATGGGCTTCGCACTGGTGGTCGCGTTTATCGGCGGTATGTGTCTCTTGGTTCCTTCACTGATCTTGGTCTTCAGGCTCTTTCTATTTGATGCGGATTATGTGAAAGGAAAGAAATAGACAAGTTCATTGTTGCCTTGAGGGGCGTCCCTCAACGCAACCTCCAGAAAGGAGGAGAGTTAACGTGAAAAGAAAGACGAGCCTCATTGCTCAACAAATGTCTGCACAACGAAAATCCGTCGTTCTTCTTGCCCTCATTTCATTTGTACTTGGTACAGCCATCGTTGTTCAAGCTGCACTGCTTGCAGAAGCCGTCCAGCGTATTTTCGTGGAAAAAGCCTCTTTTTCATCCGTCGTTTTGATCCTTGGCATGCTTTTGGTGACTATGGCTTTACGTACACTGTTATCATTTGGCAATGGGAGAATAGGTCTGCACATGGCGGCCAACGCAAAGACGAGCATGCGAGCATCTGTTATGCGAAGCTTGACCCGTTCTTCCATGGGTTTAAGTGTTCGGGGACAGACGGGAGAAAAGGTCAGCGTAGCATTGGATGCAGTAGATGAGGCCGATCATTATTTCAGTCAGTACATGCCAAAAATGTTAGAAGCCATGATCATCCCTATTTTGATTCTGGTCGTTACGTTTACTCAACATGCGAATTCAGGTCTCATCATGTTGTTTACGGCTCCGTTTATTCCCATCTTCATGATCTTGGTGGGACTGAAGACGAAAAATAAATCGGAAGAAAAATATGCGCAGCTGGCCCACTTCTCCGGTACGTTTTTGAATTCCCTCCAAGGCTTGGTTACATTGAAAATATTCGGCCGGGCCCAACGACAGCAGCAGGCGATAGAGCATAGCAGTTTAAACTACCGTGATACAACCATGGATATTTTGAAAATCGCATTCATGAATACGTTCATGTTGGAATCCATTGTGATGCTTAGTATCGGTATTGTCGCTCTTGAATTGGCCATTCAGTTGGTTGTTTTCAAATCCATGACGTTCCACACGGCATTTCTCGTTTTGTTGCTCGTTCCGGAATTCTATAATCTCTTAAAAAATACAGGCACTGCTTTTCACAGCGGACGAACAAGCATGGGGGCGATCCGTAGGGTGGAAAGCATGCTTGAGAAGAATAGGGGTAACGGTAAACCCGTTCTAATGGAGAACATGGTGAGAACCGAGGAAAGCGATGAGAACGATCGAATGCCAAAAGCAAATGAAGCCTTCCCGATGCCCCATGTCCAGTCGCTTCCAATACCGCCTTCGATAGAACTAAAGAATGTACGGTTTCAGTATGCTCCGGATTCATTCGAACTTTATTCGGGAAGTGTGTTTCTTAAACCCGGAAGCAACATTGCCATTGTTGGAAAAAGCGGTGCCGGTAAAACGACACTGCTTCATCTTATTGCCGGTTTGCTGAAACCGGATTCGGGGACGATTCTGGTGAACGGAAATCCGCTTTCGCAAGAGAATGAAGAAGTATGGTTTAAACAAGTTATCTATATAACGCAGCACCCTTATATTTTCGCAGGCACATTCGCCGAAAATATCGCGATCGGTGCGGGTCGGGACGTTTCCAGGAAAGAAATCGAGAAAGCGGCAGAGGAAGCCGGACTAACGACGGTTGCGGCACAATTGGATCAAGGCTTGGATACTTTCGTTGGCGAGGGAGGACGCGGATTATCTGGTGGTGAAAAGCAACGTCTTGCCTTGGCACGAGCTTTTATAAAGCGACCTGCCATCATATTGTTCGATGAGCCTACAGTAGGGCTCGATTTGCACACCGAACGCATACTGCAGCGTTCCATTTCTACATTATCGAAAACGTCTACCATGATTACGGTGGCACATCGATTATATACGATTCAACATGCCGACAACATTTTGTTTGTAGATCAAGGAACGATTGTGGATTCAGGCCGTCACGAAGAACTTCTGAAACGATTGCCCCAATATGCTGAAATGGTCGCTGTCCAACAAAAAGGGGGATTAACATGAGTGAGCTGGCTATGTTGTCAAAGGCGATGTTCCAAGAGCGGAAAGATATTGTCATTTCGATATTAGGAGGGTTTATGGCTGGCATAGCCGGTGTAGCTCTCTTTTCCGCAAGCGGGTATCTGATTTCTCAAACGGTATTTGAGCCACCGCTCTACACATTGATTATTCTTACATCTCTTGTGAAATTGCTTGGTTTTCTCCGGTCCGCGAGCCGTTATGGAGAACGATTATATACCCATAGGGCAACGTTCTCCATCCTCAGCCGTTTGCGAACTTCCTTTTTTGCCAAGCTCATCCCTTTGACACCCGGGATACTGAATAAAAATCGAAGCGGGGACCTGCTCGCACGGATTGTGGGGGATGTAGAAAGTTTACAAAACTATTTTCTGCGTGTTGCATATCCGCCGGTTATTGTAATTATGGTGTTTTTGGCAACAGTGCTTTTTACCGCGTCCTATTCCATCTGGATTGCCGGTTTGCTGGTGCTGGGAATGGTAATTACTGCAGTGGTCGTGCCTGGCATCGTTCTGTGGGGACAACGGAAAATTCATGAGCGTGTCCGCGAGCAGCGATCGAAACTGTCCACGGAAATCACGGAAGTGCTGTATGGCTTCCGGGATTTAAAGGTTTACGGGCAATTGGCACAGCGTGAGGAGCAGCTTCAGCGCGATTCGACTTCATTGGCAGCCGAGCAGCAGCGAGCTTCCGCTCAATTGTTGCTGGGACAGTCCATGCATGTATTTGTTACCTTTTTCATTGCTTGGAGTGTCCTGACGCTCAGCGCATATTTGATTGTGGACGGAAGACTTGCTGGCGTATTTCTTGCCATGCTGGTGCTGGCCACGCAAACGGTTTTTGAAGAGTCGGCTGCTATGGCTGTATTGCCTGCATATAAACAAGATAGCGAACATGCTGCCAAACGGCTGGCGGAAACATTATCGACTCAAGTTGCAGGATCGCCAATGGGAAAGTCGACTCCTTTTACAACAGATGTGCCCATATCGATTGAAATAAACAATCTTGCTTTTCAATATGAGGGGGAGTGGAGGCCAGCGCTAAACAATATCTCACTACATCTTGCGGCAGGCTCTAAAACAGCGATTGTTGGGCCGAGCGGATCAGGGAAATCTACGTTAATCGAGTTGCTGCTCAAACTACGAAAAACAACGTCGGGCAGCATAACAATAAATGGCGTTTCCATTCACGAATTGGACGAGGCGAACATCTGGGAGTTGGCCAATGTGGTGCTGCAACAAAGCCATTTTTTCCGAGGAACGCTTCGTGAAAATCTACTATTAAATGCGGAAGAACATTCCGACGAGCGACTATTAGATGTGCTTGCTAAAGCGCAATTTTCAACGGCTTCTCTAAATCAGGTGGTCTATGAGAAAGGTGAAAACTTATCCGATGGAGAAAAACAGCGGCTTGCCTTGGCACGGGCCATGCTGCGCAAAGGACGTCTATGGTTGCTGGACGAACCAACGTCTTCTCTTGACTACGTCACCGAGCAGCATGTCCTGAAGCAACTGTACGAACAAGCGGCTGGAGACACACTTCTTCTCATTTGTCATCGCCTCACAGGCCTGGAGAGCATGGATCAGATTGTCGTCATGGAACAGGGCGAAATCGTGGAGATCGGCTCATTTACGGAATTGATGGAGCGGAAGGGATACTTTTATACGTTGAAACAGATTGAATCGCAGATGATTGCATCCGATGTTTAACAAGCTTGAAGTGATGCAAGTGAATCGGTGGGTTCACGTTGTTCATGCAGTTGGAGGGCGGCAGAAATGATGAAAAACGATAGAAAAGTATTATTGGTTGATGACGAAATGCGCATTCGCAGTATGCTGCGGATGTATTTGGAGAAAGAGGGATTCACAGTCGAAGAAGCGCAGAGCGGCACACAAGCCATCCAAAATTATTGCGTGAAGCATGTCAATTATGATTTGATCGTGTTGGATTGGTTACTGCCTGACATGAATGGGATTGATGTTTGCAAGTGGTTGAAACAGGCACAACCCGATGTGCCGATACTGATGTTATCCGGGCGATCGGAAGAAAGGGACCGTATTGAAGGTTTTAGAGCCGGTGCAGACGATTACGTCGTCAAGCCGTTTAGTCCAAGAGAAATTGTGCTGCGCATCCAAAACATGATAACTCGTGTACATGCTCCCAACCCCTATGTTCCCGAAGCCGATGACTCGAATAACAACGCCATCATCATCGGTGAAATCGTTCTTTACCCTTCAGCACGCCGTGTGATGGTAAAGCAACATGAGGTCCATCTGACTCCGAAAGAATATGATCTGCTCTATTTCCTAGTCACACATCAAGAAAAGGTATATTCTCGTGAGGCATTACTTACGGAAGTTTGGAAATCTTCGCACCGGAAGATTTATGATCAACGTACAGTAGATACCCATATTAAACGTCTGCGTGTAAAGCTGTTCTCCAATTATCCGGAAGGAAACGAATGCATTCAGACATTATGGGGATGCGGCTATATGTTCCACGAGTTTAACTATGCAAAGCCCGAAAATAAGTCAAAAGGGTAGAGAAGGAGGGAGAGTTGGAAAGGAAACGTTGGTTTAATGAGGAATGAGCAGTCTGTAATGTAAACAGACTGCTCATTTTTTTAACTACGTCTGATTCACGACTACAGGTAACTTCCGGTTTCTCGTTCGGAAGCCGGAGATGGCAGCGCGGGGAACGTCAGTTTGATCATTGTGCCTTCGCCAACGCCGGACTCCACCGTAATCGTGCCTTTATGCGCGGCCACGACAGCGTAAGCGATACTCATACCGAGTCCCGCTCCATCCATCCCCTCATCCGTGTTCGTCCCTCGGTAATAACGGTCAAAGAGGCGGGATTGTGTCTCCGCGTCCATGCCTACACCGTTATCACGGACGGTGATGAAGGCAAACTCTCCTTCATGCATAACGCTCAGTACGATTTCCGTCCCAGGCGGGTTATGCTTGACAGCGTTGGAAATTAAATTGTCGAGCAAACGTTGGAACCACTTTGGATTGGCTAGAATACGTAGGGAAGCCGGACTTTCTTCGAAATCGAAAACGACGTTTTGCAACGTTACGTCGTTAACATAACGAAGAACGGCACGGCGAACGAATTCATTGAGTTCCAGCGGTTCCAGCTTTTCACCTGGCGTATGATTTTTCAGTTCGAACGTCAGCGAAAAGTCCTGTAACAGTTCTAACATATATGTACTTTTTTCGCGGATTGTGCCTCCAACCTCTCTCAGCTCCTTCTCGCTCCAGCTGAACTGCCCACTTTCCAGCAGATGGCCGTAACCTTGGACGGTTGTGAGCGGTGTACGCAGATCGTGCGAGATGCCAGTCATCCATTCTTCCCGGGATTGCTCCAAACGGAGGCGTTCATTACGCGCACGAGCTAGTTTATCTGCCATTTCGGAGAAGCCTGCGATGACCTCGTGGTACAGCTTATACCGGGCGCGGAAGCGGCCGTTTTTGCCAAAAATCTTCCGGCGTTCCTTCTCGGTAAAGACCTGTTCATATTCGCCTCTGCCCATTCGTTCGAAGCCTCTCATGAACAGCAGCAGGGGACCGCCGTATCGGTAGCCGTGCCACACTGCGAGAGCAAGGGAAAGCAGTAAAATCGCTATGCCGACGATAACCAGAATAATCAGCAGCGTACGCAATATCGGCTGGTTCGTTGGTTGTTCACTCGCTCGCGGCCGTTCAATCAGCCATGTATATTCGGAAGCAGGATCGTAATGATAGGAGACTTCCATCTTCGATTTGGCCGGTTGCTGACGCATCTCAATCAGGGCCAGCGCCCCGTACGTCGCATAGTTTGACGGAAGCCCAAAGTTCTGTGCGACGCGGCCGGCTTCGTCCAGTATTACAAGCGAAGCTCCGATCGATTTCACTTTATCGTCTAATGTTGCGGCGGCGGAGTCTGGTACACGTCCATTTTCGGAGTACAGCTCGTACCATGCTTCAAGCCTTGATCCGTCGGCATCTTTCCGCCCCAGCAGATAAAGATTTCGGGAGCCGAAAATCTCTTCGTATAACGTGGTGACATTGTATTCGCTCAGCCTTCCCGTATCACTGATTCGCAGCAGATCAGAAGCAGCGTATTGCTTCGGCACGCCTTCAGGTACGTTCAGATCATAAACTTCCCGTCCGTTTTCGTTGACGATCTGGAGCCAATATCCCTTTTGTTCCAGCTGATCCTGCCAGAAAGACGGGAGCTCTACGCTGTCGCCCTCGATGATCGCTTCCATCGACAGCGAATCCAGCACTTCTGAAGGTAAGTCGGTCTTCAACTGTTCGTTACCGATGTAATACATCATTGTAAATAATGAAATTAATACAATGGCCAGCACCAGCAGCCAAAGGGTGAAGAACTGGAGGGTAAAATGGAATCCCAACCGCCTCGCGATACGGCTCCGTTTCATTTTTGCCTGCTTTTTCATACGTTTTCACCCTTCACGAGCTTATACCCGAGTCCGCGAACGGTCAGGAGATAACGTGGCGAGCTTGGGTCTGACTCAATGCGTTCACGTATTTTGCGGACATGAACCATGACCGTATTGTCATCGCCGAGTCCGTCAAAGCCCCAGACGGATTCGTACAGTTGGGCTTTGGAGAAGACGATGTTTGGATTTCGGCACAGGAACAGCAGCAGCTGGTAGGCTTGGGCAGGGCAGGGCACGTTCCGGCCGCCGACAAGCAGCTCACCGGCCCGTTCATCAAGGACAAATCCCCCGAAGTCATATCGCTGACGAGGGTCCGCGTTAGGCGTGACGGCGGATTGGACCGCTGTTTCGGCTATTCCTCGCCTCAGACGCGCTTTAATTCGGGCTGCGATTTCCAGCGGATTGAACGGCTTGGTCACATAATCGTCTCCACCTACGGCAAAGCCCGTCAGTCGATCCAAGTCCGTCGTGCGTGCCGTCAAATAGATCAGATGTGCGTCGGACTGCGCCCGAATCTGCGGTCCGAGCTCAAAGCCCGTACGGTCGGGCAGCATGACGTCGAGCAAAATAATATCGGCGCCGTATTCGAGCAGAAGCTGCATGCCGTCTTCCGCGTTGTCTGCTGTATAGATATGCTCGAAGCCTTCCTTGCGCAGCACGAACTCGAGCATTTGCACGATCGCTTTTTCGTCGTCCACAATTAGAATTTTTGCAGAATTCATTGGGAAATCTCTCCTTGTCTACATATTGCATTAGTCATTGTACCAGAGAAACCTTAACGCTGCTTAAAGGGAGAGGCCTGTTTCCAATGCCGCGTTAAGGAAATGTTAAGGAAGGCTTTAACGCTCATTTAGGACGGGACGTTATGCTGAATACCGAGGTGATCGAATTGAGTACATATAAAAAGCGCGTTCAATTAATCGATGGGCTGCGCGGATTCAGCCTGGTGGGCATTGTGCTGGCCAATATGTTGATTTTCCAGTACGGCCTGTTCGGCGAAAGCGCACTGCATCTGTTTGGGATTAAGGGGGCGGACATGGCTTTTCATTCATTCCTGGAGGTTACGGTGGTGGGCAGCTTCATGCCAATCTTCGCATTTATGTTCGGGTTCGGAATGATCAAGCTATCGGAAAGCCTGAAAACACGGGAACTACGACCGAAGTGTCACCTGGCCCGCCGTTTTCTGCTTCTATTCCTTATCGGGCTGCTGCACTCGACATTTCTGTGGGAAGGGGATATCTTGACGTTTTATGGCATCACCGGTTTCCTTCTGCTTCTGTTTCTGAACCGGAAACCAAAAACATTATTCATCTGGGCGATAATATTACTAACGGGTGCGGGTCTGCTTGGTCTCCCTGCTTCAGATCCGTCGGACCCACTGGCTGCTCCGTCTCAGGAGATGATCAATTACATTGTGCAAAGCCAGGATGTATACGGCAACGGCAGCTATACGGAGATCAAGGATTTTCGCAACAATGCCGACCCTTTCGGGGAGATGGATAAGAACTTCATCTTGCTTGCTCTCGTGCTGGCCCCGGTTATCACGCTGCCGATGTTTCTGCTCGGCATGCGTTCCGCCAGAATCGGAACGTTTGACGATCCGCCAGCCATGAGACGTACATATTCTCACCGCGCCGCATTTCTGATTCCTGTTGGACTGTTACTGAAAGCATACGGCGTATTAGCCCCGCAGCTTGGCGTGGAAAGTTGGCCAGGCACCGGAATTGGAACAACGCTCGGAGGTATGCTGCTTGCGCTTGGCTACATTTACGCCTTTGCACTGCTGTATACGGGAAGCGGCCGTGCTGCCCTGATGGCAAGATTTGAAGCGGTAGGCCGTCTCTCGCTTACGAATTACCTGATGCAAAGCGTAATCTGTACGACGATTTTCTACGGATATGGACTCGGACTGTTTGGCCGTGCCGGTGTTTTCGTCGGGGCGCTCATCGCGCTTGCCGTTTATTGCATTCAGTTGTGGCTTAGTCCCGTTTACTTGAAGAAGTTCAGCAGTGGGCCCGTCGAATACGTTTTGCGCATCTGGACGTACCTGTCTTGGAGAGGACAACCGAGAAAGAAGAAACGAAAACAACGGATTCCATTGAAAAGCGAGGCAAACTCACTTGAGCCTGATGGCGCTGCCGCAAACCGCTAAAAAAGGTAAACCCCGGTTGCGGTATTGCAAAGGGATCAGTCCATATTTTTTCGCGAAGCGAATGGTATAAGTCCAAACGAAGCTCGTATTCTCCCTGTCACACGAAATATATCTACAACAACTGCCTTGATTAACCGATATATTCTAAGGAGCATGTCATTGCAGGCGCGATGTACCTGCGAGGTTATACACTGCTTTCCTAAGGTTAATCTGGATCATAGAAAGGGAGGATCGGATGAAAAAAATAGGAACCTGTCTGCTGCTGGTGGCCATGCTCGTCTCGGGTATCGGGGCTGCAGCATCAGCCAATTCCTTGTCTTCTTTGGGCTACTACCACACGTCAGGCAACCGTATCGTCGATGCGCAGGGCAAACCGGCCAACTTCAACGGAGTGAACTGGTTCGGATTTGAAACGGACAACTTTGCTCCCCATGGCTTGTGGACAAGGTCGATGGACAGCGTGCTGGACCAGCTTGCCAAGGAAGGTTACAACTTGCTGCGCATTCCATATACGAACGAAATGCTGTTGCCAGGCAAAACGCCAAGCGGAATCGACTATGCGAAAAATCCTGACCTGAAGGGGCTGACGCCGCTGCAACTGCTGGACAAGCTCGTGCAAAAAGCGGGAGAACGCGGGATGAAAATCATTCTTGACCGTCATCGTCCAACGGCCTCGGGGCAAACGGAGCGATGGTATACGCCATCGGTTCCGGAAAAGACATGGATCAAAGACTGGAAGATGCTTGCAAAGCGTTACCTGGGCAACGACACGGTGATCGGCGCCGATTTGCATAACGAGCCGCACGGTTCCGTTTGCTGGGGATGCGGCGATTCGGCCACCGACTGGCGGTTGGCTGCCGAACGGGCGGGCAATGCGATTCTCGCCGTTAACCCGGATTGGCTGATCGTTGTGGAAGGGGTGGACGCGAAAGTAAAGGGACAGAGCGGCTCCTATTGGTGGGGCGGCAATCTGAAAGGGGTCCGCAAATATCCGGTCCGGCTGAAGGTGCCAAACCGGATCGTTTATTCGCCGCACGATTACGGCCCGGGTGTTTCGTCGCAGCCGTGGTTTGCTGACAGGAAATTTCCCGCCAACCTGTCCGGTGTATGGGATGCGAACTGGGGTTACATCCATAAGGAAAAAATCGCGCCGATCCTGCTGGGGGAGTTCGGCGGACGCAGCGTCGATAGGGCCTCGAAGGAAGGCAAGTGGCAAAACGCGCTTGTCGACTACATCAGCCGGAATGATCTGTATTGGACATATTGGAGCCTCAACCCGAACAGCGGAGATACCGGCGGGCTGCTGTTAGACGACTGGCAGACATGGAACAAGCCGAAGCAAAAGATGCTTGCCAGGATCATGAAGCCCGTGAACGGCGGACAGCCAGCCGCTCCGAAACAGGCAGCAGACCCGGCGCCATCGAAAAAGGCAGCAGAAGCGACGGCGCCTGCGAGCGGCGGAACGAACGCTGCCGAGGGACTCGCCGTCCAGTACAAAACGAGCAACAGCAGCGCGGCAGAGGACAATATGATCCATGCTGCGTTTAACATCACCAATAACGGTAAGACAGACATCCCGCTGAGTGAAGTGAAGATTCGTTATTATTTCACGAAAGACGGCAGCAAAGAGCTCCAATTCTGGTGTGATTGGGCCCAGGTCGGGACAAACACCGTTAGCGGAACGTTTGCACCGATCGAACCGGCGCGAACAGGAACGGATGGGTATCTGGAAATCCGGTTCGCGGCGATGGCCGGATCGATTCCGGCAGGCGGCCAATCCGGCGACATCCAGGTGCGTATCGCCAAGAGCGACTGGTCGGATTTCAACCCGTCGGACGACTACTCGTTCGACGGGACGAAGACGTCGTTCAGCGACTGGAACAAAGTTACGCTGTACCGGAAAGGAAAGCTCGTCTGGGGAATCGAGCCCTAGCTCTGCCATGCATCGAAGACCAGGGGGACTGTCGACGGCTGCAAGCGGATTTTTCATAGTCGGATGATCTGCAAGTAGGGGAGTTTGTGCTGCTGTAAGGTGTTCCCCTTGTTAGAGGTGTATATTGACGAAGGCTGGTATACTTTTTAGAATGGAATGCTCCGGCTCTGGCATGGTGTTAGTGTGAACCACGTGTAACGCTCAGCTGGGGAAGCTTGTTGTTGAAGGACAAGAACATTGTTATATTCAAAGTCGCTATTATAGCGGCTTTTTTATTATATCAGTACAAGTTCTTGACCCTATACAAGGACAACAACTTATATGATTACTGATTAGGCATGTATCATAAAGTATGGAAGTCCGACTATATTTTAATTTCTGCTTGCCCCTGACGCTGCGTGAGGGAGTAGAATGAAATCATCTCATGCATAGAGAAGACAGTTCATGGAGGAGGTTTTTTGCAGAAATGAATGGACAGACGTGGCTGACGGTGGGACAGCTTTCGGAGCAGGCGGGTGTATCGATCCGGACGCTGCACTACTACGAGGAGCAGGGACTATTATCCCCTGAGCGGCAGGGGACGGGCGAGCATCGGGTATACGGGCTGGAGCAGATGGAACGGCTGCAGCAAATCACGGCACTGAAATTTTTAGGTTTTCCCCTTAAGCAGATCCGGGACATTTTGGAATCCGATACGGCTGCGGAAGAATGGGACGGGATGCTGAGTCAGCTGGAGATCGGGATGCGGATAAAGAAAGAGGAGCTTGAACGCGCTCTAGCAGCACTTGCACGGCTTCGCGCTCTATCGGAACTGAACGGGCACGAGCAGATGAGCACGTTGATGGCAATCATTCGCGGGGTTCAGACCGAGCCGGAGCAGCGGGAATGGCTGGAACAGGCCAGGGGGAAACAGGCTGCTGCCGCCATTTTTGACCATATGGGGCAGGTGCAGCAGGACATGGACCGTCTATATCTGGAATTTGTCCGGGAAGTGAAGCAAAGAAGCGGAGGCCCCGTGCACACACCGGAGGTTCAGCGCCTCATTGAGCAGTACATGGAGGCCCAGATGGCGCTGGTCGGGGAAGAGACGATTGCCATGATCGGCAATCCGGAAGAGTTTGACATCACCGGACTTGAGCCTCTGACCGTCGGCGGCTCTCCGTTTACGCCCGAAGAAGAGCAGTGGCTGAATCGGGCGATGGAAGAAGCCGTGAGGCGTCGCATGACCCAGGCAGAAAAGGATTATTAATCAGGCGGCGTTAAGGTTCAAAATGGGAAGCGTGCAGCTGCTTTTGATGAAGATGTACCTTATTGAAACAGGATTTAGGTTCGGTTCGCTCTCTTCACGTAGAGTACAAAAAGCAAATGCCCATCACCTATAGCATGATGGGCATTTCTTCATCAATCATTAAACGAATTCAATTCCACGGTCTGATTGATATCGGTTCCTTCCGTATTTTGACCCAGCAGCCTACGGAACATAAATTGAACCATCTTGAACTTGTTACCGGAATCCCAATACTCTGCAGTTTCGGCTTTGATCTTGATGAGAACGAGGTTTGGATCGTCAAACGTCGTTTCAAGTATTTTTTCGTAGGCCGGGTTCCAGAAATCTTTCACCTTCTCCGAACTGTCCACGAGTTCGGCTTCACCGCGGATGGAGACGAAAGACTTTCCTACGTATGCCACGTTGACTTGCTGGTTGTGAAGCAATTCATGAAACTTGCTAGTATCTTTCTTCGTCAAGAACCACAGGTTGCTGTCGAACTCAACGTCCTGGGTCTTCATGGGTCGGGAAACGAGCCCTCTATCGGATATCGTTGTAAGCATTGCAATCTCGATGTCTTTGATCAGTTCCTGTACCTTCTCGACCGCTTCCAGGTTGACGGAGGTTGGATTCATCTTTGGATTCCTCCTTTTGATGTATATATCTCATTATCTCCAACGCTAAGCTCGTCAAACCCCTCAGCAGGAGCAACGTCTTCGCGGTTGTTGAAGGCGGCGAGAAAAGCAGGAATTTACATCATCGGATAGTGATTAGCCGTTTCTTCGTTTCGTTGGGCTTCAGCTATCGCTTGAACAATACGTCCAATTATGACCTCCAGCTTCGCCAGTTTAAGGGAAACCATATCAAGGTTTTGCTTGTTGCGGTTAATGATCAATTGTTCCGCTGACGACTTCGGAACCATCGCTTCCAGCTTTTCTTTGAGCTCTCCGAGTTTTATCTTCGTGTCCTCCTTGATTAGACGTCCCTGGTCACCGTGTTCAACAAGGGAGTCCAGAACAGCCTTGGTCAACTGGCGCTGTGTTAGAACAGTATCGTTGTATAGCCGTTTAAATATAGGATCCGAAGAGTTATAATACAGCTCGTTTGTCGTCATTCTCTGCAACGGATCGGGTGAGATCGTCGCTGAAAATTGCAGTTCTTTTTCTGCCGATGCTACATAAGCATCCAAGTTTTTTTCCAACTGAGAAACGGCCTCCGCCGTTTCCTCGATCTTCACAACTGCGGTATAGACCATAATCAGGTATTGCATATGGACTTTATGAAAATCCAGTACATAACCTGCTTTTCCTTTCTCCAGCGCCTTTTTCAGCTGATCGGCCGCTTTTTTGTATAGCTTGAACAAAACATCGTGGTCGACCATGAATTTGCTGATCTTTTCTAAGGCTCTTTCATGAAGAACAGGATTTTGATGTTTGTCGTTCCCTGAGGTTCCCATGTATGCCCCCCCTTATCTAAGAGTAACAGCAGCAGCCGGGGTGGATTCTTCCTCTGCAATCGGTGCAGGGTTCAGCAAACTGTAAATTTGAGCCGCCGCCTCATCGCGTTCTTTTAGAATCGACAGGGCAAGCTGTTTCATTTTGATCTCTGCCTCCAGCATATCGTTGCGGAGCTCCTTCTCTCGAACGGCTTGTTCCTGCAGATTGCGGGAGTAAGCATCCAGCGCTTCGCCCTGTCCGAGCACCGCTTCGACGGCAATGCCATCAGTACGAAGAACATGCCGGTTGGCTGCCATAATAATGCCGGGGACACTAATTTTTGTTCCAGTGGCTTCGTCATAGTATTCTGTAGTGTAGTCTTTCTTAACTCTCAAATAACTGGAGAGTGGCACGACATTTCCATCAGAATCAGTAAACTGTTCTTCCTCAACGAAGACATGGTGGCGATCCTTGTAATCGAAAATGTTTGTCATTTGATTCAAAATTGCATTTCGGATTTCAGCCCGTTTTTCTTCCACGATCACCTCAGCCAAAAGGCCATCAAGCTCCGGAAGCGTCACTTCCCTGTAGTAGTCGTTATCTGCACAGAAATAGCCGATCCGCAAGTCTACCAGGTGTAGCAGCGTTATAAATTCCTGATTCATTTGACGGAACACGAAATTAAGAGTACGGCTCATATTCACATTTTCGATCTCTCGGATAATGACGTTTTCTTCCGATTTGGTCGTTTTGATTTCGTAAGTGGTTTCCACTTTCAAGTCACGGCGTGCCGAGGCTTTGGACACATGTTTTTCGGCCGCATTTACAATGTTTTTGGTCAGTTGCTCGCGCGCGGCATTCGTCGTGCCACTAGTTGATGCACTTGCCGATGCGCTCAGGCATCCGCCCCAGCTGATACCCATGCTTGCTTCAAGTTTGTAGGCATCGCTTTCCTCATATACTGTTTTATTGGACGATTCGTCCCCGATTGATTTTTCGAATTCCAATGCGATATCGTCCGTTACGGAATCAAGAATGCTGGACGCATCCTTTAAGCTTTCTTCACTTTGCGTATAGGACCGAATCGTTATTTTGCTCTTTTCGCCCGGCAGAAGAGAGAACGTGTTCAGCATGCGGCCAATCCCGTATTGTCCGCAGAAAGAAGAAAGGCGGTAGGACTCAATCAAAATGATGCGGTTAGTGCGGGAGGTAATCTCCGGAACGATGGTGACATTCACCTTTATCATTGTCTCCACCGTATTGCCTGCAAGATCCGTTGCTCTAGCAGTTATAAAATGAGGGCCAGATTGGTCAATTTGAACGGCGGCTTTCCACTTTGACCAATTATTAGGCTCGACTTCGGCTGCACGTGTATAAACGGGATTATTATCAACAGTCACCTCTACGACTCGTATGCCATGATCGTCTAGGGCAGTTCCCGTCACCTCCAGGATTGCTCCTTTCGTATGCGTCCCGGCCACATTTCCGTCTGCTGCGGGCGAAGTAATAGAAATGGTGGGTGGAGTGGCATCGATCAATACCGTGAGGCTCGTTTCTCCAGTTAATCCAAAGCTGTCTGTAGCGCGAGCTACAATTGAATGGTTTCCTGCTCCTAACGTCAGCGCTTTTTTCCAGTTTGCGTATCGGTCAGACGTATCGACCAACACCGAGGCTCCGCCATCAACAATAAGTTCGACTTTGGAAACACCATGCATATCCGACGCGGTACCCTCAATCATGACGGAAATGGAGTCTCTCCCGGCAGCGCTGTAATGCTGTCCCGGAACAGGGGAGGTAATTGCTACGGTTGGTGGAACCGTGTCCGGATCCTCGAGATCTACGTTTACCGTTACCGTCGATACGTTCGTAACCGAACCGAAACTGTGCTCTGCCTGTGCTTTAATGGCCAGGCTTCCTTCTGTCGCAATTATTGTATTGAACGTCCAGGAACCATTGGTTAAAAGCGTGGCTTCATTGTAGTCTCCATCTCCTATTTTAACTCTGACATGTGAAATCGTGCCTCCGCCTACGGTTACCAAGGCTTTACCCGTGATGGTCACTGGAGCTCCGGTATGTGGTCCGGTAATCCTGGTGTTTGGGGCCGGCGAAGTAATCGACACGCTGATTTTCGGATCTACCGGGTCAGGAAAGCTGCCGTCACCACCGCCGCCCGGATCCGTGGGAACGGAAGGAGGGTATCCGCCGTCGTCGGTCGTAGGCAGAGGCGGGCGAAGGGAAGCTGCGTTCACCGCATTTATAGAAGCGGTAGAATCACCTTTGAACCGGTGGGCCAATGCACCAGTCATTGTCCGGCAAATTGACAGCTGCTTGCCTTCAAGGGCTGCTTGCTCGACCTCCTCTTCGGTGAGCTTTTTAAGCTTTTCAGTCATCCGTTCTCCCGATCGCTTCGCTTTACGTAACGCCTCAACCGGAGATTCGTTTTTGGCGGATGCTGCTCGTGAAACGATTGAGTTATTACCGGCTGCTGACGGAAGAAAACTATCGTCGGGAAATGTCAGTTCAATGTAGGTACGACCGGTGTAGGATGTCGGTTCAGGTACGTTGTAACTGATGATGGGTGCACTGGTTTCTCCGGCTAAGCGAAGGGAGGCGTCTTGCTTTTTATTTGTGGACATTCTGAATCTACTCCTTTTTAAATGGGAATCGTTGCGACATGGGCGCTTTCGGGCGCTGTTGCCGTCATTCACAATTCGCATTATAGAGCGTTCGAGAATAGGCTGGGGAGGATGAACTTTTCTCACCCTGCAGCGATACTGAAAGGGTGAAAAATTTTCATCCTATCAGGCGATAACCATCTTTGATATACTACATTCGAAGCTGTAGTGCTTCCGGTTTCCATAGAAAGAATACCGCGGAAGGCAGGGTGCTTACATGGAGCGTATACGCGTAATGCTCGTTGAGGACGATTCTTTCTGGCAGCAGAATATAAGCAGTGATTTGGCGGAGGAAACGGATATAGATGTTGTTGCAGTAGTGGGTACGGGAGAAGAGGCGGTTCGAACTGCACTTGAAACAGAGATCGATGTCGTACTTATGGATATTAATTTGACTAAAAACAATTTGGACGGCCTGGAGGCCGCCCATGAAATTTCAACACTGCTGACACATCGTAACGTAAAAATTATTATGCTGACCTCGCTTTCGGACAAAGACATTATTATCAAATCGTTTCAGCTGGGTGCCATGAATTACATTACGAAGCAAAGCTACAAAGACATCGTTCGTGCAGTAAGAGAAGCATATGCCAACCGGTCCGCTATTCATGCGGATGCCGCAAGTATTATGCGAAACGAGGTTCAGCTAATGCCGCTTACGCCCACGGAACGAGAAGTATTCGAGCTACGTAAGCAGGGGCTCAGCAAACAGCAAATTTCTGAAAAACTATACAAATCCACCAATACGATCAAATCACAGTTGAAAAGCATAAAAAACAAGCTCAACCCTTTTAGAAACGGTTAATTCGGCGGGCTGTAGAGAAAGGATTCCAATCAAAGTAGCGATTGGCCTTGGAAGCAGTGGTGAATCGGTTCAACGGAAAGGATAAGCCGATTACGGTGCCTTTGCCAGGCTCGGATTCAAGTATACGTATGCTTCCATTATGCTTTTGCATCACCGAAGCACAATAGGAGAGTCCTAAACCGAAGCTTAGCGTATTTTTCTTTGTTGTATAAAAGGGCTCAAAAATTTTGCTATGCTGCTCCTTCGGGATACCGCATCCATTGTCGGCAACGTTTATCAACAAGTGTTTATTCCCTGTATAAACGTGAATGCTTAGCGTGCCGTTTCGCTCAGGCATTACGTCGAGGGCATTTTGGAGCAGGTTTGACAGCGTTTCCTTGAGATGAGTGGGATCGCATCTTAATCTACCTTTCGATTCGATCAGCTCTTGAAGGACGATACCGCGTCCTTCAAGCTGCGGTTTTAAAGGGGACGTAACGGAAGAGATCAGTTCGTTAATATCCAATTCCCTCTCTTCAAGTTCGATATCATCGGCTTTATCTTTAATGCGGCTAACCATATTGAGCAAATGATTAGCCACGGTCTGTACCTGCTCAAGCGTTTGCTGTGATTTAGCAGACTGGCCGGAGTGTATGTAGTCTCCTGTTTTTTCAGCCAGGTAGCTGATCTTTTGAATTTCGTTTTTGATGGAATGATTGAGAATAGACACCCCCAGTGTCAGAGCGCGCATTGAGGAATTCAGACGTTCTCGTTCGATCCGCAATTTAATGCCGAGAAACCCGTATTTAAGCGTAAAATATACGATGGTCACGACTAGGCCAAGAACAACGAACACGTTGTTCTTCCACGCATTGTTGCTCTCCAATTGAAACTGCCATTCTTCCAAACGAAGTGTTTTAAAGCCTAGGAAATCCGTTGAAAAGGCCCAAAGGATCGCTGCCGAGAATAGGAAAGCTATTCGCCGCTTTGACCGTCTTGCTTCAGCTTCCTTTTCCAATAGATAGGAGGCGAAATAAAGACAGCAGCCCAAGATGAAGTAGAATCCGTCCCACCAGCGAAAGCTGTTGATGATAAAGATGTTTGGAGGCTCGTTCAGCAGATGGTTGCCAAGTAGACAAGCTGCGGGTATGAATAAAGCAATAGTGATCAGAATAGCGTTTTTGCTCTTACGGATCACCCCGAACCATACCCCGCTTATGCAAAAAACAAACGCAAACAAGTAAAAATAAACGGTTATGGCCGCAATGCTGGACGTATAAAGAAGGTTGCTTAAGAGCGGATTGAGCAAGCCCCTGCTAGATAGATAAGGAACGATTGTTAAATGGATGGAAAAGGTGAAGCTCGCCATACCCCCGCAGAGCAGAGAAAGACCGATCCAAAAGTTTTTACGAAAATGCTGTGACAGCATCAGGATACCCAGCAGCCATAGGGATGCGAACATGACGACATATAACCATTTCAAGAAGATGCCCTCCATTAAACTCGACTCTTTGCAACATCAAGGAACACACCTCATTTTATCATATCGTCTAAATTTATCCATTATCATTTTCCGTTGACTTCAAAGAAGATATTTTATACGCCAATTCGGTACAACATCAAGGAACCATTTTTGGTGAAATAAATGGATTGACAACAAGCATTTCTATACAAATGACGGATTGGTAGATATAGAGACAGCAAGGAGTGTGAGCATTCTAAGCAAGATCGCAGCTGATATCAAAAATAGGTATTATCAGTCATTATGATTGTGCTGCGCTTGACTGAATTCGCGGTCTGGCATAATGCAGGATTTATCATTGGGGTTATTCTTCCTGTGTTCGTGATCTGGAGATTGAGTTCTCAAGAGGCCAAAACATGGTTTAAAAAAGAATAACATATATCTGCCTCGGTTCATTTCTGGTTAAATAAGTCCAGGTTCTGTGTTCAAGAGCAGCCTGTGAGAAGGCTGCTCTTTCTATTTTTTTGCCGATGCTGAATCCGATTTAAATTTCGTTATGCTCTTTCTATCTCCAAGTCTTTCAAACATCACGCTTAAATTGAAAATGTGGAGTCAAGAAACGAATACACATTTACGAATTTGGATCAATAAAAAACCATACTTAAGTCTAATGTGTTATTGGTTTGTTGAAAAGTATAATTAAGGAAAATAATATACATAGAGATTGGAGAAAGCTAATTGCATGAAGATGAAGATGCCTGTAATGTTGCATGTGGTCCGCGCTTTACTAAGTTTGAAATTAGTCATTTTGGTATATTCGATGGTGCAGCTGCAAATTAAAATTCGAGAAGCGGATGCCAAGTTTATGTATCTAGATGCCAATTCGGAAAGCTTATATTATGCTTTTGGAGCTGCTGAAGCTAGTATCTACATTGCGTTAATCCCTGCGTTATTAGCCGTCATTTTTATTAGCTGTAAAATGTATAAAACATCTCTGATTATTGTTATCCTTGGTCTTCTTCAGGTGTTCTCTTCGAAAGAGGTCTTGTCCATTCTAATTTATATTTTTGCGGTTGTTACAATTCTTCTCCATCGTCCCAGTCAAAAATATCTTCGAAGACAATTTTCCAATACAAAAACAACCTAGCAGTATACCTAGACTTTGGGCCGACACAAAACAAGGACGTTTCTAAGCAGGATCAGGTGAGGTAATTCAATAGAAATAATACATATCAGACTTAAACATCATTCCCATCTCTCAATGCCAATTCTCTTTAGAGGGTTGGCATTTTTAAACCATAATATAATATGTAGGTAAGTGTTTCCTCGGAACAAGAGTGTGGTTAACGCCCGGTTGTACGTTATGGACCAGATCCGAACCCGTAGGATGACTAGCTCAGAAATGTGGAAGAAGATGGATCAGTGGACATTCTTGCCAGGCATGATCGTTCACGGTGTGTTTAATGCGAATGCGGTGTTGTTAACAGCGATGAGTTAGAAGGATGATTTTATGATGTATGCACGAATGAGCACTGATGAAAGGAGAAGAGCCTGAGAGGAACGAAGAAATTTCGTACCCTCAGGCTCTTTGATCTTATTATAATCATAACTATATTATTCGTGATTACTTATGAAGAACATCCGCGTATTCGGAGAAACGTTCGAATCGTCCCTTGGCAAACGGGCATAAGGGCAAAATCTTGATACCGTTTTCCCGTGCGTATTCCACCATAGCTTCGACAAGCTGATCGCCAAGCCCTTGTCCCCGGTAAGCATTTTCGACCAACGTGTGATCGATAATATAAAGCTCCGGATTTGAAATGACATATGTCATCACGGCAGCAATGCCGCCGTTATCTCGAATAAGGAATCTTTTATTAGCGGTTTCATGTTCTACAATATGCAAGTTCATTCCTCTTTCTCCGTTGAATTTTCATCGTCCAGACGTCTATACGTCAGTGCTCCGCTTGGACAGGTATCAATATGTCGGGCAATGGCCTCCGTAGTGTCGGCATCGGGATTAACCCAAGGACGTTTGCTTAAATCAAAAACACCAGGGAGGCCCTTTACGCAAATACCGGAATGAATGCATACCTCTGGATTAAACATGACCTCGATATCTTTTCCGTAATATACCTTTTGCTTTATCACGATTCCTTCACATCTTTCCCTGTTGAGTTTTGTTTATTGACATGGGAGAAGGTAATCCTTCATACACCTGCTATATAGGCAATTTCTGTTCAATATCATTCTCTCTACTTAAATTATACCGTTTTTAATATTTTTTTTATAGACTGTTTTTTTCGTAATTCCTACACTATACTGCTAAAGACAAATCAAAAAATAAAAGAGGTGCATCCGTATGGAAGCCAAAAAAGATGTCTTAGATCAAGGTCCTTTTTTTCATGGTACTAAAGCAGAACTGAAAATTGGTGATTTATTGGAACCGCAATACTTATCCAATTACCAAGAAAAAAAATCTAACCATATATACTTTACTGCAACATTGAATGCTGCCAAATGGGGAGCGGAATTAGCAAGATCTAATTCAAAAGAAAGGATCTATATTGTAGAACCATTAGGAGATTTTGAAAATGATCCTAACTTAACGGATAAAAGATTTCCTGGAAACCCGACACGCTCATATAGATCTAAATCACCTCTAAAGATAGTCGCTGAATTAGCTTCATGGGAAAGACACTCCGATGAAGAGATCAATCATATGCTTGCATCTTTAAAAAAATTAAGTGAAGAAGGAAAAAATGTGATCTACGATTAATTTCCGCATATAGATCAATGTTCAAAAATATCCTATTTCGAATCGGGGGCTCTTTTAAGGTCCTCTTTGTTTTTTGGGGAGGAAACATAACGAGCTGCACTAGAATTGCTCGATGTTCTGCAAATCTAAAAGTGAAATCGATTGTTTTAAGTTCGCAGTTTTCTCTGAATTGGGACAATGATATCGAAAGCATCAATCCATACATTGAAGCAATGGTATACGGGGATTTAGATACATTGCGTAATTTGCTGGAGGGGAAGCGTATGAGACACACGATTATTGAATATGCAGTCGGCAATCATGAATCAGGGCCGTACGGAATCACTGCCGGGAAAGACGGAGCCATTTGGTTTACGGAACAAAAGGGCAATCATATCGGGCGAATAGACGCCAAAGGCAAGATCACATCATTCTCGATTCCGACAGAAAACGCTGGAGCGATGTCTATCATTTCGGATCAGGCGGGCGACCTGTGGTTCACAGAATATAACGCAAATAAGATTGGCAGAATGTCGTTAAACGGTCAATTCAAAGAATATGATGTGCCGACTTCGGGCTCTGCGCCATTCGGGATTACAGAAGGTCCTGACGGTGGGATTTGGTTTACCCAGATGAAGAGCGGAAAGATCGGAAGTATAACAATGAGAGGGGAAATGACGGAGTTTGATTTGCCTGCCCAGGATACGTTCCCCTCTTTTATTATTACGGGTCCTGATAAGGCGTTATGGTTTACACAGAATCAAAACAATACGATCGGAAGGATAACCACGGATGGGAAAATGATGGAGTATCAAATCCCTACACCGAATTCCGGGCCTGTCGGTATTGCTTGCGGACCGGATGGGGCTGTTTGGTTTGTGCAAATTAATGCAAATAACATCGGTAGAATTACGCCTTCAGGCGAAATAAAGGAATTTTCGATTCCTACGCCGAACGCTCGTCCCCACGCTATAGTCTCTGGAAGGAACGGGGATCTTTGGTTTACGGAATGGGGCGGCAACAAGATCGGTCGAATAACGATCGATGGAATGATTACGGAATATCCGATTCCTATGAAAAATGCAGAACCGCATGGTATTGCGCTAGGTAGTGACGGGGATATTTGGTTTGCTGAAGAGTGTAATCAAATTGGGCGTCTGGTCAACCTTACATGAGTGTAAGGCAATTGTCATCTAGATCAATGGCATCAACCTAGCTGTCCCCCTATACTAATCCATTGATAGGATTATTTTTAAGGGGGAGTTGGTGTGAGGTTTTTTGAAATGCTGCTTTTCTTTTCAAGTGCTTGTTTGTTGGCATTCCTGTTCATTTTCAATCCACGTATTCGAAGATCAGCTTTGCTTCTGACAAGCGGAGCAGGCTCCATTTTTTTAGTGACACATTTGCTTGTCGAAGGATACAGGGTTCAGCTTTTATTTTTATACGGATTTACGATCCTGATGCTTATGCTTTCGCTTAAAGACGTTTTCATAATGCCGAAAGTCGTTCGGACTGCTTCGCGAATCCGTAGGGTGCTGGGCCGACTTTTTATCGTGATTGGGTTAATCACAACGGGGTGCTTCCTCTATGTGTTTCCCGTATTCGACTTTCCAGCGCCAACTGGCAAGTTGAAGGTTGGCACGCAAGTTTTTCATTTCGTCGATTCAAACCGGGAGGAGACATTTGGAAATTCCGCGACAGGCAAGAGGGAGTTGATGGTTCAGGTATGGTATCCGGCTCAAGCTGACACCGGAAAGTACACGCCCTTTATCCCCGATACCGGAATCTTATCTTATATGGCGGAGAGCTATGGTCTTCCCGGGTTTACTTTTCAACACCTAAAGTACGTATCCAGTCATGCTTATTCGGGGGCCGAAGTTTCTTCGGCACAGACTCGATACCCGCTAATCCTGGCGAATCCAGGCAATGGTTCCTCAAGGTTCCTTCACACGTCGCAAGCCGAAAATCTCGCGAGTCACGGATATATCGTGGCCGTGGTCGACCACACCTACAATACAATTGCAACCGAATTTCCGGACGGACGAATCACGACGGACACAACGAACGACTTATTTTCGCCCGACCAGGATTACCGGACGAGTAGAAGAGTTCGCGACGAGTTAGGAAAAGTTCTAACCGACGATGTGGCGTTCGTGCTGGACCAATTCGAGCTCATCCAATCAGGGCAGATTCCAAGTCATCTCAAAGGGAGGATGGATCTCGGTCATGTCGGGGTGTTCGGCCATTCCATCGGCGGAGCGACGGCCTATGATGCTTCTTACGATCCGCGCATCACGGCTGGAGTCGACCTTGATGGAGGGCTTTATCGACTGCGTGACCGAGAGGGTCTGCGAAAGCCGTTTTTGTTCATCAACTCGGAGAGCTATTTCGAAAAACTAAAAAGGGTGATGGATGGCCGGGTCTACACCGATGCAGAGCTTAACCGTATGGGCTCGACAAGAGAGTGGGAAGATCAAGTAACGGAAGATAAAAAATTGGAGCTTGAACGGATGCGCGAAACGGTCGACGAAGGGGGACAAGTTCTCTATATCGAAAATACAGAGCATTTGAATTTTACCGACGTCCAGTTCATTTCTCCGATTTTCAACATGCTTGGCATTACAGGAAAGATTGCGCCTGAGAGAGCGAGCTCCATAATCAATGCCTATATGCTGGACTTTTTTGATATGTATTTGAAAAATAAAGGCGGAATATTAATGAAGGGACCGGATAGCCACTTTCCGGAGGTAAAGTTCGTAAACTCGCTATAACACTTGTCAAAGAAAACGCTGGATTAAATTTTGGGCTGAAAGGAGACAAAAATAGCATCTATAGATGAATAGCCATTGGATTAAGTTAACCGCCTTTCATTGGGCGGTTAACTTTTGTGTGAAAACCACGCATTGAATGAAGAGAATGAAGATAGAATATCCTCTCAGGAAACTACACTTCGGCGTTCACCAACATGGAGTTGGGCGGAAAAATTTCACGTTATACAACAGTGATCGTTCCATAGTACATATACATGCCACAATTGAAATGATATGTTCCAGGTTTCAAATCATTTAACGTAATGAAGTTATCTCCCTTTTCAAGGTACACATCAATGCCCAGATCCGCGGACTCCACACTTTTTATACAAGTATAGCCTGTTTGTTTTATAAAATTTAATTTTGTAGGAACACCTGCTTGGACTACAATATTGTCTTGGCTAAAACCATTAGATTTTACATCCACTGAAATCACCTTATAGCCTGCATTTTCTTGAGCAGAACTCTGTTGCTTATTTTGGGAAGAAACTGCTGAGGCTCGATGATCTTGATACTGATTAAAAAGCAGTAAACCGACCGAAACCGTTCCAAAGGCAACCGTTATGATACCTGCAATAAAGGGCACGCTGATCCCGCTACGTTTGGTTTTATGGGTTTCCACTGAATTTGAACTTGTTAATTGAAGAACAACACAAAAGATAAGGATAAACAAGATATCAATAAACAATGCCATGATATAGGTAAAACCAAGCATTGACCCGAGCATGGCCCCCATCATTCCACCCATGATTCCAGCCAACATACCATCCAACGATGCCAGTATGCTCACAGGCTTTCCTGTAAAGTAACCGGTCCCCAAACCGAATAAAATAGCGATAATTGAAGGAACTGCCAAATCATGATCAAACACAATGCCCAGTTGAAAACCAAGGGCAAGACTAGACATCATTCCAATGCTCATGGCAATCATCATTCCAGGCATGCCCGTGATTCTGCTTTTTTGTTTATGGGTGTTCAGAACCATGTATCCGGACAATAACACAATCATTAATATGCTTAATAATGTAAGTACCATTATAAGAAGCCCTCCGATATATATAAATTGATATAATCACTTACTACACATTGTAGTGCATTCGATACATCGAATATAGTTTAAATTCAAAACATTCAGTAATTGTTCATAAAATGATTTGCATTTAAGCAAACGACGCAAACGGCCTTTTGAAGTATTTTCATTTCTTGAAAATCATAATTTTAGGATAAAAAATATTTTATGTCACAATCGCTAGGTTCTTGAGCGTTATATAGGTGTAAAACAAATTACACAATATGGAGGAACCATTATGAAAAAGATGTACAAAGTACTCAGCTCTGTAGCACTGGCAGGAATCATTGGTGCCACTTCTATGGCCTATTCTCAAACACAGGCTAGTGCAGCCAGTGTCGGATCAACGGTTACTGCAGCTGAAAAAAACGCAACAACTGCACCTGCTGCGGCAGTCAAGAAAGTGGAGCAAACATTAAAGAAAATAACGGGCACTGCTTATAAACTTGACAAAGGTGAGTCCTTCGGCGCGAAGGAATGGTCCTATTCCATTAAAAAATCCCCTTACAGCAATGTTATTTTTGATGCAAAAGGAAAAATTAGTAATGCTAACATCAGTACTGACAATCTGACCTACTACATTAATGATGACAAGCTGAGCCACACTTCCGAGTCAATTCAACTGGATGCGGTAGACTCTTCTGTACAAGATGCTGCGGAAGCTGTTTTCGACAAACTGGAAGGTGTGGAACAGGGAGAGCTGGCCGGTGTCTCTCTTATTAAAAAAGGGACTAAACAAGTGTATGAGTTCATGTTCGTGGATGGTGATTTCGGGACGTGGATAGAGATCGACAAAAAAACGCTTGATGTCCAAAGTGTGAACGCTAGAGCATTGGCAGATGATCTGTATGGCAAGGATCAGGATGTTATTGATAAATATGAAAAAAGTATCAAAGCACTCACCGAAAAGCAGCTGCTAGCACAAGCTACGGAGCAGGCTAAAAATTGGTTTGGTGTTGATCTGACCGGATACAAAGCAACGAAGGAAGCTTTCCCATCTGACCGCGTTGTTTTTGAGAAAAAAGGAGCCCCTACGATTGTAGGTAACTTCAATTCGGACGGTATGTTCTACTCCATCGCCGTGCAATACCTGTAATACGGAATTCCTATAACAACTCGCCCATGTGTTATCATGGACCGACGGCATACGAAAACAAAACACCTTCAAGAGAATGCAACCATATCCTGAGATATGGAAACATCCTTGGAGGTGTTTTTGTTTTGGCAGGCGCATCCGGTAAACCGAAGGGCTATTTCTAGATACGCCAGATCCTTATTGGATGAGACAATAGCGGGCTTACTTTCACTTCGGGAACAGACGATGGGGTATGGCTTTTCGCAAGGATGAATGAGTAATCATGAACAGGCTGAAGGATAAGGGATTTGCTCATAAACATGCCATGTGGCCTTTGGACGGTGCGGGCCACGATTTGAGACCTCCTATTATTCTACGACAGGATGGGAAGCAGACAGATTTGGTATGGAGGAAGTGCGGCAGAGGAGCATATACCGATTAGAGATACATACAAAAAAAGACCCACCTCTGCGGAAGCAGGTGGATCTCCAAGCTATTAATTATTATCTATGCTTTTTAATACGCTTCTTCGCCAATTCAGTAGGTGAGAAGCGATGAGCTGCAACGAGTCGGCCAGATGCGTTTTTACCCCATCCTGACACAAGGACATGTTTGCTGTTTGTAGTATACTCCACTTCAAATTGAACCAAATTAGCCACGTTCAGAACTCGGAAGCTGGAAGCGCCTGGTGCAAGAGTGAAAATAACGGATCTAACCAAAGTTTTTTCACCATTCAAACGGAATAAACGGATACGCACCTTAGCAGTGCTACTTCCGTTATTAACTGCCTTTGCGAAAAAAGTTCTGGATTCTCCCGGAAGTGTCGACAAATTAATAGCATTTTCAACTGGACCAGTAGAGTATCTTACCAATGTCATAGAGATCAACCTCCTCAAAGTGATAAGATATATTATTCTTTTGGCTTCACATGGATTGGGTTAATAGGAAAACAAAATGAAATAGTCTTCTGTCGATTGTCGGAGGACAAGAACAGGGGACTATTCCATGTTAAGAAGACGCAGTGTTTGCCACTTTCTTGTGGTCGGTGTACACATTACGGAAGGGGCAGAGTTTTCGAAGTACCTATCATTGGTGAGGATGCCGAACAGAGCCGAGAATTTGCAGGGAGATCCACGTAGTAGAAGATTTATATCGAAGTGAATTGATAGATAAGCAACACATCCGTTGCCTTGTCCATGGCATGCAACCGTACCAAATATGGATACGAAAAGCAAATGTTTTGGAGTTATATGAAGTAGATGTTCATTTCCGTTGATTAAAATTGTTTCAAAGAAGGGAAAATCATAAGAGGCGTCATATTTGATTTAGAGATCAGGAAAGGTTTCTGCGCATAGGGCAGGCTGCCATGATCATCAAAAACGCTGCAATGTATCATCGATTCGATTAGAGGTTGGGGAAGGAGGTTTCTCACCTAAATCTGTGTAGATATGTCGCTTTTTTTCTTGACTGTTTAGTCTGAAAAATATATAATGACGATCAAAGGAGGGTGAAATTGGGAAGAAACAAAGAGTTTGATACGTTGGAAGTACTTCGTAAAGCTATGGAGGTTTTCGGACATTACGGCTATGAGGGAACCTCATTGCCTCAGCTGCTGAAAGGACTCGGTATTGCCCGGCAAAGCTTGTATGACACTTATGGTACGAAAAGAGACTTGTTCATCCTTGCTTTGAAGCATTACGTAAATGAAAAGAGCAGCGCAGCCATGAAGTATTTAGCGACCTCTGAATCTGCAAAGCAGGGGATAGCTTATGTATTTCATGAAGCAGCAAAGGTATTAAAGGATAAGAACCGGCAAAAGGAATGCTTTATTATTTTTTCAGCCATTGATCAGATGCCTCATGATATGGAGATCAGATCATTTTTATTGGAGGATTTGAATACGCTGGAAGAAGCCTTTTATGCAGCTTTGGTTCGGGGACAGGAGAATGGAGAAATTGCGAGTGACCGAGACCTTCGAGCTTTGGCTCGTTACTTGAATTTTGCAAGATACTCCTTGATCCAATTGGCCAAAATGACGAGTGACCCCAAGGTTATGGATGATTACGTCACAGTAAGTTTATCTGCCTTAGATCAATAATGAAGCCAACTCATTGCTTCATTATTATTTTTCGGAATTCTAGACTAAACAGTCCGATTCAATTATTTTTTTGCTCATTTCGGACTAAATGGTCTATTAAAAACAGGAGGGATGAATATGACAAGCGAAAATGTTCTGCATGCCCAGGCAACCGAAATGCTAAAGGTGTTTCAAAGCAGCTTAGTAACGGAGGATTTCGAAAAATGGTTCACGCTATTTAGTGAAGATGCCGTCGTTGAGTTTCCTTATGCTCCCGCGGGTTATACTCAAAGGCTGGTTGGTATTGAAGAGATTCGTAACTATATTTATGAACTGTTCAAGCGAATGAGGATTCTCTCTTTCTCATCTCCAGACCTGCTTGTAACCAAAGATAAAATCGTTGCCGAGTATACATGCAATGCAGTAATGACAGAAACAGAAAGACCGTATCGGCAGTCGTATATTTCCGTGTTCCACTTAAAGGATGGGAAGATAACGCTTTTTAAGGATTATTGGAATCCGGCAGTTTTACTTGAAGCAGCACAAGATTAAGTTTTTAAATCGACATGTAAAAGGAGATAAAATCAAAATGATGAATCATGGAAAAATACTTATTACAGGCGGCACAGGAAAGACGGGAAAAAGAATTGCGGAAAGGCTGGATCAACAGGGGCATTCCTTTACCATTGCCATGAGAAATGCAGAAGCCATTACAGATCCGGAGAAACAAGTCCATTTCGACTGGTACGACAGTTCGACGTTTCTTCCTGCCCTGTATCATGTTGAACGCGTTTATTTGGTAGCACCCGTGGGCGATCCGGAACCCATTAAAGTTATGAAGCCATTTATTCAGACGGCGTTGGAGCAGGGAGTAAGCCGGTTTGTATTTCTTAGCAGTGCATCCATCCCGGAGGAAGGTTCGGTATTTGGCCCTGTTCATCGATTACTGAAGCAATCGGTTCCGGAATGGACCGTACTCAGGCCTTCCTATTTCATGCAAAATTTTACCGAAGGTCAGCATGCAACAACCATCTCGCAGCAGGATTTGATCATTAGCGCAGCAGGGGAAGGCAAGATTGGTTTTGTGGCAGCCGAAGATATCGCAGAAGTCGCTTATAGAGCACTTACTGATGAGGATGCACATAATACGGAGCATATCATTACGGGACCCGATTCTCTTTCATATGATGACGTTAGTCGAATGATTAGTGAAGTAACGGGTAGAAAGATTACACACCGGTCAATATCCGACGATGAATTGATCCGCAGCTGGCTAGCGGCAGGGTTAAGTAAGGAGTATGCTGAGATCATGACCGAACTCGACCGTAAAATTCGCGAGGAAGGAGCGGAAGATCGAATTACGGATACTGTAATGAGAGTGACTGGGAATGCGCCTGTTTCCTTCCAACAATTTGCAGAGAGACACGCAGAAGTCTGGATGCGGGGAGAAATTGCGTATGGCAGCATTGGATGATTTTCTAAAACACTGCATCTTCGTGTAGGCACAGTTATTAGTGCTGAATTTTTTGCAAAGCCAAAGTCCCGGCGATCAAACCGGAAATTGACTTTGGCGCAGAAATTGGCATCAGGTCTTCCAGCGCACAAATTACAAAAAGATATACAGCTGAAGATGTCGTTGGAAAACAGAACGTGGGTGTCGTCAATGTTCCACCGTGCCGGATCGCGGGATTCAAGTCGGAAGTTTTGGTTCTAGGCGGCGGTACTTCATGATGAGCCAGCAATCTCGCAATATATTCGGGATGCTTAACGGCATGATCATCCGGTAGCGCAAAGCCATTATTCGAAGTCGAATGTACCGCATACCCGGAGTTTGAAAGAATAGCATGAGCCTTCCGATCATCCTTCGTTCCGATCATCAACTGCTTTCGGCGAGGTCGAACACTGCCTGGAGCGGCTGTATGATACCTTTTACGGGCAGCTTTCCGAGCAACGTGGCGGTTCCGGGCTACTGGAAGCGCCACAGCCTGAAGTCTGGATACTTAAACTGCAGTTTCCATCCGCCTGGCTGAAACAGTTCAGGCCAAGTGCGCGGGATTGCACAGGCTGGAGATGGATTATTATGCTGATGGACCTGGAAATATGGGGCAGACGGATATTCATGCTTGGCTGGAGGGGGTTCCCTATCCGGGCGTCATTGCTGAGAGGTGATTGTTCGTTGACACGGAGCAGTGACTGCATCTTATTCTAGAGGACGAGATTGAAGTACCGAGCCTGCTGCTGAAGCGCTATGAAGATACGGGCATACTGATCAGCTCCAGAGTTGCAGGACCGAGCGAGTGGGAGAAGGCTTCCCGTGAAGCCGAGGAATTGCAGGCAACTTTATCTATACGGACTGGAACCATATGGTGGAGTATGGACACAAGCGTATTTATCAAATCTCCGTCCCGGTACTTAAGGCTGAACAGGAGGAGAATCTGATTGCTTGCTGGCGGGCGGCGATGCGAATGCCATCATGGATTGTTTAGATCAGCTGATGCAGGACGCCGGGCAATATATTCACCTCAATTTAAGATGTGCTTGATTAAAGTTCAGCATGAATTCCGTTTTTGGCAAACTTGCCAGGAGAAGTCCCCACCTGCTTGGTGAAGCTGCGAATGAAATTGGCATAGTCTCCAAAACCCGACTGATAACACGCCTCCGTTATACTCATGCCCTCAGTCAAATAGTGTTTAGACAGCTCGATGCGCCGATTCAGAATGTATGATCGAATCGTGAGTCCGGTATGTTTCTTGAATTGTCGACTAATTTTGCTGCTGTTCGTGTATAACACCTCTGACAAATGCTCAAGCGTCAGTTCCCCCGCCAAATTGCATTCAATATAATCCATCGTTTTCCGAACCAGTTCGGGCATAATGTCCGTTGGGACGAACTCCGTATGTTGAAAAGCAAGATTCGTTATGACCAGTAGTTGAGCGATCACACTGTTTCTCATGATATCTGCGCCATAATCGCTTGAAGAGAGAATAGACTCAAGTTCACTCGTTAATTGCAGCACTTGTTGCAGTTGTTCCTCCTCCAGATGCACGATATTGCCCTTGCCCTTAGGACGATAGTCAAAACATGCTGACAAGTTGGTCGTTGGGGTGGACAGGCGATTTATATATGACTTTTTCAAATTAATCGTAATTCGCTCGTATTCATTTTTGTCCAGCGCAAAGGAACGGTGCATCTCTTGCGGGCTGAGAACAAGCAGATCGCCAGGCTGCAAATGGTAACAGCGATTCTCAATATAGAAATTCACATGTCCCCGAAGGAACAAATAAAGCTCATACGCATTATGACGATGATAGAATGTGCCCATATTGTAGGTGGTAATACGATGAAGATACAACAGATCAGTCTGAATGGGATCGAACAGATATTCCAAAGATTCATCCATATAATGTGACCTCCTTGTTATTTCGCGCAATAATTATAATGATTTATGCAATGAAATTGCACACCTGAACCTTTAAAATGTAACCATATTAGCATTTGGAATTAAAATTTGCAAGCGTTTTCGAAATGAGCATCTTACAACGCGATTGGAGGAAATAATGGAACTGATTTTCACGGCACGAAACCGAGTACAGGAGAACGTAGAGTATACGTCATTGACCGAGCATGATCTGAAGGCTGACGTACAAATAGAAGGCGGGACGGGAAGGGCAGAGGACCCTTGGCAAGTCCGTATACGTATCTGCAATGAAGGGGACACCCATTGGGCCGGAGTTATTCATGTAGAGCTGCCGTTTGACAAGCAGAATCCGAGGTTCTTTTTGCCTGCTTTTATGTATGGGCGTAATCGGGGTGAAGCCCCGCAAAATGTTCCTAATGAGTTTCCGAGAATCAGGGAGGGAAATCCGTCCCGTCCTTCATCACCATGGTGGATGGTCCGAAGCGATCGCCTGTCTCACCCGACCGCACTGGTCTATGATACAGGACAGATATTTGGCCTAAGCGCAAGTCCTTATTGGATTAACACAGGAGGGCAGAAGCAGCAGTGGTATCCAGGGATGAAGGGAACGTTTGTACAATACGGTGGATTCACTTGTTCCGTTGAAAAAGGGACGGTCGGATACACGTTGGGATATGAGAATGCTCCATTGCTGTTTATCAAATCAAGACTAGTTCATGAGCGAGCTTCCCTCGGGGAGAATTGCTTCGAACTGGAGGCAGGGGAGTCGGTTGTATTCGCCCTTGAGCTGTATCACTATGAGTCAGCATCGGAGCTTGGTATCAATCCAGCGATAGAGTCGATCTATGAGCGCTATCATGAGCAGCCAAGAGAAGGAAGCAACATTCAGACAACGGTATCGGATCTATCCAATGCCATCCACGAATATGCCTGGCTTCCAGAGGATCGTCATTACTCCACTTTTGTATATGAAGACGCTGCCACCGGAAATTACCGTTTCAACAAAATTATCTCGATCAGTTGGACCAATGGCATGACTATAGCTGCACCGATGCTGATGGCTGCACTTCGTCTGAATAATGAGCCCATGCGGCAGCAGGCATTGTCCTGCATTACGAATATTATCGAAAATGCCATGAATCCTAAATCCGGTCTTCCTTACGATGCCTATCAGGACGGCAAATGGAGCATTAAAGGATGGTGGTTCGACGGGATGCGTACGCCGGGGCATTCTTCCTACCTGGTCGCGCAGGCGATGTTCTATATTCTCAAGTGTTACGATTATGAGAAGCGCATTCGTAATCACAGGCACGATGATTGGCTTGGTTATGTCAAGCAGGTGCTTGAACGACTGGAGTGTACGAAAAATACGGATGGAGAATATCCTACTATTTTGTCAGAGCGAACAGGAGCAGGTCTTGAATATGATGCCTTTAGTGGAGCCTGGTGTCTTGCTGCCATGGCATATTACAGTTGGCTAACCCAAGATTTAACCTCACTGGATGAACTGAGACGAAGTGAAGCCCATTACTATGAAACCTATGTCAAACATATGGAATGTTACGGTGCTCCGCTTGATGCGGATAAGGCGGTTGATTCGGAAGGCATTCTGGCTTACATCAAGGCTGTTCGGTTTCTACACGCGCTGACTGGGGACGATCTGCTTCTCGACCACATGAGAGATGCAATCAGCTATGAGTTCAGTTTCAAATTTTGTTACAACTCACCTGTCAAGATTCCGCCGCTCAGTACATTAAATTGGTCCAGTTCCGGAGGAAGTGTTACTTCCGTAGCTAATCCGCACATTCACCCCATGTCCAGTAACCTGGTGGACGAGTTATTATACTATGTGCAGCTGCGGGAAGATTCCTATGTACGTCAGCGGATGATGGATACGATCGGTTGGGGCTGCCAGACCTACAATCGCTATGATCAGGAATTCGGATATGGCAAAAAAGGATGGATGTCCGAACGGTTCTGTCACTCGGAAGGGTTGGTCACCGAAAAGTATGCGGATGGCTCACCAGCCAGCACCTGGTTTTGCCTGATGCCCTGGGCCAGCGGATCGATCATCGAAGGACTTGCTGGCGACTACTGGCATTATGCAGACAACGGGGTCAAGCATACATCTCATGCAGACGTAGAGCATGAGTGAATTTATTGAGCCCAGAAAAGGCCGTATGTACAAGTCGTTGATTCTAAGTGAATCAGCGGCTTTTTTATTTTATTGGTACAAATTCTTGTCCCAAGCTAAGAACAAGAACTTGTACCGATTGCCGGAATGGACAAGAACATAGTCCGATTAATTACCAATTAGATGGTATATCTAAACATTGATCACATGCATTTAAAGTTTATGAAGTACCATATACATAAAAATGTTCAAGCTGACAAATTAATTATTATAAGTCTGACTTCATTAACTCCTTAATGGGCATGTCTTCCGTATCGTTGTATCTATTTTTTTGCAGTACATTCTTTCGGTACATAAGAGCACCCACGAAAGAGAGGGAAAATCAACCGATGCATAGATATATAGCATTTGAATACCTACGGTATCCGCTAGCCAGCCGGATAATAATAAAGATACTCCATATAAAATTGAGGTAAGTGACGATTGGGCGGCAAATAACGGTGGTAGCTCTGAAGCTGGAACGCTTGTTTGGTAAGAAGTACGTTCCGCTAAATCTTTTATGGCTTGGGAAGCCCCAATTGCAAACATGATAAATAGTGTCGCCAGCGGGCTAGTAGAAAAGCTGAAGCCGAGTGTTAGTGCAGCAACGCATCCGCTGCCCACAGCTAGCATGAGCCCAAGATTCCACATTTCGTTCGACAAACGGCTCATAAGAATGCTAATAAGAACGAAACCACCTAAATTAGCGCCGTTTATCCAACCCCACCATACATCGCCAACATGTAGTCGTTCGCCTACGAACACGAGCAATAGCGCCCCAGCGAATACACCTCTAAATAAGCCTTCCCAAAGATCCATCCATAACAAGACACGTAACTTCGGTAACATAAAATAATTTCGCCATCCATCTTGAAGTGAGCGTCTCCAAGAACCGGCTGGAGTTTGGTGTGTGTTGCTGCTGACTTTGCTGATCATGCAGGAGGATAAGCAAGCACCACCTAATAGCTCCTAAAATAGATAGAGCTTGACTAAGCCAGAGTCTATGAAATGATTTGGTTAGCATTGAACTCATCCTTCCCTATATTCAGTTATATTCAGGAAAAGGAATGAGATTTTTCAACGGTCTGCCCCCGATCAAAATTAAAAAGATTTCATCATTGTAGCATTTTACTTTTGCAAATAAAAAGTAAATAATTTGAACGATTGACGGCATCGTTTGTCTACCTGATGATTCAATATAGTTTGCGAAGTACTTATTTTCTTTTCAGGGAGCAATGGAGATTCAAATCAAGTCACATCATTAAATAGTTTATTAGGTGTCGAAAGAAGAGGTTGAAAAACTCCATTTTTTCAACGAAAGGGAGACTTATAGCTCAGCAACACAACAGCTGCCGGCGTATTTTTTTACTTTGGCGTTGTTGGTTTGGTCATTAATCAATTTAATCTCGAAAGGTAAAACGGGCTGGGAGTTTACTATTTTGCTGATCGGAAATGCAATTTTCTTTTGGTCAAGAGTCTTCTACAAAAGGAAAATGAAATAAATGAGTTGATCATTGCGATTGACTGTTTTTGTTCAACGAATGGGCAGATAAGTTTAATGAAACAGCAAACCAGCGAGTATTTCGAACGTTTATTATAAATGAATATAGAGGACCAAAAAAAATTTTTACGGATTGTCCCTTCTCACTTCGTTACTTTGTATCTATATTATATATAAGTAGACGGAGGAGAGTGGTTATCCTGCAAGAAAATACGAATTTCGTTCTAGAAGGGAACATAGTTACACTCGTTCCGATGGAAGATAGCCACAAGGCGGAATTAATCAGAGTCTTGATGTCTCCAAATGTATGGGAATACACCTGGCGAACGATGAATACAACGGAAGAACTGGATCAAGTGCTGACAGATGCATTGGCGAACAAAAACAAAGGAACACAGCTCCCCTTCACCATTTTTGACCAAGCTTCAGGAGAGATCATTGGAACCACTCGAATAGGCGAACTGGATATGATTAATAGAAATGCTGAGATTGGATGGACATGGCTCTCACCGGACTATTGGAGGACAGGTGTCAATACGGAGTGCAAATTCCTTCTGCTGCAGCATTGCTTTGAAGAATTGAATCTAATACGCGTGCAATTCTCCGTGAGTGGACAAAATATTCGATCACAACGGTCAATCGAACGAATTGGAGCTGTAAAGGAAGGAGTTTTCCGTAAGCATAGAGTAAAGGCCGACGGATCCATTCATGATAATGTTTTTTACAGCATAATAGACACCGATTGGGTGGATGTAAAAGAAAAACTTCTTTTTTTATTATCAAAGAAATACTCATAACTTCCAAAATGCCCACTGATGTCGCTAAATTAGCGACTTTTTGGTATGAACGTTACAAGTTCTTGACCTGAGTCAAGGACAAGAGCTTGTAACGTGCCGAAAGAAAGAGAGGAAAATGTCCGCCATCTCCAATTCGTAGATTCCTTCTATGTGGCATTGAGCATCGGTACAGGCGGTGCGCTGATCGTTCATCAAGAACATCATCCGATAAGCCACGCGAAGGAGAATCTTCCCATATAACAAATAACGGTTCGTCGTTAAAATCCATCACGAAGAACGGGGGAAATTATTATTTTATAGGGAGGTAAACCAGATGGCACGTGTGTTAGTTGTCATTACTCCGGCTGAAGGCCATGTGAATCCGTCATTAGGATTAGTTACTCAGTTGATTGACCATGGCGAGGAAGTTGTCTATGTGTGTTCTGAGGAGTACCGTTCCCGAATTGAACAAACCGGAGCCCAATTACTTACCTATCCATTTCCTCAAGATGCCTTCTCTCATGACCCGGTATTGAAACCTCAGGAGTACAAACATCCTTATCGGTTCATTTATATGATGGCAGGCGGCATCATTCGAAAAATCGTCCCTGAGGTACTTCGAGTGATTGAACATCAAAAGTTCGATTATATGATCTTTGATTCCCTGATAGGCTGGGGAGGGACTATTCTTGCAGAAAAGCTGGGAATTCCTGCGGTGTGTTCGATCGCCTCCTTTGCTTTTGTAGAACCTCTAGGGGCTGGCCAAGGATCGAATGACAAGGAGACGGATAGCGGGGGACTGTATGAGGCCACGAGGAAGATAATTCGTGAGTTAGCTCAAGAGTTTCAAGTGAAGGTTCCAGCGCTGGAAGAGATTCCGTCACATGCAGGTCGGTTAAAGCTCGTATATACAAGCCGTTATTTTCAGCCGCATGCAGATAAGCTGGACGATAGTTTTATTTTTACGGGTCCTTCGATCATACCGCGCCAAGATGCACCGACCTTCTCGTTCAAGCTGCTTCGTGAACGTTATCCGCAAACGGTGTACATTTCCATGGGCACCATTTTAAATAAGGATCTGGATTTCTATCGGCTTTGTTTTGAAGCCTTGGGAGATTTGCCGGTGAATGTTGTTCTGTCCTCAGGAAAATACACGGATATGGAGCCGCTGGCTGATCGGATTCCTGACAATTTTATCGTCAAACCATACATTGCACAGCTCGATATGCTGCAGCATACGGATGTTTTTATTACACATGCGGGGATGAACAGTGCGAGTGAAGCCCTTTATTACAACGTGCCATTGGTGATGATTCCATTAACTTCGGACCAGCCTCTTGTCGCCAAACGGGTACAGGAGTTGGGAGGGGGCATCACTTTAAACAAACATGCTCTAAGCGCAACAGATTTGAGAGCGGCATTAACAGAGGTTTTGAGCAATCCGCGCTACAAACAGCAGGCTTATCTTATCGGCGAATCTTTACGGCATGCCGGCGGTTTCAAGCGGGCCGCCGAGATAATCAAAAGCCATTTTGCTAAAGTATAACGACGAAAAAAGCAGCCAGTTATCGAGGGGGACCCTCTTTAACTGGCTGCTTGCATATACATATGCGATGAAGCTGGCGCACTTATATTGTTTCTTTGTTACCCTGCCGGCTAGCTGCTTTACTTTATTTCTCTAATGAACATTAGCTCAAATCATAGCGTATTCTGTTACTCCACAGTCCGCAGACGGAAGGTCTGGCTGGCGAAATCGCCTTGGAGATCTGAGATGACGAGACCGATCCGCATCAGCTGATCGCCACCGAAGCTCTGTCCGCCAAAGGCTTGTCGGAATGGGGATGTTTCATTGCCAGCAGCATCAGTGCCGGATTCGAGTCGATATTTCTTGTTCGGGTCGAGTCCTTTGAGCTTCAGACGCCGAATCGGTCCATTGGCCTCGGCCAGCACACGGAAGAAGGCCACGAATGCCTCCGACTGATCCTCGTTCACGAACATCCAGGCCGTATTGCCGCGTCCCTCGAACGGGCTGAGCAGTCTGTGCATATCCCCCTGCTGTACCAGAGAACGGATCTCCTTGTATTGGGCGACCTGTCTTGCTGCCAGAGCCTTATCCTCCGCGGATAGTGCGGTCAGATCAAGCTCATAGCCGAAATTTCCGCTCATGGCCACGTCGCCGCGCATGGTAAGGGAGGTGGTACGGTGTACTTGATGGTTCGGTACATTCGATACATGCGCACCCATCGTACTGACCGGGTAGACGATGCTCGTACCGTATTGGATCGCCAATCGCTCGATAGCGTCCGTATCATCGCTGGTCCAGGTTTGCGGCATATAGTGCAGCATGCCTGGATCAAAGCGGCCGCCACCGCCGGAGCAGCTTTCGAACAGAATGTGCGGGAAGCTGGTGATCAGGCGTTCCAGCAGATCATACAGCCCAAGGATATACCGATGAGCCGTCTCCTGCTGCCGCTCACGGGAAGCAGACGCCGAGGCTACCTCCGTCATGTTCCGATTCATATCCCACTTCACGTAAGTGATCGGGGCCGAGGAGAATACGGCGCTTAGCGTGTCGAACAGATAATCGCATACTTCCTTGCGCGACAGATCAAGCACAAGCTGGGAACGGGCTTCCGTACGACGGCGGCCCTCCGCATGCAGGCACCAGTCCGGATGCTTGCGGTACAGCTCACTTTCTGGCGAGATCATCTCCGGCTCGACCCACAGGCCGAACTGCATGCCTTTATCATTGACGCGCTTGGCCAGATCAGCTAGACCGCCCGGCAGCTTGCGTCGATCCTCGAACCAGTCCCCAAGAGAGCTGTCATCATTATCACGCTTGCCAAACCACCCGTCGTCAAGGACGAAGAGCTCAATGCCGAGCGGACTGGCTTCCTTCGCGATCGCTTCGATCTTGTCAGCATCGAAATTGAAGTAGGTCGCCTCCCAGTTATTGATTAGAATCGGACGCACCTCGTCCCTAAAGTTGCCGCGGCATAGACGAGTCCGGTACAGGCGGTGATAGGTACGAGACATGCCTCCCAGCCCTTGACCGGAATACACCATCACGACTTCAGGCGTTTGGAACGACTCTCCGGGCGCAAGCTGCCACGAAAAATCAAACGGATTGATTCCGATGCTGACCCGGGTCTGTCCGAATTGTTCAACTTCGGCTTGTGCGACAAAATTGCCGCTGTACACCAGGCTGAAGCCGTATACATCGCCAAGATCCTCAGTGGCGTCCGGACGGAGCAGGGCGAGGAATGGGTTCATCTGGTGGCTGCTGGAGCCGCGGCGGCTGTCCAGACGCAAGGCGCCAGGACCGAGCTCTTTCCGCTGAATATGGCGCTCGCGTACCCAGGCACCCGACAGATAGAGAGCCTCGTACTCGGAGTCGCTGAAATCTACGGATGCACTCATGGCTTCTTCGAGGTGAAGTGCAGCCTTGCCCTCATGTTCAAATAAAGTGGAGCGTGCAATCGCACTATGATTGGCAAAAACGGTGTACAGCAAAGTTGCCTTAAGGCCTGAATAATCATCCTTAAGATACAGGTGGAGCGTCGTAGCTTCCTCATCCGTTTCTGCATAGACAGCAGGAAGTCCTGTCAGCTTGGGCTTTCCAGGGACGATGCGGTAGCCGCTGTATTTCAGCTCGGTAATTCTGCTGCCATCCTCCAGCTTCACTTGGTAAGCGGGCTGACGGAAGTCACTGGTGCCGAATTGCGGATATTCCTGAGGCAGCGTGTCCAGTGAGATCGTACGATTCGCAGGTATCGGATTCGGAGAGAACGAGCAGCGCTCCCGCAGCTCCAGAATGTGCCCCAGACTGGCATCGTGGTTCAGTTGCGCACCCCAATACAGATGGGCAGGATAGCCTTCAATGATTTGGAACAGATAGCTGCTGTCTTTGGACTGCAAATGAAACAGGCCTAGTGTCTCGTCTACATGGATATTCATCAGATTCACTCCCGGGTTCAAAATGATTTGTTGCCCGATCAGGCTTATAGCCGTCGGTACTTGAAGTTCAAATATGCGTGACCATTATTCTCCTGAAGCAATAATAATGTCATCGTGCCGTGCGGATCACCCGGGATTCGCTTCAAGCGTCCCAGGGCGAGAACTTTCTCTTACAATAAGCTTGGTTCCGATCACACTATGCGCCGGGGCTTCCCGCCCTTCAAGTCGCTCGGAGAGCAGCTGTACGGCGGCGCGGCCCATTTGCTCGGGATAGGCTCGGATGGTAGTGAGCGCGGGCTGCAGATAAGCAGCCATCTCAATGTCATCGAACCCGACGACAGCCATATCCTGCGGTACCTGCAGCCCGTGCCCGTGAAGCGCGCGCAGCACGCCGACGGCGAGCGGATCGCTGGCGGCGAATACAGCCGTAGGCCGCTCCGACTCTGCCAGCAGCTCATTCATCATGCGGTATCCGTCAGCACTGCTCCAAGCTCCTACACGAACAAGTTCAGGATTGAAGAGTCCTCGCTCCTCCATGAACTTCTTGAAATAGTGTGCCCGTCGTTCTCCAGTGCTCTCGCCGCCGATGAAGGCGATGCGTTGATGTCCAAGCTCCAGTAGATGGCTTAGCGCCTGATCGACCGCTTGGCGAAAATGTACCCGCACCGTATCATAGTCCATTAGTTCCTGATACTGATCGACCAGGACGATAGCCTCCTTGTTGATCGGGACCGATGTGATTTCTTCCGGGTTGACGCCACCGACTACGATGAGTCCGTCGGCAGGCTGCAGCTGGGCTATGGAGAGGCGTCCTCGCAAGGTCTGGCCCAGTGCTAGCCCAAGCTCCTCGCAGCGCATCTCGATTCCGCGCCGGATGGAAGCATAGTAAGGATCATCACGCTCCTCCTCAATGGAGCACCAGAGCAGCAGCGAGACCGTTTTGCCGGCACGCTGCATGTTCCGCTTGAGCTGTCCGAGCCGTTTGGGCTTATATTGGAGCTGTTCCGCAATGGCGAATATATTGCTTCTGGTATCCTCGCTCACGGACAGAGACAGGTCATTATTGAGAACTCTGGATACGGTTGCGGCGGATACGCCGGCTTGCCGGGCAATGTCCTTGATCGTTGCCAACTGCGCTCACACCTTTTAGTTAATAATTTTACTAAAACAATATCTTGAGCCTATCACACTCTACAAGCGATTTCAATAACCGCTTACATCTTCCCCGGCTTTCTAGCATTTTCTATCTACTCCTCTGTGGAGGAGTTGTGTTAACATGATGAGTATTCTTCGAATTGCGGGGGCGAATCATGTACAAGTACTTGTCTTTGGCACATCAATGGTTCGGGCGGCTGCGCTTCAAGAGCAAGGTCATTGCCCTGTTTCTTCCCTTAATCATGTTATCATTGGTTATTCTTGGTGCCGGATCGAGCCAAATCTTCAGCCGCTCCTTGATTGAGCGGACAACCAGCAATGTGATGGACGAATCTCAACTGATTTTGTCTAGAACCGATTACATTTTCAGCAGTGTAGAGACCGCCGCGAATATTATGGTCACGAATATTAACCGTTTGTATGAATCGAATGGCGGGTCTCCGGAATCCACGGTCGAGAAGACGCGTTTTGCGAATCTGATGCAGAGCCGCCTGTCCATAGATGTATCGATCTTCAAGGAGGTAGACGGAGCTGTATTCGTGGATCGCAGCGGGAACATATACTCCTCCTATGACGAGAAAGGGGATGCCGAGCGTATCCGCAAGCTGGTGGTTAGCGGTCAGGAGATGGACAGCTATGGGCGTGCGAGCTGGATCGACATGGAACGCAGAGACATGCTGACACCGGACCCGGCCTCTCCGATTCTGACGCTCCGCAAGACGGTCATTCACATCGACAATGGGGAAGTATACGGGACCTTGTTCCTGCTGGTGAAGGAGGAGCGGTTATCTGCATATCTGAAATCCAGTGATGCATCCACGCCGAAAGCCTACTATTTTCTCGATAGGGGCAACCAGGTGGTCGTAGCTGAAGATCATGCGCAGCTGATGCAACCGATTAGCTCCGAGCTGGTGCTGTCCATGCAGTCTTGCGCCGGTCACTCTTCCGCTGCAGCGTGCTCGTTCCAGGAGAACGGTAATCTGATTACAGTAGTCAATTATGACCGGATGAACTGGAAGCTCGTGAATGTTGTGTCCCTGAATTTGCTTATGGCAGATGTACGCAAGAATGTCGGATTAACCGCAGCGATTGGCGTGTTCTGCCTGGTATTTTCCTGGCTTGGTGCGAGCTTTCTGTCCCGAATGGTCGTCAGTCCGCTGGAGCAGCTGACTGGGGCGATGCGAAAGGTAGTGAACGGGGATATACATACCGTAGCGCATGTACGTTCCGAGGATGAGATCGGTACGATTGCCGAGGCCTTTAACTATATGGTTAGACGGGTGCGGGAGCTGCTCGACACAGTCAGGCAGGAGCAGAATCGCAAGCGTGAATTTGAGCTCGCCTTGATGAGCGCACAGATCAAGCCCCATTTTCTATACAACACGCTGGATACCATCTATGCGCTGAATGAGCTGGACCGTCATGATGAAGCGAGAGATACGACCAAGGCGTTGGCTGATTTTTACCGGACGGCCTTGAATAAAGGACGAGAGCTCATCCTTCTGGAGAAGGAGACGGAGCTGACGGACGACTATCTGACGATTCTGCAGATCCGCTATCCCGATGTATTCCGTTACGAGATTGACATTCCGCCTGAGCTGGCGGGCACCCCGATTCCGAAGCTGTCGCTTCAGCCTCTGGTGGAGAATGCGATTTATCATGGGTTGAAGGCCAAAGGCATCAAGGGCTTCATCCGTATATCCGCCTTCAGTCAGAACGGCAAGGTCATCATCCGGGTAGAGGATAACGGGGTAGGGATGGAGGCCGCACAGGTAGAAGCTATTATGTCACGGGATTCATCCGAGTCGGTTGCGCGTTCGATCGGTACGTATAGTGTTCAGCAACGGTTGAATTTGTATTTTGGAGAGGAATACGGAATTATGGTGCATAGCATCCCCGGAGAGGGGACAAGGGTCGAGCTGTCTTTGCCGATGCTGAAAAAGGGAAGTGAGGCATAGCGTGTATAAAGTGATGATTGTTGATGACGAGCCGTTATTTCGTGATTTTCTGCGTCTGAAAATGGACTGGGAACGTCATGGCTTCCAGGTCTGCTGTGAGGCGAGAAATGGACAAGAGGCGCTCCAGGAAGCAGAGAAACACAAGCCGCACCTGGCACTGATCGATATTAATATGCCGTTCATGGACGGGATTGAACTGGCGCAGCGGCTCAAGGTTCGGTTCGAGCGGATGGCGATTGTATTCATTTCCGGGCATAACGAGTTCGAATATTTGCAAAAAGCGGTGCGCACAGGCGTTCAGGATTATTTGCTTAAGCCCTTTAATGCAGAAGAGATGAGCGCGATGCTGACACGGATTGGGCCGGATCTGCCGAAGCTGCCGATTGCAGAGAAGCGCGGTGAATCTGGGGAGTCTATGGAAAGTACTGGTGGCGTCCGGGCTGTAGCGCCCGATCTTGGAAGCCTGCGCGATGCGGTCGTCCTGGGACTGCTCATGAAGGACAGCGAGTGCCTGGAGGAGGTCCGCAGAGCTGTGCGACAGCTCCGAATGCATGAATGGGGAGACGAGTATGCGGATGCGACATTGATGGGGATTTTGTCCCTGGCTCTGACCTTTGCGAGTGAACGGGGCATGGGCTATGATCGGCTATGGGATCACCGGGATGTGATCTCTCCTTATGATCATTTGCGAGGGCTTGGAAGCTGGGAGGCCGCCGAGGAGTGGCTGGTATCGCTATACCATCGCCTGATTCGGTTGATGGAGCAAATCCGCCCGACGAAGGCCTCGAGCCTGTTCGCTGCGGCCATTCATTATATCCAGGAGCACTATTCAGACCCAGACCTGTCTGCAGAGCAGGTATCCGCCGGAGTATTCGTCGACCCCAGCTATCTGCGGCGCGTCTTCCGCAAGGAATCCGGCTTCTCGATCGTGGATCATATTACACATATTCGGATGAAGAAGGCTAAGGAGCTAATGCTGGAGGGCAACCGCAAGCTGTACGAAATCGCGGAGAGCGTCGGCTATAGCGACCCGAATTATTTCAGCAAGTCCTTTAAAAAATGCTTTGGCATGACGCCGACCGAATATGAGCAGATCAAGAAGAGATAGCTGCAAAATAATCGTCTGTACTTTTTATAATAGTATTTATAAAAGTATGCCATAAATTACGATCATAGAGAGCAGCTATTCTTCGTTATTGAAGGATGGCTGCTCTTCCTTTCAAGGCATTTCATGAACGACCTGCCGGGATTTGTCCCGTTTTTTACAGATAGTGCCCGTTTTGTTCCTTAAAGAACCATGTCCGTGTTGATTATACTATAGCTACATCAATGAAAACGCAGTCAATAGAGAGCTGCACAGGGAGGCCATGAAATGAAAGTACGGAATCACAAACGTTTGAAGGCTGCATTGCTAACGCTTACAATGTCATTGGTTTTGGCTGCTTGCGGGAGCACGGAATCCTCTTCTCCGGAAGCATCGAATCCATCCGGCGATGGGACAATCAAACTGAAGGTGTATGCCCAGCATTTTGATGATGACACGTCCAAGCCGTTCGATTATGCGGTGGAAAAGCTCAAAGAGGAAATGCCGAATGTAGAAATTGAGCTGGAGGCCGCGGTCCAGGATGGCTATCAGAAGCTGAAGACTTATGCGGCAACGGGCAATATGCCTGATATCTATTTTACAGACTGGTCGACGCTGCAGACGATGGCAAAATCCAAAAATGTCGAGCTGCTGGATGACTATGAAGCTACCACGAAATTCAAGCAGAATCTGAATCCGGGCGTAGAATCCCGTCTGGTAGCGCCGGACAATCATGTATACGCTTATCCCGATACGGGAATCGAGTTCCAGATCCTCTATTACAACAAATCGATCTTCGAACAGGTTGGCATCCAGACACCGATCAAGACCATTGATCAGATGGCCGAGGCTGCGCAGAAGCTGAAGGCTGCCGGCTATGTGCCGATGTCCATATTTGCGAAGGAAAAGTGGATTACGACCGCCTTCTATAACGGTCTGGTGACCCGCGAGCAGCCGCAAGGCTTTGGAGCGTTGGGTGAAGAGGGCGTGAAGCAGCTGCCTGAGGCTTTCGTGACTGCCGCTCAGCAGATGAAGAAGCTGCAGCAAGCGGGATTATTCGATGCGAATGCAACGAATACCAACTATGATCAGGCGTCCTCTTTGTTCTATCAAGGCAAAGCCGCCATGTTCGTAAATGGCCAATGGGAGATTTACAGTTCGCAGGAGAAGCTGGGAGATCAGGTGGACTGGATGTATTGGCCGGCCAAGGACGAGGCTGCCTATGAGAAATCCAAGTATTTCATCAACGGGGCGGGAGCTCCGCAAGGGTATGCCGTATATCCAGGCAGCAAGAACAAGGATACAGCAGTCGAAGTCGCAGCTTTCTTGGCGGCTAAGTCTGCCGAATACCGTTACACGCAGCTGGGCAGCCCGATCGTTTCGCCTAAGGTTGACCTGCCGATCGCTTCGGATGTTCCTGCCATGATGCAGCGTGTAGCAACCGAGCTTCTGCCAAATGCAGAGAATTACGCACAGCTGTTAAGTAATACGGCAATTACAAATGCCATCAATGACGGCACACAGTTTCTACTGGTGGATAGCTACACGCCAGAGGAATTCATCGAAAGTCTGAACCGTGTGCTGGATAAAGAGAACTAGGAACCCGGCAGCCCTTGGTGATTTTTCATCAAGGGGTGCTCTGATAGACAGAAGGGGTGGAAGAAAAACATGAATAAATATTTGGGTAACAAGACAGCACTGACTCTGTTTTTGCTGCCAGCACTGCTGATATACAGTATTGTTATAATCTATCCCGTACTTCAGACCGTAGTTCGCAGCTTTTATGATTGGGACGGACTGAGCACACCCGAGTTCTCGGGACTCAGCAACTATATCGAGCTGTTCAATGATCCGCTGCTTATGACCTCGCTGAAGAACGGGGGCATTTTCGCCCTTGTGCTCGTTGTCTTCCAGATTGGGCTCGGTACGATCCTTGCTCTGATCTGCGCCGATCCCCGTACTCGTGGTCGAAAATTGTTGAAGACCGCCTACTTTATTCCCGTTGTGCTGTCGGTTACGGTTGTATGCCAGCTATGGATCGCGATGTACGATCCGACCAACGGACTCATTAATCGCCTGTTCACTTTGCTGCATATTCCGTATCAGCAGAACTGGCTCAATTCTCCGACGGAATCCATTATTGCGATTGCCTTCGTCAATGCCTGGCAGTTCATGGGCTACCAATTCGCGCTTCTGTATGCAGGGGTGAAATCCATTCCGGAGGATTACTTCGAGGCGGCCACAATCGACGGCTGCAGCAAATGGAAGGCACATCTTTACGTCACCCTGCCTTTGATGAGAGAGACCTACAAGTTCTGCTTCATCATTGCTATTACTTCAGGGATCGGTGCGTTCGTACAGATGTTGATCATGACCAATGGAGGTCCAGGTACCGTTAACTATACCCTCACCTTCATGATCTATCGCTATGCCTTCATGGAGAGTAATTATGGCTATGCATGCGCTGTATCCGTGGTGCTGGTGCTGCTCTCGCTGCTCGCTACCGTAATCATCAACAAGGTATTTGACCGTGGACAACAAGCCTAATCGCATGAATGCAACTAGACATGTAAAGGAGAACGAAATGAGTACAACGGCTCTGCGCAAAATCGGACAAGCTTTCCTGCAGCTACCGCTGTGGCTGTACCTGATCGTATCAATCTACCCGCTATTCTGGATGATTTCCTATTCACTGAAGAACAATGATGAGATATTTGTGACCAATCCGTTTGGATTGCCCACCACCTTTCGATTTGAGAACTATATCAACGCCTGGCAGCAATTCAATATCCCGCGGTATTTCATGAACAGCTTCGTGGTATCGACGATCTCCACCTTACTGATTATGCTGCTGGCTCTGATGTTTGCTTTTGCCGTGGCCCGTATGAAATGGCGCTTCAACTCGCTGGCGCGGACGTACATGATTATCGGCATGTTCATGCCGCTGCAGGTCATCATGATTCCCCTTGCGCTGCTGGTACGTGATTTTCACCTGACCAATACCTATGGAGCCTTGATTCTGCCTTATGTAGCTATAGGACTCCCATTCTCTACGATGGTGTTCTATGGCTTCCTGATGGCGATTCCGAAGGAGATTGAAGAAGCGGCTTGTATGGACGGAGCCACCATTTATCGTCTATTTCTCAGTATCATTGTACCGTTGGCACTTCCAGCGATTGCGACCGTGGCTATTTTTCAATTCCTAAATAACTGGAATGAGTTCACGCTTGCCTACATTCTGATCTCGGATGAGAATATGAAGACGCTGCCGCTTGGTCTGTTATTCTTTCAGGGTTCTTACAGTACAGATTGGGGAGCCATGGGAGCTGTCATGACCATTGCATCTCTGCCGATGGTGCTCGTCTATCTCTTCTTGAGTGAGCAGGTCGAGCGTGCGATGACAGTAGGCTCGGCAGTGAAGGGCTAAATAGAGACGATCCTCTGATCTGATGACCGACCTTTGGTGCTACTTACGGCTCGATAGCGGAGTATTTGTACCGGAATTTGGATGATGTAGTGCCACTTGAACCTGGAATTAAGAAGGTTTGTTTGGCCCCGCAATGGTCCCTTTGTCTCCCAAGGTTCAGCTTTTATGACGACATCGCAAAGAGAGTGGGAGATTAAGGTAGGGAATATATAATAGGCATGAATCCTCCTCATTTGACTGGTAATTTATGTATAGGTTAGAGTAGTCATAACCAGTAGGTGGAATTTGAGGTGATCAGCGTGAGTATATTAAGATACAGTTATCCCACGATGTTAAAAAGAAGCAAAAGCTTGTCTTATCGACAGCAAGTTACTTCAATGACAACGGTACTAATGAATTTTTTGGCAGAGCACAAGTTAATAGTTATAGAACCTTTCCATGAGGATGGCTCGCTCAAAGACGATTTGGTGCTGCGAAGCTCAGATTTAACCGATTTAGGAAATGAATTCTTCAAAGAGGTTTTTCCCAAGTGGTCTGCGTATATTGATCGCGGCGGAGATATTCAGCAAACAACCATTCTATTAAAGGGATTGAATAAACTGCAAATGTAGTTCTTACCATTATACAAGCGAATAATTGCAACAAAGGACGGCAGAGCTTAGCTCGGCGGTCTTTTTGTTGTTCACCAATCAGAGATATTTCATAATACAAGGTTTACAAAAACTTGTTGTTGTATAATCATGGTAAAACAGATATATAAAAGTGAGGAGCGAGAGAGTTTGCAAAGAAAAATCAAAAGCAACCTTTTTTACCTAGCTGCAGGAATTTATCTAGGAATTGCCGTAGTAGCATTTATTCCATGGATTCAAATGAGCTCGAAAATAACGGCATACACAAGTATTATCGCACTACTAATAACCATCTATGACTCTTCGAAGGTCAGCCTTAGAATAACCTCAACAAAAGGGAATTTACGAAAGCAAAAAGTCCAATATGTATTTATGTTGGTTATGAAGGTATTAATGATCATTTCGCCATTCGCCCTCTTGTTTTGGATTAATTACGAGAATGATGAAGACGTCATAGCAAGAATAAGTAATTATGTAACTTTTGCTGCTATTGGTATCGTTTTTTTGACAAGAGGAATGGAAGTAAAGGAACAAAACGAAAAATGATTGAAACAAAGAATGCTTTGGTAAGGAGAATCATGATCAACAGCAGTCTACTTATAAGTCGGCAGATGAAAGGTCTATGACTGCTGCCATGATGAAGCAAAGAGGGGACGAAACAGATGGATATTCTGCTTCGTCCCTTTTGCTTTGTCTTTTTGTCGTATCTCATCATTCACTGATTTATGCTAACGAACTGAGGTGAAGCTATTTGGTGCAATTTCGCCTATTTGAAAATGTAACGAATCTGAGACACGTTATACTTGCTTTTGGGCGTGAATCGGTTGTCATTTCGCGCAATCAATAGGACGATTCGTGCAATGAATTTACAGGCAACAATCTATAAACTGTAAACCAGCTGGCACATTGAATCAGAGAATGCAAACGCTTTCCGATAAGGCGTTTCTGAACCAAATTCCAAACTTTGCAATGCAGGAGCTGTGTCGGATTCGGCAGAGGTAATAACGATGCCTTCGGTTTATTTTTTGGTTAGGGAAGGGGACGATTGAATGTTGAAGGTATTGCTGGTGGATGATGAGATGTTTGTTCGAAAAGGAATGCATGAACTGATTGACTGGCATGGACTCGGCATGGAGATCGCCGGAGAAGCGGAGAACGGTCTCGAAGCACTGGACAGGGCAGAGTGTCTGCAGCCGGATGTAATTATTACCGATATTCGTATGCCTGTTCTGGATGGGTTGGAACTGATTCGCTCCGTGGTGAAGTCACCGAACCTGGAACCCGTATTCATCATTATTAGCGGTTATCACGACTTCAAGTATGCGCAGCAGGCTATTCGGTACGGGGTTCAGGATTATATTCTGAAACCGATCGATGAGGAAGAAATGACAGCAACGCTGCAAAAAGCGGCGAACATGATCCGTACGAAACGCAAACATGTTTTTTTGCCAGAGGAGCAGGCCAGCAGCCTGATGCTGGAGAACATGATCAAAGGCCAGGTGCATAAGGCGGAAGAGCATCGATATGCCGAGATGCTTGGAATAGGTCATCAGGCTAGTTTGATGATTGCGCTGATTGAACCGCAGCAGGGTTTGGAAGTGAGAACAGTGACTCTTCAACAACTTCGCGAATGTCTTCATCCATTGGAGGAGGATGGTTTCAGTATCTTCGTCATGGAGGAGCAGCGCGGCAGATTTGGTCTGATGCTGTTATGGAAGGGACAAATTTCGAAACGTCATGTGGAAGACAAACTGCATGCCATCCACAAGGAACTGAGCGAACATTTACATGCAGATTCGGGTTTCTATGCAGGCACGCTTGTACATGAAATATGCGAAATTCCGAGGTCTTATGAGGAAGCGGCAGAGGCGGCCAAGCACAAATATGCAGAACAAGGAGGTTTTGTGCGGTATACGGATATCAGGGACAAGTCTCTTTATGTGTTTAATGTGAATCAGGAAGATGTTGACCCCTTAATCCTGAGTCTGGAGGAACGGAACCGCTCTGCGTGCCTTGCGATTGTAAATGACATGTTTGAGCTTTTTCATGCTCGTCGCTTTTCCCCTCAAGCGGTAACCGGCTCTCTGCTGCGCTGTATTACGGGAATATTGGCGGTCGTTCATGAGATGGGTGGAACCGACGCGGGGCTTCAGCGGTTAAAGACATTGGCAGAACAAAGTCATGAGGGTTGGAGCTTGCAACTGCTGAAGGAAGCTTTTCTGGCAGCCCTGAATGAGGCAGAGGGGTACATCGCACAGCTGCGGATGGAGCAATCCAAAGGGGATATCAGCAGGATTAAGCGATACATTGATGCCCATTATACCGAGAACATCAGTCTCAAAAGCATTGCGGCCCTGTTTTATATGAATCCGGTCTACTTGGGCCGTCTGTTTCGCAAAAGCTACGATCAATATTTCAATGAATATTTGCTGAACCTGCGCATCCAGGAGGCGAAAAAGCTGCTTCGCCAAACGGATCTGAGAATGTATGAGGTCGCCGCCCGCGTAGGGTTCCAGAACGCCGATTATTTTGTGACCCAGTTCGAGAAGATCGTCAAGATGTCACCCACAGCCTACCGTAATCTGCTGAAGGAAAATGGACAGCGAGGTGTCCAATGATCCGGTGGAATCTGAATTACATGAAACTTCGGGACAAGCTGCTGCTCATGTATGTGCTGTCTGTTTTTATTCCCATCGTGGTTACCAATGTAGTTTTCTATCAAGTAACCACGGCGAATATCCGCAGTCAGAAAACGCGTGACGCTGGTGTCGCCATGAACAATCTGAGGAATGACCTGCGCGTTACGGTTGATCAGGCAGTGGCCTTATCGTATTCGTTCTATGCCGATCCTGTGTTTAACGATACATTGTCCCGGTCGTTTGGCAGTCATTTTGAATATATTCAGGCCTACAATACATATTTGAAAGGGGAATTTTCAGGACAGCTCAGCCAGGGAATTCGCTGGTACCAGGTATACACCGATAATCCAACCATCTTATCCTCAGGGTACATTGAACGGCTGACGGCGGCTGTGCGCAAAACGAACTGGTATGAGCAATTTCGGGCATACTCTGCCCCTTATCCGGCATTGATTGCCACGGACCAGACACTCAGCCTTGTTCAGCGACTCGATAATCTGGATACGGGAGGTATCGAGCAATTGTTGAAAATAGACTTCAATATGGATGTCATCAAGGAACATTTTCGCAACAGTGGTTTTGACGGAAGCGTGTACCTGGTAGATCCGGAAGGGCATATCCGCTTTTCCAATGACCCTGACACGCAGGGAAACCGGATTGGGGAGCTGTACAGCAAGATTCATTTTCCGAACCAGACGATTCGGTTTGAAAGCATCTATTCCGGTATTAACTACCTGGAAGGCTGGTCGCTGCAAGGCGTTATGGATGAAGAGATTGTCCTGCGGGAGGTTCGAAAATCCCGTTCTTCTGTTGTCTGGCTGGCCTGTATTAATTTTGTATTGCCTTCGATCATCATTGCAGCGATGTCCAGATCCATTCATGTCAGACTGGTACGCATTCTGAAACATATGAAAAAAGTAAAAACGCAGAATTTTCAGACCATCCCTCCTGAGAATGCGAGAGACGAGATTGGTCAGCTTACGACGGAATTCAACCGGATGACCGAGACGATTCGCAGCTTGATCGATGAGGTATACCTGGCGGACATTCAGAAGAAAGATCTGGAACTTAAACAGCAGCAGGCAAAGCTTCATGCCCTTCACAGTCAGATTAATCCTCATTTTCTGTTCAATACGCTCGAATCCGTGCGGATGCGGAGCCTGATCAAAGGTGAGAAGGAAACAGCCAAAATCGTACATCATATGGCTAAAATGTTCAGGAAATCGATCAGCTGGAACCAGCAGCATGTGACGGTGAAGGAAGAGCTGGAACTGATCGACAGCTTTTTGCAGATTCAGCAGTATCGTTTTGGCGAAAAGCTTCAGTACCGGATTGAGGCAGCCCCTGAGGTGATTATGGTTCAAATTCCAAAGATGGTTATTCTTCCGTTTGTAGAAAATGCGAGCATTCACGGGATTGAGTCCACGCCGGGTCAAGGTCTGATTCAACTCTCCGTATCCGCAGAAGATGATCATCTTCACATATGCCTCGAAGATAACGGGATCGGCATGTCTTCATCCAGGCTGGAAGAGCTGCTAAAGTATCTGGATCAGAACACGGATATGGGGGAACATGTCGGCATGAAGAATGCATATAGCCGCTTGAGACTGTGTTACGGTGACTGCTTCACGTTCTCCATTCACAGTCGGGAAGGTGAAGGGACACAGATCCGGATCAAGCTGCCGCTGAATGAAAGGTGCATGCGTGGTGACTGAGGGGACAATATACTTTTCTAAGCAGAAGGTACACTTTCATGGGTAACATTGTAAGCGCTATCTTGATATATTGAGGATGCTTCACGATACGAAGGTCGTCAAAGGGGGGCATCTACCACATGTTTAGAAAGAAATCTTTGTTCACAGGTCTGGTTATCTTGCTCGCATTAACGCTCGCTGGCTGCAACAAAGCCAGTCCGGAGGCAACGTCTCCAGACAGCGAGGACAATACGCCGGTTACGTTCAAGTATTTTACATTTGGCGGGGGAAAGAAGGACATTCTGGCAAGCAGCACCACGATCGGCCAGAAGCTTCAGGAACAAACGGGTGTGGATTGGAAGATGGAGTACCTGGTAGGTGACAGTGCAACCAAGGCAGGTGTCATGATTGCCAGTGGTGATTATCCGGACATTATTGATTCCAGTGGAGAGATGGCGAAGCTGATGGATGCAGGTGCATTTATTCCACTGGATGAGCTGATTGAGCAATACGGACCGAATATCAAGCGTGTATATGGTCCCTACATGGACAAGTTTAGGCAGGAAGATGGTCAGATTTACTTCTTCCCGTACACAGCCAACATCGGATATGTATCAGAACCCAATTTTCAGACGGGATTTTACATTCAGCGTGCGGTGTTGAAAGAATTCGATTATCCCCAAATCCGCACTCTGGACGAATATTTCGACTTGATTGAGCGTTACAAGCAGAAGTATCCGCAGATTGACGGCAAGGACACGATTGGCTTCGCCACACTTGCAGGTGAACCAAGCAGCTTCTTCACCCTGCAAAATCCGGCCATGCATCTGGCAGGTTACCCGAATGATGGCAGTGTGATGGTAGATATGCAGAGCCATGAAGCGAAACTCGTAGCCGGGTCTGATTATCAGAAACAATGGATTCAGAAGTTGAACGAGGTGAACGCACAAGGCATGTTCGATCCGGAATCCTTTACGATGAACCGGGATCAGTATCTGGCCAAACTGACTTCCGGGCGGGTGCTTGGATATTTCAGTTATTCCTGGCAGGTGGGTGACGCAACAAGCAATCTCAAAAAGGCTGGAATCGATGACAAGCGTTACGTGGCGCTGCCGATCGTGTTCGATGAGACTGTCAAAGACCAGTATATCGATCCGCCGGGCTTTGTGAACAACTATGGTGTAGGCATAACCGTCAAGGCCAAGGACCCAGTACGAATCATCAAGTATTTTGACAATTTGCTCAAGGAAGAAAATCAGATTCTGGTACAGTGGGGCATTCAGGATCAAACGTATAGCGTGAATGAAGAAGGGCGCTTTTATTATGAAAATGACGAGCAGCGCAAATACCATGAAGATCCGGAACTTAGCCAGAAGTTTGGATTCGACTATTTCAACTACAGTTGGCCGCGATACGGCAATAACTCCTTGCTGAAGGACGGGAATGCTTATGGCCCAGGCAATCAGCCCGAAGTGGCTACCTTCAGCTACACGGACGGCGACAAGCTGCTGCTGGAAAAGTATGGCGTAGAGACGTTTGCCGAGCTGTTCAGCACACCGGATGAACGCCCTTGGTCCCCTGCATGGTCCATTGCGTTGGAGCAGGGTTCACCTGAACAGATTTTCATTACGAAGGCAGATGATCTTCAGAAAAAATTCCTGCCCAAAATGATCATGGAATCGCCTACGGCGTTTGAAAATACTTGGAATGATTACATGGGCCAGTTGAATCAATTGGACAAGAAAACGTACGAGGCTACAATTACACAGGCTGTAAAGGACCGGGTAGCAGGAAAGTGGTAATGCATATCGATTGAGATTATACCATTGGAGGGATTGATTCATGTTGAAACCGACTTTGAAAAAGGCATGCTTGGCTGCAGCGCTGATCGCCCTGCTGGCAGGATGCAGCTCGAACCATTCAACCCCAGCGCCTGCAGCTGCAGGTGAAGAGGATAACAGTCCGGTTACATTCTCCTATTACCTGTTCTCTTCGGGCAAGAAGGACACCTTGGCAAGTGAAACAACGATTGGCAAGGCCTTGCAGGAACAGACGGGCGTGGACTGGAAAATGGAATACCTGGTTGGGGACAGCGCGACCAAGGCCGGCGTCATGATTGCGAGCGGAGACTACCCGGATGTCATCAGCTCCAGCGGAGAGATGTCGAAGCTGCTGGATGCCGGAGCTTACATTCCGCTGGATGATCTGATTGAGGAGTACGGACCGAATATCAAGAAGGTGTATGGACCGTACTTTGACAAAATGAGAAACGCGGAAGACGGAAAAATCTACGCGCTGCCGTATACAGCCAATCAGGGAGAATACTCGGGCAGCCCCAATATAGGCGGGGGAGCTTTCTGGATTCAGCGTTCTGTGCTTAAGGAGTTTGACTATCCGAAGATAACTACGCTGGACGAATACTTCGACCTGATCGAGGACTACAAGGAGAAACATCCTACGGTTGACGGAGCGGAAACGATCGGTTTTGTATCCCTTGCGGGCGTAGCCAACAACTTTTTCACCCTGCAAAATCCGGCCATGCACCTCGCTGGATATCCGAATGACGGCAGCGTTATGGTCGATATGAAGACCCATGAAGCCAAGGTGGTTGCCGGAACCGATGAGCAGAAACGGTGGATCAAGAAGCTGAACGAAATTAACGCCAAAGGCATGCTTGATCCGGAGTCCTTCACGATGAACAAGGACCAATATCTGGCCAAACTGACTTCGGGTCGTGTTCTCGGATACTTTAACTATGGCTGGCAGATCGGGGATGCCTCCAAAAACCTGCTTGCAGCGGGCATTGATGAGAAGCGTTATGCACCTCTTCCGATTGTCTTTGACAAGAGCATCAAGGATCAGTACATTGATCCTCCCGGCTTTGTAAACAACTATGCAACCGGAATTTCGGTTAATGCCAAAGACCCGGTACGTATCATCAAGTATTTTGACAATTTGCTGAAAGAAGAGAATCAGATTTTGGTACAGTGGGGCATCAAGGATGAAACCTACAGCGTGGATGAAAAAGGCCGCTACTATTATGCGAACGATGATCAACGGAAAATGCATGATGATCTGGAGCTGAGCCGCAAATTCGGCTTTACGTATTTCGGTACAGACTGGCCGCGCTATGGAGGAGAATCCACCCTCTCTGATGGAAACGCATACAGTCCGGGGAATCAGCCTGAAGTAGTCGCGGCAACATACACCGAAGGAGATAAGAAATTCCTAGAAGCCTACGGCATCCAGACCTTTAGTGAACTATTCAACAAGCCGGAAGAGCGTCCGTGGTTCCCGGCATGGTCCATTGCACTGGAGCAGGGCTCACCGGAACAGATTTTTACAACGAAATCGGATGATTTGCAGCGTAAATATTTGCCGGAGATGATCCTGGGTACACCAGCGAACTTCGACAATCTGTGGAATGCCTACATGACCGAATTGAACAAGCTGGACAAAGCAGGCTACGAGAAAACCATCACCGAGATTGTCAAAAACCGGATTGCAGGCAAATGGTAAATTGATGGTCAAAACAAACTGTTACGTGCGCTGGAGAAGACGTTGACTACCTGTTAACCAGGCTTTTCCGCGCATGAATAACAGCATGGGAAAGGAGCATCTGCATCGTGGAGAAACCGAATGCATCTCTTCAAGCTATGCCGCCGGCTTCCGGCCCGAAGGGAACCATAGCAACCTCTTTTTGGAAACGACTTGTGCAGCAACGAACGCTGGCCTGGATGTGTATTCCTTTTGTCGTCTGGGCGTTTGTCTTCAAGTATTTGCCATTATGGGGCTGGACGATGGCTTTCCAGAACTTCAAGCCGGCCAGAGCCTTTGCGGATCAGCAGTGGGTGGGATGGAAACATTTTCAGACCCTCTTTGAGGATCATACCTTCTATCGGGTGCTGCGAAATACGCTTGTCATGAGTTCGATCAAACTGGTGCTTGGGTTTGTTACCGCAATTACACTGGCGCTTTTGTTAAATGAGCTGAAGAATATCATTTTTAAACGTTTTGTGCAAACGGTCAGCTATCTGCCTCACTTTATTTCCTGGGTTGTCGCTTCGAGCATCGTCCTGACCGTATTGTCACCAGACGGCATTATCAATCTGCTGCTCATGAAGCTTCACCTGATCGACAGTCCGGTGTTGTGGATGGGGAAAGGGGAGTATTTCTGGGGCATACTGGGCGCTACCGAGGTGTGGAAAGACGTTGGCTGGAACACCATCATCTATCTGGCGGCAATCACGGCGATTGATCCTGCCCAGTATGAGGCTGCGGAGATTGACGGAGCCAGCCGTTTCAAACGCATGCTGTATATTACGCTGCCAGGCTTGAAGCCAGTTATCGTTATTTTGCTCATTATGAATATGGGCAGCATCCTGGAATCCGGATTTGAACCTCAATACTTGCTGGGCAACGGAATGAATATGGATTATTCAGAAAACCTGGATATCTTTGTACTGAAGTATGGTCTCGGAATGGGGAACTTCTCCTTGGGTACAGCGGCAGGTATTTTCAAGACCGTGGTCAGCTTCATCTTCCTCTTCACCGCCAACTACATTGCGAAAAAAATGGGAGAAAGCAGATTATTCTAAGAGGAGGCCTAGGTCATGCCAAAAGCAAAATCATCCCGCTTGCGGAACAGCAGCGCCGGGGACCGGGCGTTTGATGTATTTAATATCATATTTATGGTCTGTTTGATGATTGTCACGATCTACCCTTTTCTCAATATGATAGCCGTTTCCCTCAATGACGCCAACGACGCCATTCGCGGGGGGATCTATCTGTGGCCCCGTGTGTGGACACTGGATAATTACAAATATATCTTTGGGGAATCCGACATCTACCATGCCACGCTGATCTCGGCGCTTCGTACGATCATCGGGACGACCGTGTCCGTTTTCTGTACCGCCATGCTTGCCTATACGCTCAGTCGGCAGGAATTTGTGCTTCGCAAGTTTGTGACCATGTTCTTTGTATTTACGATGTACTTCAGCGGAGGGCTGATTCCAGGGTATCTGTTGATTCGTGATCTCGGGCTGATTGGCTCCTTCTGGGTCTATATCATTCCCGGGGTGATTGGAGTGTTCAACATGATCGTGATCCGCTCGTTTATCGAAGGGTTGCCTGAGGGCATTCTCGAGTCAGCCCGCATTGACGGGGCAGGGGAGTTTACGACATTCATCCGTGTTGTCCTTCCCTTAACCATTCCGGCAATGGCAACGGTATCACTCTTTGTGGCTGTAGGTCAGTGGAATTCCTGGTTCGACGTATTTCTGTACAATTCATCCAACAAGGAACTCAGCACCCTGCAATATGAATTAATGAAGATTTTGCAGACATCGACGACTGCGGCAACCTCATCGGCAAGTGATGCATACCAGTCGGCCGAGAACAGCGGGGTTGCTGTTACGCCGACTTCCATTCGGGCCACCATGACCATCATAGCCAGTGTTCCGATTCTGATGGTGTACCCGTTCCTCCAGAAATACTTCGTACAGGGGATGACGATTGGAGGTGTGAAGGGGTAAGCATTGAATTCGTACAAATCATGAACGTCGGGAGATGAGAATGCGTGAATACTTTCATGAAAAAATCGTTCTGTACCGTACTGGCTGTGGCGACAGCTTTGCCCTTGTTTTTTGTGCCCGCGGCTTCCAAAGTGATGGCAGCTAACGATGTCGTCATTAATGTCTCTTCGCAAAAACAGGTTATTCGTGGTTTTGGCGGAATGACACATTCGGGCTGGATTGGTGATCTGACCGCAGCAGAAAGAGAAACGGCTTTTGGCAATGGTGCGAATCAGCTGGGCTTCTCTGTGCTGCGTATCCCGATCGACGAAAACAAAAACAATTGGCAGCGGGAAGTGGAAACGGCCAAAAAAGCGATTGAACACGGGGCGATTGTATTCGCCTCTCCATGGAATCCGCCGAGTGACATGACGGAAACCTTCACGCTTGGCATGACTTCGGGCAACGGTTCGACGTATGAAGCCGAGTCAACGACAACGTTGACCGGGGCAGCGGTAGCGAATTCATTTTCAGGTTATATGGGAACGGGATATGTTCATTTTCAAAATGCGAGCGGCTCGGCTGTTCTGTGGAATACGATCCTGATTGGCAGCACAGGCACCAAAAACGTAAAGATCCGTTATTCGCTTCCGTCAGGGACGAGTAATCTGGATGTATATGTGAACGGTACATTAGAACTTAGCAATGTTCCTTTTGAAGCCACGGGCAGCGGGGATACGTGGAAGGAAAAATCGATTCAGGTTCCGATGGTCAATGGAACGAGTACCTTAAAGCTGGTGTCCACGGGAACAGGAGGACCGAACATCGACAATATCAATGTGACGGCTTATGTTCAGGACACACAGGCCAAACGGCTCAAATACGACAAGTATGATGCCTACGCACAGTATTTGAATGAGTTCGATACGTTTATGAAAAATAACGGCGTGAACCTGTATGCCATTTCCGTCCAGAACGAGCCGGATTACGCCCATGACTGGACCTGGTGGTCTCCGGAGGAGATGCTGCGATTCATGAAAGAAAATGCAGGCTCGATCAACAACAGGGTCATTGCGCCGGAGTCCTTCTCCTATGTGAAACAAATGTCGGATCCGATTTTAAATGATCCACAAGCGCTCGCCAATCTCGATATTCTCGGAGCACATACGTATGGCACACAATACAGTGATTTTCCATATCCATTGTACGAGCAAAAGGGTGCAGGCAAGGAGCTATGGATGACCGAAGTCTACTATCCAAACAGCGAAACCGACTCGGCAGATCGCTGGCCGGAGGCGCTGGGTGTTGCGGAGCACATGTATAACGCCATGGTTGAAGGGAACTTCCAGGCTTATGTATGGTGGTACATTCGCAGACATTATGGTCCGATCAAGGAAGACGGAACCATTAGCAAACGCGGCTACAGTATGGCTCATTACTCCAAATTCATCCGTCCTGGAGACGTCAGGGTAGATGCAACCAAAAATCCGGCGAACGGCGTGTATGTCTCGGCGTACAAGGGAGACAACAACAAGATCGTCATTGTCGCTATTAACAAAAATACATCGGACGTGAATCAGCGATTCAAGGTGAAAAATGTAAAGGGATCCGCCGTATCCTCCTGGATCACGGATAGCACGCGCAATCTGGCGGCAGGCTCCTCACTCCAGATATCCGGCAATGGATTTACGGCAAACCTTCCAGCCCAGAGCGTAACGACATTTGTCATTCAGCCTTAATAATCATATGGAGTGAATGCACTTGAACAAGCTGCCTACAGGCAGCTTGTTTGGCTTTTATGGTATAGCGAGTACTCAGGGCTTCACGATACGATATGTTATTCTGCACATTTGTCTTACATTATGTTGTCTAACAAGACTCTAATTTATATAATATTTATGGATATGATGCAAGTAGAGCTGAAAGAGGGAGATGATTACAATACAATTCAATCGCGTATCCAGCAACAAACTGTACATTCAGATTTATGATCAGATTCTTTCCGAGATACAATCCGGTACGTTTCAAATCGGAGACAAGCTTCCAACGGAACGTGAATTGTGTGCGCAATTTGGAGTAAGCCGTGCTCCTATAAGACAAGCACTGAGTGCATTGGAGATGAAAGGGTACATTTATTCCAGACAAGGTGAAGGTGTCTACGTCAAAAGCATTGTCGCACAGGATGAGTCGCTTACCGACGAATCGTTAATAAACTCGGTGTCTCCAGAGGACATTGTCGAAGCGAGAATGAGCATTGAACCGCTCATTGCCAGAATGGCGGCTCAAAGGGCTACCAAAGAAGAAATCCTTCTTCTTCGAGAAACGATCAAACAGATGGAGTCCGAAACTTCGAAAGGACACTATGTGCCTGAAACCGATGAACGATTGCATATGGAAATTGCTCGAGCTTCGCACAATGATCTATATATTCAGTTTATGACTGTGATTACCCAAGCAATGAAACAGCAGGAAATGTGGAGATTTATTCGGGATCGGACAGTAACCCGTCCGGACTATAGAGACACTAATTTTAAAGAGCACCAGGAAATCATTAATGCTATTGAGCAAAAAGAAGAGGATACCGCTGCCAGGCTGATGACGGAGCATATGCAAAATCTTTATGATCGTTATTGGAAAGATTAACAAAAATCCCTATGCATAAGGTAAAGGCATAGGGATTTTTGTTATGCTTATTCTTTAAAAATTTTATAATCAGTTATTGACAATTAAAAATGAACTTGTTATATTCTAGACAAGTTAACTTAGGATACAAGTTTACAAGATTACAAATCAATTGGAGGTGAAGCAAATTAACTATTGGAAACTCTGCAATGGAAGATATGGTATCCATTTTCGAACCAAATTGTAAGCGTTTAAATCAAAAATGGATTCGTATTAATTAATGGGAGGATTTTCTTATGGATCTACTTCAGCTTGAGAAATCTACAGTTCGTAAAGTAACGATGCGATTGATCCCTTTTTTGTTTTTATGTTTCGCAATTTCGATTCTGGACCGGGTAAACATCGGCTTTGCTGCCTTGCGAATGAATGAAGAACTCGGTTTTTCCGAGGCGGTGTACGGTTTCGGTGCAGGAATTTTCTTTCTGGGGTACTTCTTGTTGGAGGTTCCAGGCAGCGCGATGATGTCCAAGATTGGTGCAAGGCGCTGGATCAGCCGGATCATGATTACATGGGGAATCATGGCGGTCGTCATGGCGTTCATTCAGACCCCGATCCAGTTTTATATCGTTCGCTTCTTGCTCGGCGTTGCTGAAGCCAGCTTTTATCCGTGTATGGTTCATTATCTTAGTGGATTCTATCAATCCAAACATCACGCGAAAGCCATTGCCGGTTTCATGATCGCCATTCCGGCCGCAAACGCAATCGGTTCCCCGTTATCGACGTTTCTTTTGCAGATTGAATGGTTTGGACTTTCCGGTTGGCAGTGGCTATTTATTTTGGAAGCGGTTCCGGCAGTGATTCTGGGCATCATTTGTTATTACTACCTGACGGATCGCATTGAAGACGCCAAGTGGCTGACCGGTGATGAGAAAACTTGGCTGCTGGATGTGACCCGCAAAGAGGCGCTGGAGAAGCAAAAAGTGAAAAAACCGACGTTTCTTGAAGTGTTGCGGGACAAAGATGTTCTTGTTTTGGCGATCGGCTACTTCTTCTGGATGTTCGGATATTACGGCATTAATATGTTCCTGCCAACCATTTCAAGAGGACTAACCGAAACGACCGGATGGAGTCTGCAAAGCATCGGCTGGTTGCTAGGCTGCATGTATCTTTGTGCCATGGTTGTCATGTATTTGGTGGGAAAAAGCTCGGACAAAAAGAATGAGCGAAAGTTTCACGTTGCCGGCTGCCTGACGATAAGTGCCATTGCAATGATAGCCAGCTTGTACGTGTCGGAATTCAGCCTAGTCGGTTCGTTTGCACTTCTAACGGTTAGCCTTTGCGGAGCATTCGGCGCATACTCTCCGTTCTGGGCAATCCCGCCATCTTTCCTAACGGGAGCAGCCGCTGGCGGAGCGATCGCTTTGATCAACAGTATCGGAAACCTTGGCGGGTTTTTCGGGCCATACTTCGTTGGATTTGTGAATGACATGACAGGCAGTCATAATCTCGGTTTGACTGTGCTGGGAATCAGCATGATTGTAAGCGCTGCAATTATCATCTTCTTGGTGAAGCAAACGGGCAAAAGCCATAAAATCCATTCAGGAACATCGTTGGATCGTGCAAGCTCGAGTAAGGTCGGCTAATGTTTTTAAAAAATGAGTATAAGAAAGGATCTAAATACTCGTTTTTTTTACAATAACTTAGGATACAAGTAGACAACATGACAAATCGGTATATAATCATAAAATGAGGTGAGCACAATGACAAAATTTAAGGTCGACGAGCTTAAACAAAAAGCAATCGAACTGAGACAAACTGCACTTACGATGATTTACGAGGCTCAATCCGGGCATCCGGGCGGATCGTTGTCTGCTGCGGATATCGTAACCGCGCTGTATTTCAACGAAATGAATATTGACCCACTGAATCCGAAATGGGAGGACCGTGATCGTTTTGTATTATCGAAAGGGCATGTGTGTCCAATCCAGTATGCTGCCTTGCTTCATCGAGGGTTCGTTCCCTTCGAAAACGTGCATACGCTTCGTAAGTATGGATCGCCGTTCCAGGGACATCCCGATATGAAAAAATGTCCAGGAATTGATATTTCGACAGGTTCTTTAGGTCAAGGCCTCTCCTGCGCGGTAGGCATGGCGATCGCGGGCAAAAGGGACGGCAAATCATACCGGGTGTTCGCGATGCTCGGCGACGGGGAGTGTCAGGAAGGGCAGATCTGGGAAGCGGCGCAAACGGCGAACAAATATCAGTTGGATAACCTGATCGTTTTTGTGGACGACAACAATCTTCAAATCGACGGAACTTGCGACGAGATTATGCCGAATTTGGACCTGGAGCAAAAATTTAAAGCATTTGGTTTCGATACGAGAAGAATCGACGGACATGACATGGGACTGATCGTAGATACGTTGGACGAAATAAGGGATCTCAAGCATGGGAAACCGATTTGCATCGTCTGCAACACGGTCAAAGGAAGAGGCGTTTCGTTCATGGAGGACGTATGCGGCTGGCATGGCGCCGCCCCGAAGGAAGCCGAGTATAAGCAAGCCATGGAAGAACTTGCGGGAGGGCTAAAATGATGAGTACACCAAAAAGTGAAGCAACCGTTAAGAAAATTGCGACTCGTGACGCATTTGGACATGAAATTTTGGAACTTGGCAAACAAAACAAAAATATTTACGTTGTGGACATCGACATCGGCAAATCGTGCAAAACGACGGAGTTTGCCAACCAACTTCCGAATCAGCATATTAACGTTGGGATTGCCGAGCAAAATGCGGCAGGCCTTGCAGCCGGGCTGGCGACCACCGGAAAAATTCCTTTTATTAGTACGTATGCGGTGTTTGGTTCGCTGCGCATGGCGGAACAGATTCGACAAGAGGTATGCTATCCACACTTGAATGTAAAAATCGCCTGCTCCCATGGCGGTTTGACCCCAGCCAACGACGGAGGAAGCCATCAAGCGATTGAGGACATGGGCGTCCTTCGCACCATACCGAACATGACGGTTATTATGGGCGCGGACTATGCTTCCACCCGCAAGTTGGTTGCTAAGGCCGCGGAACACTATGGACCGGTTTACCTCCGTTTTACGCGTGATACCATTCCGGTCATCTACGGCGAGGACGATGAATTCGAGATCGGAAAAGCAAAAAGACTGAAAGACGGAAATGATATCGCCATCATTGCAAACGGCGATACGGTCCATTTGGCTTTGGAAGCATCGGAAATTCTCGAACAATCCGGCGTGTCCGTAAAATTGCTTGACATGCATACAATTAAACCGCTTGATCGCGAAGCCGTGGTGGACTGCTTGCGTACCGGACGGATTATTACGGTGGAAGACCACAACATTCTAAACGGGCTAGGCAGCGCCGTGAGCGAAGTGGTCGCCGAGGAAGGAGGCGCCATCGTCCGCAGAATCGGTGTACAGGATAAGTTTGGGGAGTCTGCTCCTTATGAGAAGCTTCTTGAAATGAACGGGATTACGGTGGAGAACATTGTGCATACGGCGCAATCCCTGGTGAAAAACAACCGTTAAGCGACCCATGCCGGATCCATCGAACCCAGCGGGTTTGAATCATAAAATTAAAAGGAGTGTTAGTTTCATGTTTGAATTGAATAACAGAGTAGCAATCGTCACAGGAAGCGGTTCAAAACGGGGAATCGGTCGCACGATCGCTTTGACATTGGCCAAGCAAGGCGCGAAGCTGGTCATCGCGGATATCAATCAAGAAGGAATTCAGGAGACGGTGGACGCAATCCGTGCCCAAGGCGGGGAAGCCATCGGCATCGAACTGAATGTAACCAGCGAGGAATCGAACCGGGCCATGGTGGAGCAAGTAATCCGGCATTTCGGTAGAATTGACATTCTAGTGAACAATGCGGGAATTTCCCAAAAAACAACCGTTGAAGAAATGACGCTGGAAGACATCACACGCGTATTCAACGTAAACATGTTCGGTTTGTTCCTGTGCACCCAGGCGGTGCTGGGGCAGATGAAAAAACAGGGATATGGCCGGATCATCAGCTTGTCGTCCGTATCCGCGAAACGTGGTGGCGGCGTCTTCGGTGGGGCCCATTACTCGGCTTCGAAGGCAGCGGTGCTTGGATTCTCTAAAAACCTCGCCCGCGAGGTGGCTGCGAACGGCATTACGGTGAACTGCATCGCACCAGGGCTTGTGAATACCGACATTTGGAAATCGCTTGATGAGGATACGGCGAAAGAAGTCATCGCAAGCATTCCAATGGGACGTCCGGGAGAAACCGAAGAAATTGCGTCGGCCATCGCTTTCCTGGCCTCAAGTCAGGCGTCCTATATTACAGGAGAGGAAATCGATATTAACGGTGGCTCGCATATGGATTGAAAGACTGGCTTATGATATACAAGGTTTTAAGATGGTTTAAGGAAGTTTAACGTAGGGGAAACAATAGCACAGTAAAAGCAAAAAAGCAGCCGATCGATGTGGTCGGCTGCTTTTGTTCAAGGAACTGGCAGGAACGTTGAGCACCCACGCAGAATAACTTGAATTGAGCCTATGCTCCAAACAGCTCCACTATATCTTTTCCAGGAGGCGGGTATGCTTCAAAAACTAGGATATGATCGTGAAGTTCCATTGCAATTTAACCAGAAACGAGTCTGTGGTTTGTGGCTGACCATCATCGGAACCGTCATCATTGTATCAACGTTATTTGGAGGAGAATACTATTTAAATCCTTTCATTTTTATGACCGGATACTTTATTGGTTTCTATATTTCATTTTTAAATTCGAGTGTCCATCGAAGATTATCTCAGGGGCCAAGCGCATCTTTTCAGGATCGGGTGGGGAATATTGGGGTGATCGCTCTTTTTATTCTCATATTTTTGATCGCAGGTCCGTTTTTTCCAAGCCTGGATTGGCGGATGATCTGGCTCGGGGCACTTCTTGCAACGGGGATTCATTTCTTTATATTTTATTACGTTCACGGAAAGTCCATGATTATCCTTGGAACGGTTTGTACAGTAATTGCTATAGTTGGGATGCTGCTTCAGCCCGTACCCTTCCTTTATTTCGGAATTCTTGATGGAGCTACCAAACTAGGAGTTGGACTATATCTATTGTTTTACCAAGCCTTCGGTTAGTGTGGAGCACAAATCTCTGGGAGCATAATTAAAGCCTAACTATAAAGTGAGTTCATTAAGGAGTGCTTTGCTCCAAAATTACAAGAGCTTCGCTTTCTAGGTCCCTTTCATTCGAAAGAACGGAGGTCAGCATTGCTGAGTACTATTATCTGAATATTAAAGAACCATGCTTAGTAAATGCGAATGTCCTAATGTTGAGGGGCAAGAACATCTTCCCATTGAAGTCGCTATTTTAGCGGCTTTTTTATGTTATCTGTACAAGTTCGTCTCCGGAGCCAAGGACAAGAACTTGTACCGATTGCCACAGGCCTCTTCTGCTTAAATCAAAGAGGGGCGAGGTGCAAACAGTTAACTATAAGAAAGGGAATATTTAATTTGTATTTTATAAAAAGAAGAAAAAGATTGACCGGTAAGCGTTTTCATAATAACATAAAATAAATTACTTAATCGATTAGGTAATTATATTCATTTATTTAAGCGGAAATACACTTCTGTATAACTTATATGTTGGTTTTAATTAACTTGTTGTTTTGACGCAAGTTAATTGAAATAAAAAAAACTAGGAGGTTCTAACGAATGGTTAAGTTGCAAAAGTGCACAATCTTTACAGTAATTGCTTCCCTCATGTTTGTAATATTGGGAAGTGCAGCGCCCAAAGCATCTGCAGCCAGTGGTTTTTATGTAAGTGACGGCAAGTTGTACGACTCTACAGGCAAGGCGTTCTACATGCGCGGGATTAACCATGGGCATTCCTGGTTTAAGGATGATCTGAACACGGCCATTCCTGCCATTGCAAAAACAGGTGCGAATACGGTGCGTATTGTTTTATCCAACGGAACACAGTATACAAAAGACGATCTTAATTCTGTTAAAAACATTATCAATGTTGTAAACGCTAACAAAATGATAGCTGTTCTTGAAGTGCATGATGCAACAGGCAAGGATGACTATAATTCGTTAGACGCTGCAGTAAACTACTGGATCAGTATCAAGGAAGCTCTGATTGGCAAGGAAGACCGGGTTATCGTTAATATCGCAAATGAGTGGTATGGCACTTGGAACGGAAGTTCTTGGGCTGACGGTTATAAAAAAGCAATTCCTAAACTGAGAAATGCCGGGATTAAAAATACACTTATTGTTGATGCAGCAGGCTGGGGACAATATCCGCAATCCATTGTAGACTACGGCCAAAGCGTGTTTGCTGCGGACTCACAGAAGAATACGGTGTTTTCTATTCACATGTACGAATATGCAGGTAAAGATGCAGCAACGGTCAAATCCAATATGGAAAGCGTGCTGAACAAAGGTTTGGCATTGATTATAGGAGAGTTTGGTGGCTACCACACTAACGGCGATGTCGATGAATATGCCATCATGAAGTATGGTTATGAAAAAGGGGTGGGATGGCTCGCCTGGTCTTGGTATGGAAACGGTTCAGGTCTACAATATCTGGACATGGCTACTGGTCCTAACGGAAGTTTAACCAGTTTTGGTAACACTGTAGTGAATGATACGTATGGCATCAAGAATACCTCTGAAAAAGCAGGGATCTTTTAAGAAACCAGTCTCCAACCTATATAGATCATATGCAGCAAGGCCATGACGTTACTTTATACGTCATGCCTTGCTTTTAACGGTTTCTTTTGCAGATATTAAAAACGAAATTCTTTGAATTCACTTCCCATATACCGTTCCAGATACTCATTCATCTTTTCTATATATTTTGCAGGCCGTGTCCGGAATGGGGAAACTCAATGTAATCATGGGGAACGTTGTTTTTCTCCAATGCGTTAATCAAATATTTAACTGTTCCAAAAGGAGCTACCTTATCGTATTTTCCATAGGCAGCCAGCGTTGGTACAGCATTTTCATCAATCCACATATACGGTGAAATATCTTTGATGGCTTCATCATAGCTTGCCGTTCCTATCATATCTGTGGTAATAGGGTTACCAGACATAATGCTGAATAAGCCTGCCTCTGGATTCTGATCCAAACCGTAGGTAGTCCAGTATCCGTATAAACACGACCTACGGAATCATTCCAATTCACCTGCATTTCTCCTGACAGTGGGCTATAAGTCATTTTGATAATTGCAGAAGCCACAAATGCAACAATGAAAGCACCTACATAAATAAATCCCCACAATACTTTTTTCCTGCTTTTTCTTTATTTTTCATAGGAAGTTACCACCGAAAAGTGCACCGCCGAGCATAAGATTCAAAAATGCCCGCATCGCAAGCCAGCCCAAAATGGCAGCTACGATCATCACTACAATCAGAATGACGATGCGTTTTTGTATAAGTGTCATTTGCTTAATCTCCGTTCCATTTTGTTCGTGCCAGGCAGTTGATAAAGCATCCATTTTTCAAGCTTCATGCAACAGACGTATCTTTTATGGTGTTACAAATGTATCATTGACAGGTAAGCCGCGTTTTTTTTACAGGAATTATGAAGAAAAAGGAAGATGTTCTCAAGGAATATCTCTATAAACTGGTAGGCGATTGGTATGCGGAATCTCAAGAGAGCGGCAGTACTTCTGTAGATGAAACTATCTGTACCAATTACCGATAGAATATGTATATAAACAATGTCTGCTTGAAATCTCAGTCAAGCTAACGGGTAGGATAACGGAAATGTTTGGAGAATAGATTAGGGGACGAACAAGCGAAAATAATATATTGGGATATGCCGGCAATATAGGTAAGTTCAATTTGCAATGGTGTATGAGCGGAGGTTAGATTTATGCAAAGTAGATTAGAACAAGACATTATTTCAACGGCAGAAAGCTTCAAAAACAATTTCTCGGATAAAGGGAACTTTGATTTTAGCGTACTCAGTCTACGTGAAGTAGACGTTATTCTTGACGAATTATGTGAGTATGAATTGGATCATGATACGTTGGATTCTGTTTCTTCGATGGTTGGAAGTTACATTTTCGAAGTGGCAAGAAGGAATTACGGTGGAAAGTATTATTGGATACAAGAAAGAGAGCAGCCCGTTTTAGTTACAGGTGAGCCTGAATTTTCAATTTCAATATTTGCATTCGATAAAGTTAGAGGCAGAATTCAGAATGGAAAAGAAGATGACATCCCTTATTACTTTGATGGTTATATCAAGGCCGTTGAAAAAGGGAAGCAAACAGGATACTGTGCAACTATTGTTTGAATTCTGGAAGATGAAGCTATATAAACCGCAAATAACATATACACCTTCACAATTTTGGATGAATTTGATTTGAGCATACCTGTTACGAATGTTGCTTTGGTTTGCGGACCACATTGTGATATAGGTGGAAAAGATGTCAATGCGGCTTATGAGATAGCAGCTACACTTTCATATTATCGTAAATAATACCCTACCAAGTCGCTAAGTTAGCGACTTTTTTAATTGAAACGCTTGGTAAGCATGCATCCGATATTTTTCACCCCTGCATCCGTGGATCGTCACCTTACGATATGATAGCGTTATCATTTACAATAAATGTATTCAAAATGCCGAGGGGGATTAAGGAATGTTAAAAAGATGGCTTTCGGGATGTATGGCTATTGCCTTATTTTCAATGATACTCGCCGCCTGCAGTGGCAGTGATCAGTCGGAAGGAACGGACAGCAACAATAAAGTTACGGTTACGCTCTGGCATAATTGGACCGGACAGGATGCAAAAGCGGTAGCGATGCGCAAGATCATTGAGGATTTCCGCGTGGCCCATCCAGAAATTGAAGTGGTCGATGAGGGCCTGCCTACAGATGGTCTCAGAACAAGGCTCCGCACGGTGGCCGCTGCCAATGAAATGCCGGACTTGTTTGTCATGTGGCCTGATGCAATGACGAAAGAATTTGTAAAAGGCGATCTGCTGCAGCCGATTAATGCGGAGCTGGACGCGAAGCCAGAGTGGAGGGACAATTTTATCCCGAACGCACTGGATGGTTACACGGTTGACGGGAAGATCTACTCCGTGCCGATGAATCTGGCGCCAAGCTCATTCATTTATTACAACGAGGCACTATTTAAAAAGTATAACGTCAAAGTTCCTGAGACTTGGGCCGAGCTGGAGCAAGCTATTGCAACATTTAACGAGAACAAGGTAATTCCGATGGCGCTTGGGAACAAGGCTAACTGGGTTGCACAATCCACGATCTTCAGTACACTCGCTGACCGGATTACAGGCACGGATTGGTTTCTGAAGGCAGTCGCCCAGGATGGAGCGAGTTTTACGGATCCGCAATTTATCGAAGCGCTAAATAAGATGCAGGAGCTTGGCAACAACAAAGCTTTCCAGGATGGTTTTAACAGTATAGACGAGACACAGATGATGCAGCTGTACTTTCAGGGGAAAGCAGCCATGGTCATGAATGGTGGATGGGCTTTGGCAAATCTGGTGAACAACGCTCCTGCAGAGGTATTGGACAATACGCATATTACTATTCTTCCACCCGTGGACGGTGGCCAAGGGGAGGCAAGAACAACCTCTGGCGTGGTAGGTACCGGCCTGGGTGTAAGCAAGAAGCTGAGCGGTGCCCAAAAAGAAGCCGCCATGGAGCTGTTCTACGCACTGGCTGGTCCGGACGGTCAGAAGGCTACGCTGGACAGCAGCACGCTCGTCAGCTACAACATTGATCTGGATAAATCCAAGGCACATCCTTTGTTCGTGGAACTGTATGATTTAATGCAGGAAGTGAAGATTAACCCGGTCTACGATTCCAAGCTGGGGTCTGCAACGGTAGAAGTTATTAATAACGGACTGCAGGAACTGTTGATGGGCGGCAAAGCCGAAGAGATCGCGGCCAAAATTCAGGCTGCACAAGCCAATGCTATTGGCAACTAAGAAGTCTGATCCGAGTATTGGTGAGACGCAAAACGATGCAAGTACTGCACAATAATGATTGTTGAGCAGCCATCGCCCCCTTCCCCTCAGGGGAGGGGGTTTACGTCTGAATCTCTCATTTCAAAGGTGAAATGTACTACACTCGCAGTGGCCTGGTGTGAATGTTTTTGCAGTCGGTAGAAAGCGATTAACGAAGGGAAGTGAATAAATGAACGCATTAAGCAATCGGCGTTTTATCCTGCTGGGGCTTGCTCCGGCAATGATCATATATGCGTTGTTCGTATTTGTCCCCGTTGTTTGGTCAGCCTATTATGGTTTCTTTAACTGGTCCGGAATCGGGGAGTCCAGCTACATCGGTCTGGACAACTACGTGGAGATCTGGCATGATCCCATATTCTGGCGGGCGCTGAAAAACAACGTGATTTTTGTCCTGGCGTCCGTTTTTGGACAGATTCCGTTAGCGCTGATGCTGGCAGTATTGCTGCATAAAAGCAATCCGCTGCAGCGCTTCCTGCGTTCTGCCGTATTTCTGCCCATGGTGTTATCTACCGTCGTGATCGGCATGATCTGGCAGTATATCTATCATCCACAGATTGGGATTTTGAACTTTCTGTTGGACGCCTTGGGGCTGGAAAGCTGGAAACTGCAATGGCTCTCTGATGATAAGATGGCTATCTTTTCTCTTGTACCGCCGCTGCTCTGGAGCTTTGTTGGTTTGTACCTGATTATTTTCATCTCTGCGCTGCAAAACATTCCCGGTGAGATTCATGACGCGGCCAAGATGGACGGAGCATCAGGAATCCGCAAGGTGGTGTCCATTTCTCTGCCCATGATTTGGGGAACCGTACAGGTCGCGATCATCTTGTGCATTTCGGGCAGTCTGAAATCCTTCGATCTGGTGTACATCATGACCAAGGGGGGGCCGGCACATGCTACAGAGCTGCTCGCTACCTATATGTATAATTCAACCTTTACGACATACCGCTACGGTTTCGGCAGTGCCATCTCAACAACCATCGTGCTGATCTCCTTGCTGCTAATCGGAACAAGCCAGTGGGTGACCAGTCGCAAACGGAAAGAGAACTGAGGGAGAGGAGTGAATTCAATGAGTACAACACCTGTAACGATGCCATCCTCAGGAAGAGCTTCAGGTCATCCGGTTCGTCGTCTGCGGAGTGGAATCATTTGGACGCTGCTAACGGTGTATGGTATTTTAACATTGTATCCGTTTTACTGGCTCGTCATTAGTGCGTTTAAAACGAATGAAGATTTCTACAGCAGACCTTTTGGGCTGCCGGCCCAATGGAACGCGGCCAATTTCAGCCATGCGTGGGAAAGCTCGAAACTGGGAACGGCATTTGGCAACTCCTTGATTGTATCGTTGGGATCGCTGGTATTGACGCTGTTTATTGCTGCGCTTGCTTCTTTCATATTGGCGCGGTTCCAGTTCCGTTGGAAGGGACTGGTCATGACTTTTTTCGTTGTGGGTATGCTGATTCCCATTCATAGTACGCTGGTTCCTTTGTTTATTCTAATGAAGCAGATGTCCTTGTTGAATACATATTGGGCGTTGATTCTGCCTTATACGGCGTTTGCATTGCCTACAGCCATCTTTGTGCTCACAGCTTACCTCACAAGTGTGCCGCGTGACATCGAAGAAGCTGCTTTTATGGATGGAACAGGGCTGTGGGGACTGTTTGCCCGGATTATGCTGCCCATGTCGGTGCCTGCCTTGTCCACGGTTACGATTTTGAGCTTTTTGCATGCTTGGAATGATTTTTCGTTTGCACTCGTGTTCATCAACAAAACCGGTTTGAAAACGCTGCCGCTGGCGATTGCGAACTTCGCAGATGGATATCAGACGGACTATGGATTAACGCTGGCCGCCATGACTTTATCGGTGATTCCGACCATTATTTTATATCTTGTTTTTCAGGAACAGGTTATGAAGGGCATGACGGCTGGTGCGGTCAAAGGATAAACGAAATCGCATCCAGAGGAGGAAATGGCATTGGGACGCTGGCTTACTTCTTCGCTCCAGAGAAAACTCTCGGTGGTCGTAACAGCTTCCATGATTGTGCCGCTGCTGGCGCTAGGTCTGTTCGCGTTTTTGATTTCGTCCCGCATTACCGAACAGAAAACGAAGCTATCCGGCATGGATACATTAAAACAAGTGGAAGCCAACCTCCGCTATATGCTGCAGGACGCCGAGAATCTATCGATTTTTCTGATCGGGGAGCGGGATATTCAGCAGTACTTGAGTCGAAATGAAGATCACGAGCTGGACCGCGTGGACATTGTCGGCAGAATGACCAATCTGGCAGCTTCCAAAAAGTATATCGCGAACATTGCGATTTATCCGGATCGGTTCAATGCCTCCTTGACGACGGCAACCTGGTATGAGCCGGGGATTGCCTATCCGCCAATACCAAGTGGAGATGGAGACAAAACATGGACCAGCGTGTATCCGGTTCACAACTATGCAGGGATACAAAATGTGATCACGCTGGTACGTCCCATCCGCAGCATTCATGACTATCGTCATCTTGGGTGGCTCGCAATCAGTCTGGATGAAAAGGCTATATCCAAAGACTGGGCTACGCTGGGACTTGGCAGAGGCGAAGGCCGCTTGGAGCTGATCGGGCGTTCGGGAGAAATACTGGCTTCCATGGATAAATCCCGACTTGGGCAATCTCTGGAGCAGGTTGAACCAGATGTGCAAACAACGATGTGGCAGCAGGGGAGCGGCACGACAACGTATGGCAGCGGAGAACATAAACGCACGCTCCTCTATTACCCGCAACCGTTGACGGGATGGACGTTGACCGGAACGGTGCCCTACGATCAATACAAGTCGGAAAACGGTTATATTCTGATTCTTACGGCGCTCGCTGTGGTTGCTTCCGCTGTCATTTGCGCAGGACTTGTCTGGTTTACCGTCCGCCGAGTGACGAGGCCTCTGCGTGTGCTCACCAGACACTTGTCCCGTATTGACCCGCATCGTCCACTTCCTTTGTTCGGAACCGAAACCGATGATGAAATTGGCAGACTCGGAGAGAGCTATAATCTGCTTGGGGCGCATATCGAGAGTTTGAAGAATGAAGTTATACGTGGTGAAGCCCGCAAAAAGGAAGCAGATCTCAGGGCGCTTCAGGCACAAATCAATCCTCATTTTCTGTACAACACCCTTTCGTCCATTCACTGGATTGCCTTAATGTCGAAAGAGACTCGAATTGCAGAGATGGTAGAAGGTCTGAGTGATTTCCTGCGGATCAGTTTGAACAACGGTAAAGAATACTGTCCTGTAGGACAGGAAATTGCGCACATCCAGCATTATGTACGTGTGCAGTCCATCCGTTTTCCCGATAAATTTGCAGTCCAGTATATCGTGGATCCCGCATTGGAGCAAAGGATGATGCTGAAGCTGCTGCTCCAGCCGCTCGTCGAGAACGCGATGATCCATGGTATTCAGCCCAAGGTTGGCACGGGAACAATTACCGTCATGATTCGGCAGGATCAAGGGAGGGAACGAATGAACGTACTCGTGCTGGACGATGGCGTTGGCATGGATCAAGAGAAGCTGGACCAGCTGAGGGAAAATCAGCCGGATGAGAAACCGTTCGTTGGCGGATACGGGATTCACAATGTGAATGAGCGACTGCTGCTTCATTACGGGCCTGACGCTCAATTAGAAATGGACAGCAGGATCGGCGGGGGAACTCGGATCTCATTTTCCATACCCTTTTTGGAGGAAAGACCATGAGACTACTAATTGTCGATGATGAAGTAATTATTCGGACCGGACTTGCCAGCGTAATTGCGTGGCACGAGTTAGGGATAGAACTTCTCACACCGGCAGCCTCAGCGGAAGAAGCGATAACGCGGTTGGCAGGAGAACGCCCTCACATTCTGATGACCGATATCCGGATGTCGGGTAAGACGGGGCTTGAACTGGCCGACGAAGGGCTGCGATTGCTGCCGGAGTTGGAGGTTATTATTTTGTCCGGATATGATGACTTCCCTTATGCCCAGCAAGCGATCCGCCAGGGAGTGAAGGACTACCTGCTCAAAACGAGCAAACCGGAAGAAATCATTCAAACGGTTCTTCAAGCCAAACAAAGAATTATGGATCGTTGGGCTGAAAAATCCGAAGAAGGACGACTAATACGGGAGAACAGGCAGCACTTGTTTGAACGATGGGTTATTGATGGTGACGTGGATTCGGGTTCTTGCCCTGCATTCCTGAAGAGGGGAGCCGTCGAATTCGCCGATGATTCTCTGAATGAGGGGCATGGCTATCAACAGGTATTCATTGTTCAGGCCAAAGGATGGAGTCATTCTTCGGCTGCGCTGTTGAGGTTTGCAGTACATAACATGCTGGAGGATATGCTGCCTGGCGCAATCGTACATATTCATAAGAAACAGGTTATTGGCGTTATACAGTCAGCGAACAGGCAGCAGGAACTGCAGAACATATTGGGAGCGGTGTTCAATCACATGGAACCATTGCTGAAATGTCAACTGCGTGCATCTATAGGACATCCGGTTTCTAGTGAGGAACGCCTCCACGAAAGTTACATGACCGCATCCACGGCATTTCAGTTTCTGGGGTTGTTGGAGGATAAAATATGGGGCATTGAACATGTACGTCATCGCAAAGGCGGGAAAACACTGCTTTCGCATGAAGAAGAAACTGCTCTGGGGACACTTCTGCTCGATAATGATCCTGTCATGCTGACCGCATGGACACGAGAGCTTGTAAGCGAGCTTATCATGGATCCGGAAGTGACGCCGGAATCGTTCAATGCCTGTTTGCATTCTGCGGTCATCGCCGGACAGCGCTGGCTTGTTCGTACCATGCATGCATTAGGAAGAGAAGAACCTGCGCGATATGAACCTTGGCAGCCGGAACCGGATGCAGATGCCGCGGACCTCCGGGATTTGCTGTTTCAGCATTTATACGGTCTGATGCAAACCTATTATTGCGAAATGGGCCAAGGACAGGCGTCACATGTGCAAAAGGCCATTGCCTACATTGAATCCGGATTTGCACAGGAGATCAGTCTGCAGCAGGTGGCCGGTCAGGTCCATTTGCATCCGGGACATCTTAGCGAATTGTTTAAGAAAGAAACAGGCCTCACGTTTGGGGATTTTGTGACGAATATGCGTATCCGGCGGGCGATGGAGATGTTGGCAGTCTCTCCTGCAAAAGTCAGTGAAGTGGCTGCGATCATTGGATATGAAGATGTGAAATACTTTAGCAGGCTGTTCAAAAAACATACCGGCAAAACCCCGAGCGAATTTCGAGAGGAGTCATGCACATTCAAGGCTTTGGGGAAATCATAGACAACGATTAACGCCCACATTGAATATCATACAGCTGACTAGGTATAACTGCATTGATAACAAGGGGGAAGTTAAACAGGCAAGACAATAAAGAGCCATGCACATTTGCACGGCTCTTTATTGTAATATTAGAGTAGCAGCAAACCGTTACAAAACAGGCTCATTTTGCTTTTTGAAATAATGCTCAATGACCAATTCGAGCACAGGCTCAGGCTCAGCACGCTGTAACCGGGCCTGTTCATCAAATTCCATGCGATAAGGCTGTTGTACGCTGGCCGGAATCCAATAGGGCAGAGGTTTGCCGGTGGAATCCGGACCATTCGGGTTACCTGTCGCGATGAAATGGGATAGATAGTTACACATCTGGCGCGACAGATCATAATGTTTACCAGTGAAAGGCCGCCAGCATTTGGCGAGTGTTTCGAAGAAAAACCACAGATCGACAGAATGGAAGGTGCCTGGCTGATCCCAGCCTGGAATCTCCGCGTCGAAGTTATAATAATAGAGCGGTGTCTCGGACGGGTGCCCGCTGTTCGATCGAATCGCCAGCTGGATGGCATGTTCGATCATGCGGACTGAAGCCATCTGCAGGGCATGTTCCAAGTCGCCGGTGTCGACTTCGCAGCGCTGCAAAAAGGCCGGGGCATCCTCGCCAAAAATTTCGCCAGCCATCTGTTTCAGTTCGTCCAGGCTGCCTACCGCAGGCCGGGTCCAGAACTCGGAAGACGTGTGCCCGAGCATCACCGGAACGGGTTCGCGTTGATGCTGAATGAAGCGGGTGAATGGATCGCCTGCACAGAACTGTTCATCGATAACGGTTCCCCAGAAGCCTTTGTATTCCAATGTTTTGTCACGCAGGTATTCGGCATCCAGCTGCCTTGCTTCAGCCAGCGAGGATACTCCCAGGAAGCGGAAAAATGCAACACCTTCCTGCTCGGCATCACGCAGTGTGCCGCGAACTGCGGGTACACGTACATTCGGGTACAGCTCGGTCGCCATGCCGCTCATAATGACAGCCCGATGGAATAACCCTTTATTTTGCGGGGAGGTCATCTGGCTGAGTACACTGCCGCCTCCCGCCGACTGTCCGCCAATCGTGATCTGATCCGGATCCCCGCCAAAGGCGGCAATGTTGCGTTTCACCCACTGCGTGCCTGCCTGTTGATCCAGATGTCCGAAGTTGGCCGGAGCTTCCGGGGATTCGGCACTGATTTCGGGATGGCACAGGAAGCCAAACGCATTAAGCCTGTAGTTGACGGTAACCACAACAATGCCTCTGCGGGCAATACGTTCACCGTCAAACTCCATTTCGGCGGTGTGACCAACTTGAAGTCCTCCGCCAAAATACCAGACAAACACAGGCAGCTTCTCATCGGTCCGTTTGGCGGGTGTCCAGACGTTCAGATACAGGCAGTCCTCATTCATCGGCAGGTCCGGATCAACAGCCCATTCCCGGGTGTATATGTTGTTATCGTCGATGACCGTTGGGGCTTGCATGGAGATCGGCGCAAAATCAAAAGCTTGCAGCACCCCATCCCAGTCGGGCGCAGGCTGCGGAGCGCGCCACCGATTCTCACCTACCGGAGGGGCTGCGAACGGGATGCCTTTAAAGCTGGTTATACGCGGATCTGCGGCGGGCAGCCCCTGAATTTGACCATTTTCTACTGTAACCGTTCTAAGCAACACAACATTCTCCTCTCTGGATTGAATATCCATTACGTATGTCGTCTCAAGAATCGTGGGTGCGCTTACATCTATGCTGGGCAAAAGCTCTCTATATCCATGATAAGCAACTTGAAGCTTTGTTTCCAGTCGTGAAAATAAAGGTGACAGTAATATTTAATAATGACTACATATGAACAAGGGAGAGGATCAGGTTGGGCTCATTGTGGAGAGACAGAAGCAGGGCCAGTCATGTTTACTTTATCAGCGGCGGACATAAGCCGTGTAACACCCATCAATGGGGACCGGGGGTGCGTGACGTTTATGCGCTGCATTATATTATTCGGGGGCAAGGAACACTGGAGACAGGGGGCCGACGTTTTCGACTGAGCGCCGGGGAGAGTTTTATGATTTTTCCGCAAAAGGAAATCTATTATTACCCAGACCCGGACGATCCGTGGGAGTACGTGTGGGTCGAGTTCAGCGGGCAGGACGCCTCACAGATATTGGAATTGACCCAACTTTCGATATCGCAGCCTGTTGCATCAGCTGCGCCAGAGACGCTGGAGCCTTGGTTTCATCTGGCCTGGAATGCGGGTGCATCGGCAAGTGAAGTGCTGCGGGCCGATGCACGCTTGCACCTGCTGCTGTCCTATTACATGGAATACTTTCCAAGCGAGCGGCAGGACGAACCCCAAGATTACGTATGGCTGGCGAGAAGATATATTGAGCAAAATTACTGGAAGCCGTCCTTGACTGTTGCCGAGATTGTGCAGGCCGTAAATCTGGAGCGCAGTTACCTGTTTCGGCGATTTAAAGAAGCTACAGGCGAATCGGTATCGGCGTACATCATGTCATGCCGCATCCGGCGCGCCTGCGAGCTGTTGAAAACATCCGGCTTAACCGTTCAATCCGTGGCCTATTCGGTCGGTTATAATGACCCGCTTTATTTTTCCAAAGTATTCAAGAAAGCAACATCATATACGCCCTCAGCATACATGATGCTGCATCAGAAAGACACCTGTCGATAATAGAACAAGGCGCAAAATACCGAAGCACATACCACAAAGTGCATCAATAGCACAGAATAATGGTCAGCCGTATTTACGTTAACGAAAGAGAGCACAGTTCCCCGATTCCCGGAAATAACGAATCAGCTTCTCGATCGGTTCCCGTCCACAGTTCAGCTTCACGCCGAGACAATCAATGCAGAGAAATTGCTGGGCTGCGCGCGAGACCAGTTTGATATAGATGCCGACATCGTCCGAGGAGAGGGGAACGGAACAGGAGGTGCATAGGCGGCTTTGAGCCATTTACTTCACCAATTTGGCCCGGACGACGAGACAATCATGGGCCCCGACAACGGGTGCATAACGCTCGCGGAATATACCCAGCTCCTTGTGCTCCCAGCAATCGTAGAGTGACAGGGCATAACCGGCGGCGTAAGGCAGCCCCATATCCCAGAATTGAAGGGACAGCTCGCGCTGACTGTCGCTCAGGTTAAAGAAGCCGATGGCGAGATCTCCGTCTGTCAGCACCTTCACCAGCATGAATACATCGTCTGTGTGGAACCACTGCGGCTCGGGTTTGATGCGATAAGCTCCGCGTGCCTCCGCGTCCTGGTTGATGGCAAGCAGGTCCGGATTCAACAATATATCCTTGGTGGCCTGATTGGCTTTGCGTACATCGCATCCAATCATGAGCGGCGAACCCATCATGGACCAGAGCGAGAAGTGGGTTTTGTATTCAATATCGTTACAGCCGCCAATCGTTCCGATAAAGTCGTTGTTGCTTCCTCCGTACATGCCAACGATGAGCATGTCCATGTCATTATGGCAGAAGGAGCCGGTGTAGCTTTGTTTGCCGAGCTGAGAAAGAGCCAGCTCCTTGACCGATTCCCAGTTGTCGCGAATGTCGCCGGTGGAGCGATACATATGAGCCCCTGATTCACGAATCCAGTCATATACGTTGTCCTCACCCCAGTTGCAGGCAGAGAACAGGATATCCCGTCCGCAGTTTTTGAGCGCAAGGCTCATACGCTTGTACAACAGTTCGCCAGAGATATGACGCGGCTTGAAACAGTAGTCATATTTTAAGTAATCCACACCCCACTCGGCAAACAGCGCTGCATCCTGAAATTCATGCTCGAAGCTGCCTGGATAACCCGCACAAGTATGTGTACCGACACAGGAATACATGCCGAACTTCAGTCCTTTATCATGGATATAATCTGCAAGCGCCTTCATTCCACTCGGGAATTTCTCGGGATCAGCGACCAAGCTGCCGTCAGCATCCCGCTCCTTCAAGCTCCAACAATCGTCGATGACGATGTATTCGTAACCTGCTGCCAGGTAACCCTCCGACACAAATACGTCAGCGACGTCCCGGATTAATTGCTCATTGATATCCCATGTGAAGGTATTCCATGAATTCCAGCCCAGCGCAGGGGCGAATCCCGTTAACGAACGGTTGCTCATTATCTCGCTTCCTTTCTAATCCTGTTTTCAAAATAGCTACAATGAACTTAAACGATAAAAGCGTATTCAGCCATAGCTTGACGTTGCTTGAACATGGACAGATGTTGTCTAAGAAGGAGCAGCCTTTCTTAATTTTTAATAACGCTTTCTTAAGAATGTGGACTTACTTCAGCTGCATCCTCCGGGATAGACTAGAATTAAAAGGAGGAGCGCATATGGAGATAAATACACAATTCCCAACCCTTTCCGCTTCTAAAGCAGGAAGGCGTACTTCTTTATGGAAGCGTTTCAAAAAACAAAAGGTGCTGCATCTTTTTGTCGGACTCGGCATGATATTCCTGCTGATATTCTCCTACACGCCGATGTTTGGTATCCTGATGGCTTTTAAGGATTACAGAATTTCGGACGGGATCAAAGGGATTTTCACAAGCGAGTGGGTCGGTTTCAAATACTTCAATGAATTTATTCATGATTATCAGTTTGGGAATATTGTTCGAAATACGCTGGTATTAAGCTTCTTGAAGGTCATTTTTGCTTTTCCGGCGCCGATCCTTTTTGCAATCATGCTGAACGAAGTGAAAAACATGGGCTTCAAACGTTTCGTTCAGACGATCAGTTACCTGCCTCATTTTATTTCATGGGTTGTGGTGGTGGGTGTCTCTTACGCTTTCCTGTCAGCAGATGTAGGCATGGTCAACAGAGCTTTGATGGAATCCGGCCTAATCGACAAGCCGTTAAATATTTTAACGAGTCCCAACTACTTCTGGGGATTTGCCGTGGGCAGTGCCATCTGGAAGGAGATGGGCTGGTGGACCATCATTTTCCTGGCGGCCATTACCGGGATCAACCCGTCGCTTTATGAGGCTGCCGAGATAGATGGGGCGGGGAGGCTGGCAAGGATCCGCCACATCACCTTACCGGGAATGAAAGGGACAATTGTTGTTGTCCTCGTTCTGACGATCGGAAGCATACTTGGCGGTGGGCTGGTCGGTTCCAATTTTGAGCAGGCCTATTTGTTCGGGAACAGCATCAACAACCCCACCTCGGAGATCGTTCAAACCTATGCTTTTAAAGTCGGCTTAAGTGACGGACGTTTCTCTTATGCGGCGGCTATTGATTTCATTCAGTCCGTGATCTCCGTAATCCTGATATTTAGCAGCAATTACATCGCCAAACGGGTGTCGGGTTCAGGTTTATTCTAGAAAGGGGGCGCAGGCATGCTAAAGACTCAGAAGCAAAAAGATATACTCTTTGACAGTTTCATTTATGCTGCCTTATTTATCATCATGCTTACCATGTTATATCCGTTCTATTATGTTCTGATTGCCTCTTTCAACAAAGGCACCGACACGCTGCTGGGAGGCGTTTACCTTTGGCCGAGAAGCGTCACATTGGAGAACTATAAAATGTTCCTCGGAGATACGAAGTGGCTAAGCGCTTTCCTGGTAACGGTCGCACGGACCGTATTGGGAACCCTGCTTGGTCTCCTGTTGACAAGCCTGGTCGCTTACGCGCTTTCGCACCGGGGCCTTATGTTCAGCAAAACGTATTTTACCATCATCATTTTTGCCATGTACTTTTCCGGCGGCCTGATTCCCTATTACGTCGTTCTTCGTTCGATCGGCTTGCTGAATTCGTTTGCCGTTTATATTGTTCCTTCTATGCTTAACACCTTTTTTCTGCTGATTGCCATTTCCTTTTTTCGCGAAATACCGAGCGAACTCAAAGAGTCCGCTCACATGGACGGGGCAGGTGAACTTGTCATCTTTTTCAAGATCATTTTGCCGGTTTCAACGCCGCTGTTGGCTACGATGGCCCTGTTTATGGGTGTGGGACAATGGAACTCCTGGCTGGATTCCGCTTATTTCGTACAGTCAGACAGCCTTCGCACACTTACTTTTCGCATGATGGAAGTCATCAACCAGAGCAATGCGCCGATGGATTCACTCGCTGTCGCCAATCGTCCCGCTTCGGGGGTCACAAGCTTTTCGCTGCAGGTTACCTCGATGGTCGTTTCCATTGTGCCGATTATTTGCGTGTATCCTTTCCTGCAGAAGTATTTTGTGCATGGCATCATGCTCGGTTCCGTTAAAGGCTGATTCCGAAAACGAGTATTGAACCCTCTTGGCTTATGGTATTTTAAAGAGAACTATGCGGCGCAGGGGGTCTCGAACCATGAGCATCGTCAGAAAAATCATTTGGGGATACGTCATTTTAATTTTTATACCGGTCGTGACGTTCGGCTATTACTACTACGTGCAAATCTATGGGAATCTTACCCAGCAGTTAGTCGAAAGTCGGCAGAAAATCCTGGAACAAGCCTACTCAAACATGAAGGCGGATCTTGTCCGGATCAGTTCGATCCAACGTTATCTGCAATATAACCCTTATGTAACGGATTATTTGGGAGGGCTATACACTTCGGATTCGGAAAGCATTTATGCCTACAACCGTTACATTAGTCCGATTATCTCCCATTCGCTGTTTAACAATAATGAAATCGAGTCGTTTAAAATCTATAAAACGAAACCGCAGACTTTGCCGATCTCCGACCGCTTTCTGGATATTTCAACCCTCTCGCCGGAGGTAAAAAAGATGGCAAGCGGGCTGAAGCCGGGCCATGGAGTGTGGATTATGTCCGATTATGGAGCGTCTCCGCCGCCCCTCGTGTTCTATCAGAATCTTTACAACACGGATTTCACCGAAATTATCGGCCTTCTTGAGCTCCGGATCAATAGTGGTCTTATAAGCAGATTTTACAAGGCGACGGGGAGCGGTGATAACTGGAATGCCCTTCTGCTGCCGAAGCAGGGAGTGCGGGATGCTATTAAAGAGACCGGTATCCAGGTGGATGAAGTTACAAGGAAACAGCTGAGTGACCAAGAGGAGAAAACCTATTTCATTAACCGTAACACGATTGTAAACCAGCTGGACGTCGAGGAGCTCGGCGCACGGATCGTCGTTATCGGCAGCGTGGATGAGGTGTTTCATTCGGTTAAACGAAAAGGAATCATTATGATTTCAACGATCGTTATCCTTTTGCTGTCCATGTCCTTTGCCTACTATGCTCTTGCCTCAACACTGGCAAAACGTATTCTCCGGCTGGCCCGGCATATGCGCCATTTGAATGATAACAACATGAAGCAGTACATCAGCAAACATGATAAACTGGGCCGGCAGGATGAAATCGGTTTTTTGACCAGCACTTATAATGCTATGATTCAGCGTATGGACGAATTGATCAACAACGTACACCGTGCCGAACTGAGGAATAAAGAGGCTGCGTATAAAGTGCTGCAGGCACAAATTAAACCGCATTTTCTCTATAACACGCTGGAGACAATCCGAATGCTTGCCGAATCAAACCATGATAAAGAAGTGGCCGACATTTCTTATTGGTTCGGGAAGCTGATGCGTTACAGCCTGTCATCCAAAGAGGATCATACCGTTCTTGCCCGCGAAATCGAAACCGTGATCTTCTATCTCAATATTCATAAGATGCGGCTGCAGGACAGGCTTTCCATTGAAATTGACATTCATATGGATACGGAGCATGTTCCTTGTCCGCGCTTTATCCTTCAGCCTTTGGTCGAAAACAGTATCGTCCACGGGGCTTCCTCGACCTTGAGGCCGGTTCATATCAAACTGCAGGCAACGGAGGATGCAGAAGAAATGCGCATCCGTATTTCAGACAGCGGAATGGGAATACCCGAAGACAAACTGCAGGCCCTTCGTTCAAGATTATCCGGTGCGAGCGAATCTTTGCATCAGATCGATGAGATGGAAGGAGGCGTAGGCCTATACAACGTCAGTGAAAGGATAAAGTCTTTTTATGGAGAGGGCTCTGACTTGATCCTGGATAGCGTTCAGGGCAGCGGAACCTGTCTTACCCTTGTTGTACCTAAAAAGCGGGGAGAATCGTAATTCCAATTGAAACTCCTTAAAAAATGACAACGCTTTCTTAAGGATGTTGGCTTACCGGACTCCTTCACCGCAGATTAAACTTAAGACATAACAGAACCGGCCGCTCAAAGACATGCTAAACGGCGGAATCGTCACTTTGTTCTTGTAAGCGATTTAATATGGGCCTGTTCATCACCAACCTAATATTAAAGCACTGCTTTAATATCAAAAAATCGATGCTGGAGGGGTTTTATGAAAAAGAATAAGGGGAAGAAAGCACTGCTTTTGTCACTTAGCATAGTTATGCTAACCGTGTTATTGTCTGCCTGCGGCAGCGGCAATAACAATCCTGGCCAGAGCGCAGGTGCGGGGACTGAGAGTCAGTCCTCGGCGGATAACGGGGAAGTCAAGGAACTCTCCTTATTCATCGACGCCTCCTGGTATCCGGTTAAAGAATGGAAAGGGACGGTCGCCGAGAAGATTACGGAAAAAACGGGCGTGAAGCTCAAAGTAACAGTGGCTACGGACGATAAACAGCTTCCCTTAATGATTTCTTCCGGTGACCTGCCGGATCTGGTGTTCACCTATGCCAATATTGACCGCATGTCCGATTCCCAGCTGTCTTATCCTTGGAACGAGCTGATCGAGAAGTATGCGCCTGACTTTAAAATAGACGATACGAGAAAAGCGATCCATACGATGGATGACGGCAATTTCTATACCGTCCGGAACTCTTTTGCGACCCAGGAGGAAATGAGTAAAAATAAATACGCGATCGGCAGCGATGGAAATCCCGGTATAGCCGTAAGGGAGGATATCCTGAAGGAATTAGGCAATCCGCCCATTCAATCGGTCGATGATTTCGTCAAGGTATTGGGCAGGGTTAAAGAGAAATACCCGGATATGATTCCTTTGATCATGGATAAAGACTGGATCGAGCAGTATTTTATGCAGCAGTTCGGTTTAGAGGCGCTCATCGATGGCTGGTACGAACGTGACGGAAAAATCGATTATGCCATTAGACAGCCTGAGATGCTGGAGTACTTCAAGTTTATGAACAGCCTTTATCGCAGCGGATATATTCTGGGCGAAAACTATGCTTACACCAACGATCAGATTGACGATCAGTACGCATTAAGCGGTAAAGCATTTGCTCACAGTCATACTGTCGCTGTGGCAGACACGGATAACATTAAAGCCAAAAGCGACGGAAAACCTTACACGTTCAAAATGCTGCCGAGCGCCTTGTCCGAAAATACCAAGATCGTAAGCACCGGACTAGGCTTTGCGGGTACGTTTATTACGAAAAAAAACAAGGATCCGGAGGCATCGATTAAGTTCCTCCAATACCTGGCCAGCGACGAAGGCAAAAAACTAACCATGTTTGGCGTCGAAGGCGAGCATTGGACATGGAATGACAAGGGATATCCGGATTTGAAATACTCTCCTTCCGATGCCGATTTCATTAACAACAACGGGATTAAGTGGTGGTATTTGTACAACGACGGAGTCATGGAAGGGCTGCAGGGTTATGTTCCGGGAACCCAGAAGACGCAGGCTTTGATGGAGAGAAAGGCTGTAACCGTCTATAAACCGGAAATAGGATTGATTCAAACGCAGCCTGATTCCGAGGAGAAGACGATGAAAACAAAAATCGACGAAATGATTAAAAATGAAAAAGTAAAAATATATCTGGCCCAATCGGAAGAAGAAGCCGTAGCCAATTATGAAGCCATGATCAACAATGCCGAGAACATGGGTCTGCAGCGTCTTGTGGATTGGGCAAACGAGGTTTATCAGAAGAAGAAGGATTTGTTTGTTAAATAAATGAAGAAGTTCGATAGGGATATCAGCGTCCCTATCGAACTTTATTCATATACAGGATCAAAGGTTGAAGCCGTAGTTTTAGCATAACGAAAGGGGAGGGGAGCCGGGATGAAGGTATTGACAGTTGACGATGAGCCGCTAATCTTAAGCGGGCTGGTTAAAATTGTGCAGGAAGTCGCTCCCTTGGGAACCGAGGTCCGTAAGGCAACAAATGCTTATGATGCGCTTGACCTGATGAAGGACTATATGCCCGATGTAACCATTACAGATCTGAATATGCCGGAGAAAAACGGCTTTGAGCTGATTGAGGAAATCAAACTCGGCGGATGGTGCGACCGTTTCATTATTCTGACAGGTTATGATGAATTTGAATATGTGCGCAGAGCGCTTCGAACTGGCGTGGTGGACTATCTGCTAAAGCCGATAGACAAAGGCGAAATCGCCGGTCTGCTTGGGCGTATAAGAGAAGAACTGCCAAACGAATCCGATGCGGATTATTCCTGTCGTGCCAAGCGGATCCTCACGTATATCCAAATTCATTTCCGCAAAGATCTTTCATTGGACGACCTTGCCGAGCGAATGAATCTTCATCCCAACTATATCAGCAGTTTGTTTAAGAAAGAAACCGGGCATACCTTCATCAATTACCTCAATATGTTACGAATCCAGGCGGCCCAGGAGCTGCTGCTGTCCAACAGCGAGCTTTCTGTCAGCGCGATTGGCCAGCAGGTCGGATACGACAGCAAACATTATTTCTCGAAGGTATTCAAGAAATACACGGGCACTACTCCAGGGGCCTACCGGAATAATGAAATATAAAGAATCTCTGTGGTCTGCGAAAAAATTCAAGGTAGATTCATGGGTACAGTTGAAATGCAGTTTCTATATTAATGAACTTATTAAGGGGGAGGGAAAACATGGCGAGCTTAGATTCGGGCCGGCGATTATGGTATCGTGAGCCGGCAGTCGTATGGAACGAAGCGCTCCCGGTTGGTAACGGAAGATTGGGAGCCATGATCTTCGGAAGAACAGCTGAGGAGAAATTGTCACTGAATGAGGACTCTATATGGTACGGAGGGCCTCGTGACCGCAACAATGAAGATGCGCTGGTCCACTTGCCTCAGATACGAAAGCTGATTCTGGATGGAAAACTTCGTGAGGCGGAAGAGCTTGCGGGAATGGCGATGGCCGGACTTCCCGAATCCCAGCGGCATTATCTGCCGCTTGGCGACCTGCTGCTGTCGTTCGCTAATCATGATTTGCCGGCGGAGGACTATATGAGGGAGCTTGACCTCGACAATGGAGTATCCCGGATCCGATATAAAATCGGGGATATCCGTTATACGAGAGAGATATTTGCTAGCTACCCGGATCAGGCAATCATAATGCGAATCTCTGCAGATCACAAGAATGCCATCTCCTTGAAAGCCCGGTTTAACAGAAACAACTGGCGTTACCTGGAAAAGAACGAGAAATGGGAGCAGAGCGGACTCGTTATGCGCGGAGAATGCGGTGGGAAAGGAGGCAGCACGTTTAATGCTGTACTAAAAGCTGTCACGGAGGAAGGCAAGTGCCGGACCGTGGGTGAATATTTGCTGGTGAATGATGCCGACTCGGTAACGTTGATGCTTGCCGCCGGAACGACTTTCCGGCATCCTGATCCGGAGCTGGAGGCCAAACGGAGGCTGGAATCGCTTAGTAAAATGACTTATTCCGATTTGCTGGAACGGCATACCGCCGATTACCGTGCCTTGTATGCAAGGGTGGAGCTGACCCTTCCGGAGCGGGCTGATTTAAGTTTGCTTCCGACCGACGAGCGGCTTGCCAGGATACGTGAAGGGGAGGACGACCACGGTTTAATCTCAACTTATTTCCAATATGGCCGATACCTGCTCATCTCCTCCAGCAGGCCGGGTTCCTTGCCGGCAAATCTGCAGGGGATCTGGAACGATAGTTTTCTTCCGGCTTGGGATAGTAAATACACCATTAATATCAATGCGCAAATGAACTACTGGCTTGCAGAAAATGGTAATCTATCCGAATGCCATGAACCGCTGTTTGATTTAATAGAACGCATGCGCGAGCCCGGACGGACAACGGCGAAGGTAATGTATGGCTGCAGGGGATTCACCGCTCATCATAATACCGATATCTGGGGGGATACAGCACCCCAGGATACCTACCTGCCGGCTTCTTTCTGGCCGATGGGCGCGGCTTGGCTTTGCCTGCATTTGTGGGAGCATTACGAGTATACTCAGGACCGGCACTTTCTTGCCCGAGCTTATGAGACGATGAAAGAGGCGGCATTATTTCTGCTGGATTACTTGATTGAAGATGAAGAGGGACGCCTTGTTACCTGTCCGTCTGTTTCCCCTGAGAATAGCTACATGCTCGCTAACGGTGAGACAGGAGTATTATGTGCGGGGGCGTCCATGGATTTTCAGATTATCGATGCTTTGTTTAAGGCCTGCATCGCAAGCTCGGAAATCATCGGGATGGATGCGGCATTCCGGAAGGAACTGGCAGCGGCTCTGGAACGCCTTCCACAGCCGCAAATTGGCCGTTATGGCCAAATCCAGGAGTGGATGAACGATTATGAGGAGTTAGAACCGGGTCATCGTCACATCTCGCATTTGTTTGCCCTTCAGCGTGGAACGTACGCCCGAACTGGTTAAAGCGGCCCGGATCACGTTGGAGCGCAGATTGTCGAACGGCGGCGGACATACCGGATGGAGCCGGGCCTGGATTATCAATTTCTGGGCCAGACTTCAGGACGGGACACAAGCTTACGATAACGTAAAAGCACTTTTGGCACAGTCGACACTGCCTAATCTGTTTGATAATCATCCGCCCTTCCAAATTGACGGCAATTTTGGCGGAACGGCGGGCATAACCGAAATGTTATTGCAAAGCCACGGCGGAATCCTCCGGCTGCTGCCGGCTTTGCCTGAGGAGTGGAGTCATGGAACCGTTAAAGGACTGAGAGCCCGGGGAGGTTTTACGCTTGATTTTATGTGGGATTCAGGTCAAATATCAACCGCTGTGGTGAAGTGCACCGTTTCCGGTCCTTGCCGTTTGGAAGCCCCCGGTTTACGACCCGTGACCTTTGAAGGAACCGCAGGGCAATCCTACACCTTTACTCGCCAAGAAGAGCAATAGCAGCATTGATCCTGAAGCACTAACCGGTAAAGATCTTATTCAGCTCGTTCTGCACGGTTTAAACGATTCAGAATCGCTTCGTATACAATGTTCAAGAAACCGAAAGATGAATTTTGAAACGATGATGCAAAGGAGGTGCAGCTGGATGCGTGTTGACGCTCATCAGCATTACTGGAAGATCGATCGGAATGACTACGGCTGGATTACCCCCGGGCTGCCTGAACTGTATCGCGATTTTATGCCGGCCGATTTGGAACCATATTTGGTGAAACATGAACTGGATGCAAGCATCCTTGTCCAGGCGGCTCCCACAATCGAGGAGACCCGTTTCCTTCTCACTATTGCCGACCAGACGCCATCGGTTGCCGGTGTGGTAGGCTGGCTCGATCTCTTGGATGCGGATCACAGGCAGCATTATGATCAATTTCGGCGCAGCCCCAAATTTAAGGGCTTCCGGATTATGATCCAGGACATGCCGGATGCCTCCCGCATTCTGGAACCGGCCTTTGTCAAAGCGCTCCGCAGCTATGCCGATGAGGAAGTACCGGTGGACTTGCTGCTCGTATCAGAACAAATGGCTTTTGTGGCGGAGCTGCTCAGGGAAATCCCGAATTTGCGGGGGGTCATTGACCATCTTGCCAAACCTCAGATTAAACAGAAGACATTCGAGCCCTGGAAATCGTATATGAGTGAATTTGCCCAATATCCCGGAATGTATTGCAAATTATCCGGACTGGTAACGGAAGGCGATCATGCGGCTTGGAGCCCGGATGATTTTACCCCCTATATCCGAACGGCTATAGAACTGTTTGGACCTGAACGGGTCATGTTTGGCAGCGACTGGCCGGTATGCCTGCTTGCCGCGGATTATTCGGAAGTTGTTGATCTCCTGAAATGCTCAATTCCCGAGGAGTGGGGCAATCCTCAAATCGAGCGTTTATTTGGCGCCAATGCACAGGAGTTTTACAAGCTATGAAGCTGCTGAATTAAGCACGGATTCGGGTTTTGAAGCAAATTCAGCAGCTTCATGCATATCATTCTCCCAAGATGGAAACCGGGGGATCGGCTTGTTATTTATCGTACCGCTTGGAGACATCCTGGAAAATCGTAAGTTGATCCTTTCATCGTTGCTTCTTACAGCCGCCGTTTTGGCAATGGCCGCTGTAATCAAAAGCGCCACCCTGTTCCTACCGCTTCACTCGTGATCGGAGTAGGTTCCGTAGCAGCACAAATACTTATGCCGTATGCGGCTCATCTCTCGCCTGAAGCCGTGCGTGGTCGCAATGTGGGCAACGTTATGAGCGGGCTGCTTCTGGGGATTATGCTCGCGCGTCCCGTTTCAAGCTTGGTGGCGGAGTATGTTTTGGGCTACAGTTCCGTTGGTATTGACAAGTCCGCCGTTCCATTTCACTCAGAAGGAGGTCGCTCTGTTCGCATTGGTCGGGGTAATGGGCGCCATTGTGGCGCCACATTAATTCACATCAGCACTTAAATGGATAAACTGAAAATGGTTTTAAATGGAGGAGCCTGCACATAGCGGGCTCTTTTCGTCTTTTTTTGCCTTAATAATGAAGTTAATTCTCAAGAGGGAGGTGGTGTGTTTTTATGAGGAAGAACTCGCGTTCGCTTGCGGCTAGCTCTTTCTGAAAGCGCCGGCGCAGAATCACCAGGTGCTACTGTCTTTATGGGGTATCTGTGTAAACAAGCTGATGCGCGCTTTTTTATGGTTATACCACATATGGATTTGGTTTGAAGGACAGACTCATTCTTTAAAATAGGGCGTAATCCCTTTTGAATATAGGTTCTCCACTAACTTGAAAAATTCTTCTGACGATAAATCCTTTTGACGCTGGAGCCAAAGACGAAATAAAGAAAGGGAAGTTGTCAGGTAAAACTCAATGAAGTAAGGCGTTAAGGAATGGTTTTGCGGAACGTTTAATTCTAATTGATCCAAAGTGATTTCTTTTTTTAAGCGTTTTAAAAAACGGGCACTTCCATAATCACCTAAGAGGGCATTAAGAACCAGGAGATGTTCTCTTTTATCCAGACAATAGAGCGTATCTTGAACCGTATGCATCGATATCTCTTTATTCGCCAATTCTTTTTTAATGTCATTCAATAACTCATTCTCAACAGAGTCTAACAATTCGTAAATGTCAGTAAAGTATTGATAAAAGGTGCTGCGGTTATATCCGGACTTATTCGCAATTTCCTGAACCGAAATTTTCTCAATCGGCTTTTGGCTATATAACTCACAAAAAACTTCTATAAACTTTTGTCTTGTTTTCTCCGTTATTTGGGGTTGCTTATTCATGTTTCCCTCCTACTAGCGAATAAGAATATCATCCGACAAATCATAAAAAACTGATGGTTGATCAAGAAATCATAACGTCTTACAATCACATCATACAACATGTTGTCTGATAATCAAAAGGAAATGTTCATAAGTAGGGGTGGTTTTAATGTCAGCAAAACAAGATCGAATTTTAATTTTTGGTGCAGGTGTTATCGGGAGCATGTACGCAATTAAGCTCATTGAAGCAGGGTTTGACGTTACCCTGTTTGCACGTTCTAATAGATTTAAATCATTAAGAGAAAATGGCCTGCAATATAAGGAAAAAGGGACGGTTAAATCGATCCAAGTGAATGTCATTGATACGCTCGAAAACGACGATGTATACGATTTTATTTTCGTTACCGTTCGTTATGATCGGGCCGAATCAGCGTTGTTAGCGCTAAAAGATAATCAAAGCAAAAATATAGTTACGATGACTAATAATTCAATTGGATTCTCTTCGTGGCTGGACATCGTAGGGGATAGACTTTTACCAGCTTTTCCCGGCTTCGGCGGACAGATTAAAGATGGAGTATTGCATGCTCGATTTCTACCAAGGATTATAGTGGCAACTGCATTTGGAGAAATGAATGGGGTAGTGACAGAACGCATAAAAAACCTCGCAAAATGTTTTGAAACAGCAAAGCTTCCCTACGTTATTAAAAAGGATATGCAAGCGTATCTAATCACACATTCCGTATCAGACATTGCCATGATGGGCACTTTGTATTCTGAGAATAAGATCATTGACAAAAAAACAGCCAGAACCAGAAAGACGGCACGCAAAATAACAGTCGCTTTAAAAGCGTATCTAAGGGCAATACAAAAAGCTGGCGTTTCAATTGATCCACCAATACTTAAAATGGTGCTTCAATGTCCAAACGTATTCTTGGATCTTTTCTTTATGACATGGCTTCGAACTAAAATGGTTAGGGATATGATGTTGCCGGATTATGCGAATCATGCTAACAATGAGATTATGCAGCTGAGTAATGATTTAATGGAATTTTTAAGTCAAAATGATGTCAAATCGGAAATCCTTGCCTAAACTAACGGGAAACGTTAGCGTTGTGAAACGAAGAAAGCAGCCGATCATTGTGATCGGCTGTTTATGTTTTGTCCTCCAAATATAGAGGAATAAGAACATTGTGTCATTTTCAATTAGATTATTATCTAAACAGTTGAGTGGTGGAAATCATAAAGCGTGACAAAAGCACAGGATCATAAGAAGTAGCAAACGTATCAGTGTAAGCTGGCATGTCACGTACAGCGCCGCCTAAAAAATCGATTTCGATTGCACCCGGCGCAATGGTATTAACGGTGATATTGATTGTTTCTCAAAAAAACAATTTTTAAATTTCACTCTCGGAGTAGTCATGAAGAGCTTTGATTGACCTATTATTACACTAGTGTTATATTACACTCATGTAATATTAGATGTGAGGGGGTTCCCATGAAGCAGCTTTCGAACGTAGAATTTATGCTGTTACAAATTATCGCCGAAAGCAATCCAGCGTCAGGTTACGATATTAACAAGTTAATCGACCAACGCGGCTATCGGGAGTGGGCGAATATCGGCACGACTTCGATTTACGCTGGACTGAAGAAATTGAACAATAAGGGACTCATCGAGTCCGAGGTTTCAGGTGAGAAGTCGGGCAAAGGACCTGCACCGACCCGATTTTCCATAACAGAAGTCGGTATGACTGCACTTAGGGATGAAATCATCGTCGTCCTGTCTTCTTCGCGAGAGCGCGATAACCGGTTTGATCTGGGGCTCGCCGCTTTGCCTTTTATCGACAAAGAAGCAGCCATTGAAGCTTTGCGGAAGCGGCTTGATTATCTCGAAGAGGCTTTAAAAAAAATAAAAAAGAAGTACAAATCGCAAGGCTCCACTCGGTTGCCGCTGCACGTAAGAGTGCTTTTCCTTCATCCGATCCATCTTATCGAGAGTGAGCAGGTATTCGTTTCGAAAATAATCAGTGAATTGATGGAGGAGGCGAAGGGACATGTCTAAAATAATTGAGGAGTTCATTCCTTTTGAAGGGGAACATTGCGAGACGACAACCATGGGCAATTTACTTCAATTTGCGGGCGTCCGCATATCCGAGCCGATGTTATTCGGACTTGGGCAAGGGCTGGGATTCATCTATTGGGATTCAAAGGGGATGGATTTCCCTTTTATTGGGGGAAGGGTTAAGCCGGATGAATTGACTGCTCGCATCGCATCCCGGCTCAACTTCACCATTAAGGCGCAGGAAACTTCGTCCGTTAAAAAAGCGTGGCAGAACGTACAGAGCTTCATCGAACATGGAATTCCGGTGGGGCTTAAATTAGACTCCTATTACTTGGATTATTTCACGAACAAAGTACACTTTGCCGCCCATTATGCTGTAATATACGGCATGGATGAAGAATACGCCTACATGGCGGATACCAGACAACAGGGAGGACTTGTGAAGACAAGTTTGGACCATTTGGCTATGGCCAGAAACGCTAAGGGGCCCATGAGCTCCAGGAATCGTTCCTTTACGATCGAACCGCTCGACACCCGTCCGCCGCTTATGCCCGCTATACGATTATCTTTAGCCCAAAATGCACATGACTACTTGAACCCGCCCATTAGCAATATGGGGAATAAAGGCATTGTAAAAATGAGCAAGGAAATCCTGAAGTGGCCTTCCCGCAGTAAAAATGTGGAGCACGATCTATGCTTGACTGCTTTACTAATGGAAAGAGCGGGAACCGGCGGCGCTTTGTTTCGCAATCTGTATCGGGATTTTTTAAAAGAATGCGTGGAGCTGTCGGGTGACCCCAAAGTTGAACAGGCATATTTGTTGTTTACTGCAATCGCTCCAATGTGGGTTCACGTTTCTTCTATGATCGATCTTGCGGGAAGAACGGGAAACTACCAGGAGTTGAATCAGGTTTCCGAGCTTTTGCTCGAGATTGCAGATAAAGAACGCATAGCCATGGGATTTCTATTAAAAGACTGAGCTCCTATATCGTTGTTTTTCTGGATTTCGTTCCCTCAGCGGCCTGGAAGAGCGCTGCTCGTTTAGCGGAATTCATCAATCAATGAATCAAATCAATCAATGGTGTAGATGGACCACACACCTTCATTATTTTTCCGGATGGCGTACATCATTTTAACTGCTTCAATCGTATCTGTACTGGAATCTAAACGTTCCCCAAGAACAAAAACATGCACTTGTTTATAGGTTGATACAAATTTTTCAATGCTTTCAATTGTTGAAAACTTATACTGGAAATCCTCATTATAATACCCCTCCATAGCATCAGCCAATTTCTCGGTGACGAATCCGGATCGGTACAGATGATGGTCATGCTCAACAAGTCCTTTTAAGTTCAATTTAAGTACATCTAGAAGAGGGGATTCCTCTTCCGTCAGGGATGATTCAGCCTCTTTAAAATCAATATTAATACCAGGTTTAAAATGAGTTGAAGACTCCGTTTCATTTTCAGAATGTTTAGATGTATCAGGTACTGAATTCTGAGTTGTATTGGTCGTATTCGTTGATTTATCAGTTGGTGAGGTTGTATCACCACACGCCGTAAGGACAATAAATGAAGTTAACAGCATTGTTAATGCGAACGATTTTAGCATGATATCCCACCTTTAGATGATTCATGTAGATAAAGACGCCACAATGATGGGGAAGGTTACTATTTAATTTCCGACAGTCTGCTAAGGGTATACCAAAAAAATTGAATAATGCTTGAATAGCATTACTCCATTCAAGATTTTGCTGCATCTGCATACTCGCTCTAAATAATAAACATATTAGTAACAACATGATATCTTGGTCGATCTGCCCTTCTGCCCCCGCTGATTGGATCAAATCATGTTTATGGAGGAAGGGATCGGTTAATGTAATTTAGAACATATCAGTCATGGATACAGGAGGTACGCAGATGTATCAGGATCTTCAAGGACAGACCGTTGTCATTACTGGTGCTGCCACCGGCTTGGGAGAGGCTATGGCACGACGTTTTGGTCAGGAACAAGCAAACGTTGTGATTAATTACTACAGTAATAATCAGAACGTACAGCCCATCATTGATGACATCAAATTACATGGTGGACAGGCCATTGGGGTACAGGGTGATGTCTCCAAAGAAGCGGACGTGCAGAAGTTGGTTCAGGCGGCGCATGAGCATTTCGGTTCCCTGGATATCATGATCAACAATGCTGGTTTAGAGAACGAGGTTCCGTCAGAAAAGCTGAGTTTGGCAGACTGGAAGCGAGTCATTGATGTGAATTTAACCGGGGCATTTCTCGGTTGCCGGGAGGCCGTGGATTATATGCTGGAGCATAACATCAAAGGCCGCATCATTAATATTTCCAGCGTGCATGAAGTTATCCCATGGCCGCATTTCCTTCATTACGCTGCGAGCAAGGGTGGAGTCAAGATGATGACCGAGACGCTGGCTCTGGAATTTGCCCCGAAGGGAATTCGCGTAAACAGCATCGCTCCGGGCGCGATCAATACTCCCATTAACGCAGCCAAATTTGCCAATCCCACGTTACGAGCATCGGTTGAGGATCTGGTACCGCTCGGATACATCGGTAAGCCTGAAGAAATTGCGGCGGTGGCCGCATGGCTCTCTTCATCGGAATCGAGTTATGTCACAGGTATTACCTTATTTGCAGATGGAGGGATGACAAAATATCCGTCCTTTCAGGGCGGACGTGGGTAATATACGGCAGGAATTCATATTTCTATGCATCTTAAAAATTTGTATTAAATTTACATCAGTACTTAAATTGGAGGAGCCTGCACACAGCGGGCTCCTTTCGTCTTTTTTGCCTTAATACTGACGTAATTCTTAAGAGGAGATGATGTTTTTTGATTTTGTCATTAAATTAAGAGCGGAAAAAGCAAGGCTACAATCCCAAAAAAGAATATCCGTGAGAATGAAATGACCATTAGAAAGAAACGATTTATTATTCCTTTAGATGAAGGGTGTCGAGGGGTAAGAAGACGTTCCCATGGAAGTCGCTAATTTAGCCGTTTTTTATTTCTATTTGAATTAATGGAAACGCAGGGATTCTAACATAATTAGTCGTATTGTATACACATATTTATAATGGAATTGATTCCACTGGAGGTACGTAACCTATGTTATTAGAAACAGAAAGATTATTCTTACGGGCGTATGACTGGGGGGATTTAGATCAGCTGCATGCCATTTTATCTGATCCGGTAACCATGAAGTTTTGGCCAGCACCTTTTACGCTCGATCAAAGTCAGCAATGGATGAGGCAAAGTATGGAAATGTATGCGGTTGGATTTGGACGACTCGGCGTGTTCCTTAAGAGCGATGGTTCGCTTATCGGTGATGCCGGTCTTCGGGTTTCAGATATCGACAGTAAGAAAGAAAATGATCTAGGTTACATTATTCAAGCAAAATATTGGGGACATGGTTACGGAGTGGAAGGGGCTGCAGCGGTTCTGAAGTATGGAGTGGACAAGCTGGATCTGAAGAGAATTTGCGCCAACATGCCGGTTAGTCATCTCGATTCGAAAAAGGTGGCGATCCGTCTCGGAATGAAATTGGAAAAAGAGTTTAAGAATACTAGAAATCATAATGTCCTAACCTATCTATATGTCTACGATGCTCGATTCAATGAGAGACTAAAGAGCTGAATCTTCGTGAGCCCAAGTAGGGAGGACTGTTCATCTTTAATACAGTTTCATGCAAAATATTAACCAATAAACGCTTAAGTCGCCCCTTATCACTGTACGCGATCATTGTCTTGCCTTGATACTGATGATCGGCAGGGATACACGAAGGATGATGCGATCTGGATAGATTAAGCTGCTTCAGCAGGTTTGATCACCTTCTTAAACCGTCAAAGGTACTTATCCTGTGGCGGTTTTTTGAATCCGATAAATTCTAAAAGGGATAAATGGTTCAGAACCCCCGTGTTAACATCCACTACATCCAAAGAGGCATGAACAATTTCAATCTTTATTTCAGGTGAAATAATTTACTCACAGCGTGTGCAACTGGTTCATATCTGGTATAATAAATAATAATCAGGAAGTACAATGAAATATAGGTATATAAACCGCAAAAAAGATACACACGTTAACGGAGAGGCAGAACCAATCTGGAGAAGCGAACCGGTCTTAAAGCTTTCTGAAAGAAAGCTGCGTCGGAAGCATAGGCTTATCACCGGATTTTCCCTTTGAAAAAGGGATTTGAAAAAATCTGGGGGATAACAGCGATCGGAAGATGGTACTGCACTCGCAGTGCCTTGTGTGATTGTTTAGTGCGGTTTATATAGAACATAAAAAGATGAAGAGGATAGGTGGAACGGCCAATGGCGAAAATAGATCGTCATACTTTTCAGACCAGAACCAGACATATGTCTGCCGATCTGAAGCAAAAAATTAACTCCGGAGCATACAGTCCGGGAGAATTTCTGCCTTCCGAGTTGGCGCTGACAGAACAGTACAAACTAAGCAAAAACTCGGTGAGATACGTTCTGGATGAGCTTGTACAAGAGGGATTGATCATTAAAATTCCCAGGGTGGGCACGCAGGTGACAAAGCCTGCTTCCAAGGAAACCATTCGTTTTGGCGTCTATCCCTCATTGTATAAAGAAGCGGGGATGGAGGAGCTGATTAAGCGATTCCACGAGAAACATCCGCATATTCATGTGGAAACGATTGAGCTTCCTTATATGAATTCAGACAATATCGCCAATCTGATCAAGCTAGGAATTATCGATGCGTTAACCATCAACTTGCAGGATATGTACCAATTCCAAGAGAGAAATTATCTTGATTTGTTTGTCGACCAGGATCGAGACGATACGATATACCCTTTTCTTACACCTTATTTTGAGAAAGAATCGGGTGTTCTGGCAGCACAGCCTTTCGTTTACTCACCTGTTATTTTGTGTTACAACAAGGAGCATCTGAGGGAGAAAAGGCTGGGTGAACCAAACAGCAGCTGGAGCTGGAATGAACTGGCAGCACTGCTCAGGGAGCTCAAGGCGCCTCATCGTTACAGCATCGCTTTTCAGTTATTTTCCATGAATCGGTGGCCCATTTTCTGGATGCAAAATGAAGACGATCCATCTTCGATCGATTCCAGTCCAACTCAGAACGGAACTGGCTTTCCCACAGAAGGATTACGATGGCTCAGGGAGCTTGTGACAGAGGAAGGCATATTTCCGCTTGCCTTGGCACAGGGTGAATTCGAAGCCGAGAAATTGTTTAAGGAGCAGAAGATCTCCGTCATGTTAACCACATATTACATGCTGAATGAGCTAAAGAATGCGGATTTTTCCTTTGATATCGCTCCGCTACCACATTTTAAGAATGATCGGACACTCCTTCTCTCTACAGCCATTGCTCTCAGTGCAGAATCGAGCCGAAAGGACACGGCAGCCTGCTTTGTGAATTATCTCACTTCAGATGAGGCACAGACCTATATCAGGCAGTACACATACAGTTTACCTGCAAGCAGATATATTACAGAATCGGTTTCAGTAGAGCTTCAAAACAAACCGTCCAGGTTGGAGCTTCATCGAGACTATAGTTCGAAATACATGACGTATCGCGATCTGTCGATTTCCATGCAAACCCAGATTCGTTTCGGAGAAAGCTTGAAGCAGTACATGTCTTATTTAATCGATGAAGAGGGACTCGCTGAAGTGCTGCTTCCGTCAGAAAGTCTCAATCTTTAAAAAACGAAAAGAAGCCTAAAAAAGCACTGCCATGAGCAAGTGCTTTTTTGATTTTATATGAACTACAAAAGAACCAGTTGACAGACAACATGGCATATGCTAATTTCTTATTGAAAATAAGTACCACATATGATCCAATTACAAGGGCTTAACAAGGAGAGGGGACCTTATTCGGATGAAGACCGTGGCTGAATTGGAAGCAAAGCTTTCGGAGGCATCAGACCGGCTAATCAGCGACTTACATAAAGTGGACGGGGATCTTCTGATATTAGGCGCAGGCGGGAAGATGGGTCCAAGTCTTGCGAAATTAGCCGCTCAAGCCATCAAGGCGGGAGGAATGAACAAGAAGGTGACTGCTGTATCCCGATTTCAGGATCAGGAGGTGAAGAACGATCTTGAAAGCGCTGGAGTAAAGACGATTTCCTGCGATCTTTTAGACGATCAAGAGCTCATGCAGCTGCCTTCAGCGGATAACGTCATATACATGGCAGGCAACAAGTTTGGCACAACGGGCAGGGAGCATTATACATGGGCAATGAATGCTTACTTGCCCGGAAGAGTGGCAACAAAGTATAAAGATTCGCGTATCGTCGTTTTTTCTTCCGGTAACGTGTATCCCTTTTCCCCGGTAGGTCTCGGAGGAGTCGATGAATCGGTAACCCCTGAGCCTCTCGGTGAATATGCACAATCCACACTGGGCAGAGAGCGGATATTCGAATACTTCTCTCACAAGTATGGCACGCCGATGCTGCTGTACCGCTTGAACTATGCCATTGATTTGCGCTATGGGGTGCTGCTTGAAATTGCCAGAAAAGTCCACGAAGGCAAATCGGTGCCGCTTGCGATGGGGCATGCCAACGTGATCTGGCAGGGAGATGCCAATGAGATTGCCTTAAGGAGTCTGCTCAAGTGCCAAAGCCCTCCCGAAATTTTGAATGTGACCGGACCTGAAACCATGTCAGTTCGCTGGGCAGCGCAGCAGTTTGCCCAAAGGTTCGGTCTTGCTGCATCGTTTGAGGGAAGCGAATCCGAAACGGCTCTGCTCAGCAATGCAGCTAAGGCTTTTCGCGAATTCGGTTATCCGAGAGTAGGCTTGCTGGAAATGATTGATCTCATTGCAGAGTGGGTTGCATCCGGCGGACATACGTGGAACAAACCAACCCATTTTTCAGAAAGGAAGGGGAGGTTCTGATGCACCAAAAACAAGCATCACTTACGCCGGAACAGGCAGCCGCATTCCATGAAGGCCTGGTCATTCCTGCTCATCCGCTTGCCTTGAATGAACGCAGAGAGCTGGATGAAGTCTATCAGCGGGTGCTGACCAAATACTACATCGCTTCAGGAGCGGGCGGAATTGCGGTTGGTGTGCATTCGACCCAATTCGAGATTCGGGATCCCAAGGTTAACCTCTATGAACGGGTGCTCCGCTTGGCCGCAGAGGAAACGGAGCAAGCCCGCCTGCAGCGGCCCTTCATCAAAGTGGCGGGCGTTTGCGGGGATACTGAACAGGCGACGGAAGAAGCCCGGATTAGTAAAGCCCTCGGATATGATGCGGTGCTGCTGAGTATGGGTGGACTTGATGGATGGAGCGAGAAAGACCTGCTTCGGCATACGGAAAGGATAGCCGAAATCATGCCGGTCATCGGATTTTATCTTCAACCTTCCGTCGGGGGCCGTATGCTGAGCTTCGGTTTTTGGCAGGCTTTTGCCGAAATCGATCAGGTCATCGCCATTAAAATAGCTCCTTTCAACCGATATCAAACCATCGATGTTGTCCGAGCGGTTTGCTGTTCAAGCCGGCGGGATGAAATTGCACTGTACACAGGCAACGATGACAACATCCTGATCGATCTGCTCACAACCTTCCGGTTCGAAACAGAAAAAGGCACCGTGGAGAAAGAAATCGTTGGTGGGCTGCTGGGTCACTTCGCTGTCTGGACACATAAAGCGGTCCAGCTGCTGGAAGAAGTGAAACGCCTCCGCAAGCAAGAGGGATCGCCGTTGTCACCGGATTGGCTCACGCGCAGCGTGGAGATTACAGATGCCAACGCCGCTTTTTTTGATCCCGCCCATCAGTTTGCCGGCTGTATACCGGGGATACACGAGGTTCTTCGAAGGCAGGGTCTCATGAGAGGGATTTGGTGCTTGAATCCGCAGGAGACCTTATCCGAAGGGCAAAAAGAGGAAATCGATCGTGTATACCGCCAGTATCCTCACCTGAATGATGACGATTTTGTGAAGCAGCATCTGGATGAGTGGCTTAGGCTTGCTTCTCCTTCCCAGTCATGAATATTGGAATCATCGGGCTTGACAGCTCGCATGCCCTGGCATTCACCCGTATTCTTCACGAAAGCCGGGAGACTCTTTTTTCAGATGTGACCGTGACGGCCGCATATGCGGGCGGATCTCCGGATTTTCCGCTCAGCATCAGCCGTGTACACACGTTTGCCGGCCGGATGACGAAAGAATACGGGGTGAGGTTGATGCCCACGATGCAGCAGGTTGCAGAAAGCACCGATGCCATCCTTATCTTGAGTGCCGACGGAAGGATACATCTGAATCAGTTCAAGGTGATCTGCCCTTACCGGAAGCCCGTATTTATCGATAAACCTTTTGCTTTGTCTACAGCAGACGCTAGTGAAATCATCAGACTCGCAGAAGAGTTTCAACTCCCTTTAATGAGTGCTTCAAGCTTACGTTATGCCGAAGCCCTGCCTGAATGTACAAGAGAAGACATCTTGGGTGCGGACGTGTATGGCCCGATGCACATCGAATCGACGCAGGGGCATTATTTTTGGTACGGCATCCATACGGCAGAACTGTTGTTTCGAATCATGGGCCCAGGGTGCAGGGAAGTGACCGCCTTTTCCACTGACCACGATGATTTCATTACTGGAATCTGGAAAGAGGGGAGAATGGGAACGATCCGCGGAATCCGAAGTGGCCCAGAGACTTTTGGAATAAGCCTGCACACCAGAAACGCTACCCGGCATGTCCCGCTTGAACCGAGCTACAAAGAGCTTTTAAAGTCTGTCATGAATTGGTTCAAAAACGGCGTGTGCACGGTGCATCCCTCTGAAACGCTGGAAGTCATCCGATTTTTGGAGTGCGCAGAGCAAAGCCGTCTACAAAAACGCACCGTCCTCATGGAAATGTGATCAAGCCTTATACGGAATGCCCCCTTGCTCTAGTGAATCAGATCCACCTATCTGAAGGAGGAATGTTTGATGAAGCTGAAAAAGAGGATTTCCATGTTACTTGCGATGACTCTGTTCACCTCAATCCTCGCCGCCTGCAGCAGCGGTACGGACAAAGGCGGTTCTGCCGCTTTGCCGCCCCAGGAGCCCGGACAGTACGGTGATACAGGCGGCCTCACTTTGCCTCTTGTAGATGAACCGACCACCATCACGTACATGCTGCCAAGCAACGCGAAAGATCTCGGTCCGAGCAAACTGGTTGTCCAGGAGCTTGAAAAACGGACCGGTATTAAAGTGAACTTCCAAACCTATTCCCCACAAACCTACCAGGATAAATTAAAAGTCATTGTGGCATCCGGAAAGCTGCCGGACATCTTTACAGGGCTAAAACCGGCCGAACTCAAAAAAATCGGCAAACAAAACGGTGTAGCTGCCATCAATGAATACGCCGATCAGCTCCCTAATTTCAAAAAGCTATATATGGAAGAAAACGACTGGGTCATCAAATCCTTCGGCGATGAAGCCGGCAATGTATATACCTGGCCTATTTATAACCTCAATCGCAAAGTAAATCACGGATTCATGTACAGGAAAGATATCTTTGATGAGCTTGGCATTAAGGAATGGACGAACACGAACGAGTTTTACGAGGCTTTGAAAAAAGTAAAAGAAGCTTATCCTGATTCTTACCCATATGCATCGAAAAGCTTGGCCAATATCTTCAGAGATTGGGCCTTCGGCTGGGGGCTCGGCAATACGGATCAGTACCCCGCCTATTACGATGAGAAAGATGGCACCTGGAAGTACGCCGCAATCCAGCAAGAGCATAGGGACATGCTCGATTTCATGAAGAAGCTGTACAACGAAAAGCTGCTTGATCCGGAATTTTTGACGGACACGCAGGATTCCTGGACGACCAAGATGACGACGGACAAATCGTTTGTTACGTTTGACTGGATTGGACGCCTTGATCTCTTTTACAACCAGATCAAAGGGCAAAATCCGGACTATGACCTCAGATATGCCAATCCCGTGGGACCGACCGGCAATGTCAGAACACTGCCAGAAGTTTCGGATTTCAGCGTTGCCGTAGCCAAGAACAAAAATACAGAAACCTCGCTCAAGCTGCTCGACTATCTGACCAGCCCATCCGGAAGTGAACTGATGACCATCGGAGTGGAAGGGGTTAACTTCGAATGGGGCGAGGACGGATATCCGGTATACCCGGAACTGAAGGAGCTTCCACTTGTCGATATCACCGTGCTGGAGGATCGTTATGCCATGTGGCTGGAAGGAGCTTACCTAAGACCGGACCATCGAAGCATCTACTATCGTTTCTCGGAGAAAGAGCAGGAGGCGCAGGATAAAATCGTGAACGAGGATCGTTTCGAACCACTTGATCCGATTCTTAATTTTACGGACGAAGAAACCTCCAAGATCGCCGAGCTGCAGACATCGCTGCAAAAATCGGCTGAAGAATTTAACGCGAAATATATCCTTGACGCCAGCTACGGAGATGCCGAGTGGGAGAATTTCAAAGGCCAAATCAGCAAAGGCGGCGTGGAGGAACTGATGACGATCTATAATGAAGCTCAAAAAAGATACGATGAGTCCAAATAAACGGCCTTAAGGCCGTGATTCCACTGGAGGGACGATGGATGGAACGTTTCCCTCCTTGTGGGAAAAAGGATTGGAGGCGAAAATCTTATGGCAGACATGGGCACGGAACATTCGGCAGTTTACCATAAAGGAGTGCCAAAGAAGAGCTTCAGAAGCCGACTTGGAAAAACATGGAATCATATCAAGCGCGACAGGCAGCTGCTTCTGCTGTTTCTTCCTTGCATCCTATTCTACGTCATTTTTCGTTACGGGCCGCTATATGGACTGATTATTGCCTTCAAAGACTACAGCGTATTTACAGGAGTGCTTGGCAGCGAATGGGTGGGATTCGAGCATTTCATCACGTTTTTTACGAACCAAGACTTCTGGCTGCTGTTCCGGAACACACTCCTCCTTGGATTGTATACACTCATTTTTGGCTTTCCTTTTCCGATCTTGCTGGCCCTTTTGCTGAACGAAGTCAGAACCAAATGGTTTAAAAAATCCGTTCAAACCTTCAGTTATTTGCCGGCATTTTTGTCCGTGGTCATTATCAGCAGCATGATTATCGATTTCCTCTCTCCGAACCATGGTATTTTGAATCAAATGCTGGCTGCATTCGGTTTCGAGAAAAAATATTTTCTCGTTGACCCGGGTTGGTTCCGTCCGATCTATGTCATTTCGGAAATATGGGCGAACGCAGGATACGAATCGATCATTTATCTGGCGGCGATCGCGGGAATCAGTCCTACGCTCTATGAAGCGGCTAAAGTGGACGGTGCCAGTCGTTTCCATATGATCCGCCATGTTACGCTTCCCGGATTATTTCCCACGATGCTCATCATGTTTATATTGAAAACCGGATCCATGATCCGCGTCGGTTATGAAAAAGTACTGCTGCTCTACAATCCGATGACTTATGACGTTGCCGACGTTTTTTCAACGTATGTATACCGTAAAGGACTGCTTGAATCGAATTACAGTTATGCAGCGGCAGTTGGGCTATTCGAAGCGCTTGTGGCCATGGTGATGCTGCTGTCCGCCAATGCGATCAGCAAAAGGCTGGGAGGAAACGGCTTATGGTAGGAGAGCGCAAAATTTCTGTTTTTGGTGTCATAAACACGCTGATACTCTGTCTTGTTGCTGTAGCGACACTCTATCCCATCGTGTACATTACAGCCGTTTCTTTGAGCGATACAGCAGCAGTCGTTCAAGGCAAGGTGTTTCTTTTCCCGAAAGGTTTGAACCTTGAGGCTTATGTCGAGGTGCTTAAAAATGATACGATTCCCAGAGCCTATCTGAATTCTATCTTTTATACGGCATTCGGCACGTTTGTGAATTTACTTTTTACGGCGGTTGCCGCGTATCCCTTGTCCCAAAAAGGATTTTTCGGACGCAGGTTTTTTATGATGGCCATTGTTCTAACCATGTTCCTGAATCCCGGCATTATTCCCACTTATGTGGTCGTGCAGCAGCTGGGGTTAACGGATTCGGTTTGGGCACTCGTACTTCCCAATGCCATCTGGACCATGGAACTGATTATTTTAAAAAGCTTTTACGAAAACATGTCTTCCCAAATACGCGAAGCGGCCCTGATCGACGGAGCTTCCGAATACCGGATTCTGTTCAACATTGTCATTCCCTTATCCAAGCCTGCGCTTGCTTCCATCGGTCTTTTTTATTTCATGGGTCATTGGAACAGCTTTTTCCTGCCGCTGATTTACTTGAACGATCCGGATAAATATCCTTTGCAGGTCGTGCTGCGGGATATGCTAATCTACAGCGCGGAAAACGACGCAGGACTTGTGGATCGTTCGGCTCTTGCCCCTCAGTCGATCAAAAATGCAACCATCGTGCTTTCCATGATCCCCGTTCTGCTGATCTATCCGTTTGCCCAGAAGTATTTCGCTAAAGGTGTGATGCTCGGTTCGGAAAAGGGCTAAACAGACATAAGGAGGAGCTCTGTCTAATGAAAATCGTTGCTGCGAAGGAAGGAAAAGTTACGATACTGCAAGCGAATATCCCCGAATTGAACAAACGACATGTGCAAGTGAGAACCGAATATTCGGGCATTAGTCCCGGTACGGAGATGAGCGCGATTAAGAAATCAGGCGAATCTCCCGTATATCTTGGCTATAGTGCCGTCGGGATTGTGGAAAAAACGGGGAGTGAAGTCAGGGATATTCTGCCGGGAGATCGAGTGGCTTGTTACGGTGTGCCTTACGTAAGACATGCAGAAGTGATTTCGGTACCGACCAATCTGGTAACCAAAGTGCCTCAACATGTCAAACCTGAGGAGGCCGCATTTACAGGGCTCGGGGCCATTGCCATACATGCACTGCGTACAGCCGATGTGAGGTTCGGGGACAAGGTGCTTGTCGTTGGATTGGGTATTCTCGGAAATCTTGTGGCCCAAATTGCCGCTGCTGGTGCATGTCACACTGCTGCATACGATCTGAGCGAAGCACGGGTTCAGCTGCTTCAGGAGCAGATGGGAATTCAAGCGAGCTTTTCAAGCGAAGAGGAAGTGGAACGTTTTGTAGTGAACGAAACGGGGGGACACGGATTTGATTCCATCCTCTTATGTGCTGGCGGACCTGGAGAAATGCTGATCAACAAGTCACTTGAGTGGCTTCGTGATCGGGGAAAAGTCGTGATCGTCGGTGATTTGTCCATGGAGTTTTCAAGAGATTTGATGTTTCGCAAAGAAGCCCAGATCCTGATCTCGAGAGCGGGCGGGCCGGGAAGGTACGATATGCAGTACGAGATGGACAATCAGGATTATCCGATCGGTTTCGTGCGTTGGACGGAAGGAAGAAATATGGACGAGTACGTCAGGCTGCTTGCTGATCAGCGAATTACGGTAAGTCCTGCTATCACGCATATGTTTGCGTTGGACGAAGCGTTTCAAGCCTATGGAAATTATCAATCCGACTCGGCTCAAGGGGCTCTGGCCACGTTGATCAAGTATTTTTGATGACATGAAGAAGGGGAGATACGTGATGAAAAAGCCTTTTTTCAACCTGATCACCATGTTCATGAGTTGTTTGCTTGTTGTTGTGATGTTTCCCGTGCAGCCTGCTCCTGTCCGAGCAGAGGAATCCAGACTTAATCAAAAAAACTTCAGCGAACCCGAAGAATTGCTTGTTCCCAACAACTACACGGTAGCTGTCTTTAACGGAACCGTAGGCTACGAGGATGGAAAACCCGTGATGTATGCCACAAGCAAAGGAAAGCCAGGCTTCCTGAATGTGATCGATCTCGAAGAGTACAAACTGCTTCGGACCGTTTCTCTTGCGCCGTCGGAAAGCTCCTGGGCGCATACCGTTGCGCCGAACGGTACGCTATATGTGGCGGCCGAAGGATCGGGTGCACGGTTATGGGAGTATTCGCCTGTCACCCATGAGGCCGTTCAAGTAGCCCAATTTGAAGGACAGTCTGTCTCCAACAGCATCACGACGGATGAACAGGGGAGAGTGTACGTCGGGACTTATCCGGGCGGCAAGGTTTGGCAGTATGACCCTGCTACCAAGCAAGTAAGGGATTACGGCCGCGTTATTGGCGCGCTTGATCAGGAGTATGTCCGTTCCATTGCTTACCAGGGAGGATATATTTATGCCGGTACGGCCCATGAACAGATCGTGAGAGTGGATTTGGCTACAGGTGAAAAAACAAATATTGCATCTTCGCTTACCGTCAAAAACGATACAGTATACGATTTGAGTACGATCGATAATCGTTATTTGTTCGCCCGTTATACGGATGGAAGTGGTATACCGGGTGAGGGTTACATCTACGATACAACAACAGGATCATGGCTTGATGCGGAGCTCCAGCAGGTAACCGGTCTTCATGCGACCGACTCGGTCGATGGAAAGCTGTATTATATGTCAGAGAAAAAACTGAAAACCTTTGACCTGAAGACGCATCAGGTGGCGGAAACCGGCATGACTTATGAGAGTGGATTCAGAGGCGCAGATTGGGTAGAGTTTCAGAACAATCCCGAGCTGCCGGGAAAAACACTCGTTACGGTCCGATATGACGGCGGGGTAGCCATGCTAAATATCGATACCCAAAAAGTCATCGTAAAACCGCCGATTATTCCGGGTTTGCCGGGAGTCGTCAATCGTCTTCAAAGCGTATCAGAGACACAGCTGATAACAACAGGTTCACAAGCGAGATCTTCGTTGGTTGATTTAGAGACCATGACGGCACAACCTTTCAGCATCGGTCAAGCGGACAGTGTATACCCGATTGGAAACAAAGTCTATATGGGAGTCTACCCGGAAGGTGGCTTGTACGTTTATGATCTGAATCAAGAACCGGGAAGCACGAATCCGCAGCGTCTCGCTGTACTCGGGAACGATCAGGAACGGCTTGTGCATATGTCTGAAGGGGACGGTAAACTGTTTATTTCGACCATTTCCGGATACGGGACGTTGGGAGGATCGCTGACGGTCCATGATACAGCGACAGGTGAAACCAAAGTCCATCGCAACGTGGTCCAGAATCAGAGTGTGCTTAGTACTGCCTATGTAGACGGAAAGATTTTTGGATCAACGACCATTAGGGGAGGACTGGGCTCCACGCCAAGCGAGCAGGAGGCCAAAATTTTTGTATGGGATGTTCAGAATGAGCAAAAAATGACGGAGTTTACCCTGGATATTCCCGAACTTATCGATCCTGTTTTCATTGGGGACCTGTCTCTCGGGCCGGATGGACTCATCTGGGGAGCATCCTATGAATATATTTTTGCGATCGATCCGGACACGTACAAACTTGTTAAATATAAAAAAATATATCCGAAGCTTTATTACACCCAGTGGCACCATCATCCGATGCGTTGGTCGGAAGACGGACTATTGTATGTTCTGTTTAACAACAAGCTGACGGTCATTGATCCGGAAACGCTGGATTTCAGAACATTAGCGGATGCTTCGAGATTTGATCTCGGGATGGATGGGAACCTGTATTTCACCGATCTCGCAACGAATACGGTTCTGTATAGAATCAAAATCGATGGAGAGATTGTACCCGAACCGCCGGGACCACCTTTGCCGGTGAACAATGCCGGACTGGAGCAGCCGGAAGAGAACGGAAAGCTGCCGGGCTGGACTTCAATGTTTGCGACCAGCGGGGATGCACATTTTAAGCGAAGCGGCGACAAGAGTTATGCGGGTGATTACAGCCTGAAAACAACGGATCTTGTCCGTACAGCCTCCGTCGCGGTGCAAAGCGATCCAATCGCATTAGTGCCTGGGAGAGAGTATACCGCAAGCACTCAAATTTATATTGAATCAGGCCAGCCGGGGTTCATGTTCCGATTTTATAATGCGGAAGGGCAGAGTTTGTCCACGCTTGAAACGCATCTGGATGAATCTCGACTTCACCAATGGCAAAAAGCAACCCTACGCGGTACGGCACCGGAAGGAACGGCTTATGGCAGATTGATCGCAGTAACCAGCCGTTATAATATCTCAACAGCTTACTACGACGATTTTGCCGTAACGGTTAAGGATCATACGGCTCCCTTGACTGAGGTTGCCTTTAATCCGCAGGCAAATGAGCAGGGCTGGCACCATGAAGATGTTTCCATAACGTTGAACTCGGAAGGAGCAGCTTCCCTCTTCTACGAAACTACAGGGGCTGAGAGAATCGAGCAGCGTGAGACCCCAGGTAGTACCACAGAGTTTACAGTAAGCGCAGAAGGCGTAACGTCAGTAACGTATTGGGCAGAATCGGCTTATGGCGTGTTCGGGGTGCCCTCTACTACCGAGGTCAAGATCGACAAAACGGCCCCTATCATTGAATTTTCCGGAAAACCCGTCTATGAAGTCGATGATGTCATCCGGATCGAATGCTCCGCTCAGGATGCATTATCAGGTATAGCCAAAAGTGATTGCGATGCTGTGCTTGCAGATCGCCCCGCTTATTTGACGGGTATTGGAGCGCATCTGGTCGATGCATCCGTGTATGATATCGCTGGGAATGCTGCAAAGTCCTCTTTTTCTTATGAAGTGATCCTTACCTATCAAGGCATGGCAGGACTTATTGACGAGTTCCTCCCTGATGATCAAGGGCTGGCTGAGAGACTGAAAGAACAATGGATCAAAGTGCAACGAGCCGATGAATCGGGTAATGCGGGAGCAAAAAATGGCGCATTGAACGGATTTATCCATCAAGTGCAAGCCAAAAGTGGTAAGGGATTAGCTCAAGAGCACGCTGAGCTCTTGGTACAGTTGGGGTCTCAAATTTAACTCGAATTGAATGAAAAGATTAATCAATTGCAACCAAAGACCAATTCCCATCAGGATCCGAAGCAAAATAATAGGTGAGTGCAGCAGAATCAATTGCTGTTTCTCTTGCTAATTCACCTTGGACCTCCACCAAAATCTGATTTTTTGTAGTGTCTTTTTGAACAAGTCCGATATCTGTAAATTTATAATCACCTATGACACCTCATGGGCCGAGCTTGGGCTTCCCGGATGAATAATAACCTCGGACAAGGAGCGATCCGCTTGCAGCTTCTTTGGAATGGACCAAGTCCATGTCACAAAACATGATGCTCTTGACCCGATCATCCTCTACCAAAACAAAAAGTCTCCTATCAAGTGCCGCAGCTTTCACAGCAGGACATGCAGCTCATGCAGAATGGCTACGCTCCTACTCCTCAGTCTCCTGCAATCCAAAAGGTTGTCGAGATGACATTGGATTCCGTTATGCAACCGATTATTTAAGCAGCATGGATCAAAGCCGCCCTCAGGGTGGCTTTTTGGCTTTTGCTGCCTTTGGCGCATCTTCAGCAATGCTGAAAGAGATTGTTCTGCATGTACTTTGTATACAAAGATGTACATTTTTGCATACTACATCCTAACCGCCAGCCAGAAGGAGGCGTATTCCGTGATTCAGAAGTTGAAAAAATGGCTGTTTAAACAGCCGGAACGCCCCCATAGCAGTGGTGGAAAGCGTGGTTCGAACGATCGACGGCAAACGCCGGACGTATCGAAGCCGCTAAGCTGTGCACTTAAAGACAATATGACCATGCTGAATCAGCGAATGGGACATAGCTCTGATTTTGTTCTTCGCAGCTGGAATAACCGCCATGGCAACCCGTCCTTGGCCGTAGGTTACATCGAAGGCCTGATCGATCAGCAGCTTCTTACGAGAATAGTGGAAGATCTCGCTAATGATATCCGAAATGAAGCCATCTCCGACCTGCATGACGTAACGTGGCTGAAGGATCATATCACCATAGGGAGTGTAACCTGCATCAACAACGATCAAGGCTTGATTGATGCCATTCTGAACGGAGAGGTGGCCTTCATCATCGAAGGAAGCTCCAGGGCTTTTGCCGTCTCGATCAGCGGAGGATCTAAAAGGTCGGTCGAGGAGCCGACGTCCCAGACGGTGCTGAGGGGACCCAAAGAGGGATTTACCGAAGATATTTCTACCAATATCGCGCTCCTTCGAAGAAAGATCAAATCGACCGAGCTCCGTATTGAATCCCGCAGCTTGGGTGCCTATACGCAGACAAGGGTATCGGTCGTATATATTCAGGGAATCGCGGATCCGGATGTGGTTCAGGAAATTTCCAAACGATTGGATTCCATCGATACCGACAGCATCCTTGAGAGTGGATATATCGAGGAGTTCATCCAGGATGGGGTGTGGACACCGTTTCCCACCCTGAATAACACCGAACGTCCCGATGCCGTAGCGGGCGGCTTGCTTGAAGGCCAGGTCGCCATAATGGTTGACGGGACTCCATTTGTGCTCATAGCCCCTATTACCTTTTTTCGATTTATCGTATCAAGCGAGGACTATTACCAGCGGTACGATCTCGCAAGCTTTCTTCGAGTGATTCGGATGGCTGCCTTTTTCCTGGCCTTGCTGCTGCCTTCGGTTTACATTGCAACCACGACGTTTCACCAGGAGATGCTGCCGACCACGCTGCTGATCAGTTTGGCCGCGCAGCGCGAGGCCACGCCTCTGCCGACACTGTTCGAAGCCATCATTATGGAGCTGACTTTCGAGGTCATCCGCGAAGCCGGAGTCCGAATGCCGCGGGCGATCGGGCCGGCCATCTCCATCGTTGGGGCGTTGGTGCTTGGACAAGCCGCTGTCCAGGCAGGGCTGGTGTCCGCTGCCATGGTTATCGTGGTATCATTCACCGCCATCTCGAACTTTGTGCTGCCTGCCATCAACATGGCCGGCTCCATCCGCTTGCTCCGATTTGTGCTGATGCTGTTGGCCGGCTCTTTTGGATTATATGGCGTATTGGCAGGGCTTGTACCTATTCTCGTTCGTTTGGTAGCGTTGGAGTCGTTCGGCGTTCCTTACATGATGCCGCTCGCACCGTTCAATAGGAGCAACATGAAAGACCTGTTTGTACGAGCGCCTTGGTGGAAGATGAAAAAACGGCCGGTGATGATTGGCGACGTCAATCCGGTAAGGCAGGCCACGGAACAGGAATCCTATGCGGAACAGGCGGGGGAACACGGTCGGGACCCAATGGCATAAGGAGGAACGGATGTTGCATCAATTCGGCAGGTTTATTATGGTCCTGGCTGCCTTGTTCGGTTTAACGGGCTGTTGGAACCGGATCGAGCTCAACGAGCTGTGGGTAACTTCAGCAACGGGACTTGATATGATGGAGGATGGCTCGTGGATGGTATCCTATCAGGTCATTATCCCGTCGGCCATTGCAAGCGGAACCGGAGGAGGATCTGGAGGACCTTCCCAACTCGCATCACATGTCATTTCGGTAAAAGGAAAAACCTATAATCAGGCTTTGTCGAACAGCAATCTGGAGACATCGCGACGGATCTACATTTCGCATAATCGCGTGGTGTATGTTGGAAAAAGAGCGGCGGAGGCAGGCATGGACCGTCTGATCGATTTTTACCTGCGCAATACCGAGGCTAGGGAAATGGTAGCTTTGGTCGTGACGGAGGGGTCTGCTTCAGATACTTTGAAAAAACTCATGCCGCCCGAAAAGCTCCCTGGTGCCGGGATGGCTGATTTGATCGATAAGGAAAGCGATATCCTGTCCGTCTTTCCTAAAACAAGGATTTATGATTTCGCTTTAAGCATGAATTCCGATTCCAAGTCCATTGGAGTGCCGGTTGCCGAATTGACCGGGGAGGTAACCCGCAAAAACGAAGAGGAAGCCGAAAATATGGATGTCTTCAAAAAGACCTCAACTCCGCTCAGGCTGACTCTAACCAAATTGGCGTTGTTTCATGAAGGAAAACTCAAAGGATTCCTGAACAGGGATGAAAGTTTGGGCTTATCTTATTTGGCGCAAAAGGTGAAGAATACCCAAATTAGTTTCCCTTGCGGCGACCAGTCCGAGATGTACACGTCGTTCAGGGCAGACAACGCCAAAGTCAAATTAACCCCCCGCAAAACCGGATTCCATTACACGATGGAGATTGCGGTCAAACTTACCGGGGGACTGATCGAAACCACATGCGACAAAGATATCTCCAAAATGAAGACCATCCATGAGATGGAAACGGAGATCGAAAAAGAAGTTGAACGGACGATTCAAGAAGGCTGGACCAGGCTTCAAGAGCTTGGCGTGGACGCAGCGGGATTCGCTGACCGGATTCATCGCAAATACCCGAAGGAGTGGAAAACAGTGAAAAGCGAGTGGGGGCGGGAATTTAAAAAGATGGAATTGGATGTTCGGGTGGATGCGCAAATTCGGCGCCCGGGGCTTCTGCAGAAGCATATCGGGAGCAAATCCTAACCTTGTTGGAGGAGCGAAAAAGGATGAGTAAAACCGTTACCCGTGTATCCGGATTGGTCATGGCCTTCTCTTTGTTTCAGGTTGGCAGTACAACACTATTCCTATTGGGAGGCGATGCAAAGCAGGATGCGTGGCTGGCCATGATGATCGGGGCCATCGCCGGCTTCATTCTGCTGCTGATGTACCTGACCATTCACCGCCTTGAACCGGAGCTGGATTTATTCGAGATGTTCCGCCATTATTGGGGAAGATGGATGGGAAGTCTGGCGGGACTCGGGTTCATCGGTTACTTTACATATGAGTCATCCCGAACGATCAGGGATATGGGGGAGCTCGGAACCTTGACATTGCTGAACAGAACCCCAACCGGGATCGTTACTTTAATTGCGTTAATCGTCTGCGCCGATGTGGTGCGGTTCGGTCCAAGAGTCTGGTTTCTTCTTTGCCATATATGGGTGCTGCTCATGGTTTTGGGTTATGGCAGTATTATGCTGCTGATTCCTTTTACGGGGCTTTTGCATTTTGAATTTTTTTTCCCGTGTTGGAGAACGGCTTCATGCCCGTAGTGAAGGCAGCCATACCCGAAATTATGTCCTTTCCCTTCGGGCAGACGGTACTTTTCTTAACTCTGTTTAAACTTATTGCGGATAAACGTAAGCTGAAGCGGTGGATCGTTATCGTATACTGGATTACGGCCATTTTCCTTATAGTCGTTAATGAGCTTTCCATCCTTGTGCTGGGCCCGGAGTTGGCTGCATCCAGCACCTATCCGTTATTCGAGGTAACGCAGCTTATACAGGTGCCCAAGGTGTTTGAACGGGCAGACGTCCTGTTTACCATGATATTGTTTATTGGAATCGGGATCAAAACGGCGGGGTTTTTGTTCGGTGCCGTCATCGGCATGCAAACGGTCACCCCTTTCAGATACAAGCCTGCCCTCCTTTTCCTGAGCATTATCATATACGGTCTGACGTTTATTTCACCCCGATTTACCGAATTTGTATGGTTCGGTCTCCATGTGGCCTTGAATAGAATCTGGCCGATCTTCCAGGTTGCGCTTCCGCTCCTCCTGTTCTTGACGATGCTGCTCCGCAAGAACAAGAAAAAGACTTCCGGCTAATGCGGTCAATGTACTCCACAATGAATTAGGTGTCCGGAGTTTACGTTATACGTTGTCTTTTAGAGAGCGATCAGGAAGCTCCATAACGCGAGCGGTAAACGACTGAATTATTCAGCCGGGAAACGAGTTGGCATCGGATTGAATTCAGCTGCCTTAGTGTAAAGACAAATCTATCGGGAACATATACCATTATCGTAAAAGGAAAAAGAGGTTCGGGTTACAGTGTACCTGTGTCTCATAATATTAATGGTTCAATGAAAGAGAGGCTGGCCGATGATATACATTGGCTAGCTTTTTTGTGAAAAATCAATCTATGAACCCATTGTATTTTACATAATAACAACAAAATGTAGGTCTTATTTAAATCCACTCAAAAATATGGCCCGTTCGGGCCCAATAATGAACCTTTTAAAAGGCATGTTGTCAGCGGTGTTTGCTACCTTTTGAACTTGCCGATAATCCCTATGCCGCTTTCTTGGACTGTTGCTGCAGAATATGTTTAAATTTAAACATTACCGCTTAGCTCGCCCCAAACTGAAATTGTCCCCAGTTGGTGTTACGTATATATTTCAGTTTTTCAATCGCCTTTATGATTAGATATCAAAACTTTAGGAGGATGAAAAATGAAGGTCAAACGAATTGTTGCAAATGTTGAAGCGCAAGACATTTCCAAAGCCTCGTATTTTTACGGGGAAATCCTTGGACTTCATCAATTAATGGATATGGGATTTATTACAACATACGGTTCGAACGAGAAAATGGACACTCAGGTTAGTTTTCTATTAGAAGGAGGCTCTGGAACACCTGTGCCTGATCTGTCAATTGAGGTTGATGATCTTGATGATGCGTTAAGTCGTATAAAAGAAGCAGGAATTCCAATTGAGTATGGACCAACTGAGGAGCCATGGGGAGTTCGGCGTTTTTTTGTTAGAGACCCATTCGGGAAACTTATCAATATTCTTATCCATCTTTAAATAATAAATTGAGAAAATAGTTGCATGATATAAACGTGTCGGATGACAAAAAGATTGCCCATTGAAAGCTGCTGGGAACTGACTACCCGGTAGAAGTGTAGATGCAGACTATTGAAATGAGATTAGCAGGTATCTCGACCAAAGATGTCGAGGTACAAGAACATATTCCCATTAAAGTCGCTATTTTAGCGGCTTATTTATGTTATCGGTACAAGTTCTATTGCCGGAAAGAACAAGAACATAGTCTGATTGCCGATTAGGTGGGGATCTAAATAAAAACCGGTGAAGTTAAAGCCTCTGAATGAAATGTCTCGTTTTGGTTCAATAAAACGTTGGATAGACTCCGCCTGAATTTATATAACCACTCCAAACGGTATGCTAATAGCTTAGAAATAATAATTTTAACAACATAATTTGATGAATCAAATAAAATTCAATAAAAAATGTAATTTGACAGCGCTTTAATGAACATCTGGGATGAACATTTGGTTTACAAAATAAAGAAGGGTAATTAGCTCATCTTAAATAAAACTGGTCATTTTCGAGTGGATTGATAGAATTTTGTGCAAATGTAAAAATAAAATGAATCATATAACCAAAAATATATATATTTAAGTAAAAAAATATTTTGACAAATGCACGAAGATGGATTATTTTGTTAATAAGGGATGCATATTTCAGGTACACTAAGAAGTTACCAGCACGCATTCCAATAAGATCCTAAATAACCTAAAAGGAGAGTGAATAACATTAAGAAAATTCATTTATCGGGTGAGATGAGTGGCAGAAAAGAACCAGAGAATAGTTTTTGCGAAAATAAATACAGGCCCCAATTACATTATTCGCCGAAGGAAAATTGGATGAACGATCCTAACGGCATGGTTTACTATGAAGGAGAATATCACCTTTTCTACCAACATACACCTCATGATACCCAGCCTGACTTTGGCAAAATGCATTGGGGGCATGCGGTAAGCAAGGATTTAGTGCATTGGGAGGAACTTCCACCGGCTATTTTTCCTGAAGAAGATGGAGCGATCTTCTCGGGGAGTGCGGTGGTGGACAAAAACAATACAAGTGGATTTTTCAACAAGGATGGATCAGGATTAGTTGCTATCTATACTAATGATGGCAACAGTGCTCAGCCAGGAAAACCGCAGGTACAAAGCATCGCTTACAGCAGGGATAAAGGTCGAACCTGGACAAAATATGAAGGCAACCCGGTTTTATTCCCAATGAAAACGCTAGATTTTCGTGATCCGAAGGTATTCTGGCATGATGAATCCTCAATGTGGATAATGGTTCTTGCTGTAAGAGACCGTGTCGAATTTTACACGTCCTCAAATCTTAAGGAATGGTCTTTTGCAAGCGAGTTCGGTTCCGATATTCCGGGTATTCACCGTGGGGTATTTGAGTGTCCCGATGTATTTCGAATCCAAGTAGCTGAGGATCCCAGTATTACGAAGTGGATTCTGACGCTAAGTGTCGGGGATCGAAATGGTGTGAATCCAAAGGATCCAGAGCCACCGGCTGGCGGTTCTGGCATGATGTATTTCATAGGGAGCTTTGACGGTAAGTCATTCACACCAGATGAAACATTGGAATCTTTGGATGCTATCAGATGGATCGATTACGGATCTGACTTTTACGCGGCCGTGACCTGGGATGGCATTCCGAACGAGGACGGACGAAAGATATGGATTGGATGGATGAACAATTGGCGGTATGCTTCCACTCTTCCTTCAAAGGAATGGCGTGGCAACATGTCCATTCCCCGGGAGATACAACTTAAGAGTTGTTCGGAGGGGCTCCGTTTAATTCAAGCACCTATAAGTGAGTTAAGCCAACTAAGGAAACCGATTTTATCACTGAAAGACTTGACGATTAAGCCAGGCAGCAACGTCTTGTCAGATATTTCTGCTGTAAAGGCAGAAATTATTGCGGAATTTGAAATCGGTACTGCCGTAGAATTTGGGTTCAAGGTGCGAAAGTCTTCCAATCAGGAGACGATCATTGGATATAATGTCTTGAATGAGGAGTTGTTTGTCGATCGGACGAAGTCGAACGCTATTGATTTTCATCCCGATTTTGCTGCAAAACACAAGGCCTTTATGAAGTCAGAGCATGAACAGATACAGTTGAGCATTTACGTGGATTGGTCTAGTGTAGAGGTCTTCGGCAATAAAGGAAAAACAATCGTTTCAGACATGATTTTCCCCGACTTGGAAAGTAGGGGGCTAGAACTCTATGCTCTTGGCGGAGAACTAAAGGTCGTGTCACTTCAAATCAATGATCTGGCAAGCATTTGGGAAAATTAAATTCTTTACCCAAGGGGGTGCCTAATTGCGATCCAATATATTACCGATGAAGTATCCGGCTATAACCTCGTGGCAGTGGCAGGCAAATATGTTTGCCGTCTTAGCCAATTACTCACAGGCTAAACCATGGATTATGACACATTTCATTCCGCTCCAACTCACCTTGAATAAGGGAAGCACTTACGTGGACTTCTACCGCACTCCCTCCTTTGAATTTTGTCCTTGGTTTCTTCGCCAACATTTAAGTCGTCAGTTGATCCGGCACTTCAACAAGGATATATGCACTTTTTTGATGGACTGTATTGACATGAATAACTATATTTATGTGCTTCTAGATCAATCACAGTTTTTGGATACTAAAGATTTTTTCTCACATGATTCATTTATTTTTGGTTATGACGAGGAGCGGGGGATATTTCATATCGCCGACTTTACGTTTAATAGTAAATACTCGTTTGCAGAAATCACATTTGAGCAAATGAAGCGCGCCTACGAGGGAATCGATAACGATGGAGATTGGCTGTATGCGGGGAAGGGAGGTCTTTCTCTGTTACAGTACAACGACCGAGCTGCGTATGACTTTAATCTAAACTATGTTATCGAGCAACTTGAGGACTTTTTGAATGGTGGAAGTCCCTCCGACAAATACAGGGAGTTGGGTTATATGACAAATCCATGTGTGTGGGGGATTAATGTTTATGAGGAGCTGATTTTGGAGACGAACCGCATACGCACTGGACAAAATGCGGAAGATAGACGCCCGTTTCAGGTCATCTATGATCACAAAATCTTGATGTTGGAGCGAATTGACTTCATGGATCAAGCTGGTCTTCTAGAGGAAGGTAAGCAGCTCAAGGTTTGCTATCAGTCGATTGCCGACGATGCTCTTATGGCGCGAAACTTGATCATCAAATATTCTCTAACGAAAAACAAGGATAACCTCATGAAAGTGGAAGTGCTAATTAGGCGTATTCAAGCCTGTGAGCGTGAGGCAATGGAACTTATGATCCGCAACTTGAGCCTCGTGTCAAACATGAATCCAACGGGCAAAGAGGGGGTGGTCTGAAATTGGAAAATCAACCATGTGTGGAACGCATCCAAAACCTTATTCATCAGAAACTATCTGACTACGACAAACAACGAATAAACGATAATACGCTACTTAAAGAGGTATGGATCCAAATGGATTCTATGCAGTTGATTACATTCGTCGTGGAGCTCGAAACCGAATTCGGGCTCGAGCTGCCGGACGAACTGGTAGGGAACATGACAGACAGTCATCTAACAGTTGGCGATCTGGCTGAGCTTATACAAAGTTCCCAGGAACGCGTGTAGCAAGCGGTACTTGGTCAGGTACACTCATAGCATGCAGACGGAAGCAGTATGTGTTTGGATCGAGCTGAAGCCCTGGCGGGCGGCACGAACGGGCATGTTGAATCACTTGTTTAAGCATCCCCCGCCGGGAGTGCCATAATAGACGGATCTGGGAGCGGTATGCCAGAATAGCGGCCGTCTTCTGCTTCAAACTGCATTTGGGGAGCGAAATGTAGACCGGATGTAAGTTCTGCGCTAAATCAATTTCCCATTGCATATCTTGACCATAGTTTAAATACGGCAGATCTTCGTAGTAAATCAAACGGGCAGAGACTTCCGAATCACTAATACGTCGTACAGCTTGTTCGGCCGCAATCCGCACGATGCCGTGATCCACATGTCTTCCGATTGCAAGCGGAATATAAATATGGTCGTAGTCTGTAAGACAGAGGCGCGTTGAAAGCACCTTTGTTGCCTCAGAAATCACGTCCTGCTCAGTCTCGTAGTCACTATGGAACAAATCGTCCAGCTTTTTATATGAGGGGGCTCCGCTGGTATCCTTGCGATAGATACATTCCTGCAGGTCCAAATGAATCGTGTCTACACCGAGTAGGTCGCATGCACTAACGTCCTCTTCCCGGCGTACTTTCATCACGTCGGAGCTGAGCCCAAACTTTTTGTGCAGAATGCGAGCAAGTAGGGATAGATCTGTGCCAGCACCAGTGAAAACAGTTGCTACGGTCACATGATGGCCAGCACGAACAAGCGAATCGATATAATCGCCGCAAGAAATAATAGCATCATCCAGATGGGCGGAAACAAACAGGTATTGGTGATTCAAGGTTGAAATCCTCCTTGTGACATTAATTGAAATATATAACTATTATACCATTTATTTAAATTAACTGTGTGAAAATTATACACATTCGAGTCTAAAACTAGTTGAAAGGATGACGTTTATGTTTGAAACATTAAAAAATATCATTGCAACTGTGCGCGAGGATGACTCACTTCGTGAAACTCTCACACTGGAGAGCGACCTGATTAACGACGTCGAATTAGATTCCCTTCAGATGATAACGTTTATTCTCGGCGTTGAAGATGCTTTCGGGGTGGAGATCGTATACGAGGACCTGGACCTGACTTGCCTGCGCTCAATAGGTGCCTTTATGGCATTCCTGAACGGCATGAATCAAGAGGTCGGGTAGTATGTTGTTTGCCGGCACCTTTGATTCGGAAACCTATTGGCGTGAAGAAGGGAACAGTAGGTTGCCCTTTATTCCTGATCCGTCGCGGTCGCGGATCGTAATGGCTATGGATGAATTGTTGGTTTCCTTATGCGGCCCGGAGGATACACTGTTGACCCGTTTTGCGATGGATGAGGCGCACAAGGATTATTTGGCGCACATCGGCTTTCGTTTTACACAGCTTAGCGCGGGTGTCCCAATCCATGAGTCAAATCTATTTCGCGCTCTGTACGAAGTTCCGGAGACCGACGAGCGGTTGAAACGGTTCCGCGAACTGACTCCCTTTTCGGTTGTACCTTACGTCCATGAACTGATCGACAGGTACAACTATTCAAGCAGGCTGCCCGCGCTCACAGACGTTAGACGGGTGAATTCCAAGTTGTATTCTGCCGATCTTGCTAAAAGACTGCTTGGTAGCTCTTACAGCCAACCTGTGTTCAGCGCGGATGAATTGGCTGCAGCAGGACGGGGGATTTTGGAGCGGACGGAGGGAGTACTGATCAAGGATCCCTTTGGCGTGGCTGGTAAAGGCAACATGCTTTTTAAAACCTTGGCTTCCCTGGAGCGTGTAGTCTGCTACTTGCGTAAACAAGAGCAAAACGGGTCCTCGACGGCTTTTCTCGTTGAGCCGTTCCTTGATGTGGAATATGATTTTTCTTGTCAATTCTCGATTGATGCATTCGGGTCTTTTCGGATCGTCGGCCTGCAACGAATCCTCAACCGACAGTTTGCGTACATGGGATCGCAAGAGATGGAGGAGGCGCATGTCGATTCGCTTATACAGAACGGTTATTTTGATGTTATAGAGAAGCTTGCTTCCTCGCTGTATAAAGATGGTTACTTCGGCCATGTTTGCGTTGACTCTATGATACTGAAGGACGGCACACTGGTACCGATTGTAGAGATCAACGCTCGTCAATCGATGGGATTGATCAGCCATTATCTGGGTCGGCGGCTCGATAATGGGGAGCACGGAATATTTACGTTTCGATCGGTAGGTAGTCGACACCGATTCGATTACGGGCAGTGGTTGCGGCAGCTGAAGTCTGACGGCATTTTATACCCTAATGATACCGGCGAGGGCATCGTCCCGCTTTCCCCGGCGTGTTTGTTTGCTGGCTATGGTGAATCGGATTACCCACAGAAGTTAAGTGAAGGCAGTTTCATCAAGGGCAGGCTCTATCTGTTTGTTATCGCGCGAGATGTGCAGGAGCAGAAAAGTTTGATCGCCAGGGTAAGGGAACGTTTTGAAGTCCAGGGAGGCAAATGGTATGGATAGTCATCTAAAGCCTTGTGTCACTATACTCGGATCCGGTAACTCACTAGGTGTGTACATGCCCGCCGTGCAGCTAGGCATTCACTTGGACCGTTCTGGCATTTCGAACGAAGTCTGTGTGCTCGAAAATGTATATCTCGACGGTGTCAAGAATAAGGTGCCGGCTTATCGTAAGGCCTTTCATGATAATTTCGCCATCGCCCGAAAGAGTGTGGAATTGGCTCGCGATATTTCGGATTGCCTGGATCCCGTTAAGGTACAGCTACTGCTGGAAGATTGGTCCCGTAAGCGCCGGACGTCGTTCGTTGCGTTAACTGGGTTCTGGATCCCGATTTTGGAACAATATGAACGGTTTGTTGGAACTCAGCTCGATGTCGACATGCTCCATCTCGATGCTTCGCTTTCGCCATCTTATTTGGTCTATGGATCTCGAAGCGAGCGCTATAACCATATTTGGTTTTACGAACCGACCAAGAAGCGCTTTGAATTACAACTTCCGATGACGGACGAAGCACCGATCCCGTTTCGCCAGCGGGAAAAGAGGATGGTGGCTCATGGTGGCGGCTGGGGAATCGGGACTTACCCGCAGGCTGTTCGAGACCTGCTTGAAGGCGGTATGGAGCTGGATGTTGTGGCTTATTTTGACGAGGATATCCAGCCTGATGCCCGCATTTGCTACTATCGGAACGACCCCACGTGGAGCCCGTGGCTGAGGAATAGACTGGGGAAATTCGGTTTTCCTCCAATGGCTAAGATTCAACATGGAGAGATGCCCATTTACTTAGACAGCGGAACTGTTCCCCTGCTATTTGAACGAATACGACGATGCGCAGCCGTTATCAGTAAGCCGGGTGGCTATTCCTTGATGGAATCATTCGCCGCTGCGACGCCTATGGTTTTTCTAGAGCCCTTTGGAAGGCACGAAACAGCCAATGCTGATTATTGGATTAAGCAAGGCTTCGGCGTTTTCTTTGAGGATTGGAAAACGCAGGGATTCGACATTGAAATATTGGAACGGGCTCATGGTAACCTACTAAACGCCCGCGAGTATTGCAAAACTTATGGAGGTGTAAATGATGCAGCCAAAAACGACTCGGAAGTTCGATGAGCGTGTGTTTAACGACCTGAAACGTACCATTATGAATATGTCCCGGGTCAGTCGGCTTCGAGCTACCGATAGTCGCTATGCTATGGAGATCCCGGAAGATATCGGGATCAAGCTGAACAACGGATGCAACTTGCGTTGCAAGCATTGCTACGAGTGGAACGCGGACGGCTTTCACTGGGACATGTCCAAGGAGGAGCAAGGTAAAGAAATCGATGTCGCGTTGGTCGATAAACTCCTTGCCTTTACCCATGAGAAGAAATCGAAAGTTTATCTTTGGGGCGGAGAGCCGTTATACCATAGCAAGTTCGATGAGATTGCGAGTCTGCTGGAACGCGATCAGCGGACGACGACGATTTGTACAAACGCGATTCTTCTGGAGGAAAAGTTAGATTCACTGCTCAAGATCGGTGAGGGACTTGTCGTGCTAGCCAGCCTGGAAGGCTTCGAGGCTGAGAACGACGCGATTCGGGGCAGAGGGACCTACAAGAAGGTGGTCAGTGCCATAGAACGTCTGCTGGAGTTGCAGCGGAAGGGCATTTTTAAGGGCAGAGTATCGGTCAGCTTGACGATGAATGATCTCATGATTCCAAAAATGTTTGATTTTATGAAGTTCTTCGAGGAGCTTGGCGTGGACTCGGTGTACTTTGTATACCCGTGGTATATCGCACCGGAGTCGGCATCGGAGATGGACGACTTCTTCATCAGGGAGTTTGACTGGATGGATCCAATCCGTCAGGGCGGCTGCAGTTGGCATTCATTCACTTATCGCCTTTCTGGCGACAAGGTGGGTGCGCTCAAGGAGGAGGTTCGCCGCGTCTCTGAGCACACATGGGGAAGCAGGGTTCGCTTTTTGCCTGCGTTAGAGCAAGACGAGATAGAGGATTTTATCAATGGCGTCCAAATAACTGGGATGAATAAGAAAGAATGCTTAGCGATCTCCACCCGTATGGACGTTTTGCCAAGCGGGAGCGTCACTCCTTGCAAGTTCTTTCCTGAGATGGCGGTCGGCAACATCCGCGATGTGGATGTCAAGGAGGTTTGGCACGGGGAGAATTTCGCCAAACACCGCGAGGTATTAGCTTGTGGACTGATGCCGGTCTGTTCCCGTTGCGGGTTGCTCTATCATTACGGCCGGTAAACGTTCTTGGTCACCTTCTAAGTTCATTTTATTTGTTAAGGGGGAACGCAATTGACAGCGATCCATGTGATGCAGTTAGTTAAAAACTTCACCTATTACACAAAAGAAGTAGGGATGCTTCATTCCATTAAAAATCTCTTTTATCGACAAAGCTTGACCAAGGAAGCGGTGAAAAATATCTCCTTTTCGATCGAAGAGGGGGAGATGGTTGCCTTCCTCGGGCCTAATGGGGCAGGCAAAACGACGACGCTGAAAATGCTCTCCGGTATTTTACATCCAACTAGCGGCGAGCTTATCGTACTGGGCTTCAAGCCTTACGAGCGAAATAAGGAATTCAAAAAGCAGTTCGCTATCGTAATGGGGCAGAAGAGCCAACTATGGGCTGACTTGCCTGCGGCGGAATCCATTTTGCTAAACAAATATATCTATCAGGTTGAAGATCGGCATTACAAACAAACACTGAACGAACTGATCGAACTGCTGGACGTCAAGCACATTATGAATGTTCAGGTAAGGCGTTTATCACTAGGTGAGCGTATGAAGATGGAGCTCCTTGCATCGCTTATTCATAAACCGAGGTTGCTTTTCCTGGATGAGCCGACGATCGGGCTCGATATTGTTACACAGAAAAAGGTACGGGAGTTTTTGAAGTATTACAATGAACAGCACAAGACAACGATTATTTTGACAAGTCATTACATGAAGGACATTGAGGATCTGTGCAAGCGGACGATTATTATCAATGATGGCAGGCTTGTCTTCGATGGGGATCTGAAGCGAATCGACGATGTCTTGAACGACACGAAAATTATACAGTTGAAATTTAAGCAATACGTAGCGGCTGGACAGCTGCAGTTGTACGGGAAGGTGCGCCAAGCGGACGGATTTCAGGCCACGCTGGAGATAAGTAAGGACCGCATTAGCATGGCTTCCAGGGATTTGCTTGCGCACTACCCGGTTGAAGATATTACGATCGAAGATATTCCCATCGAGGAAGTAGTTGTATCCTTGTATCAGCGGGATGATCGGGTATCCGGATGAGAGCCTTTCCCAAATACGTGCGCGTGTTCCAGTTAGGCGTTCAGTCTTCGCTCGAATATAGACTTGACTTTCTCTTTTCCTTGATCAGTGCATTCTTTCCGATTCTGATCCAATATTATATTTGGTCAGCGGTCTACGGAAGATCAGAATCGGAGTTTTTCGGATACACCTACGGCCAAATGATTTTATACACAATTACGGCAGCCATCGTGACGAAAATTGTGACAACGGATATAGGCCAAAACGTGGCCACCGAGATCAAGGATGGTGGGTTGAATAAATATTTGGTTCAACCGGTCAGTTTTTTCGCTCTAAAGCTATTCACGATGCTGGGGCAAAAGATTTTCTTTTTTTCAGTCATGCTATGTATCTTGCTGTTTACACTCGTTTACTTGACCGGAACTTATAGTATACGGATTCCGTTGACACACGTTTTACTCTTTACAGTGTCGATGGTCATGTCTTTGTTGTTAAACTTTCTCATCTCCTATACGCTCGCGGCTGTTGCCTTTATACTGTCTGAAATCTCCTATTTTTTTGAAATGACCGGCCTTTTTGTCATCATTTTAAGTGGTGGCGTCTTTCCGATTGAGGTGTTTGGTAAGACCATAAATACGATTCTAGACTACTTGCCATTCAAGTATACGATCCATTTTCCTGCGAATGTTATTAACGGCAGATTGTCCATGGATGAGGCAGTACAAGGAATTGGGATGCAATTTTTCTGGATGATCGCGCTGGTGGCCTTTTCGCGTCTCGTATGGCGCGCCGGAATGAAGAAGTATCTCGGATTGGGGGGCTGACCGGTGAGAGGATGGCTGGGGACGCTTCGAAATTACTTGATGATTTACTTTTTGTTCATTAAGAACTGCTTTATTGCTCAAATGGAATACCGGACGAACTTCATACTCGGGATTGCCGTGGAGCTCGCTTACTTGTTTGCAAAGCTGCTTTACGTCGTAGTAGTCTATGAGACGGACTTGCATATCGGATCGATCACGCCAGATGGCATCTTGATGTTTGTCGGTACATACACGATTATGACAGGGCTCTATTCTGGCCTGTTTTTTCCTAATTTCGTCCGGATACCCGAGTATATACGCAACGGGACTTTGGATCTGCTTATGGTTAAACCGATTTCCCTACAGTTTTTGGTTTCGCTTCGATATATCGATCTCGGGATGCCGATTCCGAATTTCTTCGCGGGTGGAACGATGGTTGTGATCAGTTGGAATGCATTAAGCATCCCGGTAACCGCATGGAATTTGCTCGCATTTTCATTATACTTGGGGACAGCGTTGATCATTACTTACTGCCTCATGTTTATACCAGCCTTGTTATCCTTCTGGCTTGTTAATACGGGAGGGCTGGCGGGGATTTTCTATTCCATCTGGGACGCCAATAATATGCCAATGCCGATCTATTCACGCTTTATCCAACGAGTCGGCGTGTACGTGTTGCCCTTTCTTGTCATTACAAATTTTGCCCCTATGATGGTGATGGATCAGTTGACACCTGCTTTAGCGGTATGGGGCGTCACCGTACCAATCGTGCTCCTTCTAATCGTTCGCTTCGTTTGGAGTCGGGCAATACGTAGTTATAACAGTGCAAGCGGTTGAGGGAAAACAAACTTTAATTAAGGAGGCATGTCATGCATATGATTCGTTGGCCGGTAACCGGCATCGTCCTAGTATGTCCCTATTGCAAGTCAGAACTGCAAGAAGCGGATCAAGAGCTGCTGTGCCTGGACTGTACGGTCAGTTACTCCATAGGTGATGGCGGTGTTCCATTTATGCTGGGTGAACTACAGGGACATGACAGCAGGGATTCTGCTGCCTTAAAGAAGGGTGTCATGGAAATGTTCACTGCCTACAATCAATCCCTGAACGAGAGTGGCTTGTCCCGTTTCTCGACATTTATTAATTGGGGGTTCGCCTCGAATAGCAGTCAGGCTCCGGCTAGTGTCAATCGAAACTCTATCCGGCTTCTGCAGGAATGTTTGGATGGTCTGAATCTCGAGGATGCGAACATCTTGGAGGTAGCCTGTGGCAGGGGCGGAAGCGTGCGAGAGCTTTGTCGAAGTTATGGTGTAAGAAGCGTCGTTGGCTTAGATCTCACTGAAGCCAATATTGCATTTTGTCAATGGACTAACCGACACCCAAATGCTTATTTTTGTATCGGGGACGCCGAGAGGCTCCCTATCGGCTCGTCATGTTGTGACATGGTCCTCAACATGGAAGCGTCTGATCTATACCCATCGATTAAGTCCTTCTATGACGAGGTCTTTCGGGTGCTGAAGCCGGGCGGGACTTTCATTTATGCGGACGATTTGCCGACCTGGAAGTTTAACGATGGTGAACGATATTTGCTTGAACTGGGCTTCGAGCTGCTTATATCACGCGATATCACGGGGGAAGTTATGCTTTCAAGTGATCAGGTTCAAAAGAATCGCATAGCCGCTTTTGGATCTGAAGATCAGATGGACACTGCGATTTGGCACACAATGGGTGTGCCCGGCACGCCCTTGTACGATGAAATGAAAAGTGGGGCACGCCAGTACAAGATCATGCATTTCCGTAAGCGGGTTCATCACAATGTATGAGTATAACGTGACAATCGTCGACTATTCCGTCTATCTCCCGAAGTCACGTATCCATGTCAAGGAAGCGATTCAGCAGGTGAAGGCTGACGGCGTTAAATTTCGAAATAGCGATTCGGAATACTTGAACAAAGGCTTTGAGCTGGTTCCTATAGAAGAGGAACTTGATTTGGAACAGATGATTGCCACTGTGTGTAGGCCAATTCTACGCCGGGCTTTGCAAATGAATGTAAAGATCGCGGCGGTTATGTTTGCTAGTGTAACGAATAATGAAAACGGGGAACGGAATCTTTTTGATTCCCTAGCCGATGAATTTTCCCTTGAGGCTGTCCCATTCATCCCCTTGGAGGAATATGCCTGTTCCACGATGCATTTATCGTTGTACCTGGCGTCGAACTACTTCATGGTCCCGCATCAGCAAGGTGAAGGAATTTTGTTCATCACTGCCGACAGGGCTATGAATTCTTATGAACGGAGCGATACGTTCATGGTGTTCGGTGACGGCGCGAGTGCTGCCTTATACATGAAGGGGCAGCGTCAAGGACAGCAGACAATTGCTTCGGCAATGAGAGTCGACGGCCTGGTATACGATTTGGATCCAGATCGTATCCAATTATATTACTCAACGTTTTATTTAGGGGTCAGACAGGCAGTGAGAGCAGCATTAAGCGAGTGCGGTATTCACATTGGTCAGATCGCCTTGATCTTTTGCACCAATTTGGGGATGCACGTATGGAGTATGTTGGCTCAAGTGCTGAAGGTGCCCCTGGAACGTTTCTACAATCTAACCCTCTCCAAGGACGGACATATTCACAACACCGATATCCTAAATAATATCGATCACGCTATCCGTTCAGGTTTTTTGAAGGAAGGGGACTTGTATATGACGGTTTCGATTGGCTTCGGTGGCTATTACGGTTGTGCGATTCATCGGTATGGTAAGAAGGTGAACGAGTTATGTATTTGACATTTCATCATGCAGAAAAAGCGTGGGGGGTAGATATGCCATGGGGACGGATAACCGATCTAATTGAAGCGAATAGGGAATGGATCGCAGGAATTGACTTGCTCTGTTACTGTCATCAGACGGACTTTGAAACTGGTGTTAATAGCTGTGCTAAACTGAGACAAGAATTAGGGTTAAGTGGGGTTATGCCCATCTGCGTCGGGCAGTCCGGCAGCCTATCTCTCTCTAATGCATTAACAGTATTAGACTGGATGTTCAGTAGCGGTACAAAAAATCATGCTCTTTGCGTTATTGCAGATTCGTTCATTCCAGATCATATGGACAAGCAAGGGGGTTGCTTTAGTATGAGCGCACTGATCGGTGTATCAACTATGGCCGGTGATTATCGAGTTGAAAGCTGCCGTAAACTTCCGGGCAGCCGAGTTAGAGTTGGAGTGAAAAGCGCAGTTGAACCGATTCTAAAGCTTGGGCTGCACCAATCGGAGTTTACAAGCGATCTGGAAATGGAAGTTATCACGTTCGATGCAGGAGTCTTCGGCGCAAGCCAATTAAAGTTGCGACGAACATAATTCCCAGCGCGCGAGCAGCCATTTGAAATGCGTCCGGTTTCCGTAAGAACTCGTGCTTAATTATTGAACCATGCGGTTTGGGCGCCGAATCACAGACATCGGGCCTTGGCGATTTATTTAATGAGTCCAAGTAGGATAAAAAATGATTTACACTAGGCCGTACCCCTGCATCTGTATAACGATGTAAGGGGTATTTTTTTGTCTATTTAGCCACATTGACAAAATAAATTAACTCGTGTTAATTTATTTACTGTGGTTAATATTAAGGAGGTGCAATCGCTATGAGCCGGGATATCCCATTAAGGGAATTAAAAAAAGCCAAGAACAAAATTGCGCTGTATGAAGCGGGATTATCCTTAATGAAGGATCGGATGTTCAGCCAGGTCATGATTGAGGATATCTGCAAGAGAGCTGAAATATCCAAGGTCACTTTTTTCAAGTTTTATCAACGTAAAGAGGATCTCCTTATTTATTTTATGCGGGTTTGGCTCACTGAACGGATAATCGAAATCGAACAGGAAGGTAAAAAAGGATTTCATGCATTCCGCCATTTGCTGTCCGAGGTCGCTAAGGAGTATCAATTAAGACCGGGAATGATGCCGAGTTTGATCTCTTTTCTCGCAGAACAGAACATGCAGCCTTGCATGCCTGAGCTGAGTCGGGCTGAAGTATCGCTGCTCTTTCCGGGCCAAGAGGAAGCAGGAAGTCAATCGCCTAATATGTTTGTTTTATTCGAACAGTTCATGAGGGATGAACAGCAAGCTGGGAAGCTCCATTACACTCTTACCTTGGAACAAGCTGTACAGATCTGTTTCACCATTTTTTATGGTGCGTTCCTGACGGCTCAATTGTACAATTCTACGGATATCGGTCGCTTCTATGAAACGCATATGGGTTTGCTTGAAATAAAGGAGAAGGAGTGAATAAGCATGGGTAACGTGATTGCAGGTCGGTATACCGCACATATGGAGGGTTCCTTCGTTGTGTTCGTGATTGGTTTTCGGATTAACAAGTGGTGGGCGGTACATAAATGGCTGCCTGTTATGAATGCCATGTCCCCGATGCTTCAGGAACTGTACCGGAACAAAGAGGAGCTCGGGTTCATGGAAGGTTCCTATCACTTTTCTGGACGGGGACTTACACTCATTCAATATTGGAGAAGCTTTGAACACTTGGAGCACTATGCCCGACACGGAGCTAACCATTTGAAGGCATGGAGGGATTTCAACCGCAAAATTGGAACAGGAGGAGATGTAGGTATTTTTCACGAAACCTATCTGGTCCCAGAAGGGCAATATGAATGCATGTACAACAATATGCCGACGTTTGGTTTGGCAAAAGCGGGAACTCACGTCCCGGCAACGGGTCGTAGAGAAACGGCAAGCCGGCGGCTTGGCCGCGATGGAGAACCCGCTGTGCCTACACCTCCAAATCCATAGTCATTTATTTTTTATCATTCCGAATACCGATGTCTTTCATTAAGATATTACCTTTGGTGGTCTGGTCAAAAATAAAACTAATCTTGCGGATCCGTTCGGGCACTAAATTGGTGTTGGCTTTAATAAAATCATTCATATCGAAAGCAAAGTTTTGAAAAATCGGTTCCTTAATCGTTTGGAAGAATCCTAACGGCCGCTTGGCAAGAACACCTTCGAACATGGGGAGAAGGGGTGAAAAATTGCTAAGTGGCAAGCGACTCACGTTTCCAGTTTCATCTTCAACGGAGATCGTTAGGTCGACTAAAGTGTCTGCTTCATGAGCTTCTTGCCCGGTATCATGGTTAGCGATGGAAAAAACAAGAGTACTTGTGTCAGATATATCGATCCCCGAATCCGGCAATATGACCTTATATACAGGAGTGGAGGAAGCCGATCTGTTATCCCACTCTAAGAAAACCGCGCTATACTGTTCATCCGACAGTTCCATCTTTACTTTGTCTTCTTTCCAGACCTTTAGGGAGTCTCCTTCCAAACGCCCGCCGGGTAACGTGGTTGTCCCCGGATCGGAATCTTCTTCATAATTAGTGAGGGTGGTCGTGTTTCCGTCCCAATAATTGCTGATATACATCGTTTCGGGCAACCATTCCTTGGCGTATCCTAGATCTTGAAATACCGTCCGATACGAATGATTGTTCCTCAATGTGGCTTCCAAAAAGGACGAAATCAATACTTCTGCAGCTTGAATTTGTTGTTCACCAGGAAGGATCTCGGAGTTATTAAATAACATGTTTCCGATCCCGGCAGCATCGGATCTGCTCCAAACCGTGTTGAATTGTCCATGATTTGCACCGTATATGTACACATATGATTTGAAATAATGACTATTTTCAGTAAAGCGTGTACGAAAATACTGATTCGCTCCAACGAACGAATTGATGTCCATATCGTGGGAGCCATGTAGGGACAAATAGTTGATATCATGAAGCTCGATGGGTTGTCCGCCCGGTTGGTACTGCATGTCGGTACCTGCGATCGAGACAAGGGATTGAATATTAAAATGGTAATCAAACTTGATGGTTGCATCTTCAGGATATGTTGTCATTTCGTTGTACGCGGCTGCCGTAGTGATGGCCTCACCCCCACGGGAATGTCCCATCAGTGCAATATGCTGCATATCTACTTTGCCATGGAACGGATTTCCTTCAGAAGCATTCCATGACTCCCATGTTTTTAAATGTTCGAGCAGTAACCAACCTCGTGCACGGTTTTCACCCTCCAATCCATCTAAAATAAACAGATCATCGTACGGAGAAATATTCAGAAAATTCTCATCGATCGAAGCTAAGATATATCCACGACTTGCCAGTAATTTTCCCAAATAGGCATATCCGGGATCAGAGAACTCAGTCGCAAGATGGTTACCATGTACAACAAGGACAAGCGGGAAGGGGCCGTCGCCTTCAGGATACCAAACCGTGCCATTCAGCGGCATCGCTTCTGGACCGAACCCAAAGGTGTTCGTACGTCTGGAAGACCAATTTCCTACAAATGCCGATCCATCCACAGTCTTTGTCGTTAGACGACCTTGGGTATCAAGATCTTTGCGATACGTAGGATTACTTGCATAGGTCACTGAATTTACACGAAATGTACCAGGTTCAGCCGGATTGGCCACGGAGTTTGAGTAATTGTCCGCAGTCTTGACGGTTTGTAAAGGATACTGAACCTCTAACTCGGCAAAACCTCCACAAGTGAGCCAATATCCCAGTACACAAATGAAAATAAACACCGCAGCAATCCCTGAACTTGCTGTTACTTTTACCCACCTTGCAGCTTTGCGATACGAACCCTTTATGAATCGATAAAGCAAGGCTCCAAGTAAAGAAAAGGAGAAGAGGATGCATAAAAGAATGGATAACGTTAACGGTATGGGTCCTAAAAAACTGAGATACAGTAAACCAATAGATGCCAGCAGGAACCAAATATACCGAGAAGGCATTTTTTTAGCCCAATGCAACACGCCTGCAATAAGACCCGTGAGTCCAAGAACGGCCAGAATCGATAATATTGTACCAACGAAGTAGTCCTGAACCCCTCGTGACCCAAGGTAATAGAAAGCTTGCACTAAACAAATGAACAACGTAACCATAGAAACTCCAAAAATAGCTCCTTTCCATCCCGACGGAAGGGGAGAGATACGTGGAAGAGGAAACTTTGACAGCCGTTTTCTGAGTGTTTTCTTGTCAATGAATAAAGAGATCACGGCCCGGTCAAGGTTGGAAATAGATCGCAAATCAAGCTATTGTTCATTATTCAGTAGTACAGAAAGAATAATAGCATGCGGTACTGAATAATGCAAGATAGTGAACTAAATACCATTCTACTGACGGTTAGAAGTTACCAAAATGAATAGTTGATGTTTCCCAATCTCCCACAAGAGGACAACCCCCGCTTGGTGGCATATATTTGCATGAGAGTGAGTGGTTACCGCGGCTAAGATCCAAGCATGAGTTGATGCTGATATGTAACCTAATTAAATGAAAAACACCTCCAAGATGATGTCCATACCTTACGACATGGTTGCATTTTCTTGAAGGTGTTTTTTCGTGGCCACAGTGTAAATATCGATGAATGCAATTCATATTAGATTAGCGGCAGTCCGGTTAGAGAAGTTATGGAACAGCTTAACCTAAGGAGGGTTCGCGATCATCAACGTGCTTCAGACGTTTCTCTCCCCCAGGTCTCACCCCATATGCGCAATTCCCGAAGTACGGGTGTGTATGCCCTTCCTTTATCCGTTAGCGAATACTCAACGGTGACAGGTGAGGTGGGCAACACCTGGCGGTTGATTACTTCATGCTGCTCCAAATGACGCAGGGCATCCGTTAAAGACTTGATGCTGACGTTGTCTAAATTTCTTCGCATTTGATTAAATCGCTGCGGACCCAAACTAAGTAAGGTAAGTACCAAAATAGACCATTTTCCGCGAACAACCTCTAAAGCTTCGCAAATGGAGATGAGGCATAGTTCGTTCTCTTTGCTTATATCCACAAAATCATTCCTTACTATAATATAGTTAGTCTACTTTATAAGGCTATATTAAAATAATGTGTCTACTTTAGATTATATATTGAATAATTTATAGTAACAATAAGACTTATTTTACTGCAGTGCTATGTGGTTTAACTAAAGCAGAATTAGTCTTATAAAGCTTAGGGAGGAGTATGGCTATGTGAACTAAAAGATATTGATTTTGGAATTGGACACTTCTAGTGTCCGCAAGCTATTCCCGGAATTAATCGATTCCGGATATCCTTTCAAAGAAAAGTGAAATGAAATTTAGGGCTTGTTTCTTACAGAGTAAATGAGTTTGTTAACTGTGATTCAATTGAGGATAGTGAGTATGAGGAGGAGAGAAGAATGTCTTTTGTACAACCGAACCAAAAGGTGGAGCAGCCGTTTTTTAACATTATTCAAGATCGGCGGTCCATACGCTACTTTGATACTGAAGTAATGATCCCACGGGAGGAAATGAAAGAAATCTTGCAGCAAGCTACGTTGGCTCCGTCAGGCGCCAATCTGCAGCCGTGGAGGTTCCTTGTAATCGACTCGCAGGAGCTGAAGCAAAAACTGCTTCCTATCGCCAACAGCCAGCAGCAAGTGATTGAGGCTTCAGCAGTCATTGCGGTACTCGGAGATTTGGAAGGATACACATTGGCCGAGAAAATTTATGGAATGGCGGTCGATGCGGGTTACATGCCTGAAGAGACAGCTAAATCATTCGTGGAACGCTACCAAAGACTGTTCGCGGGCATGTCTCAAGAAAATGTTCTCCGAAAAGTACTTATTGACAGTGGGTTGGTATCCATGCAGCTTATGCTTGTCGCCCGCGCTAAAGGCTATGATACGGTCCCTATGGGCGGCTTTGACCAAACTAAATTTGTAGAGGCGTTCGATATTCCAGAGAGATACGCTCCTGTTATGCTTATCGCCATCGGTAAGGCGACGAAGCCCGGACACCGAACGGTAAGATTACCGATTGAAGATGTCACTTTCTTCAATGAAATACCTAAGGCATGATATTATTCATTCAAGCAATATAAAAGACACCCAAGGATATGAAATGCATCCCCAATTGTTAGACACAACTAACAATTGGAGGTGCATTTTTTAGGGTATTCGGATTAATTCGGAACGGTCACATTCAACCATGGAGTCACAGTGAAGAAACCGAAAAAGACCAAGATGATCAAGTACGGAAGAAACACACCGAAGGGGACCAAAGCATTCGGACTGCTATTAATGAAAATATTCGGAACTCCTCCTGATCAATCATCCTGGCCATCACTTATTGCGGCGACGGATTCAACAATCACCGGAGATATTTACATAGGGCTAGGGATGAATCCTCTAAAGGCTAAGAAGTCGAAGTTTGTTGATTTTCCCACCGGAGTCCATTATGACTTGTAAAAAACGATCAAAGATGGTCGGTAAGGAAAAGCTGGAAAAGGGAATTTTATTACTGTCATATCCTCATAAAGATTTTCAACAAAAAAATGCATAACGCATAACGCTATTAGATATTTCCTCGCGCCTTGCTTCATCTAAACGAAAGAAAGTATTTGTTGGCATAGATTACTCCTTGATGTAAGTGTGAATTCATTCACACCAAATCGATAATCCATTCACATGTCAGGTAGTATTTACGTGGTTGAGTATAGCAGAAAAGAGAAGTCAAGAAACTAGTGTTTCTCGCTGGGACGATATCGAACTCTCTCTCCAAACGGACTCCTACCCACTCTCCCGATTTTTATGCTTTAATAAAATGAGCAGTAAAAACAAGAAATGGTGAAAGTGGGATTCGATGAAGCGACTAACGATTGGCCTGTTCGCCCATGTGGATGCAGGTAAAACTACTTTTGCGGAACAGCTGCTGTACCATACGAACAGTATCCGGTCGCGAGGGCGGGTGGATCATCAGGATGCGTTTCTGGACAGCCACGACATCGAGCGGGCAAGGGGCATTACGGTTTTCGCAGATCAGGCGGTAATAGAATATAAAGGAGACAGCTACTATTTAATAGACACGCCAGGACACGTCGATTTCTCCCCGGAGATGGAGCGAACGATTCAGGTCATTGATTATGCCATTCTGATTGTAAGCGCAGTTGAAGGCGTCCAAGGCCATACTGAGACAGTCTGGCAGCTGCTGCGCAAGCATCGGGTTCCGACGTTTTTCTTTATCAACAAGACGGATCGGATCGGAGCGGATGCAGGCAGAACCGAGGCGGATATCCGTCAGCAGTTGACAGGGGAAGTATGTTGCATTACACAGGGCTTCGCTGACGGCATCATCGGTGAGCCGCTGCGTGAGGCCATGGCGGAGCGGGACGAAGCTTTGCTGGAAGCATTCCTGGAGGGGAGAGATGATTTTGGCTTCTGGCTGGAGGCTTTGCAGAGGATGATCGCGGTCGGTCTTCTCTTCCCCTGTGCTTACGGCTCTGCGCTTCAGGATACAGGTGTCATTGAATTTCTGGATCAGCTGCATCTGCTGACGACAACCACTTATGACGGGGATGCTTCGTTCCAGGGGCGGGTGTATAAAATTCGGCACGATGCAGGCGGAGCGAGACTTACGTTCATTAAGGCACTGGGTGGTCGGTTGAAGGTGAGAGAACAGCTTCGTTATGAGAGCGGCGGGGTTCAATATGATGAAAAAATTACGCGGCTCTTCTTGTTTAACGGCCTTAAATCGCAGCCGGTGGAACAAGTAGAAGCCGGCGATTTGTTTGCGGTTACCGGATTGTCCGCCGCCGAGACCGGACAAGGCCTGGGGGCGATATCCGACAAGTTAGCTTACGATTCGGAGCCGACGTTACAATCGAAGGTATTATTCGACAATTCGATACCTGTACAGAAGGTGCTCGGTGCTTTTCGCACGCTGGAGGCGGAGGAGCCGTCTCTGAACGTCGTTTGGGATGAGAAATTGCAGGAGATTTCGATCCGCGTCATGGGATTGATTCAACTGGAAGTGCTGGAGCAGCTTGTTAGAGAGCGGTTTGGCTTTGCGATCTCTTTTGGACAACCGGAAATCTTGTATAAGGAAACGATTGAATCGGCTGTGAAAGGGTACGGACACTTCGAACCGCTCAGACATTATGCGGAAGTGCATCTGCTGATTGAACCGGGAGAAAGGGGCAGCGGCATCACGTTCGATAGCAGATGTCATGCCGATGATCTGAATGTCAGCTATCAGAACCTGATTCGGAATCACCTCTACGAACGGGAGCATCACGGACTGCTGACCGGCATGCCGGTCACCGATGTGAACATCACCCTGCTGAGGGGCCGCGCGCATAAAGAACATACCCATGGCGGCGATTTTCGTGAGGCTACCTTTCGAGCACTACGGCAGGGTTTGGAGAAGGCGGACAACGTGCTGCTGGAGCCCTATTACGATTTCAAAATCAAAGTCGCTATCGATGAAATGGGCAGGGTGCTGTCCGATATTCAGCGTGCTTCAGGTATTTTTAATCCGCCGGAGACAGCCGGAACGCAAGCGGTGGTCACGGGCAGGGTGCCTGTGTCGACTTTCATGAACTACAGTGCCGAATTTGCATCCTTTACGCATGGACGAGGCAGTATCCGCTGCGTGTTCGGCGGCTACGACCGCTGCCACAATACGGAGGAAGTCATAGAGCGTATGGGCTACCGCAAAGGGGCAGACCCATTGTATACATCTTCCTCCATCTTTTGCGCCAAGGGGGCGGGTTACTCGGTGCCATGGGATGAGGCGGAAGCCAAGATGCACCTTGAATTAGAACCTTGAATGATATTAGGGGACTGACATGGGAATTTATGGAATTATAGGTCTTCACGGCTTGAGCAATATTACGAAATTCCGAGCGCTGACGAGCCTTAGGATCATAGATTATACTAATCGTATTGAATACAATTCTCTGGAAGCATCAGATCCCTGCGAAGCAGGTGCTGATGCTTTTTTGCTTTTTACCAACTTTACGAGAAGGCCATCTATTTTATGCTCCAATTACACTAACAAGTTGGTGTACAAAGTCATTCTCTGAAAAAAGTCTTCCACGAACATTTCGTAATTGATCAGCATTTGTTTGCCATTATAGATGGAATCAACATACTTTCAATGCCCACAACTCCTATGGTTAGTATAAGTATAAGCCAATTATTATGTTCTCTATGTTAGACCGGCGCTGAGCCGGTTCTTGTTTAGGTTTATCTGCTTATTGCTTAGGAAAAGCCGACCTGAACATATCCTGTTGAAGTAGGGCATTATTTACTCCCAACCAGAGAAGTAAATTGTTTAATGGATAATCTCAAAAAAATTGTACTAAACCGATTACACGGAATGAATAATAAAGAGTACCATTAACAGTGTTAGCAGAGGCGGAATTTGTTATGATAAAAATCTGGAGGCGAATGAGATGCTGGAATTAGAGTTTACTACTATAGAGGCGTGGGATGAAGCATTGTGGGCGCGGATGGAGCGGATCTATCATGAGGCTTTTCCAACCGGCGCCAAGACAAAAGCGATTCTGCGCAGTATGCTGGACCGGGGGATTGGTTACTTACACACGGGCGTGCATCATGGAGAAGTGGTTGCGATGGCTGTTACTGGACTGGCGGGGAAGGCAGCGAACCGCATCCTGATCATCGATTACCTCGCGGTTAATCAGAAGCTGCGCGGATCGGGTATCGGGACTTGGATGCTGGAGCAGCTCAGAGCATGGGGGTTAAAGGAACACGGGATCAAAAGTATGATTATCGAGGCGGAATCCGGCACAACGGAGGCTCATCAGGAACGCATTCAGTTTTGGCAACGCAACGGGTTCGTCCTAACTTCCTATGTTCATCAATATAGAATGGTGCCAGAGCCTTATCAAGCAATGATGCTGCCACTGGATGGAAATACGGATGTGCCTGATGATGGCGAAGCACTGTTTGGTTATATCAATGCTTTTCATAAGGCTGCTTACAAGAAGAGGTAGACCGAATTTAATCTCGAGGGACAAGCACATACTCCCATTGAAGTCGCTATATTAGCGGCTTTTTTTTCGGTACAAGACCATGTACCCGATTACCGTGTTGGACAAGAACATGTTCCTATTGCAATTAGGCGTATCTCTAATCGTTATTTTACCTGTAAATTCATTAACCATTCATATCTGTGTTTGCTGTGCTTCGACTGAAAAAGAATCATCAAACGGCGACGGATGAACAGATGAATAGTAGAAAAGTAAACTTAGCCATACCGTCTAAAACATTTGAAGTTGAACTCCATCAATCACTCTTTCAGGACTGGGGAAGTGGTGTGGATGAATCGTTTCAAGACGAAAAATCTGGTTTTTATCTAGAAGTTTATAATCATGGAAATATCCCAGCAGAAAATGTCATGGTTGAGATTGCGGTTAATTTTGATGAATTAAGTGATTTTATGAAAGATCACACCGTTTTCAATGGTGAAAATCATCATTCATTTTATCTTTCTGAATTTAATAAAGTAGAAAATATCAAACATGAAATCAATTTTCATCTTGAGGAAATGGGAGCGGTTCATCCTGTTGGCGCAGAAAAACACGGTATAAAAATACATCTTCCTAAATGGTACATATACTTATTGAACATAAGGGCATTTAATGAAAACTTGAATTTATTCAGTTTGAATATCATATTGGTGTATAAAGATTCGAATAATGAAAGTAAGTTATGTACAAGAAGAGCCTTCTAATAATAAGGTGAAGTACAGAATTAAGGGTGAGTTAATAATAGAATAACTGTTGTGGCATGGTTTATACGATTGAAGTCTGCGAATCTAACGGGGAAACGACAGCTTAATACAATCAAAATAGGCAGCTGATCAATATGGTCAGCTGCCTTTAATCAACTATGGGGCAAATTATTGTAATCGACTTACCTCAATAACACGATTTACTTTGTATCTTTAGAAAGACATCAATAACGAGTACAAGGAACTGGAGCGCTCAGCAGCTGTTTGTGTCAATCAGATTAGGTTGTCGTAGGGATATCTAAACTCTTTTGCATAAATATCACTTTCCTAAAGCCAGCTTTTACAGTAAGCGCGCCCGATTTAAGCTCTTTTTTGATAATATAACCGTAACGTTCATATAATTTTTGTGCTGACGGATTAGTGTCAACAACCTCTAGATTTATCTTGGGAATTTGCTTGTTTTTTGCAATTTGTTCTACCTTGTTTAATAACAACTTACCTATCCCGTTGCCACGAGCTTTTTCAGACACAGCAATAGGATCAATATGCAATATATCTTCCCTGTACAAATGAAACCTTAAATAAACAGCATAAAAAACAAATCGCCAAATCGCTGCGAATGGAGAGTAAACCTTCCGAAAAGCGATATAATTGGCAGGCACAAAGGCTTTTTTTCCAATATTATATCCGAGAAACCCAACCACTTCTCCATTTCTTATTGCATATACGCCTTGTTCAAATTGAATGGATTGAGCTAATAGCTCAACTGCTTGCTCTTTAGTTTTTCCATAAAACCAAAGATATTTTACTTTCAATGGAAAAGCTTCGTAAAATAAATTTGCAACGTGTTTTTGTTGTTGGAGATTAAGCTTGGAAGTGAGCTCAACTTGATTCAATGTTAGTTCCCCCAATCTTTTTTAAAGTTCATTGATGTTCCATGTTTCATTTTCCTAAAATGAGGCAAAATGAACAATTCACATTTCTTTGACTTGTTGGTACATTTCTTAGACTCAGGCTGCTTTTAATGACAGTTGATTTGAAAGGTGGAATAAACGTTGAGTAGTAAGAGCTATTTGGCCCAGAATACTCCTTTAAACGTACAGTTTCTAAGAGTTAGAGATGAACCGTTTCGTTGGAGTAATTCCATTGAAGTGGTTATTGTATTGGAAGGCAGCATTCACATTGCAATTGCAGACGAGGAGAGAAGCTTAGGTAAGGGTGCCATTGAAATTTTCAATATCAATCAAGTTCACCGTCTATTGCAGACTAATGAAAATAATTTAGTTCTCCAAATAAATATAGATGCTGAATTCGCAAAAGATTATTGTTCGGATATATCAAAAATTTGGTTTGCTCATGAATTCAGCCCTGGAACATATCTAGGGTCAGAGCGAATAAAAGAAACGAATGAAGCAATATGCAGACTAATATCTCCAGTTGTAAACAAGAGTGAGATACGATACTTAACCCTAATAAAAATTATCGAAAAATTGTTGGATCTACTCATGACGAATTTTGATGTCAAAAGAATTTTCGAAGGAAACTCAACCAAGCTGCAACGAATGGAGAAAATATATAATTATTTATTTCATTTCAAGGGCTATACCAACAAGGCATCTTTGAATGAAATTGCCAAAATTACAGAGGAATATTTAAATTTAGATTATTTATCATCACAATTCAGGTTATTAATAGGAGATACGCTGCAAAATCTACTTCATTACTTACGAATTGAGCATGCGATCAAACTATTATTAACGACAGATTTAAGCCTTGTTGATATATCAAACGAGAGTGGTTTTTCTTCTCCGAGATATTTTTATCAAAAGTTTAATAAGATTTTCCCAGAGGGACCGAAAGAATTTCGAAAAGAAAATAAAAAAAAGCAAGAGGAGATAGAACTCTGTAGGGAAATAATCGATCCAACATTAGTTATTCCAATGCATAGTGAATTATTTTACAGTGATGAAGCAATTTGCAATGAAAAAAATAAGCGAATTCATATTGATTTATTTGTTCCTTATGATCAAAAATCAAACTCTCCATACCTGATAAAAGTATCTGAATTTCTCATGGGTAATTTAGATAAGCATCTACAATTGATTCTTCAAGCTAATGACTCAAGTCCATACAAAGTTTTTGGATTCGAAGAGAACTTAAATTCTCAAAAAAGTAATATTAAATTTCTGACATTGATTATTAATAAATTTAGCGAAAACGATATTCATCCTGTGTTCATTGTGAGAACAAGTAATAAAGCTATTTCAGAGCAGATCGCAACAATTCAACAGCTGCTTCAAAACTATACCCTTACTTATGGGTCAGAACATATGAAGGGGTGGACAATTGAAATTCGTTAACGTTGATCTCATCGAAGAGCGTGAAGGCTTAAACAGTCATGAAAGAATGCGTCATGGTTATTCAGTATTTAGAATTAAAACGAAAAGAGCAGATCTGACGGTAATTGACCGTTGAACTGCAGCAGTTGCGGGGTTGTTGAGTTTTCAACACAGGACTTCAAAGTGACCATTTTTTGAATGGGGTAAAGGGGAGAAGGATTATGCCAAGCGTATTTCAAAATCAAGGCAAGCGATTAGTGATGCTTTTATGAGGCTAATGTCAGAAAAGGAATTCGAGAGCATCACGATTAATCAAATTGCGGCAGAAGCGTAGGTTGCTTATTGAGGTGAATTTAGATGGATTAAGAATGTATGTTCCGGTATGATTAAAATGAAAACAGCAGATGTTTTATAGTTTTGTTTCGATCGAAAAAAACAGTGAGGTGAGTAACATTACGGAACAAAGTAATATGCGAAAAGTAATCATTGAACTTTGGAATGAAGGGGATCTAGGTTTACTTCGCCAATTAAATTCGCCAGAGATGACAGCGCACCTTGGAGGTCCAGAAACTGAGGAAAAACTCGTGACTCGTCATAGGCGCTATTGTGAAATCGCTGAAAGAGGAACAGGACGAATGTTTAAGATTCTCCTATTTCCGAGTCTTGAGGTTGTTGGCAGTGTGGGCTATTGGGATCAGTCTTGGCAAGGAGAATCGATTTATGAGGTGGGATGGAGTGTTTTACCAGTATTCCAAGGCAGAGGGATCGCCACAGAAGCAACAGCAAAAGCCATAGCTTCGATCCATTCTGAAAAGAAACATGAATTCATTCATGCTTTTCCTAAAATCAGCAATCCTGCTTCTAATGCCATTTGTCGCAAGCTCGGCTTCTCCCTTATTGGTGAATGTGATTTTGAATACCCTGTTGGTACCCCCATACGATGTAATGACTGGAGGTTGAGGGTCGGGGACGGAGTATAAATTCCAAAAAGCCCACGTCTTTGGTATAAGAGACGTGAGCTTACTACACATGGTGCCCGAGGTGTCTTTTTCTGCTATCATTTCATTAGCTCGCTGCCTGTTTCTTAACGTTCTTTGCGCTTGGACTTATAGGCGCCCCGCTACGAAAACAGAGCCAATAGATGGTCCACACCCCCAAGACGACGAACGCCAATAATGTATACAAGTTGCTGTACACATATGAATCCGCGTAATCATAAAACGGATTGAGGCGAAAGGTCGCGCCTTGGTCGATGGCTTTTCCGTAAACCCCCGTTGCCACGGCGCCGGATATGAAATTTACCATCGAGAACAGTCCCATTCCGATTCCCATCTGTTCCTTGGGCAGTGTACCTGCTATCGTATTGGATACTGCAATTTGCATGAATATTTGCCCAACGTTCCCGAAAACAAGAAATAAAGCAACAAGCACGGGCGGCAAACCAGCAAAAAAAGACAGCAGTAAAAAATATGTCACGAGCAGCCCGCCGGCTAATGAAAATAACGCATTGTTTCCTCTGGAATCTGCCAGTCTACCCGCTTTTCGCCCCAAAATGGCCGCAACCGCAGCTCCAGGCACCATGGCAAACCCGATCAAATTCGGCGAAAGCCGGTGGACATCCGCCAGCAGCTGCGGAGTAAGAAAAGGTAGTGAGTAGCTTATAGCCATCACCACAAATGCAATGGTCAAGCTCAACGAAAAGCGGCTGTTTCGGAACAAGGCAGGATTGACGAACGGTGTATCCGCCTTGGAAATGCGGAAAAGGAACAACAGCAAGAATACTGCGGCAAGAACAGCCGCTCTCCAATCCGAGAACGTAATCGCCAACATAAGAGATGCTACAGTTCCCGCCAGCAAACCTCCCCCGATCCAGTCCAGCTTACCACCGTCCCCTTGTTCATCTCCGAGATATTTGCGATACAAAGGCAATGTAAAAACAAGAAGCAGCGGCAGGAAGAACAACCAGCGCCAATGGGCAAAGCTGACGAGCAGGGCGGATACGATCGGCCCAAGTGCATTCCCGATGGCCAAACCGCTCGCCGTTATTCCCAGCGCCCAGCCACGCCGTTCTGCCGGAATGTATCTTGCCGGAACGATCATCGCCGAGGCAGGGATGACCGCAGCTCCAGAAGCTTGCAGGACCCGGGCTATGATCACCATCCAATAGTCCTGGGAGATTAGCCCGATCAACGAACCGATGGCGAATAGCACAAGACCAAAGGTCATTAGGTTTTTCAGCTTGATCAGATCGGCCAACTTGCCATAGACGACAGAGCCAATAGCATAGACCAAAAGGTAAATGGCGGATACCCAGCTCACCTGCGAATAGGACAAGCCGAATTCCTCTCCCATTTTGGGTAGCACAATATTAAACATCGTTGCGCTCATGGAGGACAGAATCAACGTGAAGGCGAGGATATACAATAGTTTTTTTACGTTCATGGAAATCACCCTTTCTTTTAGTCACTCCGTATTTTATACTGTTAAATAAATAATGAAGAATATATATTTAGTCCACTATCCATAACTTTTAGTGTATGAAAAGAAGGTGAAAACTTGGAACTGCTGCAGCTTCACTATTTCCGCATAACAGCCAGATTGGGGCACATGACCAAAGCGGCAGAGCAGCTGCATATCGCGCAGCCCGCTCTCAGTAAGACAATATCCAGGCTGGAAGAGGATTTGGGCGTGCCATTGTTCGACCGGAGCAACCGTCAAATTCGGCTTAACGACTTTGGCAAAGCATTTCTTGCAAAAGCCGAGGCAGCATTGAGCTTGCTGGAGGAAGGACGGAAGGAAATCACGGATATGGCAGGGCTGGAACGGGGAACGATCGTAATTGCAACCAATACGCTGAATCGCCTTTCGCCTGCGCTGGCTGCTTTTCGCAGCCAGTATCCGGAGGTCAACTTCCGCATCAATCAAATTGCGCCCGCAGCAACGTACAGTATCAAAGAGCTGCTAGAGGAGGGCAGCGTGGACCTCGCATTCGGGTCCCTGCCATCGCCGCAGCCAGGCATCTCTAACCTGCCCGTGCTGTGGACGGAGGTATTTCTGGCTGTCCCGCGCGGACACCGCTTTGCGTACAGGGACAGCATTTCTTTGAAAGAGGTGGCAGACGAACCGTTTATTGAATACAAAAACGGCCATCCGTTCCGCGAAGTCAACGACGGAATTATAGAACGGGCAGGCATACAGCGGAACATCGTATGCGAGGTGGAGGAGCCCGCCGCTCTAGGCCATCTCGTCCAAGCCGGTCTGGGCGTAGCGTTAATTCCCGGATGTAAAAGCGATGAACCTCCGTCCTACCCTTTACTCCGGATTGAAGGCGTGGAAAGTAGGCGGGCGTTTTCCGTTGCATGGAATGATGCGCGTTACCTGTCCCAAGCTGCGCGCGAATTTCAGCTGTTTCTAGCTGATTTTTATGGAAAATATTAAATAATGTATAATTCTTCTTAAAATTAATTTGAACTAATAAGGAGAAAAATGAGCTATGTATACCATAAGGGGGAAGGGCAAGATTATATTTCTATTGGAGTCGCTATATTTAGCGGCTCTTTATCATAGTGGATATGTTCTTCTATGAGCTAAACACACTGAAGATTTTATTTATTAATGCAAATGGGTGGAGGTTAATGACATTCACATCGTTTACATAGGATACGCAAAAACGGTTATTACTGAATGGCAGGCATAACAACCTCTTAAAATTGATCGGATGCTTATGTTTACTTCCAAGTTAGAGATAGAATAACAACATTTTAACGAAAATATACGCAAAGTTTTTAAACATGACAAGGATGGTCGTTAGTTATTCCTTTAAGCTGAAAAAGTGAAAACTTAAAGTTAGAGTCTAGCCGTATACGTTTTCAAAGAGATAGAAGGCACATTGAGCGTGCATCATCTCCTTCCAAATGTATTTCTATTCAGAAGTATTTTCATCAAAGTTGTAAAAGCAAAGCCGATCGGCACCAGATAACTGCGCGATATAGGCAAACCGAGCAAATCCTTAAGCGTCCGATCAGATTATAGTGAGATTAAGGAAAGAGGACTATATGAGAGAGGTATTAATGATAGTGGAATCATTATAGGTCATCCATACATATATAGAAGAGCAGATGAAGGAATGGAAGGTTTCGTTTTGGGGGTGGCCGTTGCGATTGTCAAAATATCAGGAGATTGTCACGATGGGGGGCTATCGGGTACCGAAATCTCGCTCAAAGTCTTAAGCCTAAACGGGCGCTTTTCTGGAATTGTGAAGGTTTATTAAATTGAATAATGGAAGAATACGATGTACAATCTCTATTTTAGAGCATGGATTACATCACATTAAAAGAATAAGCAAAAAAATGGGGTCAATTTCCCCGAATGACCAATTATTACTACGGCTAACGGTCGCATACCCTGTGCAGTTAAATGGCATCCGTTTGGCTCATTCCGAAAGATGCAGAAAAGCCGAGGGACGGTAGAACAAAGCGAGGAAAGGAACAGAAACATGATTAGTGTTTTGATTATAGACGATGACAAAGAGCTGTGCGCTCTTATAAAAAAATGTGTAGAGCAGGAAAATCTATTGGCTTTGATTGCTCCAGGTGGTGTAACAGGGCTGCGGTTGGTTGATGAACATCGGGATAGCCTTTCGCTGATCATACTTGATGTTATGATGTCCGACTTGGACGGTTTTCAAGTGCTTCAAAAAATTAGAGAAACCAGCAATGTCCCTGTTCTGATGCTCACCGCCAAAAGTGACGAAGAAGATAAAGTTTCCGGGCTGCGGCTTGGTGCTGATGATTACTTGACAAAACCATTCAGTATTAACGAACTGATGGCCCGTGTCAATTCCCTTATTCGCCGCTATACTACCTTAAACCCTACGACGGGAATAGACACCGAGTGCATGATGCTGAAAGAAATGGTCCTTGACAAAACAAACCGTCTTGTTACTGTGAAGGACACTATGATTGAGCTTACTGGAAAGGAATTTGATCTGCTTTTCTTCCTGGCATCGAATAAAGGGCGTGTGTTCACCAAAAAACAGATTTACACTCAGGTCTGGGAAGAAGATTACGCCTTTGACGACAGCAATATCATGTCTTTTATTAGTAAATTACGAAAAAAGATTGAGCCAGACCCAGAGCATCCGTTTTATATCCAAACTGTGCGTGGCGTAGGGTATCGCTTCAACAAGGAGGCATGAGTATGAGTATAAACGGTTATCTGATTTTGGGACTTGTCCTTGCACTGTTGATTACCCTGTATCTTGTTTTGAAGTTGCATCATTTCCGGGAACAGCTTTCTTTTATCAAAGACGCTTTGGATGATTTAAAAAGTGGCAATCTCAACCGCCGTGTTCTGGCACGTGAAAACGATATAACCAGACAAATTTGTTATGACATCAACGAAGTTGCAATCAGTGGCCAATCCCGGCTTATTCAGCAAAAACAAGCAGAGCAGGCATATAAGCGCCTAATGACAAGCCTTTCCCATGACGTAAAGACTCCCTTGGCCTCACTTGTCGGCTATCTGGAAGCAATCGAAAACGGGTTAGTAACCGGACAGGAAAAAGACGAATATATTCATGTAGCTTCTGAAAAAGCACATCGCCTAAAAGATTTCGTCACAGCTTTATTTGAATGGGTAAAGCTGGATGCGGGGGAACAGATTTTTCACTTTGAGCAATATGACCTCAACGAATTATCCCGCAACATTATCGCAGAGTGGGTTCCCATTTTAGAAAGTGCTGGATTAGATTATGACATTGAGATACCCGAAACAGAATATTCCCTTCGGATTGACCCAAACGCATATACCCGTATCCTTAATAACCTGTTACAAAATATTATGACTCACAGCGAGGCGAATCATGTAGTGCTGTGCATTACCGAGGATACACAGCAGGCAAAAATCATGGTAACAGACAACGGCAAAGGGATTTCACCCGAAGATATTCCTCATGTCTTTGAGCGAATGTATCGGGGCGATCACTCTAGGTCTGCCAAAGGAAACGGGCTTGGGCTTTCTATTGCCAAAGAACTTGTCAGCGCCCACAAAGGAATGATTACAGCGGCCAGCACCCCTGGCTTAGGGACTACATTCACGGTTTTATTACCGAAAGCCCTGTGACCCCACAGGGCTTTCTTGCTGTCAAAACAAGATTAAAACAAGGTCCCGGCAAGGTTTTGGCAAGGTTAATGCTTTATACTTCTCATTGTGATTGTTTCTTCATTCTACTTGGTTATCACAGTACGAAAGCAAAATAAATGAGCGTGAGGAGATTTTAGATGAATGATTTTGTAATTGAAACGAAACAACTTACAAAAATTTACGGGGATCAGACAGTAATTAGCTCAGTCAATCTCCATGTAAAAAAAGGCCGAATTTACGGTCTGTTAGGGCGAAACGGAGCCGGAAAAACCACGATCATGAAAATGATTTTAGGGTTAACTCCGATCACGTCTGGCGAGGTAGATGTATTCGGAAAGAATATCAAAGGCCGGGAAAAACGAGTATATCCTCGTATCGGTGCTATTATCGAAACACCGGGATTTTATCCAAATTTGACGGGAACGGAAAACTTGGAGATTTTTGCGAAGCTGCGTGGCACAGCAGCCCCACATGCAGTGGAAAACGCATTGAAAGTGGTAGGTTTACCTTATAAAGATAAAAAGCTGGTTAGTAAGTATTCCCTTGGGATGAAACAGCGTCTTGGTATTGCGAACGCTATTTTGCATGATCCAGAACTGCTTATTTTGGACGAACCTACAAACGGTCTTGATCCGATCGGCATTACAGAAGTAAGAGATTTTATAAAGAATTTGAGCGTCGCGCACGGAAAGACAATCCTTATTTCCAGTCATATTCTTTCAGAAATCTCATTATTGGCTGATGATATTGGAGTCATCGATCATGGCGTTCTTTTGGAAGAAAGCAGCATGAGCGAACTGGAAAAGAAAAACAGGAAGTACATCCAGCTTCAGGTTTCGGATGTCCCCAGAGCCTCTTTAATTTTGGAGCGGCAGTTTGGTGTAAAGGACTATGAGATACAGGGTGAGCATTCGCTGCGGCTCTATGACACTACTCTGGATATGGCAGCAATCAACAAGGCTCTCGTGATGCAGGATGTCGCCGTTATTAGTTCTCAACTTTGTCATGATACCTTAGAGGACTATTTCAAAAAAATTACAGGAGGAGAAGGGATTGCTTAGACTTATTCAAACAGAATTCCTTAAACTGCGTCGAAGGAAACTTGTCTGGCTAATGTTGTTGGCTGCCCTCATTATGCCGTTTTTCGCACTATTATACTTCAAGTATTTTGGGGAAACAGGTGTTGATCCAATACAGTTTTATAAATGGTCTGCACTCGGTTATACGCTTTGGATTATCTTGCCATTTATTTTAGGAATGCTTTGCACCGTACTTATGTACGACGAAAATCAGTATGATATGCTCAAACAACTTTGGATTGTGCCTATCAGCAAAATGGGATACTTTTTCAGTAAATTTTTTGTAGTTTTGATTTACTCCATTTGTTTCATGCTAATTACAGCCCTTGCTTCTGTTCTGTTCAGCGTACTTCCCGGATATGTCGAATTTGAATGGGGAAGCGTTTTTTATTTGCTGAAAAAATGTATAGAGATTGGTTTTATTACTGCTTTTGCCATGTTACCGATTTTGGCAATAGCTTCATCTCAAAAAGGATATATTCTTCCGGTTTGTATAGCATTGGTTTATACCTTTTTCGGCTTTTTTATAATTTCGGTAAATATGTATCTGCACCCGTTATCCAGTATGGCAGTTATAGTCTTACGAAATAGAGATATTCCGGGCATTGTATTTACACAGGCAATTAACATTCCCTTAGCAGTTCTATGCATTTGCTGTTGGGGTATTGTTGCAGTATTACTTGCAAACATCGCATTGGGTAGGAGGAAGTGAGGTGTAAATCATGCAAAAATTACTTTGGGCGGAACTTCAAAAGCTTCGCCGTTCAAAGATTATTTGGATTACAGTTTTTGCAACAGTTCTGGTAGCAGTCATTGTTTTTGTAGCAGGTGGAGTTGTGTATGATGGCAAGCGAGATATAGACAGTGCAGGTTGGTATATGACTGTTATTCAACCATGGGCAACATTGTTTGTCCTTCCTGCGGTCATTTCCCTTTTGGGCAGTTATATGATTTGTCGTGAAGAACAGGAGGACACTATAAAATCTCTGCGGCTTATTCCCATAAATGAAGCAAAATTAACCGCTTCAAAAATGATTATTACTTTCGCATTCAGCATACTCATTTACTTGCTGCTCTTTGCTATAGCATTTTCAACGGAAGCTATTTTACATTTTTCGGATTTATCGACGGGAATGATTTTAGGTTTTCTGAAAACATATTTGTTGAACGGTTTAGGTGTATTCCTTGCGATCTCGCCCATTATTGCTTTGGTATCGCATTTGAAAAAGAGCTATTGGCTTGCATTAGTATTAACCGAAATGTATTCTTTTGCCGGAATATTTATGAGCATGTCTAATGCCCTAAAAACCTTCTATCCTATTACAGCGGTATTTGGTCTTTCCGGCTACTATGAAACTACAACTGAAAACCGGATGGGAAGTATTGTAACCTTGTTGCTATGTGGCTGTCTTTCTGCCTTTATACTAAAAGGGCTAATATATAGTGGAAGAAAATGAAATATTGAAGGGTTGACCCTAAGGTAGTACGAATACTATGTGCAGTGTTTTGTGTGGCATACGGAAGTGGAATACTAGTATATATTAAATTGAAGATTCGGTCCACTTCATGGGGCGAGAAGCAGATCGAGGATTCACTGCTTTTCGCTCTTTTGATGTTTTAACACGGGGTTTAGAGCAAAGAAGAAGAACTTCGGACCTTCAAAAAGTTGCCCTCGCTTGTTCGTCATGCAACAAACTTACGGAATGATGCAACTAAACGCAGATGGATGGGATAAGTTCGTTTTCCCTTGTAATATGGGTTTTGAGAGGAGGAACAAGAAGTGAAAGTCACGTTTGAAGCCGATTCGGCCATGGAACGCAATGCAGCCAGAATCACTACGCATCCGGATGAACAGATTCGTTGGAAAAAGGGCGAGGAAGCCGTCCGGCATGCAGAACAATCCATTGTAGTCATCAATGCCAGTATGTAGAAGAGGAATTGGACGTGATCAAGGAACTTAGACAATCGCTTTTTCAGGTATTTACGTTGAGCTTGTTGTGGGTGGCGCTGTTATTGACTCTGTTTTATCAAGGAGAAACGGTCCGTGTGTCGTTGTTATGGAATGCGGCCGGCATTGCCGGTATTGCTGCGGTAGTGTTCAGCGTGATGTATAACGGCTTTGGAATCATTTGACGTTGAAACCGTTCTGGAACATCGCCATCTCCTCTACGCTGAACCTCATTGGAAGCATGGCTGCAGTATGGTTGTTCTCGAAGGAGATGTTTGAACTCATCGCGCCGTGGTTCCCGGGAATGTGGCTCTTTTCCATCGTGCTGCACGTCATCGGCTTTTATTTTTATGCTGGAATATGGAGACAAAATTGTATGTGGCGATTGTCGTGTACACTGTTTTGTCTTTTTTTGCGTGCAAAAAAAAGGAGGCCCGTACGATAGGTAGTCACTTTAAAACATTAAAAAGACGGTACAGAAATTGGAAGAAGAAACGAACAACGTTGTTTCCACTTCTTCTGTCTTTAAAATAGACAATACAAAATTATAGTACGAAGAATACCTATAGACATTAAGCTACCCTGAAAATTATTCTGGTGTACCGACAGGGACATGGATGGCTAACGGGAAACGTTAGTTGAACAACAGCAAGGGCCAGTCTAAGACTTTAAGATCTTAAACTGGCCGTTGCTTATTAATATGGAATCAGTCTAAACTTGTTTCTTCAACTTGAGGCAATGACTTCACTTTGAGATATGTGTTGGCACATTTGCATTCTGAGCGGCAGCTTTCAAGTTAATGGCGTAGCTGCTCGCAGGAAACGTCAGCGACTGATGAAATGAACCTTGAACGCCATGTTGATTTCGAACAAATGCAGCCTGAACCCCGGCGGGTACTGGAGTAGAAGTTACGCTGCTGCCACCGCGCAACATCCTTGCCTAATCAATAAAAGCTCCATCCAGCAACTACCCCGCTCAACGTGCCTGACGGATCGGTTAACCACAGGGGACTCAAAGCTCGAATTGGCGATATATGGGGTCTTAGGGGGTCTGTGGAAACGCAATTCGTACATCGTCAATAAAAGCCGTATTGTCACCTTGAGTCGTTGTGGCTACGAACTTGATCGTATGTTTTCCGCCAGCCGTCTCGAAGGGCTCTGTGCGGAAGGTCTGGAAGTTGCCGGATTCAGGCTGATACGAACCGATGATTTGATCATCGAAATAGATGTCAAAGGACTGGGTGCCGCCAAAGCTGGTGCGTTTGGCCGCCTTGAACGACATTTGGTACGTTCCCGGCTTGAAATGGATCGACTGGCTTATCGTGCCGGAGACGCCGCCATCCGTTTTCAGATAACCTGTCTGCACACCTTGGGGCGCGGCAGTGGCCTGGAATGCACCGTTGTTATGCTGCACGCCGGAGCGGCTGTCGAACACCCATCCGTTGGTCATAGGTCCCGGTCTGGCCGAAGTGGTAGCCGGTTTTTCAAAACCGGCGTTGAAGAGCGTGACTACCGGAAGCTCATCCGGAATTTCGGGGTTAACAAAGCATCGCTTGTCTACGACCGGAATCGGATCGCCGAGAATGGCGCTTGTACAAGCAACGCCGTTTTCCTGAATGGAATAATTAAATAATCCGTCTGCACCGTAAGCGACAACCGCTTTACCCTGAAAATAACACTCTCCACCGTTTTCGACCATGCACAGCTTATACCCGTCCGGTGCGCTGCTGATCTGTCCGATCTGATACAGGGAGGATACCGTGCCTGAGGGTTGCATACCATCTTTGAACGCTTTGGCTTTATAGAGTGCAAGTGAACCTTCGTTCAGCACAATCGGTCTGACATACAGGGAGGACTGGGCCGTAGGTTCGCTGCCGTCTGTCGTATACCGAATTTGCGCTCCGCTCGTCGCCGTCTCCAGATAGAGCACTTCGGAGCTAGGGAATATGTGCCGATCCAGGCTGAATGTTGGAACTTCGACTTTATCCGCCTGTGACGCAGGAAGGACGCGTACGAGGGCGACGCCATACGCCGATGGATCGGCCGTGCTGGTCGCGCGAACCGCAATCATCGTTTCATCCGTCACCTGTGGTGCCTGATATACGCCGCTGCTACGGTTATTCAAATTTACGGAACGTCTGGTTGACCGCAGTACTGCCAAAATCGAGCGTGATCTCTTTTTCCGTGCCGGCTTTGGCCTCTACGAGCACGGTATAATTGCCGTCGTCGCCTCTGAACGCCGCGGCGCGTACGTCGGTCGAACCGCCCGTATCCACAGCCAGAACCTCGCTGTGCTCTGGAATATAACGATTCAGCATGCCTGCGATATAAAATGTTTTGCGAGGAGTCAGCCCCAGTACCAGCGCATCCCACATCGTATATGTTCCGTTCGTTCCGCCGGTAGGATCATTGGTCCAAACCCCGTTTAACTGCCACATGAGAGCTGATTTCACGCCCATATTGGCGGTTTGAATGACCGAGTTTGCATAACCCGCATCCCAATTGCTCGCCTGATCATCTGCCCAGCCGAATTCGGTCAGATGAAGCGGCTTGTCGCCGACATACTGTTTCCGCAACGCAAAGGCATTCCCCAGTCCTTCGTACGATTCCCCATATACATGGAAGCTGTATCCGTCGATGGCATCATCCGCATGTTGTTTCATGTACTCAATCCAGGCCGGAGCGCCAGTCTCTTCGGGACCCCAGATTTCGATCAGATCGCGTAGACCGTCCGCAGTCAGCCTGGCACTCGTTTTATTAACCATTTCGGCATAATAGGCTTTCTGGTCACCGGGAGCCTCAAAGTCCCAACTGCCGTTCGGTTCGTTATAAAACGTCAAATATTTCACGTTGTCGTAACCGCGGTTCAGTATCAACTCCTCCAGCAGGGCAGAGGCGGAAGCCGCATAAGCATCCAGGTCAGCAGGCGCACTTGTCCATGGATCTATCCCCGGAATGGTAAACCAGTCATGCACCGTTGATCCTACTTTCCAGCCAAAGTTCAGCTCGATTTCGGTTCCGGCAGCCTTGAAGGCGTCCAGGTATTTGTAGAAAGCTTTCATTTTGGCGCTGTCCCACGTATAGTTTCCTTTCGCAGGCTCCATCCAGTCGATCTGAAACCACACTCTGGCCACCTTGGGCTGAATGGTCTGAATTCGCTTGTTGTCTACCTCCCAGTGGGCTTCCGTATACCCGTATTGCGTTTGCCCGGGCATCAGGGCCGTGGGAATGGTGTTGACGCCAACGCCGAGAAAATCATCCTGAATCACATCATTCGTATCAATCGTAATCGTGTGGCTGGTACGGTTCTGGTTCTGGCTCTGATTCTGATTGGCGTAAATTAGGGAAGGAGCGGGAGCAAACGAAGCGAGCATGGTGGATATAAGGAGCGGAATTCCCCATCGTGAAGCTAAACGACCGGATCTACTTTTCATCTCAGCTCTCCTTTTTCATGGTTTACCGCAAAGGTCAATCCATGAGGTGATTTCATGTCAGTCGACTTGCGGCACTTAAAATGATAGCGTTTACAATAAAAGTCAGATTTGAATTATCCATTGAAACGGTTGAAAAAATAGCGGCTGTGGTTGAACAAAACGAAGCCGGGTTGAACGATTCTGTTCGGTAAAGGCCCTTTACGAAAACAAATGTGCATTTTATGCTTTTCATTAGAGAGTGATTCGTCAGAAACATGAATGATCGCCATAGCAACGCCCATGGAACTGTAAAACAGGGAGGGTCCAATAACATGTCCACCAATCCACAATCTGCCATCACTGCGCTTCGGGTTTCCGACAACGGTCGCTATCTGGAAACGTCGGAAGGAGTCCCTTTTTTTTGGCTCGGCGACACGGCTTGGGAACTTCTGCACCGTTTGAACCGGAAAGAGAGCGAACTGTACCTCCGTACAAGGGCCGAACAGCGTTTCACAGTCATTCAAACGGTGCTGCTGGCCGAGTTCAGCGGTACCACAACGGGCAATGCTCAAGGCAGACTGCCTTTTCATATGGACGAGAATGGTCAACCTGATCCAGCCCATCCGGATACCGATGGACCTTACTCCTATTGGGATCATGTGGACGCCATGCTGAAACTTGCAGGCAGCCTTGGGCTGTATGTTGCACTGCTCCCGACTTGGGGTGACAAGTTCAACAAGAAGTGGGGGAAAGGGCCGGAAATATTTACACCGGAAACGGCCTTTGATTACGGAAAATGGCTGGGTGAGCGATACGCTGAATATCCTCAGATTATCTGGGTACTGGGGGGAGACCGTCCACTGGAGACGAAGCGCCATTTCGACATCGTCACGTCCATGGCACAGGGGCTGAAACAAGGTGGTGCCCGGCAGCTTATGGCTTTCCATCCACCGGGATGCGATTCATCTTCCCGCCAACTTCATGATGAGTCATGGCTTGATTTCAACATGATTCAATCCGGACACGGAGAGCGGGAGATTACCAATGATAGACGTGTGCAGCAAGATTATGAGCGCAAGCCGGTGAAACCCACGCTTGATGCCGAGCCATGTTACGAGGATATTCCTGTCGGGTTCCGGGGTGAACAGGGCTATTTCGATGCGGCGGATGTGAGGAAAGCTGCGTATTACGCTTTATTTGCCGGCGCGCTGGGTCATACGTATGGACACCATTCGATATGGTCAATGTACCAAGGTCCGCATGATCTCATTGAATCGAACAGCGAAGGCGATTATTTCATTATGCCATGGCTTGAAGCACTGCATCGTCCGGGAGCAAAGCAGATGCGCCATGCGCGTGCATTGCTCGAAGGGGAGCTGGGCCCGGATTGGAGACCCAATTCGAATCTGATTCATCAGAACCGTGCAGGCGCGAATCAAGCCGTTGCTGCGCAGAATAAATATAACGCTTACATTTATCTGCCCAATGGCTTGTACGTTGACGTCGTCATGGGGTATATTGAGGGCAAGCAAGCGAATGCCATGTGGTTTTGCCCCAGAACAGGAGATACGACCAAGGTTTCTTCAGATTCAGATTCAGATTCGGATTCAGATTCTACAATACCGAATCAAGGCATTCAACGTTTTGCAGCCCCAACCAGCGGAAGAGGGAATGACTGGATTTTGATTTTGAAGGGGGTCTAATGCATGTATAAGGTGATGATCGTCGAGGATGAAATGCTCGTTCGCATCGGACTGAAAAATTCCGTCGAATGGAGCAAATTCGGGTTGGAGGTCACTGCCGATTTCCCGGATGGCCTGGCCGCATGGGATTATTATGAACGCGAGAAACCCGACGTGGTCATTACCGATATCAGTATGCCAAGAATGGATGGCATGGAGCTGATCTCCAACATCCGCAAGCAAGACAAACATACACGCGTCGTTGTGCTGTCATGTCTCGAAGAGTTTGAGCTGGCCCGCAAAGCACTGACGCTGGACGTGTCCAGCTATATTCTGAAGCTGACCATGACCGAAGAAGAGATTGAGCAGGTGCTGACAGGAGTCAGGGAAGAGCTGGATCAGCAGCATACCCCGCCTCAACCGCAAGGCAGGACAGGGACGGCGTCTCCGGATATGGAGCTTGTGAAGGAAAAGATGTTTAAAGATTTTATGTTCTATCGCATTTTCTCAACGGAGGAATTCGCCAGGTTCGTCTCGGAGAGCGGTCTGCGCCTTTCGCCCGTTCGTCTTGTCGTGTGCGTAATGGAAGTGGACCGTTATGCCTCGCTCAAGGAACGTTTTCGGGATGAACACGGCCATTTGGTCAAGATGTCGCTGTTAAACATTTTAAGCGAGATCATGTCCGGTTATAAACGGGGAGAGGCGGTTCAGATCAACGACCGGCATTACGCGCTTGTATTGCATTTTGCCGATATGTTGTCCGAACAAGCCATCGTGCAGGAGCTTCGTCAGTTGCTCGAACATGTTCAGGATACGATTCGTCATTATTTCAACAGTACCGTTTCGTTCGGGATCAGCAGCATCAACGGGGGTTATGATTCGCTGCCGAGACAATACGCCGAAGCACAGCGCGCATTGCAGCGTAAATTCATCACCGGCCCGGGACAACATCATCAAGGAATAGGGCGTGCGGACCATTCGGGCGTGCTTGGGCGACTTGAACGGCTTCGAGGCCACACACCTATTCGGGAATTGCTTCCGTCACTTAAACAGAAAGAATACGACGAATTTCTGGATGAGATTGAACGCGGCATGAACGAAGAGCGAAAATCAATGGAGATCACCATTTACCAGCTTGTGCAATGGATTAATACGAATGTATACGATCATAACAATGAGAAAACGCTGCTGCTCAGCATGAACGAAAAGTTGGAAACCTGTGACACGATGCCGGATATGCTTGACCAGGTCCTTATCTATATGGACACCTTGGTTGAATTGATTCGCAAACGCTTACAAATGAGTGACGAGATTACCCGCGCCATTGAGTACATCAAGCGTCATTATACCGAAAACATCAGTCTCCAGATGGTTGCAGATCATGTAGGTCTAAGCATGGGGTATCTCAGCAACCTGTTCCGGAGAGAGCTGCAGATCACTTATATTGATTATGTGAACCGTTATCGGATTGAACGTGCCAAGGAACTGCTTGCCCAAAATCAACTGCGCTCTTCCGATGTGCCGGCTCTGGTCGGCTTTTCGCCCGAATATACGTATTTTAGCAAGGTATTCAAAAAGATCACAGGTCTTAATCCGAACGAATACCGCCGCCAAACGACGCTCAAAGACAGAGGGTGCCATGAATGAGGACATCCGTCAAATCCCTGTTTGTCTCCAGACAGCTCCGAACACAGCTTATTCTGTATATTATGGTCATCAGCCTCGCCGTACTGGCGGGGGCTTCTTATTTTATTTATTCCTTTATGCAGAACATGATCAAAATCCAGAACGAACGGTTGCTCTACCAGCAATTCCAACAGCTTGACCATAACATAGGCGGCCTGGTGAAAGAGATCGATCGCTTATCCATGCTTTTTCTGCGGGATGATCACATTCAGCAGTTTTTGTACAAAATTTCGGAGAAAACGGAAGAGGAATTTCTCGAATCGAAAAACGACGTGCAGCGGGTGATCGCCGATTTCATCGACAACTACAACTATATTGACTCGATTTATATTACGGCGAACAATCTCGGGGCAGTAGGAGGAAGTCAGAAGCGGACGCTCGTTTACGATCGGGAAGCATGGCAGGAGAGTTTCTTTACTTCTGAGCCCTTCCGTCAAACACTTGAACAGTATCCTCATCTGGTTATCCATTCCGGGATCAAGAAATCGTTCTACAATCCGTATCTGACCGGAGAAGACGATGGTTACCTGATCAGCCTGATGCGGGGCACGCGTGCCATCTATGATCCAACAACAAGCGCCACGCTGATTTTTAATATCGATGAACGGTATCTGTCATCCATCTATGCGACGGCGCTGAACAGTGAAGAAGGCGATATGTATATCGCCAGCGCTGACGGAACAATCATTTCGGCCAGTGAGGCGGATCGGGTAGGTACGCAGAGCCACTTCAAACCGGGTGCGGAACTGACGGACGGAGCTTACGGAAGCCTGGATGACGAAAAGGCCGGACACAGCATGCAGGTTGTATATTACAAACTCCATGATGGCGGTTGGTACCTGCTGAAAGAAATTCCGCTCAGTCAGTACGCAGACCAGATTCTAGGCGTTCAACGAATGCTTGTACTGGTGTTCACGATCAGTGTGCTCGCGATATTCATAGCCTCCTACTTCTGGCTTCGCAAAATCATCAAACCGCTCAACCAATTGTCCGGCAAAATGAAAGACATGAGCCGAGGTGAACTCGGGGTTACCGTCGATCATGTTCCGAATAATGAGCTGGGCACGGTCATCCGCCGCTTTAATGAGATGTCGCTCAGCATGGTAGAACTGGTGAACAAAAACAATGAGATTCAGGAGAAAAAGAGGGAGCTGGAACTGGAGGCACTACAGTATCAGATTAATCCGCATTTCCTGTACAACACCCTGAACATGATCCGCTGGATGGCTGTCATTGTGAAGGCGGACAACATCGTAAATACGATTGTAGCACTGGGCAATATTTTGCGCCCCGTATTCTCCAGCAAAGACTCGATGTGTTCCCTGCGGGACGAACTGTCGTATCTGGACAATTATCTGAAGATCATTAACATGCGATTCAACAATAATATTACGTTTACGATGGACGTGGATGAAGAGTGGATGGATTGTCAGGTGCCGCGTTTTATTCTGCAGCCGCTGCTGGAAAATTCCATTGCTTCCGGCAGACAGAGCGAGGATTTTGCCATCCAGATCGGAATTACTGCCTCGGGCGACCATGACCGACTGATGCTGAGCGTCACCGATTCCGGCGTCGGAATGGATGCAGAGAGCCTCTTCATGTTAAACGAAAAGCTGGCCAAGGGGGAATCGCCCAAATCCACCGTTGGCGGGAGCGGAATCGGACTGAATAACGTCAATAAACGGATTCGTTTGTATTATGGACCGGACTTCGGCATTCACTTCGTTCCGGCCGATCAGGGCGCTGAGGCCATCGTTACCTTGCCTGTACATCGATTATAGAAGAGGAGCTGCGGCTTCGAATGATCCATGCTCTCGTGAGCTTCGCCGGAAGGCAGCACATGAGGGCGTTTTTTTCATATTGGAGCCCTGTTTATTCGTTCAAGCGGAGCCTCAAAATTGTTCAAGTCGGCTCGCAGGGCAGCTTTGTTTTTTTCAAGCAGATCAGGGGATCTTTCATTCAAGGGTAATAAAGAAAGCGTTATCATATGAATAAGCCAAAACGAAAGCACACGCACAAAGGAGAAATTCATATGCAACGTACCAAGACCCTGAACGGCGCCGCAACCCAAAGGACCGGCAAGCTGAATCGCAAGGATGGCATGCAGCTCCTGCTTCTGGCCACGCCATTCATACTGTTTACGCTGGCCTTCAGCTATGTCCCTTTATTCGGATGGATCTACGCATTCTTTGATTACAAACCAGGCATACCGCTTCAACAAACCCCTTTTCTGGGGCTGGAAAATTTCCGCAACATGTTCGATGATCCACGGATGGGACCCGTGCTGGCGAACACGCTGGCACTGAGCTTGTTGTCCATTGCCACCGCCCCGGTACCGATGCTGCTTGCCATACTGATCTCGGAAGTTCGCTCCGGCTGGTTCAAACGGCTGGTGCAGACCGTCTCTACACTGCCGAATTATATCAGCTGGATCATCGTATTTTCTCTCGCATTCAGCATGTTCAGTACGGAGGGAGCCGTCAATTCCATCATGATGAAAACGGGGATCGGTAGTCCACCCGTGGATATCCTCGGTAACTATGACCGGGTATGGACGGTGCAAACGTTGCTGCTGCTGTGGAAGTCTGCAGGATGGAGCGCCATCATCTATCTGGCTGCCATCGTTGGCATAGACAGCGAACAGTACGATGCAGCCAAGGTGGATGGCGCCGGGCGCATGCGTACGATCTGGCACATTACGCTGCCAAGCATCATGCCGACCTTCATTGTGCTTTTGCTGCTCTCCGTCAGCAACCTGCTGTCCGCAGGGTTTGAGCAATATCTCGTGTTCAGCAACGTTATGATTGCAGACCGGATCGAAGTGCTTGACCTCTACGTATACCGGCTCGGACTTGTGACGGGCGACTACTCGTACTCGACGGCTGTGGGCATTTTCAAAACCGTAATCAGTGTTCTGCTGCTCTTCAGCGTCAACATTCTATCCAAGAAAGTTCGCGGTCAAGGCATCGTCTGACCCCAGGGAAAGGAGCAAAACAAATATGCGCACACAACCCACAGGACAGACGCTTCGTCCCGTCCGCCATACCGACTGGAAAGACCTTGCGTTCACCCTGTTTAATTACATCGTGCTGTCCCTGCTTGTCATCATCACCATTTATCCGTTCTATTATATTTTCATCTATTCGATCAGCGATCCCATCGAGGTTCAGAAAGGCGTATATTTCTGGCCAGCCGGCTTCTCCCTTGAAGCATACCAAGCGACGGTACAGTTGCCGGGCATCATGGACGCTGCCATTGTAAGTGTCTCCCGGACCGTGCTCGGAACGTTGATTACGGTGTTCAGCTGTTCCTTCTTTGCCTATCTCATTACCAAAGAAGAGATGCCGTTCCGCAAAATCATTTACCGTTTTGTACTGATTACCATGTACTTCAATGCAGGCTTTATCCCATGGTATCTGACCATGAAAACCTATGGATTGCAGAACAATTTCCTGCTGTACATCATTCCAAGCGCGATGTCGGGCTTTAACATCATTTTGATCAAAACGTTCATCGAACAGCTGCCCGCATCCCTGGAGGAATCGGCCAAAATCGATGGGGCCGGCTACTTCCGGATCTATCGCAGCATCATTTTCCCGCTGTCAATGCCGATCATCGCCACCATTGCCGTATTCTCCGCCGTAGGTCAGTGGAATACCTGGTTCGACAACTTTTTCCTGGTGGAAAATCCGAAGGTGCAAACGTTGCAACTGGTGCTCTACAACTTTCTGAACCAGTCCAGCAACCTGTCCAATATGACGACAGAGGAGTTGACCCGCGGAGATGTTGTCCGGACGCTCACACCGCAGTCCATTCGCATGACCATTACGATGCTTGTCACGCTGCCGATTGTACTGGTGTATCCGATGCTGCAGCGGTATTTTGTCAAAGGCATCATGATGGGAGCCGTCAAGGGTTGAGGCTGAAAAATGGTGCAACCAAACCGGATTATCCGGCAATCGCCGATAATTATAGAAGAAGAAACAGGAGGGTTATGACATGAGAACTAAAAAGTCGTTCCGCCAAGTCATCGCACTGCTCATGATGACGTCTTTGCTGCTGGCAGCTTGTACGGGCAGCGGCTCGGGAACAGGCCAGACCAGCACGGGCGAAACCGGTTCGTCAGACACGGGCTCGGACAAAGACCTCGTGACGCTGCGAGTGCTCATCATGGAAACCGGTTCCAAGTGGAATACGCAGCAGAACAACGAAGTGGCCGAAGCCATTGCCGAGAAGATCGGTGTCAAAATTGAATACGTTGAAGCAGACGAAAACAAATTCAATGTATTGCTCGCTGGCGGCGATCTGCCCGACCTGGTGCGCACGGACGTGAACAAATATCAAAAACAACTGATTGAAGGGGATCTGATCGTTCCGCTCGACGATCTGCTCGCTACATCCGGCAAAGACATTACGGCGAACATCGGTACTGTGGTCGAATACAGCAAAAAGAACTGGAGCAACGGTACCGGCAACCTGTATTTCCTGCCTCCCCAAGTGCAATCCAAACCGGGCACTTCAATTGCGCCAATCACTATAGGCCCGACGATTCGTTGGGACTGGTACAAGGAGATTGGCACACCGGAAATGGCCACAATGGATGACTTGCTGGACGTTGTCGAAAAAATTGTGGAGAAGCACCCGCAGACCGAAGACGGCAAAAAGGTGTACGGCGTGTCCATGTGGCAAGATTGGGGATTATGGCCTTATACGATTCCGCCAATCATCTTTACCGAGAATGTAGGGGCTACAAGCGACCTGACTGCATCCAAAGTTGGCGGGAGCGACTTCATCAGCAACTTGACCGACGAGTCCTCCAACTTCTGGACTGCACTGGACTTCTATAACAAGGCTCAACGCAGAGGATTGCTCGATCCGGATTCCCTGACGATGAAGAACAATGACTACATGGCAAAGGCAACTGCAGGACAGATCGTTGTTGGTCCCGCCACCTGGGCGATGGGGGATTTCAATGCACAGCATGCCAATGATGGCAAAGGATATCTGGTTGTGCCTGCCGGCAAACTGGCCTGGACGGGTGCAGTCAATCCGCTCGGATGGCAGGATAAAGCCTACAGCATATCCAAAACATCAAAACATCCTGAAAAAGCGATGGAATTCCTCAATTATATTTACTCTTATGAGGGTGCACGCACCATGTATAACGGCGTAGAAGGCAAGCACTGGAAGATGGTGGACGGCAAACCGACACTCACGGACGAAACACTCGCATTGAAAGCAGCAGGCGGAGCTCCCTACGAAGCAACCGGACTTTCGCTGGATCGCAACATCATCGGTCTTGGCGGCAACATGATCAATCCCGATGACAAGATGCCGGTCGACCTCTTTACCTCGGAGGAGGCGCTGTCCAAAGCGGCCACCCCGCTTGAGAAAGATTTTGCAGAACACTATGGTGCTTCTTACTCGGGAGAGGTATTCAAAAAGTTGATCGATGAAGGCAAACTAAATACGTTCACCACCTGGATGAATGGCATGACGGACGAGGAGATCGTGCAGCGCAACACCGTTCCGGGCGTAACCTTGGACGACAAGCTGAAGAAACAGGAAGCCGAACTTAAAGAGCTGGCTGCGCGCGAAGCGGCCAAAGTTATTCTTTCCAAGGATGAACAGGCATTCGAAGCAAATAAACAGGCTGCGCTTGCGGCATTCAAAAAAGCAGGAGCAGATGAGTTTACGGCCTGGTATAACGCCGAAGTGCAGCGGCTTCGTCAAGCTCACGGGCTGTAATACGACTTCGCTCGCAACGGCAAGTGTCATGAAGAGGGGCTAAAGCTGTGAAGTTTTAGCCCCTTATTATTGAAACATACAGGGGAACGGGAGTTGATGCAGCAATGGATCACATTTTATCGACTGGCGGGAGGGATCTGCCGACGGAACGGAAAGGAAGCGTTGTTCAGACGGAAGCATTCACGTGGCGTGCCTCATGGATCTGGGGAGAAGGCGAGGACTGGCCGCGCAACGAATGGCGTTGTTTTCGCCGGGAATTCGAATTGCATCATTGGGAGTATGGAAGCGCCGAGGTAACCATCACAGCAGATGCCAGATATGTGTTATATGTCAACGGTGTACTGTGCGGAAGAGGACCCAATCGCTCTTGGCCTTCTGAACTTAACTATCACGTGCATGAAGTGGGCCATCTGCTGCATTCCGGTCGTAATACACTGGCTGTACTTGTCATCAGCTATGGTGCAGCTACGTTCGCGTATCTGCCGGGAAGGGGCGGGCTTCTCGCTCAACTGGAGTCGGTTCGCTATGAGGCTGATGGGAGTTACCTGAGAAAAGAACTTATCGTGGGTACGGATGCATCCTGGCAGACGGCTCTGCATGACGGATATGAACGAAGGTCAGCGCGCATGTCCTGTCAGCTTGGTTTTGCCGAACAGGTGGATGCGCGCCGCTGGAATGATCGTTGGCAAGGAGTCGAAACCTTGCCGATCGCAGAGCACGGCGTTTGGACTCCTGCCCGCATCATCGGCACGCCTGGCGATGCGCCATGGGAATGCCTGGTTGCAAGTGACATTCCCGAACTGACGGAGCAAGAAGTATGGCCTGTTCGCGTGGAATCATTGAAAGAAGCATTTCTTGTGCCCTGGACGTATGTGCTCGATGTACGTGAAGCGATGGAGCCGACAAGCAGGATGCACGCCAATCCGGTATCCTTTGCCGGTTATGTCGCAGCGGTCATTCGCGCAAGTAGCGAAGCCGAAGCCGTTGTCGGATTTTTCAGCGCGTTCCATGCTCTTCGCGGCATCGCGCTTAACGGCTCATATTATCCTGCATCAGCTATGGAGGGAGAACGGCCGCGCCGTCTTCAGCGGGTAACGTTGCAGCAGGGAGACAATCTGCTGCTGATCGAGCTGGCAGGGCAGGATCATGGCGGCGGTCTGCACTTCGGAATCGACTGCGATGTTCCGTTTACGGTTGTATCGCCATTCGATGATGCGCAAACGGGCAAAACACCGTTTGTCCTGATGGGTCCGTTTGCCACCCTCGTGCATATCGACCACCAGCCGGATCGCGATCCAATCCGAGCATATCAGGGCTTTGGCGGCAATCAGCCTCTGGACGAGAAGGCATTTCCGGATGCCGATGTATATCTGCGATGCCGCAGTTTGGCTTCCGTCCCTGAACTTGCTCCATTCCGCGGCTGGATGAAGCCATTCCCCGAGAGGTTAAGCTCGGATGCTTCAATCTTTGCGTCCAGCATCTGGAAGAGGCAGGAGCAGGCGCGTCCTGTTCCTGCGTCCTTGCAGCAGGTATGCGCCGCAAATCGGCAGCCTGCAATCGTTCCGGCAAGCTCTGCCGGAAGGAGCACGGAGCTGATTCTGGACTTTGGCCGCGAATGGTCAGGCTATCTGCGATTCGAGGTCGATGCGGCGGCCGGCACCGTCATCGACGCGTATGGCTTCGAGTATATGGACGGCGACTGGCGACAGGATACCTTTGGCGTGGATAATACGCTTCGCTATGTATGCCGCGAAGGCAGACAACGCTACGAATCGCCGATTCGGCGCGGACTTCGTTATCTCATGCTTACCATACACGGGAATGCGAGACCTGTGCGACTGTTCGGCATTACCCTTGTGCAAAGCAACTATCCGGTGGCAGAGATCGGCCGATTTCATAGTTCGGACGCGATCCTGAACGACATTTGGGAGATCAGCAAGCATACCACCCGGCTGTGCATGGAGGATACATTTGTGGATTGTCCCACGTATGAACAGGTGTTTTGGGTTGGCGACAGCCGCAATGAAGCGCTCGTGAACTACTATGTATTCGGTGCAACGGATATCGTAAAACATTGTCTGCAGCTTGTTCCGGGATCAAGCCGGCAAACGCCGCTCTATGTGGATCAGGTGCCCAGCGGCTGGAGCAGCGTGATTCCGAATTGGACGTTTTTCTGGGTCACCGCTTGCCTTGAATATGCCCGTCATACGGGAAGCAGGAACTTTGCAGCGAAAATCTGGCCCAAGGTAAAGTTCACGCTCGATCACTATATCTCACATATCGATGCCAGAGGACTATTGATCATTGAAGCCTGGAATCTGCTGGACTGGGCACCATTGGAGCAGCCGAACGACGGGACGGTCACCCATCAAAATGCGATATTTGCGCGCACGCTGGCAGACGCGGCCCAATTGGCCGAATTGGCAGGGTGCGCAGAAGACAGCCCATACTACTGTTCCGCATCGGAAAGAGTGGCCCGCGCCATAAATCGTTATCTATGGAGTGATGATCGGCAGGCTTATATGGACTGCATCCATGCCAATGGCTCTCTTTCCAGCACCTATAGTATGCAGACGCAGGTGATGGCGCTGGTTACCGGGATTGCAGCAAATGAGCGAAAGGAGAAGCTCAACGCATATTTAACATCGCCGCCTGAAGATTTTGTAACCATAGGCAGTCCGTTTATGACGTTCTTCTATTATGAGGCGCTAGTGATGAACGGCAAGACGGATCATATGCTCCGGGACATGAGAGAGAGGTTTGGGGAAATGGTGAAACATGAGGCGACCACTTGCTGGGAGATGTATCCGGGATTTGCCGAGAATCGGCCCAATCCGAAATACCTGACACGCAGTCATTGCCACGCCTGGTCGGCAGCACCAGGTTACTTTTTGGGAATATCGGTGCTCGGGGTTCGCCCGATTGCAGACGGTTGGACACGAGTTCGGGTTGCTCCCCAGCCTGGCCATCTCCAATGGGCAAAAGGAGCTGTGCCTCTTCCTGGCGACGGAAGGATCGACGTGAAATGGGAGATTCGGGAAGAGGAAGGCAGCGAGTCCACGTTTCATTTGGAGGTATGTGCTCCGAAAGAAATTGCAATTGTAATGGAAGCACCTGAAGGATACCGACCAGTGCTTGTACACAGGACTTTATGAGTGCACATTTAAAGCGAAACGGATCAAGAATGGAGAGTTAGCGCGATGACACACATCTCATATTACCGTACAAATGAAAGCAAACGCTTTCTGGACGAAGTTCAGGACGAGGCCTATGCCCGTTCCTCGCTGCATGGGGATGCATGGGTGGAGATGGACAGCCGCATTCCAGTCCGCTATACGACAGATAAAGCGCACACTCCAATAGCATCCCGCCATGCCGGTGCAGAGCCATCACCTGATTTCACATATGCCAATCCCCACAACGATCGCAATTCTTCCTCCGAAGAAACATTACTTCTGTCCGGAACCTGGCGAATGAAGGGAGGCGAGGCGGCTGATCATGGAGATCCGGCGCCTGCGACGGGCTGGTTTGGGCGAAAAGCCCGGGCGAGTGAAGGCATGCGGGAACGTTGGTACGAACCGGCTCACGATCGGAGCGATTGGCTGGAAGTCAGCGTGCCCACAACGGTGCAAAAAGCGCTGGTTGATCAGGAGCTGCTGGAAGATCCCCACTGGAATACTAATACTATCGATGAACTGGAGCATCACGGCATGCCTGAAGAGACCCCCGTCTGGTTCCGCAGGACACGTGTGGAATGCAAGGAATGGTGGTTTGCTACGTCATTTGAACTGCCTGAAGAATGGGTGGGGCGCCGACTTTCCTTGCAGTTCGACGGGATCGACTATTCGGGCACCGTATTTCTCAACGGCGCATCGCTGGGACATCATCAGGGCATGTTTGGCGGCCCCATTCATGACATTACAGAATTGGTTCGATGTGATAAACCCAATGTGGTTGTCGTTCGGCTGGACCCTGCACCTCGAAGCTGGAACGGCCTGATGAAGCCAAGTCCGGGCTTTGGCTGGCATTATGGACACCTCATTTCAATCGGCATCTGGAAGGATGTACGGGTGGTGGCCGAACCGGATATAGCTTTGCTTGATCCGTATGTTGTAACCCTGTCCCACACCTCGGATGAAGCTGTGCTTCACTTGGAGTTTACGGCTGAGAGCAGTCTCGTTGAGCCAGTGGAATTATCCATCAAAGGTTATATCCGATCAAAGAAATCGAAAATGGATGTTGATTCATTTGACCCCGATAACCAAACATGCTGCCAAAGGGATACCCATTTTACTTATTCCATTGAAGTGCCATATGGTCGCAGCAAATTCAGTACCGTGATCAGACTGACCGATCCCGAGGTTTGGTGGCCGGCGGGTTACGGTGAACAGCCTCTCTATGAGCTTGTGTTATCCGGATCAAATTTTGAGCCCATTAAAGTTGGCGAAGCTCACACGTCTTTTGGCATCCGCACGCTTGAAATGCGCCCTATGACCGATGCAGCTCCGGAAACGGAATATCGCTGGCAGTTTGTCATCAATGGCGAGCCAATGTTCATCAAAGGCGCTAACTGGTGTTGGCCTGATGCCATGCTCGACCAGCAGAAAGGGCAGTATGAACGACTGCTGGAGCTCGCCCGCAGGGGAAATGTGCAGATGCTCCGGGCATGGGGCGGCGGGTTGGTGGAAAGTGACGAATTTTATAATCTGTGTGATGAAAAAGGCATTATGGTCTATCAGGAATTCCCGCTCTGCTGGGGTCCGCCCGATTCACCGCTGACTGACCTCGGCGTCATCGACCGGCAGACCGTGCTTTCGGTGAAACGGCTGAGGAACCATCCTTCCTTGATCATGTGGGGCGGCGGCAACGAAAACGGCAATCATGGCGGTGCAGATGAAGGACTCTTTCTGGTTGGAAAAAGATGCCGCGGATACGATCCGTCCCGACCGTTCCATCGAACCGATCCATGGGGCGGCAGCGTGCATAATTGGAACGTATATCACGGGGGTGAACCCTTGGATGAGGCAACGTTAGCGATGCCTTCAGTGTTTTACGGCGAATTCGGCATTCCAAGTCAGACCAATGTTTCAAGCTGTCTCCGCTATATGCCGGAGGAAGAACTGGCGTCATTTCCTCCAACCGAAGACAGCAGGGGCTGGAAAGCGCATTTTCACCAGTTCGGTCTGAAGGATGTCATTAAAGTCATGCGTTACGCCGCATACGGACCGATCCGCGACTGGCAGGACTACATCAACTACTCCCAGACCGCTCAAGGTGATGCGATCCGGCTGACCGCTGATGTACAGAGGGCAGGAACAGGGAGAGACAAGAGCGGCTTTTGGTACTACAAATTCACGGATTGTTTTCCCGGACATTCGTGGGCGGTGGTCGATTTTTACGGTACACCGAAGCTGTCCTATTATCGTGCCAAACAGGCTTCACGTCCGCAAAATGCTTTTATCACCTGCGCCAAATCGGATGCGTGGCAGCCAGATGAAACGTTCCGCGCAGCACTGCATGTCGTGAACGATTCGCGTAACGTCCTTATAAATGCAGCTATCCAAGTCTCGATGTACGACAGCCAATTAACCGAGATGACAACGTGGAATTATCCGGCGCTAACCTTGAAGCCCGGGCTGGCGAGCTGCATCGATCAGCTGGAAGTAACTTTGCCGGAAGAATCCGCAATTCGGCCGTTCTTGATTGCCGTCATGCTTCATGAAAGCAATGGAATGCTCGTGTCCGATCAGTGGTATTGGTTCAATGCCCAGCCGAAGACCCCAGAGCTGATAACTTTTGAGAGGGAGCATCGGCATCAAGCAAACGAATATCCGGGCGATCAGGCCAAGCAGGCGTTTGCATTGTACGCCGAACTTTCCGATGCACCGCTGCGTGAACTTCCGCGCACCACGCTTGAATGGTCTGTCGAGACCCAAGACAAGAACGGTTTCATTGCCATTCGAAACATGGGAAACGTGCCTGCGATTCGGGTGATGATTCACCATTTTCCCGACGAGTGGGGTTGTTATCTGGATGACAACGATTTTGGACTGCTTGCGGGAGAAGAGAGACGCATCCCGTTTGAAATCAGTCCTGAGGTGATGCTGGACGGAATTACTGTAAGTGCTTGGAATGCGTTTGAGACATCCTGGAGCGGCGTGCCCATCATAAGCAAATCGTGCTGACTGACAGGAAGGAGCAATAACATGACATCCATGAAGACCATGGTGGAAATGAAGGAGAAATCAGGATCTGACGAATGGTATGCCAAGTGGATTACGCGCCCCGTAGTCCAGCATCATGACTGGTTTTCATATCAGGCAGAGGTCATTCTCAGCGTGGAAGAAGGTGGTGCCGCATTTCTGTTCGGTTATCGTGATGAAGGCAATCACTGCGGTATTGAACTGCATGAGCATGAAGAAGACATACAGCAGACGCTCGTGTACATTTACCGCGTTGAAGAAGACGTACGCCTGGCTTTGGGGAAGATTGTTTTACCTGCGTTGCACAAACTTCCTCCACGTCTTTCGCTCAAGATACGTACGGAAGCCGGGGAATGGCAAGTATCCATAGATGAACATTACACGCATCGCTGCATGGCAGCGGATTATGAAGGAACGATTGCATTCCGGACGACAGACGGGCAAAAGGCAACCTTCCGTGATCTGAAGCTCAGCGGGGGTGATGGCCGTGTGCTGTACTCCAACCGCTTTTATGATCCGAAGACGACTCATTTTACCACAGGCACGATTAGCCCTTCGGGGAATGGGCTCGTGCTTGAGGAAAACATGCTGTCAATCTGTAAGGCACCCCTTCCTGTTGACAGCCCTCAGTTTCGCAAAACATTTGAATTGCCGTCGTCTGCACTCGAAGCCAGACTGCGGATCTATTCGGTAGGTTGGTATGAGCTTTGCATCAACGGGAACCGGGCGGACAACCGTGTTCTGGCTCCAGCCAATTCGCCGTATTCCCGCAGAATGCTCTATGACACCTATGACGTGACCCATCTGCTTCAAGAAGGAGAAAACGTCCTCGGCGTGTGGCTCGGGAATGGTTACCATTTCAATTATTCGCGGTGGGGATGGAAATGGAATCGGGATAAAGCCTTTATCCTGCAATTGGACCTCCGGTTTGAGGATGGCGGCACGCGCACTATCATGACGGACGAATCTTGGTCATTCGCGTCAAGCCCGATTCTTTCCAACGATATCTATGACGGGGAGTCCTATGATGCACAACAGGAGCACATCGGTTGGGATCAACCGGGATTTCTTGAAAACGGGGATTGGTCGAGGGCTGTAACTGCCGAACCGCCTGTCGGCAAGCTTGAAGCGAACATCCAACCTCCTGTTGTGCCTCGCAACCCGGTCGAGCCCATCGCTGTCTTTCGGCCACGTCCGGGCGTGGGCGTATACGATTTTGGTCAAAACATGGCAGGGTGGGTTCGCATTCAGGTAACCGGTCCTGAAGGCAGTCAAGTGCGGCTGAGATACAGCGAGCTGGTCGATGAACAAGGCAGCATCGATCCCTGGACGAATCGAAATGCCAAAGCAACCGACACGTACATTCTCCGCGGGGAGCCGGAAGAACGTTATGCACCTCGCTTCACTTATCACGGCTTCCGTTATGTGGAAGTCAGCGGTGAAACAGATCAACTCTCCATTCAGGCCATTCCCATTCATGCAAATGTCGAGCCGGCCGGCAGCTTTGAATGTTCGGATGAAGGCATCAATCAGCTCTACAGCAATATTCGTTGGTCGTACCTCAACAATCTGGTCAGCATACCCACGGATTGCTGTCAGCGTGATGAGCGCACGCCTTGTCTCATGGATTCCGCTGTCGTTGAGGAAGCCGGCATGCACCATTTCCATATGCAGAATTACTACCGCAAATGGCTCGGAGATATTGAAGAAAGCATGACCAACCCGGACTGGAGCGGGGACAAAGTCTTCCTTCCTTGGCGTCTCTATCAGCATTACAACGATCTGGATACTTTACGCCAGAGTTATCCGTCCATGAAAGCATATATTGACCATCTGCATCAGGTATGGCCAGACCATCAGGTGAAGGATGGCTTTGGGGACTGGTGCCCTCCCAATGATGATGGTTGGGAAAACTACTTTCACGAAGTCGAACTGGTGAATACAAGTATTTACTACAAAATCACGTCCATTGTTGCCGAAACGGCGGTGATCCTGGGCATGAGCGCAGATCATGAACATTATTCGGGGCTGGCTCGGGATATCAATCAGACCTTTCATCGCCATTGGAACTTGGGGAACGGTGTTTACGGCAGCGGTTCCCAGACCGCTCAGCTTCTGCCGCTCGCGTTTGGCATGGTGCCGGTCAAAGAGCGGACCTCAGCCGCAGAGCGGCTTGTGGAAGCTATCTGGGAACACGGCGGTCATCTTCATACAGGCATCTATGGCACAAGATATTTGATTGACGTATTGGCGGACTACGGGTACATCGATGTTGCCTATGAGCTTCTGAGCAAGAAGGAATATCCCGGCTTCGGATACCAGATTGAGCGCGGAGCCACGACGCTCTGGGAGCAATGGAGCGAGAAAGGTGGCATGCATTCCCATGACCACGCCATGTTCGGGGGCATCAGCGTTTCTTTTTACACGCGACTGGCTGGCATTAGGCCCGACTCGCCAGGTTATGAAAAAATATGGATCGAGCCGATCATCCCCTCAAAGTTGGAACGGGTGAGCGCTTCGCTAAGGACGGCACATGGAACCATTGCGGTAGCATGGAAGAAAGACGAGGCAGGCCTGCATATGGAGGTGACGATCCCTGAAGGAACCACAGCCACGCTTGTTGTGCCTCCTGATACAGTAAATGCCGCGAAACTGCGCCGTTCTCACAAATTGAACCCGGGACGACACGTCTTCTCCATCCCAATCGGTACGATCCGATAAAATATGCAGAAAAGGGGAAATACAGATGACGGATATGACGCATCGTTATGAAAACGGATTTCCAAAGATCGGCATTCGCCCGATCGTGGATCGCCGCAAGCTTGTAAAGGCTGCGCTAGCTGGCAGCACGATGGAACTGGCGCATGAAGCTGCTGCTGCGATTACCTCCGTTCTCCGGAACCCGGACGGCTCCCCAGTGCAGGTTGTCATCTTTGATACATGCATCTCCGGAATGAGCGAAGCAGCCCGCTGTGCCGAGCAATTCAGGAAGGAAGGCGTCGGCGTCCTGGTCACGGTGGCAAACGGTTGGTGTTATCCGCTTGAAACGTTGGAAACGGATCCAACCCTGCCGCACGCCGTCTGGGGATTCAATGGCACCGAACGGCCCGGTGCGGTCTACCTGGCTGCGCTGCATGCGGCGCATAACCAGAAAGGCCTGCCCATTTTCAAAATCTACGGCAGGCATATTCAGGACCGGGAGGAACGCAATCTGCCAGAGGATGTTAGGGATCAACTGATCCGGTTCACCCGTGCGGGTCTGGCTGCTGCACTGCTGCGAGGAAAATCCTATCTGTCGATCGGCTCCGTCTCCATGGGCATCGCAGGTTGTGTTGTAGACGAAGATTTCTACCAGCGTTATCTGGGCATGCGCAACGCCTATGTGGACATGACTGAGGTTGCGCGCAGGCTGGAGAAACATATTTATGACGAGCAGGAATTCCACTCAGCTATGGATTGGGCCGAGCTTCATTGCAAAGAAGGACCTGATCCCAATCCGGAATCGGTTCAAATCGATCCAGAGAGCAAAAAGGAAAACTGGAAAACTTCCATCCGCATGACGTTGATCGTGCGTGATCTGATGATTGGCAATCCCAAACTGGCCGAGTTGGGATATGAAGAGGAGGCGTATGGTTATAACGCCATTGCTTCCGGGTTCCAGGGACAGCGTGAATGGACCGATCACCTTCCCAGTGCGGATGTGCTGGAAGCAATTCTGTGCAGTTCATTCGACTGGAATGGCATTCGCGAACCCTATATGGTCGCCACCGAGAACGATAATCTGAACGCCATCACCATGTTGTTCAATCACTATTTGTCGCATACCGCCCAGATTTTTGCCGATGTTCGCGCGTTTTGGAGTCCGGAAGCTGTGAAACGAGTGACAGACTGGCAGCCGGATGGCTTGGCTGCGGCAGGGTTCATGCATCTGATCAATTCGGGACCGGCGGCGCTTGATGGAACGGGGGAGCAGCTTCGCGACGGTCAGCCCGCGATGAAGCCTCACTGGGAGATTGAAGAACAGGAGGTTCAGGCTTGCCTAAATGCTGTAAGCTGGCGATCAACCTATATGGACCAATTTGCAGGCGGAGGCTATTCTACCGACTTTACAACGCGAGGGGGAATGCCCGTCACGATGGCACGCATTAACCTCATAGCAGGGCTGGGGCCGGTGCTTCAGCTTGCGGAAGGGTATACTTTGGAGTTGCCGGAGGAAGTACATCAACGACTGGATCTGCGAACGACGCCAACGTGGCCGACGACATGGTTTGTTCCGAAACGGGTAGCAGGTGATCCGATATTCGATGACGTCTACAGCGTGATGGAAGCCTGGGGTTCGAACCATTGTGCTGTAAGCTATGGCCACATCGGAGCCGACTTGATTACGCTTGCGAGCATATTGCGCATTCCGGTTAACATGCACAATGTTGAAGCAAAGCGCATTTTCCGGCCTAGCGCCTGGTCAGCATTTGGCACGAAAGATCCGGAAGCTGCAGACTACCGTGCTTGTGCTGCATATGGCCCGTTGTATGGCTGAGCAGAGAGGATGGCAGGATTGGAAATCCTTTGTGACTATGGACAGGTATTCTTTCATGACTCGGAGGTTGCAGGCATATGATGACCCATTTACAGCCTAAAGGGATTGGCAACATGGAAAAGTTCGACTTGCTTCCTGTGCTAAAAGACGGCGTGCAGGTTCACTATGAAGGAAGCATCGACAAGCAGGGACGCAATGCGGACTGGGACTGGTGGCTTTATAAGGACGGGAAGGAGTGGGTGATTTTTGATTATTGCGGTCCAGGATGCATCTATAATTTCGTTCAACACCGTTATCCCGAGAGTCCGGAACCTACCTTTTCTTTTTATTTTGACGGTGAGGATACGCCCCGATTTGTGATCAAGGCCTCCGAATTCGGGAGTAAATTTCCTTTCGTAACTCCACTGGCAGACGCTTATATTGGGCCCGAGGACAATGGACGCGGACCTATTCGCGTAGTCCGAAGTTATGTCCCTATGCCCTTCAAGAAATCATGCAGAATTACCTCGGATATTCAACTGAAAGGAGCAGCCAAAGGAGATGGCGGTTGGGGCCATGTCATTTATCATTCCTATAGTGACTCTGATCAAGTGGTTACGTTCACGGGAAAAGAAAACTATGCCCCGCTGATCGAAATGTGGTCTCGGGTTGGTGAAGATCCCAAAACGGCCGTGGAATGCAAGTCTCGATATTACGAAATGTTGACCGTTAAAGCAGGGGAGAAGCTAACCATTCTGGAAGAGGTCGGGCAAGGCAGTATCGCCTCCATAAGCGCTGCATTCAATCCCCACTCCTTTTCATCCGAAGACCTGCAGCACCTTTGGATCAAAGCAAGCTGGGATAAACATGAACAACCGGATATTTGGTGCCCCATAGGTGTATTCTTCGGCAACGAGCTTGGATTGAATCCTGTCGGCGTATTGTCGCACGGAAGACGAGGGGACGGATTGTTCTATAACTATTTCTCCATGCCGTACTGGGAGCATGCGGTGATTGAACTGGTGAACAAAGGGAACCGTGACGTATGGTTATCCGAATTAAACATTGAATTTACAGAAGAGCGGAACGCTGTTTATGAGAAGGGCCGAACCGGTTATTTTCGCACATCGAAATATTATGAACGCCAGGCAACAGTAGGATCGGACAGCATCATCGGTCAACTTAAGGGAAGAGGACACATGGTAGCTGGTCATGTAACAGGTTTTACCCATAAACCGGGCACGATCAGCTGTGAGGGCGATGTCCGTGTGCATATTGACGGCAATGCGACACCACAAGTTGAAAGCGACGGTTCCGAGAGCTGGATATGTTATGGTTGGGGGTTTCCCACGCCGCCTGAATGTAATCCATCGAGCGCCTATGACGGAATTCCTGACAACCCGTGGTCCATGGTCAGAATGTGCAGCGGTGACTGGTATCCGTTTCAGACGGAGCTCGTATTTGGTATCGAAGCAGGCGAGCATAACAACCAGTATCTCGAACATTCAGGCATTCTGTTCTACTATTGTGTGGACGATCCGGGAATGGTTCTGACGGATGAAATTGATATTGGCGACTCCTCATCGGAGAGGAACCATGATTACAAAACAGAAGGCAGCCGCGGTTACTACACTCTGGATTCAGCTTATGAAGGGGATCAAGACGATATCATTATTCGCGATAGTGGGCATGAAACAGACGGTTATAGTGAATTCACAATCCGCATCAGGGAGGACAACAGCGGCGTAAGGCTGCGGCGGCGATGCGATCAGATCACAGGGAGACAACGGGCTTTCGTTCATGTAGATGGGGTGAAAGTAACAGAAAGAACGTGGTACACTGCGGACCGAAATCCCTACAAACGATGGTTGGATGATGAGTTTGTGATCCCTGCATCTTATACCAGAGGCAAGAGGGAGCTGCATATTCGAATCGAATTTATTCAGGACGGAGAGGCCAGAGCATGGAACGAATTCCGTTATTGGGTATATACGATGAACTAGAGGAACGGTGCTGATGATTGATAAGGTATCGGGACAGTTGTGGGCAAGTTTATGTTTTTGTCATTTAAGCAACAATATTCCTGTCCCCGGACAGCCTGATCTGTCGAGGGACAAGAACATATTCCCATTGAAGTCGCTATTTTGGCGGCTTTTTTGTTCTATAAGTACAAGTTATTGTCCCAATCCAAGGACAATAACTTGTACCGATGTTCATAGTCAATTCCCTGTTCATGAAGCTGTTCTCACGTGCTGTGGCGGGCCGCCGGCGCTGCTAAGTGAGTTGGATCGGTGCGGGACCCCGTGCGCGTTGGGGCCGTTCAGGGCCGTTCAATGCCCTCGAAGATGCGCAGGACCTCGGCCGCATGGGCGGTGGGGTCGAATGGTGGGTTGCCAATCCCATGTGTGATAGGTTCCGTGGTCACGGAGCTCCAAAGCCGATCGTGCTTGCCTGCGGCAAAGTCGAGGAGAGCGTCGCGGACGAAGGTGTCCCGGATGGCTTGCTCGTCGCTATGTCGGGGGCGTTGCTGGCCGACGATGCCGTACATCTCCGTGCCGTGTACGGCTGGCGTACCCTCGACAGGGCCAACGGCGAGCAGGTGGGCGTTGCCGCCTGCAGCGGCGTGGGCGAGTGCCGCACGGGCGGCGGGCAGGGTATAGAGATAGTCGGTCAAGAGCGCCCCGCGTACTTCGACAGGAGTGCGTCCGTTGACGTCGTAGGCGGCGACGATGCGCCGAGCACGGCTTCGAGGGATCCGCGACTTCGTTACCAATTCGTCAACGAGGTTGTCGATGCTGCCCGGGTCGAACTGCTCGGTCGCGTTGATAACCCACCAGTCCCCCTCGTTCGTCGCCGTGCTAAAGAGAATGTCGACGTCGCGGTGACGCCCGGATTCGAGTACACGCAGCGGCGTGTCTGCGAGAATGGCCCCGGTCTGAGAGTGGTCGTTCACGATGCCAATCGTCGTGTTGTCGATGCCGTTTCGGTCGCCGATGTCACGTGGGCTAATCTTAACGAGCGTCTCGGCGAGGAGCTTCCCATCCAGGGTGAGCAGTTGTTCGGGTTCGTCCGCGATGCCGAGTTCGGTGAGAAACTTGATCGCTAGTTCTTCTGCCCACCAGGCCGGAACGATCCGGGATGCGCCGCCGGAGAACGCAGCGAGGCGCTGGTAGAGGCCGTCGGCCGCCGGCGCTGCAAGGAGCGCTATCGAGGAGAACGCGCCGGCGCTGTGGCCGGTGACGGTGACGTTCTGAGGGTCGCCACCGAAGCGAGAGATGTTCTCCTGCACCCATCTGAGCGCGGTGATGATGTCCTGCAGGCCGAGGTTAGTGGCGTCCGCGAACGCGCCACCGTATTGGGAGAGCGAGAGCCAGCCGAACGGGCCGAGACGGTAGTTCAGGGACACCCCGATGGCGCGGCCGGTCGCGGCGAGACCTGAGGCGTTCGAAGTGGTCTGGGTGTTCGCGCCGCGTTCGAAGCCGCCACCGTAGATGTAGACGACTACGGGGAGCGGTTCGTCGCCAGCGTTTTCGGGTGCCCAGACGTTGAGGTTCAGGCAGTCCTCGCTGAATCCGTTGTCGGCCTCCAACCAGCTATTGTCGCCGGGTTGGAGCGGGGCGGGTCCCTTCTGGTCATATGACAAGGCCGGGTTAAACGGCAGCAAAACGGGTCGGCGGAAGCGTTCTGCACTGGCGTAGGGGATGCCTAGCCAGGAGCGGACCGCTTGTCCGGCGGTATTAGTGTTGTTCGTGTGATGATTCTTTCCGTTGAGAGTATGGTCAGGTGTCATTTGTATTTCTCCTTTCATAGGTGAAGCGGTATGATCATTTTAGGCCATTATTTATAATAAGAAAAGGTGAAATCAAGACTTGATATGACATATTTGGGACATGTCAGTCAAACCCATCTGCCTTAGAGTGATTAAGGATGCTGTGTTGGTGTGTACACGTCCAACATGAGGGAAGATATCTTGAATGCCGCAGCTACCGAGTATACCCACCTGAATACAGTGATCCCGCCTGGAATCCCAGGGATTTCGCAAAAAGCAGCGGATCACATTCCTCTTGCTGTTCCATTAGCTTTAACATAATTTGGGCACATGCCCGGGCATCATCGAGCGCATTATGGTGATTTAGTCGAATTCCGAAATGGTTAGAGATGATGTTTAATTTATGGGAGGACAGCTCTTGCAGCAGCTTTTTCCCAATTCTGTACGTACATAAATAGTGTATCTCAGGATAGCTTTTTTCAGCGGCATCTAAGCAATACCTCAGCACGCTTATATCAAAAACAGCATTATGTGCAATAATAATTTCTCCGGATATTAGTGGTTCAATGGTTGTCCATAGTTCTCCAAATACAGGTTGCTTGTCAACCATGGAGGGTGTAATACCGTGGATGGCCATATTCATTCGATTAAACGGCTGTTGTGGATCAATTAGCCATTCATATTCACCAGTTACAATCCCATCTCTAACTTGAACTAAACCCAGAGAGCACGCACTCGATCGGTTTAAGTTTGCGGTTTCAAAATCAATTGCTGTAAAATTCAACGGCTCATTCTCCTTTATCTACCTATACCTTAAAAGAAGGATAGGCCCCGCCTATTCAAGCACTTTTCCTTTTAAGGGATAAACCTTATCGGAAGAAATGAATATCATTTCCTCCGGAAAAAACTTTTTAAAATACTTTTCCACTCTAAGATGAATATCCATTTGATACCATCCGGACAACTCGTTCTCTTTAAACAAAAATGGCATGCCTAAGCGCTCGGAACGTTTCCCCCTAGTTCCATCTCCAATGTTAAGTGTGTCGATGTAGATCCGATCAACGATGGACTCCAGTGTTTTAGGAAAATCGGGTGTGAATGGAAGTACAGGCGAAATGGAAGCTTGGGTAGCTATTCCTACGTTATTCACTTCTTTTAATGCCTTCAAGCGTAACTTAATACCTGGAGCATGGGGAGCGAACAATCGTTTCATATCTTCCCGATCTGTTTCTATAGTCATAGAGACAAGGACCTCGCATTTTTGATTTAGTTCAAGTAATAAATGAAGATCCCTTACGACAAGAGGACTTCGTGTTTGGATCTGAAGGAAATCCGGAGGGTATTTGATCATTTCCTCTAAAATAGAGCGTGTTAGCTCCGTCTTCCGTTCCAGTGGTTGATAGGGATCTGTTGCAGTAGACATAAAAAGATGAATGGACTTATTTCTCCGGCGGAGATTGACCATCTCATTCCGATATTTGTCGGCCGCATTTGTTTTGATGCTTACCCATTCTCCCCATGGAGTATCACTGTACCTTTGAATAGGCATTTCCCTAACGTAGCAATACCTGCATCCAAAAGCACAACCACTATAAGGATTTAATGAATGTGTGAAACCAACACTTGAATCTCCTTTCATTTCAGTTAAGATTTTTTTTGCTGTTATGCTGTTAACCTGCATGTTAGCCTCCCATATATCGGATGCTGATACTAAATTAAAGAGCGATCAGATCAATCCAAGTAACGCGAACTGACTGCCTGTTTTGTTTCGTCCCAATATTATGGTATGATCATTTTAGGTCATTTATCAGATTTGATGAAGGCAAAAACGGGAAATTTAATGATACTTTACAGACATTTCGCTTCGTCAAATACTCTTAAAGGAGGTTCGTGTAATCGTTCATTCATTCAAACAGGAAAATAATATAAGACCTCTTAAATATAAACCCGTGTTTTCTTACCCCTACGATCTGGAGATTTTTAGTGTATCTTCTCTCAAAGAGCGAACACCAGAGGAACGTATGAAAATCACTTATCGTTATGAATTTTATATGCTCATTTGTGTCACGGAAGGAATGTGTACTCAATGGGTCGATTTTGAACCCATCGCTTGTAAGGAAGGAACACTGATAATAGTAACACCAGGACAAGTCCATAATTTTGGACATGATGAAAACTGGGACGGATGGGTCATTCTATTCCGTGAAGAATTCCTTCTTCCTGCTTCACTTACGTTGAGTGAACTGAATTTAACGTTTGATATCGGAAGAACGCCTAATAGTTTGACTTTAAATAATACAGAGCTGCATCGGGCAAACACTTTAATCGAGCAAATGGTTCAAGACTCTTTAATTCAAGTAGGCAAAGAGGATGTTCATATGTTGTTACGGTTTCAGCTTTATGCATTCGTAGCATGGCTTAACATTATTCATAAACAAAAAAATATCCCTACTCCTTCTCAGGTCTCACCAAAGTTTTTAAAATTTCAAGAATTAGTGGAGAAAAATTTTGCCAAGTTAAATCATGTTAGTGACTATGCTGCCCTTTTAAATTGCACAGAAAAAACGTTAACACGGGTTACGGTCGCAGCTGTTGGAATAAGTGCTAAAGCTTTCATATCCGCTCGAATTAGTCTCGAAGCTAAACGTTTATTAATGCATACAGATTACTTGATTAGCGACATTGCAGAAATGCTTAATTTTCAAGAAACCACTCACTTTAGTAAATTTTTCAAACGGGAAACTGGCTATACGCCTGTCGAATTCCGAAAGCAGAACCTTTAAATGGAGTGATACTGTGATACAAGGAACATTATTTGATAATGAACATGATCGACCGTTGGCTAATCGTGTGCGTCCTCAATCGTTGGAAGACTTTATAGGACAAAAACATTTACTTGGCCCTGGAAAAGTTCTGCAGGATATGATCAAAAATGATCAAGTGTCTTCTATGATATTTTGGGGCCCTCCAGGTGTTGGCAAAACTACACTAGCTAAAATTATTGCCAATCAAACCAAGTCTAAATTTATTGATTTTAGTGCTGTAACCAGCGGTATTAAAGATATCCGGAATGTAATGAAGGAAGCTGAGGGAAACAGGCAATTAGGGGAGAAAACCCTTCTATTCATCGATGAAATTCATCGCTTTAATAAGGCACAGCAGGATGCTTTTCTTCCGTATGTGGAAAAAGGAAGCATTATTCTCATCGGCGCGACAACCGAAAATCCATCGTTTGAAGTTAACTCGGCTTTGTTATCCCGCAGCAAAGTTTTTGTCCTTCATCAATTAAGCAGTGAAGATATTGTTGAATTATTAAAAAAAGCGATTTTGGATCCTAGAGGATACGGAGATCAAAAGATCGGTTTTGAAGAGGGCGTACTATCTGCTATCGCGGAATATTCAAATGGCGATGCCAGAGTGGCATTAAACACCTTAGAAATGGCTGTGCTAAATGGAGAGAAACAAGCTGAAGCTATTGAAATCAGCAAAGAAGGGCTGCTTCAAATTATTCATCGAAAATCACTATTGTATGACAAAGATGGAGAAGAACACTACAACATCATTTCAGCATTGCATAAATCCATGCGAAATAGTGATGTAAATGCATCTATTTATTGGTTGTCTCGAATGTTGGAATCCGGTGAAGATCCTTTATTTATTGCTCGTAGGCTCGTTAGGTTTGCAAGTGAGGACGTGGGTTTGGCAGACAATAGGGCTTTGGAAATCGCTGTTTCGGTGTTTCAAGCATGTCAATTCATAGGGATGCCAGAGTGCGATGTACATCTAACACAAGCCGTTATCTATCTGACCCTGGCTCCCAAATCAAATTCTGCTTACTTGGCTTACCGTTATGCTAAAAAAGATGCCCTACATTCCATGAGTGAACCTGTTCCTTTGCAACTTCGAAACGCTCCAACGAAGCTTATGAAAGAGCTGAACTATGGTAAAGGGTATCAGTACGCCCATGACACAGAAGAAAAGCTAACAACGATGCAGACTATGCCAGATTCCCTGATCGGACGTGAATATTACCATCCGACAACACAGGGGTCTGAATTTAAAATTAAACAAAGGATGGAAGAAATTACAGCATGGCACAAGAAGAAAAACACCAATCATGAATAGGCTTTACAGATAGGAGGATACCACAATGAAATTAGAAGAAATCGTAGAATACTGTTTATCTTATCCAGCCTCATATGAGGATCATCCCTTTGGAGAAGGATGGACAGCCATACGCCACAAAGGGAACGAGAAGATCTTTGCGTTAACTTGAAATGTGATCCCGATCGATCTGAATTCCTCCGAAACGCATTTGAAGAAGTTAAGCCGGGATATCATATGAGTAAAGAACATTGGAATACGATCATCTTAGATGGAAACCTTCCGGAGGATGATCTTCACGATATGGTAAAACATAGTTTTGACCTAACGAAACCCAAACGTAAAGTGAAATAACTTATGTGACCTTCCTGCAATTACGCAACAACGATTTGGATCTGAGAGATCGCGCAGCACGCTTAAAGCAGGGTACTTTGTATTTGTACTTAAAAATTCATTAAGCACCGTAATACATGAAGATGTTTACATTGTAGCGGGACAACTGACACGATAAAAGGTAAAACATAAGTGGTTAGGTATAAAGAAAAATGTCGTATGAAGTGATTGCTAACTGAATAAATGTGTGATACTATGATCCAGTAAACGTTTACATCAATAAAGAATTGAATATTAGCAGTATTTGGCTGTTACTGGTAAAGCAGGCATGACCAAAATGATTTTGCTTTTTCCTTATGTGAGTAGGGGAAGGCATATCGTTTTGGTCTTTTTTTATATCCAAATTCAGAAATGAGGCTAAGGTATGGATTATCGCAAGTTGGGACAAGAGATTACGGAATTGGTTGGAAAGAAGGATAATATCGCTCGGCTTACGCACTGCGCAACCCGACTTCGGTTCGAGCTGCATGATATCTCCAAAGCGGAGACAGAAAAACTCAAAGCTCTTCCAGGTGTCATTACCGTTGTGAACAATGGTGGACAATACCAGGTTGTCGTGGGCAATGAGGTCCAGCAGGTCTACCGAGTTATCACTCAGCAGATGGGTTCGGCAACTCGAAGTGCGGAGTCCAAATCAGATTCCGACCAAAATAACGGACAAAAGCAGAAACAGAGCTGGATTTCCAGATTCATCAGCGTCATCTCGACGACATTTACTCCAGTAATACCGGCAATTATTGGCGCGGGTATGATCAAAGCGATATTAGCCGTACTTGTGCTGACAGGCCTCGTAACTACAGAAAGCCAAAACTATTATATCCTTAACACCATTGCGGATGCGGCGTTTTATTTCATGCCTATTCTACTGGCTTATGGAGCTTCCATTAAGTTCGAAACAAGTCCAATTCTGGCGATGACAGTTGCCGGTGTTTTGTTACACCCGGGATGGAGCGCCTTGATGGCGGAAGGAAAAGACGTGTTTTTCATCGGTGTTCCAGTTCGACTAACCGATTACGCAGGCTCCGTGCTGCCAATTATTATTGTCGTTTGGCTCATGTCTTATATTGAACGTTTCGCGGATCGAGTATCGCCCTCAATGATCAAATTTTTCACGAAACCGATGATTGTGCTATTGATCACAGCACCTCTTGCATTGGTGGCGATCGGGCCTTTCGGGACGTACCTGAATGATCTGGTTGCGATGGGTGCAGAAGCGATTAATGCCAGAGCCAGTTGGCTGATCCCTTTGTTAATGGGAACTTTGCAGCCGTTCTTGATCGTGACAGGCACTGCATGGGCAATGACGCCGATTGCAACTAGCCAACTGACCAAAAATGGATATGAAATGATCAACGGTCCGGGGATGCTCGCGTCCAATATTGCTCAAGGTGGGGCCACGCTTGCTGTAGCATTAAAAACAAAAAACAAAAAACTGAAACAGCTCGCTGCTTCATCCGGTTTCACCGCTGTGCTGGGAATTACGGAACCATCCTTGTACGGCGTAACGCTGAAACTGAAAAAACCCTTGATTGCCGCAATGATTGGTGGTGGTGTAGCAGGGATATACGCCGGTCTGACCGGATTAGTGCGTTATGCCTTCGTTTCTCCGGGACTTGCCGCTTTGCCTGCCTTCATAGGCAGCAATCCGATGAACATCGTTCATGCTATTGTCACTTGTCTGATCGCTTTTATCGTTACCTTTGCTCTGACATGGATCATTGGTTTTGAGGATCCAGTAGACGATGAAGAAGGAAATACCAACATTAACGATGACAAGACGCTTTCCCAAGAACCTGTTAAAGACAACAATCCAGGCACGCAGTCTGCTGCAACAAATGCAAATGTACCCGGCCAAAATGAATTACGCCCACTTACGATCGCCAGCCCGATGCAAGGGGAATTAGTCCATCTGGACCGAGTACCAGACGATGTGTTCTCTTTGGGATTACTGGGTAAAGGTGCTGCAATTATTCCTGCCAAAGGAGAATTGTATGCACCGATCACAGGGGAAGTTACGGCCTTCATGGACTCCAAACACGCGGTCAAATTAAATGGTTATGATGGAGAAGAGGTGCTCATTCATATTGGAGTGGATACCGTCAACCTGAAGGGGAGACATTTCGACTCTTCCATTAAAGTGGGGGACCGGGTAAAACGGGGTGACTTGTTGATCAGCTTTGATATCGGTGCCATCAAGGCAGAAGGGTATGAAGTCATAACCCCGATCATTATCGCCAATTCGGATCGTTTCACGGACATTAAGCTGGAGAAGCAGAGCCCTGTGGAGGTTGGAGCGACTATTATCCACCTTTCGTAACGACCTTAATACGGCTCGTCATATATCTTGATCAACATTAATATGAAGGAGTGCTTGAGATGATATATCAACACATCAAACCATTCCCCAATGAATTTCTGTGGGGAGGCTCTACCTCGGCCTATCAAGTGGAGGGAGCCTGGAACGAAGATGGCAAAGGTCTGTCCGTAATCGATATGTGTGATCATCCGGCTGGAACCGCCGATTTCACGGTTGCGAGCGATCACTATCACCGATTCAGAGAAGACGTGAAGCTTTTTGCAGAGCTGGGCCTCAAAGCATATCGTTTTTCAATTGCATGGACTCGAATATTGCCTTCAGGCACAGGAGCTGTTAATGAGAAGGGGCTCGATTTTTATCACCAATTGATTGACGAATTGCTGCTCCATGGTATTGAACCCATTGTGACCATGTACCATTTCGACTTACCCTACGAGCTTGAGAAAACCGGAGGATGGAACAACCGGGAAACGATCGATGCCTTTGTCGAGTACGGGCGTATCTTGTTTACGCATTACGGGCATAAAGTGAAATATTGGTTGACCATTAATGAGCAAAATACGATGATTCTCCATCCAGGTGCCATTGGTACACCGAAGGGCGGCCGTATGCCCTCCACTAAGGAACAGTACCAGCAAAATCATCACATGTTTGTGGCTCAAGGCAGAACGATGCGACTATTTCATGCCATGCTCCCGCAAGGCAAGATCGGTCCTGCATTAAACATGACTTCCATGTATCAGGCAACCTCCAGACCAGCAGATGCAATCGCTGCACATAACTGGGAGACGATTCGCGGATGGGGTTTTCTCGACTTATCGGTGTGGGGACGGTATAATCCATTATTCTGGAGTTATTTGCGGGAACGTGGCATCGAGCCGGTTATTGAGCAGGGCGACATGGAAGATATCCAGTCTGGCCGCCCTGATCTGGTAGCAATCAATTATTATTCGACGGCAACCATTGCCGCCAGTACGGGCGATGCGTCGGATGTTACAGCTCGTGCGGGCGATCAGCAAATTATGCTTGGCGAGCAGGGAGTCTACCGGGCCGCGGAGAATCCTTATACGGAAAAAACGAAATATGGCTGGGTCATTGACCCGGTTGGCCTAAGGCTAACATTGCGTAAGGTATATGAACGATATGGTCTCCCGATTCTAATTACGGAAAATGGTATAGGAGCTCCGGATGTACTGGAGGCAGATTACACCATTAACGATACGTACCGGATTGATTTTATCGAGAAACACCTGGAACAGATCAGACTGGCTCTAACGGATGGGGTAGATGTGATTGGTTATTGCCCTTGGTCCGTTATTGACGTGGTAAGCACCCATCAAGGTTATGGGAAACGTTACGGCATGATCTATGTAAACCGTGGTGAACAGGATCTGAAAGACTTGAAGCGCTTGAAGAAGAAAAGCTTCTCGTGGTATCAGGAGGTCATTAAACAGAATGGCAGATGTATCGGTAATTCGGATCAGGCGGTCACGAAAGAATAAAGGATCGTGATGAATGCATGAAAGTAATCAAAATATTGAATAACAGCTTGCTTCTGACCAAAGATGAACAGGGACAAGAAATGATTGTCATGGGAAAAGGCTTGGCATTCAAAGGCAAAGTCGGCGAGCGACTGGATGAAGAGCACATCCAGAAACGATTCATTCTGCAAAATAATCCGTCTGCCCAGGCTTACGTACGAACTATCGAAAACATGCCAGAAAAACATGTGAATGTCATAAACAAATTGATTACCAATGCGAAAGAAAAGCTGTCTCTTGACGATCAAATCTTCTTTACGCTTATGGATCACTTGTCGTTTGCCATTGAACGATGGAAAAAAGGTGTATCATTACAGAATCGCATGTTATGGGAGATCCAGAGGTTTCATCCTGTCGAATTCGAACTGGGGGTTGAAGCCGTTCAGATGCTGAATCTGGAACTGGGTATTGAACTGCCGGAAGAAGAAGCAGGGAATATCGCTTTTCATTTCGTGAATGCCCAAACACATGAGCAGAATATGGAGCGCACGATGCAATCCGTTAAGATGTTAAAAGATATTTTTAACATTATCCAATACACCTTTGATATGCAATTGAACAAAAACTCCATCCATTATGTGAGACTCGTTACACATTTGCAATTTTTCATCCAGCGTTTACAAGAAGGGCGACTGGGCAATTCGGCGAAAGATTTTATATTTCAACATATGGTGAATGAGCATCCGCTTGAATACAAATGCGCGGAGATGATCAAAACCTACGTTCAAAACATGCTGGATATTTCCATATCGAACGAGGAGTTATTATATTTGATGATTCACATTGCTCGAATTGTACAGGAGGAGCAATGTGACGAGGGAGGATTATAAAACAAAGTTTATATTGTTTACTTATGGCAAGCGATTTTTTGAATAGCAGACAGGAAAAACGATGGCCGTTTTCTCGTATTCTACCGGGAAACGGTCTTTTATTATTGCGCAAAATTCTACATTTAAGCGAGTCAGGAGGCAATGAAATGAAGCAGTGCTATAACCTTGTTAAATGGATGGTAATTCGTATGTTGGCCGTAAGCATCTGTGCGGTTATAGGTTACGTTCCCGGCAGAGCGGCCGAGGATGATTCGGTTTTCCAAACCCTGCCAGCAAAAGGAGAAACATGAAACGCTTTCTATCATTTTTAACCATGTCGATCCTTTTTGAAAGCTTGACAAGGTCAAAACATTTGTATATAACTAAATCAGTTATAACCATTGTAGTTATATATAAAAATAAAATTGGAGGTTAACATGAAAATCATAAATCATTTTATACCCGTTTTTACCGAGCAATTGGAATCAACCGTTGCATATTATGAATCTCTTGCAAACCGATCTATGGATCGTACGTGGAATATTCCCGAGGCTGGCTTATCTATAGCCACAGTATATCCTTACGTCATTGTATCTGGAAGTCCGGAGGCCTTGGAGCCTGCTAGATCACTCCGTGCAGTGGTGTATGTTGATTCCATGAACGAATTGAAGGTAGAATTAAAAAAACAAAATACCCTTATCGTAAGAGATCAGCATGGTCCTATTGGTCCAAGCGTTTTTGTTCGACATCCTGACGGTAGTTTTATTGAATATGTTGAGCCTGCGCAAGCTTCTGTTTGACTTGGTGCAAATCAAAAAAATGTAAAATAAAGCTACTCCATTAGAGGAGTAGCTTTATTTTACATTTGCCTTTATCCGTAGTTGCTCTACAATCTGAGCTAGGGTAACAGAAGCTAGTTCATGCTCCATAGCCTTCTGTGCATTAGAGAGTTGGGGTAATAGAATGGATTCAATGTTCATTCCTACAGAACAATTTGGGTCAGTATCCTTGTGAATTTTGAAAAGCTGATTTCCATCCACAGATTCGACTGCTTGGAAGATATTCAGTAGGGTTAATTTTTCAGGAGATATCAGAAGAGAGGCCCCCGCAACTCCTGGTTTTGTTTCAATATAACCTGCTTTTTTGAGCTGGGCCATAATCCTTCTAATGACTACAGGGTTACTATTGATGCTGCGGGCAATTCGATCGCCTGTACTATATAGAGGGTCCAGCGAGATCATGGACAGAATATGGACTGCCATCGAAAAGCGACTACTTATTTGTTTCAATCTACTCACCTTCTTTGCTAAATAGTATAGTTTCATTTAAAGAACAGGTCAATCGACGGCATCATCAGCAGGTTAACATGTAGGTCAAAGATCACTTCCGAACATATTATGATTCCCATCAGATAAGAAATTAGCACGAAAAAAAGAACACGATCTTTCATCCAAGCTAACGGGAATCTTTACTTCAATGTAGTGCAGGAACCGGTTTAGATGAAGCTGACTGGGAATGGAGTTTCACAAGCCGCCTCTAGAAACAAGAATTCAGGAACATACGTTCTTTACATGTGCAATATGTGAGGGTATAATCACAACGTAACGGAAACGGAGAACTGCTTGATTAAACAATGAAGATTTTTCTTCATTTAAGCAAGTTATACATAGTTAATTGGAGGAGTCTGTATGCCATATTGTAAAGTTAAGAATGCCCGTATATATTACGAGGAAATGGGTACAGGCAAACCGATAATAATGATCCACGGTTTTTCGCCAGACCATCGATTAATGAGTGGATGTATGGAACCGATATTTGAAAAGATCCCCGGTTGGCGTCGTATTTATCTTGACCTGCCTGGAATGGGGCAAACAAAGGATTACGATCAAATATGTAATTCAGATGATATGCTGGAAGCAGTTATACATTTTATTGAAACTCTCATCCCAAATCAAGATTATCTCATAGCAGGCGAATCATACGGCGGATATATTACAAGAGGAATAATTAATAAACATAAAGATCGTATTGGTGGCGCTGCACTGATTTGTCCATTAATTATTCCCGATCACAAAAGAAGGAAAGTCCCCGAGCATTTGGTTGTTCATCGTGATCGCGAGTTTTTGGACACCTTAAGTGAAGAGCAAATAAGTGATTTTAGCGCAAATCAAGTCGTTCTCAATGAGTATAATTGGAAAAGGTATTCTGAGGAGATCATTGCCGGTTGTAAGATCGCTGACTACGATTTTCTTAGTAAGCTTCAAAGAAACTATGGATTTTCCAAAAATATCGATGAATTAGTTTTCGATAAACCAACCGTATTTACTCTTGGGCGACAAGATGCAGTCGTTGGTTACAAAGATGCTTTTAGAATTTTAGACAATTATCCTAGAGCAACCTTTGCTGTACTAGACCGAGCAGGCCATAATCTTCAGATTGAACAGCCTCTGTTATTTGAGTCTCTTATGTGTGAGTGGCTTGAAAGAGTAACAGAGCATGGATTTTAGTTTTATGTTAACCTATTAAACTAACCGGGAACGTTATCTGGTTGCCAAAGTCGATGGGAAAAAAGTGAATCTCCCAGACGTACCTTCAGAGAAGAAATCTCTCATGGGAGGTATGGAGAACAATCAATTATGGGATTCTGCCAAGACGATTAATTTCCTCAAAGAGGTACAGTCCCAAGGAGCCGATCCGAATGTGGACGGAGCTGGGGGTTACCTGGCCGTTGAATGTCGTACTGTCTCCTAAATCATCCTAACTCGGCACTGTTCTGAATAAGACGCATGGTCGTTTCAAACCAGGGATCGTCCCAGTATTATTCGTTGTAAGTTCGAGACACGGCCATCGAATATGACATGCTGTCATATTCGTACATAGCCATGCATATATATCCCCGAGAATGTAGGTATGGGGGGCGGATCAATGGACGGTAACAAAGCTAACCATCAGGCAAACGGTCGAAGCTGGCAGGGAGGGAACGTACAATCACAATGGCATGCTAAGCAGTCGCCGGAATACCATTCACAGACAGTAGGGGAACGGGGACCGATTTTGGAACAGGATAGCATGCTGCATGAAACACTTGAAACCTTTGTCCACGAAAAGATATTAGAGCGTCCGGTTCACGTGAAGGGGTTTGGTGCCTTTGGTTATTTTGAAACCCTCCACTCGATGGCCGCTTATACGAATCTGTGCTTCCTGCAACAGCCGGGACAACGGGTACCCGTTACCGTTCGTTTCTCACTTGCGGTCAGCAACAAAGGGACACCGGATACATCCCGCAACGTGCGTGGATTCTCGACGAAATTTTATACCGAGCAAGGCGTTTTCGACCTGCTCTGTAATCATATCCCTGTGTTCCTCGTACGAGATCCGATCCGGTTCCCTGAGTCCATCCGTGCTTTCCTGCCATCACCCGTTAACAATCTCATCGATCCCAATCGATTCTGGGGTTTCGTTGCTAGAGCACCAGAGGCAACCCATTTCGTTGTACGATTGTACTCGGACGAAGGGACGATCAAGAGTCTCCGCCATATGCCAGGACACAGTGTTAACACCTATGTTTGGAAAAATGCACAGAACGATCGCTTCTATGTCAAATATCGCTGGATTCCGTTGGCTGGAGAGCAATATATCGATGCGGAAGAAGCGGCTCGTTTGGCCAGCGAGAATCCCGATTATTCGGGTAAAGATCTATATGATACGATTGCCAAAGGCACACCAGTCCAATACGGGCTGTATGTGCAGTTGATGAACCCACAGGATGAGGCAATGCTGTCGTTCGATCCGTTGGATGACACGAAAGTATGGGATGTACGTCATTTCCCGCTGCTGCCAGTTGGTCGACTCGTATTGGATACGAACCCTACGAATTATCAGGAGCAGGTCGAGAAACTGGCATTCTCTCCGACAAATCTTCTGGATGGTGTCGAGCTGTCCGATGATAAAATGCTGCAAGGCCGCAGCAATATTTATTGGGATTCACAGCGGCATCGCCTTGGATCGGATTTCCGTAAAATTCCGATTAACCATCAAACAAACTGGTCACCGACTGAACAGGTAACGAGTGGGACAGGGCGCTATGTAGCCGGCCGGATCGTTCGATCCGATATTCCACAGCCCGATAATTTCACGCAAGCGGGAGAATTCTACCAATCGCTAACGCAAGTTCAGCAGGATCATCTTGTTCAAAACCTCGCTGATGACTTATCGGCCGCTTCTCATGAGATTCAAAGGGTGGTGTTAGGCTATTTATCCCAGGCTAATGCAACATTAGCCGAGAGGGTAGCGCGTCAGATCGCCGCACCGAAGAAGGGATGATTTACGCAATTTCATGAAGTAGGAGAATGGGGTCGATCAATTGTCGGGGTTCAAGAACATATTCCCATTAAAAATCGCTATTTGGTCATAACCCTGTCAAGTAGACACTTTAAAAAGACAACATTCAAGCTGCGGCCATTTCTCGGTATTTCACCGGGGAACGGTTGTTTAGTCTCTTCTGAATCGGTCCTGGTTGTATCGCCGGCTTGCAGTTGAACGGTTTTGAAGTGTATTGTAATCCTTGGCCCGAGTTTATTTCGATGATTTTTTTGATTTTAATCGTTATTACGGATAATTGATATAAATATTTTTTAGGCAGTTTCTAAAAAGGGCAGGGATGACGTATGTTCATTCCTGCCCTATTTGTTTTTCGAAATAATGAGAATTATAGTTTTAATTTTTATGAAAATTTTCGTAGCTGGTGCAAGTGGTGTTATGTTATTGGGAGATTGTTGCTGCCGCAACTCGTACCAAGCTGGACACGATGTCATTGGCATGACGCGGAAAGAAGAGCAAAGACATTAAGAATGACCGAAACGAAGTGGATTTCCTGGTTAATGAACAAAATAAAGGAGCTATGAAGTTGTTAGAGTCAATGGGATATACCTTTCCTGTAAAATTAGAACTCATGATGTTTAAAAAAGGGACAATACCATTTCCATTTGGCGGCTGATATTTCCCTCAACAATGTCAGGTGGAATCCAAAAATATTAAAGTTAGCAAAAGTGGACGACCGTTTTCATTATGATCTTGAGAAAACGGTCGTCACTTATTCTTGCTTATCACCTAAATTTCCAGTGAATACGCAAGCACTTGGGAACGTGTCATTGCTTTACCTTTGCTCCACAATTCTTGCAATTCCTGCTCAGAAAAAACATGCTGAAGATCAAGAATTACCTCTTCATGCTCTGCGGGAAAATTGGGCATGGCCTCCCCGCCAGAGCTTTGGCGGCCTTTCTCAGCAGCTCCGAGAAGGATTGCAGATTCGGTGAAGGCCTTCTTAGCACATAAGGCAATGGCTAATCCTTCAAGACCACGCGATAGAATCCAAGAACCTCTGTAGATCTGGCTTGCGGCGATGCATTTTTTGAAATATTCAATAGAAGCAGTAATCTGCTCAAGCTTCAGGGCGGAATACCCCAGACTTTCGTATGGACCAGATACTTCCCATTGGTCCTGGACGACTTCGAAGAAATGTACACTCTCATTCAGGCTCTTAGACGCTTCAAAATAATTATGCTGTCCTAATCGGAGCTTCCCGTAAGCATGCAATGAGGAAGCTAAATTCCACAAATCGCCCGTGGCTCTAGCAATATCAATGCTCATCTGTACCAACGGTTCGGCTTCCTCAAGCCGTTTCTGTTTGATGTGAAGAAACGCGAGCAGTCGAAGGGAGGAGATAAGGAGAGAGCTTTCTCCCAAATCGCGAGCGAGTTCCACGCTTCTGATCGCCGAATACATGGCATCTTCAACATTTCCACGGATAAATTGAATGACACCACGTCCATGCAAAGCCTTTGCGGAATCGGTGCCAGACTGTCCTTCGTGTGTTTCATTATCCAGAAAGCGATTCAGCCAGAACAATCCTTCCTTCAGCCTGCCTTCGTGCAGCCAGAACCAATAGAGGTTTGAGACCATGTGAAGTCCAAATGAATAGGCATGCGGGTTAGAGTACGACCATTCCAGGGCAGAACGCAGGTTCGCATATTCTTGCCGTACTTCATCAATACACGCTTCGCGTTCGTGAGTCCTGAATTTGGGCTCCGCACGGACCAAACATTGACTGTAATAACGAACATGGCGTTCAGAAAGCTGATGGCTCTTATGCTTGTCGGTTTCTTTCTGCAACTTTCCGCCTGCATATTCTTTGATAGCTTCCAGCATGAAGTAGCGGATGTAGCGGTAATTCTCGCCGATCTCGATAGAAACGAGAGACTTGTTGACCAGACTGGACAACAGGTCGAGTACGTCTTCGCGAGTGATGCGATCTTCCCGCTCAGGCATTCCGGGCTCACAGATGCAGATCTCTTCCGCCGCCTCCAAAGTAAACCCTCCCGCAAATACGCTAAGCCGCCTCAACATGAGACGTTCTTTGCCGGTCAGCAATTCATAACTCCAATCAATTGTGGATTTGAGCGTTTGCTGACGGGTCACAGCGGTTCGTTTGCCTGCTGTCAGTAAGGTCAGCAGATTCCCTAGGCGTTCCGTGATTTGTTCCAGTGTCAGCATGTTCATTCTGGCAACCGCCAGCTCAATGGCTAACGGGATTCCCTCCAGCTTTTTGCAAATAGAGCCAACAAGTCTGAGATTCTGCAATGTGGGCTGAAACTGGGGCGCAGCAATATGCGCCCGCTCCAAAAAAAGTTGCACGGCTTCAAAGGATATGATCTCCTGTTCGGTTATCTCCTCAAGCAAATGCTCGTCCGCTGGAAAAGATAACGGAGGAAGCCGATAGACGGATTCCCCGGGAATATTGAGTGGTTCCCGGCTGGTGGCGAGGATCGTCAGCCCCGGCGCGAATGCAAGAAGTGATTCAGCCAAAGACGCGCTTGCGTCAATGACATGTTCGCAGTTATCAAAAATAAAGAGTGCTTTCTGGTCGGACAAAGCCTCCAGTATCGTTTGAAGATCGGTCCCGTTTGCCTGGTTCTGCAGCCTTAATGCGGACAGAAGCAGTTGTCCCAGGTCTTGCGGTTCTTTGACAGAGCCGAATTCAAACATCCATATCCCTTGTGGGTACGTTCCCCCGAGCGTTGAAGCCACCTGAACAGCAAGGGACGTCTTGCCTATTCCTCCGGGACCCACGACAGAGACCAGGGAGTGAGCATTCAGCCGTTCCTTCAAGTCAGCCATGGCTAGACTTCGTCCAACGAAGAGCGTAGGGAGCTTGGGCAGCCGGTGTGCTGGCGCGATTGAAGCCTGCGGCGCGGCAATCATTGGTTTCGGTGTTGTCCCTTCCATAGTAACCAATGTGTCGAACCAGGTTGCGTCGAAATCGGGAAACTCCCGTGAGGTCGCTGACCGCGCTTCCGAGAAGCGCTTTACAGAATTCCAAAGCTCCTCAGCCTCATGACGCGGATCGGCTTCCAGGAGAAGCCCTTCTTCGCAGAACGCTTGTATCATTCGTTTGAGACTGCCCACGCTGGGGAGGCGGTCTCCATTCTCCCATTGCTGCACCGTTCGTGGATCAACACCGACCCGCCGTGCCAGGTCCACTTGCCGCATCCGTTTGGATAAGCTGTGCCTGGCAGGTCTGGAACGAATTTTTTTGATCCATTCATGAGGCCAATCTTTTGGCAATTTCCCGTCTTCCATCCTATCACCTGAATTCCATAGTTTCCGCAGCTTCACACGAACAAACACGAACTTATGTACATTCGTGTTCTGGATTCTAACAGATATAATTAGCCATATCAACAACAACGAGGAGGTAACACACATGCCATTGACTCGCATTACCACATTGAAGGGTCGCTCCAGCGAAGAGAAAGCCCGTATTAGCGAGGTCGTCTTGCAGACGATTGTGGACAAGCTGCATGTCCCCCAGAACGATCGCTTTCTGATTGTAGAAGAACTTGAACGTGACCATTTCAGCTTTGATCCGAATTGCCTGGATATTGATAGAAGTAACGGTTTTCTAATCGTTCAGGTCACGCTGAATGCTGGCCGATCAGCAGAAGTGAAGAAAGAGTTCTATGAGGTATTAGCCGAGCAGCTTCATCAGCAGTGCGGCATCAGAACGGAAGATGTGTTCATCAATCTGGTTGAGGTCACCAAAGAAAACTGGTCTTATGGTAACGGCATCGCTCCATTTATCGTGTAATTTCACAAACTAAACTTAATGATGAGAGGAAGTTTTAATTATGTCAACTGTACTTTATATAACTGCCCATCCCGGCAGCGTTGAAGCATCTTACAGTCTTTCCGTCGGAGAGCAATTCGTTCAAGCTTACAAAGAAAGCAATCCGGGAGATCAAGTAGTCCATGTAGACTTGTATCGGCGCGACATTCCCCAAATTGACGTTGACGTATGGGAAGCCTGGGGAACCCTTCAAAATGGTGGTTCGTTTGATCAATTGACTGCCGCGCAGCAACTCAAATTAACTCAGTTGAATACATTGCTTGATGAATTCGTTGCTGCAGACAAGTATGTGTTCGTAACACCTATGTGGAACTTCTCTTACCCTCCGGTAATGAAGGCATACATTGATTCCTTCTGCGTCAGAGCCAAAACCTTCAAATACACAGAGAACGGTCCCGTTGGCCTGCTTGAAAACAAAAAAGCATTCCATATCCAGGCTACCGGCGGCATTTACTCGGAAGGACCTGTGGCGGACCGGGAGAACGGCAGCCGTCATTTGAAAACCGTCCTGAACTTCGTAGGCATCACCGATTTAGATAATCTGTTTATTGAAGGAGTGTCCACTGCAGGAGACCGCGCTCCACAAATCAAAGCCGAAGCGATCGAGAAAGCACGCATAGCCGCCAAAAACTTCTAAGACTACATTCAGATAACACGCTGAATATGCTTCGCAACATTTTGCCCATCCATCGCTCACCCGGTATACGAGCATTGGATGGGCATCCTCATGGAGGTGTTCATGGGCGTTCGAATCGAAGGCGTATTTGGTGAATTCAAGGAGGGGAAGAGCATGACAGAGCTTCAGGCACAAGCAGGGCTGAAAGCGGGGAAACGAGCGGGGGTGGCGGTCATATTGGGTGCTTTGGCTGCGCTCGCCCCGTTCTCCCTGGACATGTATTTGCCCGCGCTGCCGACATTAGCCAGCGATTTGCAGGCATCACCTGCCATGGCGCAGATTAGCTTGACTGCCTGCATGTTGGGACTCTCGTTCGGGCAACTGGCAGCCGGTCCGCTGAGCGATATGCACGGACGGCGCAGGCCGCTGCTTGTGGGGTTATTCCTGTATATCGCCGTATCCGTGTGGTGTACCTTAAGCGGGGCCATCTGGTCATTTATCGCGTTGCGGTTTGTACAAGGTCTGGCTGGAAGCTTCGGCGTAGTGATTTCCCGGGCGGTGGCGCGGGACCTCTTTTCAGGGGCCGAATTGACCCGGTTTTTCTCACTCCTGATGCTGGTGAACGGGGCCGGTCCAATCTTTGCGCCGATTGCCGGCGGGCAGCTCCTGCGGGTGGCTTCCTGGCAGGGCGTATTCGTAGCGTTAAGTCTTATTGCTGCGATTCTGTTCGTTGCAGTCTTCACCACTCTGGAAGAGACATTGCCAGAGAAGGACAGAGTGAAGGGCGGCTGGAAGGAGACGATTGTTACGTTCCGAACCCTGCTTCGGGACCGGATCTTTATGGGTTACGCCTTATCACAAGGTTTCGTTCTGGCTGCGATGTTTGCGTATATTTCAGGCTCCACGTTCGTAATTCAAGACCTATTCGGTGCTTCGCCGCAATTGTTCAGCATTTTGTTCGCGCTGAATGGGGTTGGTTTGATCATCGCTGGGCAAGTTACGGGTAGGCTGTCCGGCAAAATAAGCGGGTATACACTTTTCGTCAGTGGAATTATGCTTGCAACCATTAGCAGCTTGGCGTTATTCGGGGTGTTATTGAGCGGTGGGGGGTTATACGCGGTATTAGTGCCGCTATTTTTCGTAGTATCCAGCGTCGGCGTCGTAACTACGACTGGCTTCTCCCTCGCGATGCAGAACTATGGACAAGCCGCCGGGAGCGCTTCCGCGCTGTTAGGCCTGATCTCATTCGTGCTGGGCGGACTCGCTGCACCTCTTACCGGGATCGGAGGAGGTCAATCAGCCATCCCTATGGGAACGGTCATCGCGTTATCCAATATCGCCGCAGTCATCTGTTACCTCACGTTAATCCGAAGAAACCCGGCATCAGCAATTTCATCAAAGGGGGAATACAAATGAAAGTATCCTATCATGGACATTCTGTAGTAAAAATCGAAACAAACGGCACTACCATCCTGATTGATCCGTTCATTACAGGCAACGCAAATACCGATCTGGATGCGGCCAGTATACAAGCAGACGTAATCCTGTTAACCCACGGCCACGGAGATCATGTAGGGGATACGGTAGACATTGCGAAACGAAACAACGCATTGGTCATTGCCTCGGCAGAGCTGGCAGATGTGCTCGGATGGGAGGGAGTGAGAACCCATGCCATGAGTATCGGCGGGGCGTACACCTTCGACTTTGGTAAAGTGAAGCTGACTCAGGCTTTCCATAGCTCTAGTTATGTTAACCCTGAGACCCGAACCATTATCTATACGGGAATGCCTACCGGAATTCTGTTCACCGCCGAAGGCAAAACAATATACCATGCAGGTGACACGGGCCTTTTTTACGACATGAAAGTGATTGGGGAACGCAATGACATTGACCTGGCTTTTCTCCCGATTGGCGACAACCATACGATGGGCCCGGAAGACGCGGCCGTAGCCACAGATTGGCTTCAAGCCAAACAAGTTGTGCCGATCCACTTCAATACGTTTCCGTACATTCAACAAGACCCCTATTACTTCGCCTCGCTCCTTGAGGATGGAGTAGGGGTCGTCCTTGAACCGGGAGAAGCTATCCATCTGTCATCCTAAACATCGATAAGACACCGGAGGGAAACATTTCACAGCCGTCGCTCTGTATGCTTGGGATGCTATCGGACAAGAATATAGTCCGGTTGAAGTCGCTATAATTATAGCGGCTTTTTTATGTTATCGGTACAACTTTTTGTTCCGAGTGCTGCAGGCGAACATGATGATCCGAACAGTGCTGATGGCATGGGGAATGCTAGCACCTTAAGGAGTTTGTAGCTATGGAACTATAGCGGTCAGGAGAGCCTAACCTCGGCAAGTGCTTCCGTACGGAGTCAGCTTATTACGTTTGCCACGGAAGAATACCGTTTGAATTCGGGTAAATCGAATGATGTAAAGGAATAAGCAAAAGAAATAATGGCTGCACAAGAAGTTACCGAGCAGCAAAAAATACAAACAAGGATTCAGTAGCGATTGCTTCCGGGGAGGGGGGAAGCAATCGCTATGTTTATTTGCGGATTTTTTATTTTTATGTCCTTCACATGTGTACAAAAAATAAAAAAGATGCTACATTGAAATTAGTCTAAACCCTTTTATAAAAAGGTTTTTCGCAGAATTTCATGTCTCCTGTACGAGTACAAACGTATATCAAGGAGGGAATCGAATGTCAAGTCGAGCATTGGACCAATTTTTAAATTCGAACATCGAAAATCTAAAGACTAAAGGTCTATATAACGTCATCGATACGCTGCAGGGTGCAAATGGTCCTGTTATTCGTATCGACGGAAAGTCCCTAATCAATTTGTCTTCTAATAACTATTTGGGACTGGCAACAGATGACCGCCTCATTGATGCTTCAGTTAAGGCGGCGCAGACATATGGGGCAGGCGCAGGGGCTGTGAGAACAATTAATGGTACGATGGATCTTCATATTGAGCTTGAAGAAAAACTGGCCCGTTTCAAAAAAACGGAAGCCGTTATCGTGTATCAATCGGGATTTAACTGTAATATGGCTGCTATATCCGCGGTTATGGACCAGCATGATGCGATTTTATCCGATGAGCTGAACCACGCTTCAATTATTGATGGGTGCCGCCTGTCGAGAGCCAAGGTGATTCGCTTTAAGCATTCGGATATGAATGATTTAAGACAGCAGGCGAAAGAGGCCAAGGAATCCGGTCAGTACCATAAAATTATGGTCATCACCGACGGGGTTTTCTCCATGGATGGTGATATAGCAAAGCTGCCCGAAATCGTGAAAATAGCAGAAGAATTCGATCTGATTACTTATGTGGATGATGCCCACGGTTCGGGCGTTCTCGGAGCAGGTGCGGGAACCGTAAAGCATTTTGGATTGTCCGACCGCATTGACTTTCAAATTGGTACTCTTTCCAAGGCGATCGGCGTTGTCGGCGGTTATGTGGCGGGTAAAAAACAACTGATCGAATGGTTGAAGCTAAGAAGCCGTCCGTTTCTGTTCTCGACATCGCTACCTCCGGCTGCAATCGCTTCTTGTAGCGCTTCTATCGACATTTTGATGAATGACAAAGAGCTGATCGAGAAGCTGTGGGGGAACGGCAATCATTTGAAAAATGGCTTGAGCCGGCTTGGATATGATGTAGGCCAAAGCGAAACGCCGATTACACCTTGTATCATTGGCGATGAAGTAACCACCCAACAGTTCAGCAAACGGCTCTATGAAGAAGGCGTTTACGCCAAGGGAATCCTGTTTCCGACAGTTCCGAAAGGAACCGGTAGAATACGCAACATGCCGACAGCTGCCCATACCAAGGAGATGCTTGACCAGGTGATCTCCGTTTATGAGAAAGTTGGTAAGGAAATGAAGCTGATTTAGATGCATTCGCGGGAGTATATTTCGGGAGGAATGTCTTATGAACAAGATATTGGTGACCGGAGCACTGGGCCAAATCGGTTCTGAGTTAGTTGTTAAATTGCGTGAGATTTATGGTGCGGATCACGTCGTTGCTACGGATCTCCGGTCATCAGCCCACGAAATTACCCGATCCGGACCATTCGAGCTGCTGGACGTGACGAATGATAAGGCGATGTTCGAAATCGCCAAGCGGTACGAAGTTGATACCGTCATTCATTTGGCTGCGCTGCTGTCGGCTACCGCAGAGGAGAAACCCCTGCTTGCCTGGAATTTGAATATGGGCGGATTGATGAATGCACTTGAAATATCCAGAGAGCTCGGCTGCAGATTGTTCACTCCAAGCTCCATTGGATCTTTTGGCCATACGACTCCGAAATACAATACCCCGCAGGATACGATTCAGAGGCCCAATACGATGTACGGCGTGAGCAAAGTGTCCGGCGAACTGCTTTGTGATTATTATTTTCACAAGTACGGCCTGGATACTAGGGGGCTACGATTCCCAGGTTTAATATCTTATATGACGCCTCCCGGCGGAGGAACGACGGATTACGCGGTGGAAATTTATTACGCAGCCGTGACGGCTGGCCGGTATACATCTTATATCGCCAAAGACTCAAGCATGGACATGATGTATATGCCGGATGCCCTGAATGCTATCATTGATTTAATGGAAGCGGATTCTTCCCGGTTGATTCACCGAAACTCATTTAATGTCACCGCAATGAGCGTGGATCCGGAGGCGATCGCTGCAGCGATTCGGGAGGAGTTTCCCGGCTTTATCCTCGATTATGACGTTGATCCTAAGAGACAGGCGATAGCCGATAGCTGGCCGCATTCCATTGATGCGACGGCAGCGAAAACAGAATGGGGATTTCATGCACGCTACGACTTGAAGGCCATGACGAAGGATATGCTTTCACAGCTAAGCGAGAGACAAATGCTTCGCAAAGCTTAAAGTTATTATGAATTCGCTGTGCAAAACGAGTAGAAGTACAAAAGAAGCTGCATCAAGAGGAGGTTTGGCATTACCCGGACCTTTTGTTGCAGCTTCTTTTTTCATCCTCCATTTCCGTGAGGAGAAATAGTAGGGGCTGGAAGAATGTCGAGGGACAAGGACATATTCCCATTGAAGTCGCTGAACTTGACGGTTAAGCTGTCGGGTGAAATATAGCTTAATGATGCCCCGAAGACAGCCGACCACAAAGATCGGCTGCCTTCGTTGCGATAACGAGCCGATTAATTCAATCTTAACATAACATACTTGTTAAGTTTGTTCTCGGTTTAAGTGCTGGTTATACATTTCCTTGAACAGTAAAATCTAAATGTAACGTAAGAAATTCGCTTTAGGGGTGCAAACATGAAGATTGGTTCGATCATCAGAAAACTAAGGTTGAAAAGTGGTATTACCCAAGAGCAACTGTCCAATGCTCTAGCCGTTTCGGTTCAGACAATTTCAAGATGGGAGACATCCGCTAATTATCCTGACTTAGAAATGCTGCCCTTAATTGCAAGGTATTTCCGAGTTACAACAGACTATTTGTTAGGAATAGAAGGAGGAAATAATAACATGAAATTGCTTAAAACCGTTGAAACATTTGAAGTTCCTAGCCGGGAAGAAGCTGAATCGTTGGTAAAAAAATTCTCAAGCGAAAAATTCCCTGTATTGCTGGGTCATAGAATTACGGAAAATGATGATGGGGCGATTATTCTTGAGGTAGAAAAGAAGTTTGGCGTTAACCTTGAAGATATGCCATGGAAAGCTAACCAGGGTTAGCCCATTGCCGATTTGATGTATATCTAAACATTGATCACATGCACTTAAAACTTCATTAAGTACAACAATACATGAAAATGTTCACATTGTTATGGACAACTGACACGATGAGAGGTTAAACACGGGTGGTCATGTATTAATAAAGGTGAAATATCAACTGAATCTGAGCAATACATCGTGCAGAACAATAAGCTCTGGTTAAAAGATGAGTACGCAAAATACCAGTAAACAAAGGATACATGCACCTAGCTTCCGGCACGTAAATAAGAAAGCCGAACCCTGTTCAAAAGACGGGTTCGGCTTTTGCTTATTCCCTACGACAGTTCAAAGCAAATAAACTAGTAGACTGCAGAATAATGTTTTATACCGAGTAAATAAAGTTATAGACTGATACGCCGGTTCGCGCAGCAGTTCCGCCATCCTAGTCCTCTCCGGATACGCGGGGCGCGGAGATCGGCAGCTGTCTACGACGGCTAACAGTTGCGGCGTTAAGCTCCCTCGGGCGAGTCCAATCCGGCACCTCCGAACAGGTTGAAATATTTAAAATTCATGTTGGCATCGAGCATTTATTTTTTAGGATACAGAAAGTAACATAGAAAATAAAGCGCTTACGAAATTCAGTTTCTAGCCTTAAACGGATTCAGGATTACAACCTTGGGAAGGGGATTGCACATGAAGAAAATGCAGGTATGGTTAGGGGTATGTCTTCTTGTTGTAGTGATGGCTCTGAGTGGCTGCAGTGGTATCGATTACCATGTGGGTGCCTTTCAGCGCTGCTTTATCTCAGGTCTCACGGTTGGCGGGGTGAAAGGTTAAAAGAAATCCCTCTATTGACGAAATGGATGTCGCAAGCTTCTGTCTTGTTTTTATTGCCTCTGCGTCGAACGAGAAGGTGGGGCATTCTATCATCATCTGAAGGGGTGCTAAACGATGTAAGTTCCACGTATGTGGAATAACGGTTATAGGATTCGATATCTTAACAAACGACTTAGAGATTCTACTTTAGACGAAAGCATGAACGTCATTTTTCGATTGATCGGTCAAAGGTATTTCGTGTAAGAAACTATACTTACCGGTTTTAAGAGAATTAAACCCCTAATGGATATGATCACATGTATACAGGAGGTTATAATGACAATGATTTCGAAGAAGTGGAAGCCGCTTATGATCGCGCTGCTCCTGGCTATTCCAAGTCTGCCGCTACAGGTTAGTGCTTTGCCTGAGGTTGCGGCTGCTGCAGTCAAGACCGCTATCTCCAATGCCAGCCTGTCGGCCAAAGTCGGCGACTTAGGCCAGATTGAAGAGCTCTATATCAACAACAATCCTACGAATAAACAGGGGGAGCCGATCAATTTCGTTCTGCCTAACACTACATCGCCGCAGAATGGTACCCAGCACCAATGGATGGGGGAAATGATCTTCTCCTACCGTACGGGTGCCAATGAACAATTCCCTGACAACAGGGACGGCTTTGTAGAAGTGGATACCAATAAAACATTGGCTGCCGGGGGATCTACACAATATTCAACGATTAATCCGGATAACCCCTACATCAACAAGACAGCATCAGCAGACGGCAAGAAGGTAGAAGTCAACTTTATTGGACAGAATCTGGACTCTACAGACCAGCGGGTAATGAAGGGCTTCGATGTGAAATCCGTTTTTGATATGGAGACCGATGACGGTTCAATGCTTTGGGAGATTACGCTGAAGAACAAGAGCAATCAGTATATCGAATTCGGGGATATCGGCTTGCCCATGCCCTGGAACAACAAATACCAGTCCTTATCCGATACCTATGATGACCGTGTGACGGTGCATAATTTCGCAGGTGCTGACAGTGGATATTCTTATGCCATCCGCACCAGTGGTGAGGGAAACTTCATGCTCTTCACTCCGGTGCCGGAAAGCGGCGCTCGAATCGAGTATGTGGATTATTGGATGCATGAGGCAGGAGAGCGGCGTGCTGCAGACACCTTTAAGAACTGGACAGGAGACAGTGGCGGCTGGTATCCGGGGCTGAACGTGCTCTATATCCACTCCAAAGAAATCCAGAAAACGGGCCGCGGATACTTTACGGATGCTTCCAGCCTCGTCCTAGGCCCGGATGAGTCCAAGACGTATAAGTTCAAATTTTCAGCAGTCCGTGGAGGCGACAATACGCCGCAGGAGAGCGCCCAAAGCCCTAATAACAGTTCGACTTCAATGGAAGACCGTGAAGCCAATCTCCGGTCCATCCTGTATAAATCAGGCATGATTGATGCCGTAGCGGTGCCGGGCTTCCAGACAGCCATCAATATGCCTGTCAAGCTGGACCTGCACTATGACGACAGTATCGTTGATGTACAATCCATCGATATTCAAAATGTGGCAGAGAATGATCCGTTTGACGAAGCGCATATTCCGGATATCAAGCCTGGGAAGAGCAGAAAGGAAATGGTTGACAACTCGCGGGCCGGACGTGGACTGCCTGACGGAAACCCCGGTTACAACGAGTCGGTTGAGTTTGTGGAGACCAAGATCGTAAATGGTGAACAGCATCATATCTATTCGCTTCAGTTTGATTCGATCGGCAACAACAGCGTGCGTATCGAATATAAGCTGAAGGACGGCAACGAATGGGTAGATAAATTCACTCAATTTGAGTTCAATGTTCTGGCCGAGCTGGATGCAATCTCGGATGCGCATTCCGAATTCATGGTTGAGCAAACACAGGATAACAACCCGGAAAGTCCAACTTACGGGAACTATTTCGACTGGTATCTTTCAAGCGGCATGGATCTCAACACAAACCACTGGGGAGATGACTGGAGCCATGACAACATTAATTTCATGACGATGAAGAACTATCTGGCTCCCAACCCCGATGAAATTCGATCTATCGAGACATACCTGATCGACTTCATGTGGGAACGATACATGAAGAATACTCAGGATAGCTATATCGTTGCGAACTGGCTGAAAGATTCTGGAGCGTACACCGACAAGGATAAGCCTTATACACGTACGTTCTCCGAAATCATGGAAGCTACCGGATTTTTCAACATGTACCGGATTCAGAAGGCTTATCCTAATCTGATCGAGTACCGGGAATCGCCTCAGTTTTATCTGGAGAAAGCTTATAACATCTACTATAAGCGCGTTTCCACCGGGGCCATCGGATTCTATGGCGAGCAGCAAATCCCGGATATGATTGAAGCACTGAAGGAAGAGGGGATGCAGACCGAGTCAGCCAATCTGCAGAAGAAGTTCGCCCTCGACAAGGGACGGAATATGACTAGAGCCACTTATCCTTACGGATCGGAATTTGAATATGACAATACTGGCGAAGAAGGGGCTTATGCCGCAGCGAAGGCTCTGCGCACGTACTATCCAGCAGACTCTCTTACAGGTGCAGCTGAGAAAAGTATGGAAATGGCCGATTGGAAAACACGTGCCATGCGCGGGATTCAGCCTACTTGGTTCCATTATTCCGTGCCCGTATTCCGCGGCGGTGAAGGCTGGTGGAATTTTCAATATACTGCGTCTTTAGCTGGATACATTATGGATGACTGGCTTAGGTATGAGAATGATGGCAGATCAGTGGAGCAGAAGGCAATTGCACAGCAGCGCAATTATGCCGCGAAGATTTCGAACTTTAACGCCGTCAATATGGGACAGATTTCGGCTAATTCCGTTGGCAGCACCTCTTGGAGATATTCGATGTATAAAGGAGGCACAGGCACGAAGGACGTATACGATGGCGGCTCACGCGTCATGAGTAACGGCTGGAACGATTTTTCAGGCGAATCGGAAGAAGGCCTCTATGGTTCCCTTCTCAGCATCAGCTCCGATATTGTTACAGATCCGATATTCGGGCTGTTCGGTTATGGAGCGCTGGTGAGTGACGAAGGAAACAGCTACAACATTACGCCGAAAGACGGTTTCGGCAAGCGGATCAATCTGATCGATGAGAAAATCTATTTGGAGCTGGAAAGCGATAAAATAGAAAGCGCGCAAATTCAAAAAGATGGTAACGGTTTTAGACTTCAGCTCCTGAATCCATCAGGGAAAGAGCATACTTCACGGATTTTGTTCGATGGAGTGGGGATGGAGAACGGATACTATACCATGAAGCTGAATGGTGCAGCTGCCGGACAGTTCTATGTTCAGAACAATGAAGGCGTTGCCATGTTTCAGATGGGTAGCGTGCAGCGTGCTGAATTGATCATTGAAAAGTCAGCCGGCGGTGAAAATGAAGCTCCGCAAATTACTGCAGAGCTGGCGACACAACATCCACAGGCGTTGATTCCATTTATGCTGAATGGGATTGTAACCGATGATGGCGCGCCTGAAGGGACTCTGTCTTACCAATGGGAAGTGGTCAGCGCCCCGGATGGCGGCAAGCTCACCTTTACTCATCCGAAAGCAAGCATTACACAGGCTACGGGTACCAAAGAAGGCTCTTATACGGTTATGCTTAGCGCAAGTGATGGACAACTGACGGGCTCTAACCAAGTAAACTTCGAGCTGGCCTCACCGCCGGAGAAACAACCTCCAGCAATTGGCCAAGTGTCTGCGGTTCAGGATGTTGGCAATAACAGTATCGTGGTATTGTCCGGGGAGGCCATTCCCGATCCTGTGCATAGCGAGGAAGAAGAACCCCAGTTGAAGTACTCATGGGCCATTAAGCAAAAGCCCGAAGGTTCAGCGGACATTTCCTTTGTGGATGGTGACAAAACAGCGGCCTATGCACGTGTAAGCAAGGCAGGTACCTACACGTTTACCTTCAGTGCGGCAGACGGAGACAAGAAGGCCAGCAAGGATGTAACGATAGAGATCAAGGAAGATACCGTTGACGTTTACCGGGCACTCAGCGTTGTCACCAAGAAAGATATTGAACCAGAACTTCCTAGACAAATCCATATTTTGTCAGAGGACGGGTATCTAGAGCAGGAAATCACTTGGGATGCTATTGATCCAAGCTTCTATGCTAGTGCAGGCCAATTCGAAGCCAAAGGAAACGTCGTTGGCAGTGCTTTGGAGGTTCGGGCTACCGTCCATGTCGTGAATACTGAGCTGCAAAATGCGGCGCTGACAGCCAAGGCTTCCGCCAGCTTCTCTGGTGGCGACGGTTATCCGGAAGCGATGAATAACGGCATTGAACCTAAAAGCTCGGCAGATTTCTCTCCGAACCGAGGTGCCCCCAACAGTGCATGGCATAACTGGGGTAGAGAAGGAGATCCGGCATGGGTGACGTATGAATGGGATCAGCCATTCCTGGCCTCTTCTATGGATGTATATGTCTTCCAGGACGGCGGCGGGAACTTCCGTCCGAAGGATATGCAGCTTATGCTTCGCGGCGAAGATGGAAAATGGTACACCCCGCGGGACATAAAGGGATTGGGCAATGAACTTAATAAATACAATACGACTACCTTTGAGCCCGCCTATATTACAGGTGTTCGTATGGACATGAAGCCTTCCGTTAATGGCAGCGGTATTCTGGAATGGAAGGTATACGGCTATACCGGAGCGGTAGATAAGTCAGAACTGATCAAGGTCTATAACTATGTAAATACATTAAATGCTTCAAACCTTGCAGATCCTGGCCTTGCGCCAATCGAAGCGTCGAAGACAGATGCTTCTGCTGTGATCAAGAATATGAATGCCACAGACGAAGAAGTTACCCTGGCGCTTGAGAAGCTGCTGATGGATTTGCGTCTGCTCAGTCCGAGAGACGGCAATATGGCCTTCCTCGCAAATGCTTCTTCCAGCTATACCTCTCCTTGGGAGAGTCTGGCTGCAGTAAACGACGGAAAGAAAGATGGCAACAACATTTCGCATTGGGGAACCTGGGGTCATGAAGGCGCAGAGGAGTGGGTGCAATATGAATGGCCGCAGGGTGCATCTATCCGGAGTTCGAATCTGGTGCTGTGGTCAGATGCCGGCGGAATCAAGCCGCCTACCCAAATTGTATATTCCTATATCCCGGCGGATAGCGCAACTGATGAATGGGTAACTGCGGGAACGGTTACGGAGGGAATCAAAGTGGTTGAACATACTCCGGCGGAATCCTCCAATCCCTACACGTTTGACTCGGTGCTGAATGTAAAGGCAGTGCGAGTGACCCTGACCAAGCAATCGCGGGCAGGCGATAACGGTGTAGGCCTATGGGAATGGGAAGTTCACCAGGCCATATCCAGTCCTGATCGTGAGGCTCCAGTAACACCGGCCGGTGTGGCACCGTCCATTCCTGATGGAGATGACGGCAAACTGATCGGTGTGACAACAGAAATGGAGTATAAGAAGGAAGGCGAAGAAGAATATACAGCAATTGCAGGAATTGAGGTCACAGGTCTCACCGCCGGTAAATATTATGTCCGGTATATGAAGACTGGTTCGCTGAGCGCCAGCCCGGATAAGGAAGTCGTTATACCGGAAGGGCAGACACAGGAGCAGGCTGCACCCGATGCGAGTGGGTGGGTGATCTCACACGCCAATTCGGATACCGGTATAAAAGGCATAATTGAGGGTTTGGATGATACGATGGAATACCGGAAGCTGGGCGAAGAGGACTACACGCCTGTTACAGGTTCGAGTATTAGCGATCTGGAGCCCGGCAGTTATCAGATCCGGTATGCAGCCACAGACATCCTAAAGGCAAGCCCGCCGGTAACCGTGGACATTCGCAATGAAGCCAAGGCAGACAGAGAGGCACCAACAGCAGAAGGACTCGTCATTACACCGCCTACAGCGGCAGGCGGAAATGATGGCAGAATTGAAAATGTGACTGTTGATATGGAGTACCGGAGGACGGATCAAGGTGGTTACATGCCGGTTAGTGGAACCAGCATTGAAGGACTGGAGGCTGGCAGCTACGAGCTCCGGTACGCCGGAACGGATTTGAACAATCCAAGTCCTGCGATCCTGATCGTTGTGCCTGACGGAACCAAGCAGGAGCAAAGTCCGCCTTCCAGTGCAGAGGTCAAGGCTGTAAATGTCAGTGCAGCCGGGGCCAAGGACGGCAAGATCACTGGTGTAAGTCCTGGAATGGAATACCGGCAAGTGGGAGGGGACGCTGGCAGCTGGAATGCGATCACAGGCACAGAGGTTACAGGTCTTGGCAACGGAGTCTACGAAGTAAGATATAAAGAAACGGCAACTCATTATGCGAGCCAATCTCTTACTGTCGTTATCAGCAATCCAGTCATCAATCCGAAGCCTACGGAAACACCGCCTTCAACGGATGGACCTGTGTCAGTGACCACACCTTCACCGGCTCCTGAAAACATCAAAGTCGAAGGGAATTGGATTAAGATTGTGGCACCAAAGACGAATACCAAAACCGGTAAAGCTAAAGGAGCACCCATCCGGCAGGAAGACCTTAATAAGGCTCTGGAGCATGTAAAGGCGAATAGCAGTAGTATTAAAACAATCATGGTGGACATTCCGAAAGCAGAGGGAGCCAATTCCTATGCGGTTGAGCTTCCTGCCGCTGCACTAACCGCAGAGCATGCCAACATCAAGATCGAGATTAACACGGAATTTGGAACCGTTACCGTACCTTCTAATATGCTGAAGTATACATCAGGTGCCAAGAGTGTAGAACTGTCACTAAGCCGGCTAGATACTGTAAAGCTTCATTCAGATGTAAAATCAGTGACAGACAGCAGACCTGTTATTGCATTCGCTGTTCAATTAGATGGAGAAGAAATGGTAGCCTTGAATGCACCGGCTGAAATCAGACTGCTTTATGCTCCTGATGTTGAAGAATTGGCCAATTCCAAATACCTTACAGTTTCGTACTTGGCTGCAAACAGTACGATTGTTCAGCTGCTGAATGGCAAATACGACAGTGCTCTACAAGCCATGGTTTTTCCAGCGGCAAGCACAGGTGAATATGCAGTTGTTTATACGAAGAAGTTCTTCAATGATGTCATCAAGGATTCGTGGTACGCACCAGCGGTTGAAACCATGGCGTCCAAAGGATTCATCGACGGGACATCGGCAACAAGCTTTAGTCCCGGACAAAAGGTCACAAGAGGTGAGTATCTAGCTTGGTTGGTAAGGACACTGGATCTCAAAGCAGAGTTCAACACCACCTTCAGTGATATAAAGCGAACAGACCTCTACTATGAGGAAATCGGAATCGCGAAAGCACTCGGGATCACCCTGGGCTCGAACGGCAGCTTCTATTCGGAAACGGACATTGCTAGACAAGATTTGGCTGTGCTGACCATGCGGGCTTTGCGGGCAGTGGGCAAAACCGAGCAGACCCGTACAGCTGAGGATCTCAATAGATTTACAGATGCGGCAAATGTAGCAAAGTACGCTGTTGATGACATGGCTGCAATGGTTAAAATGGGTTTCATAAACGGGCGAAGCAATGTCATCTTGAGTCCTGACGGAACGACAACCAGAGCAGAAGCAGCTCAGGTTCTGTATAAGATTTTCTTGCAGCTATAATCAAAGAAACCGACCTTGATCCTGTTTTGTGCAGGACCAAGGTCGTCTTAAATTAGGAGAAGATTACATTATTAATCCGTCATTAACATGATAAACGGGTGTCGAGGGACAAGAATAATGTGGCATTTCTGATTAAATGTTTATCTAAACATTAGCAATTTGAAAAATCATACCTCATGCCAAAAGCGAATTACCATAAAATCTAGCTAAATAGACGGTTTATAACTTTTTTGAGCTGAAGATAAGTGTACATTGTACCATTGATCAGTCAAAAAACTAATTTTACCGAGATATCATTTAAGCTAACGGGCTGATGCTCACCATCCATCCCGGATGACTTTACTTTCAGAGGGGATTTGGCGTTAAGATGCATATGTTGCAGACAGACGGCGCGGGAAAGCGGATCATTACCGTGTTTCGGTATCTAACAATATTTTGTCACGGACGAATTTTCTTGTTCCTAAGCGGCCGGAAAAAGGCGCGGATATCCTCGGCCAACGCCTCGGGTTCTTCCAAGGCGGTAAAATGGCCTCCGCGGGGCATCGGAGTCCAGCGGGTAATATTCAGGCTGCGGGAAGCCCAAGCCTTGGGAGGCAGCAGAATATCTGCCGGGAACAAGGCCAGCCCCGTCGGGACTTCTATACGGGCCAGCGGCGGCAATGTATTTGCATTTTCATAATACATCCGGGCTGATGAGCCTGCCGTGTTGGTAACCCAATAAATCATAATATGGGTAATCAGTTCATCCGAACTAAACGTGTTCAGGAGGTCGCCGCCGCAATCGCTCCAGGCCCGGAATTTCTCCATGAGCCAGGCCGCTAAACCTGCCGGAGAATCGGAAAGGCCGTATGCGAGCGTCTGCGGACGTGTCGATTGCAGCGTCATATAACCGCCTTCTTTGGCTATCCATTCTGCGGCGTTTTTCCTGTATTGGCGCTCTTCTTCGGAAAGTTTGTCCGGCTCCGGCGCAGCCATAAGATCCCGGATGATGCCGATATCCGTCAGGTGTATGCCAACTAACTGTCCGGGGTGGCTGGAAGCCAGGTAGCGGGTTACGCCGGAGCCGATATCGCCGCCGGCGGCACCAAACCGACCATAACCTAATTCCTCCGTCATGAGTTTAGCCCACATTTCGGCGACTCGAAAATTGTTTACGCCGGCATGCGCGGGACGGCCGGAGAAACCGAAGCCGGGTAACGAAGGGACGATGACATCAAAAGCATCCGCAGGGTCTCCTCCATAGCTGGCCGGATCGGTCAGCAGTGGGATGATTTTTTGATAACGCAGATAGCTGTCCGGCCACCCGTGGGTGAGAATTAAAGGCAAAGGTTCGGAACCTTTCCCGCGTTCATGGACGAAATGTACATCGATTCCGTCGATTTGACAGCGGTACTGGGACAGCCGGTTAAGGACCGATTCCTGGGCGCGCCAGTCATAATGGTCCTTCCAATACGAGATGAGCGATTTTAAAGCCTGCAGATTCGTCCCCCGTTCCCAATGGGAATTGGCGTTTTCCAGCTGATCCGGATAGCGGACACGGTGCAGCCTGTCTTGCAGGTCATCAAGGACTTCATCAGAGACATGAATGTGAAATCGTTCAACAGCCATAACGCTGCTCCTCCTTTTTCCTGTGGATTCACAACGCCATTATATCCTTCGTGCCGGCATGATACACTGTTATAAATGAAGCATTTAACTATACGATTTGATAGGTGGATGACCAAGATGCCTCAAATAGACCGATACAAAAACCGGACCGTAAACATAGAATTTGCTCCGGTGGAGAGTTTTACGGCACTGCCTTATCCTGAGCGGCTTACGCTGATTTTTATTACGTTCGGAAGCCTTCAAGGTACTCTCAACGAGCGACCTGTATCGATAAGCGCCCCCGGAATTCTTTGTCTGGCAGACGGGGATAAGGTGGAGATAACGGAAAAATGCAGCATTGCTGCCCAATCCTTCAGCTTTCATCTGGACTTTATGAACTCGACTGTTCTTTCTGAAACAAAGTCGTTTCCGGCAGTGCCAAGGATTCATACAGGCCTTTCCCTATTTCAACGAGAGCAGGGTTGTTATGGTGCACCCCGTATAACCGAAACGGCTTATCCGCTGCTATTTGAATGTTTTTTTGTGCTGGGCACGGAGGTTCAAGCGCAAAGCGACTCCCTTTGGGTGTGCAGGATCAAAAGATACCTGATCCAGATTTTAGGCCTGCTCGAGGAATTGAATCAGCAGAGGGAGCACTCGCCCGTCGATGCCGTGCTGGATTACATCCATACGCATTACTCGCGAAAGATTGCCTTGCAGGAACTAACGGATTGCGCCCATTTGAACCGTGTATCGCTGAATAAACGGTTTCAGGAAAGGTGCGGAAATACGGCGATGGGTTACCTGATCGCCTATCGGTTAAAGGTTTCGCGTGACCTTCTGACCCATACCGATATGAGCCTGATTGAAATTGCCCGTGCCACGGGGTTTGAGTATGATACTTATTTCATCAAACAGTTTACGGCCAAGCTGGGGATGTCTCCGACCACCTACCGGCTGACCTCCCGCAAGCTGGCAGGAGCTTTATAGACGAATGCCCTTAGGATCCCGGTGCCCAAAGCTTAGGAAGATGCAAGAATTCAGGGATAAGTAACAGCCGTCATCTTTTGTGGGAAGGATTCATTCTCGGAGCGTGTGATAACATACGGAAGAAGCATCCCAGGTCAATGGACCCTTTGGGATACTCCTTCCGTATGGGATTACGCTCTTGTTCCACCGTCCACCGGCAGAACTACGCCTGTTACGTAAGAGGCGCGATCGCTCAATAACCAGGCAGCCGCTTGTGCGATCTCATGAGGATCGGCAGGACGCCTAAGAGGCGTCACAGAGCTGCTTTTTTCGATTATATCTGGAACTTGTGCAACTAACCCCTCGATCATCTCAGTCATGGTGGTGCCAGGTGCAACAGCGTTTACGCGGATACCTGAAGGTCCGTATTCAATGGCAGCCGTCTCGGTCAGACTATTAACAGCCCGTTTGGCGGCTCCGTAGACAGACAACCCCGGATTACCTCTGAAGCTGCCGACGCTGCTGTTATTGACAATGGCACCGGTACCTGCAGTATCGATCATTGCCTTGATTTCCGCTTTCATTGCCACCCAGATTCCTTTATAATTTACAGCTTGAAGAAGGTCGAAATCCTCTTCTGAGACCTCTGTTAAGGGGGAAAGGGGAGCCCCGATTCCAGCATTATTGAATGCTATATCCAGGCGACCGTGACGCTCAACGGTCGTTTGAACCGCCCGTTCGATGCTGGCGGAATCGGCTAGATCGGCTACAATGTAATCGGCCTTACCGCCTTTCGCGATAATTTCCTCAACTCCAGAGCGTAGAGCTGCTTCTGTTCTTGCGACGAGAGTAACCGCCGCTCCTTCTTCGGCGAAGAGTTTGGCTGCCGCAGCTCCGATGCCGCGGCTGGCCCCTGTAACCAGAGCTACTTTATTGATAAGCATTCCCTGAGAGTTGTAATTTTTGTGCTGTGTTATTGATTGCATGGCCTGTCTCCTTTAAAGTCGGTAATGGTTTGAAATGTTTCAAATTGAATTGAAGCGATTTCTATGATTGAGTATAATTTTCTAATACACTTTTAACGAGAGGTTGCTTAATCATAGGTTTCCGAGTAATAGGTTAGGAGGGATTGAGATGAACGATCGCGAGCGCCGTTCGGCTCTCGGTGATTTTTTGCGTAAACAGAGGTCAAGTCTTTCCCCGGAGGATGTGGGTTTGCCGACTGGGTCGCGCCGCCGGACAGCCGGATTACGCAGGGAAGAGGTCGCACAGCTGTCGAATATCGGCACATCCTGGTATATGTGGCTGGAGCAGGGACGTGATATCCGTCCGTCAGTACAAGTGTTGGAAAGCCTAGCTGCGGCTCTAAAGCTTAATCCCAATGAACGACGCCATCTTTTTTTTCTTGCAGGAGAATCACTTCCTCCTTACTTGTCTCCTCATAAAGAAAGTATCGGGTCAGCATTTCAAAGGATGCTGGATGACCTTACTCCGAATCCTGCATATATTCTGGGGAGACGCTGGGATTTTGTGGCCTGGAATGATGCTGCAAATGAAGTTTTCTCTATTTCCTCGGCAGCACCGCCTCATGAATTCAATTTAATCTGGCGGTTTTTCACGGACCCGGCATGGAAAGGGCGCTTTAAAAATTTCGATCAAAAGGCTACGGGAATGATTGCTGAATTCCACACGGCATCAGCCCGCTATGTTGAAGATTCGTCGTTTGCCGAATTAATAGAAGATCTTAAACGAAAAAATCCGGAATTTGACCGGCTATGGCTGCAGCATGAAACTCCCGGCTCTCTTGAAGGATTTAAAGAGGTGGAGCATCCCTACATGGGGCACCTGGAGTTTGATCATATTACCCTGCAAATCCCCAATGATCCTGATATGAGAGTGATGATTTACATGCCTTTACCAGCAACAAGATCAAAGCTGGAAAAATATTTGGCAAAGGGATCACCTGCAAAAGAAAGTAAGGGATAACATCATTATCCTAAACGCGGGGGACTTTCGATGTGGGACACGGTTATTTCATCAAGCAGCTTCCAAAATGAGTTCGGTACTCTACTGTCGAGGGACAAGAACATGAGCCGATTACCGATTAGATAAGTATATAATTGGATTTTCATACAATTTAATCAAGCTAACAGGCAGGATGTAATACGAACTTTAAAATTATTTTACAGGTTATAAACTCATATATTGCTAAATTATAGGTGATGATTGGTTACGCAGTAATGATAGCAAATTGTTCGGCTCATTACCCACAGACAAAATCCTGTGGATAGTGGAGTAAACGGTAGCCCGTAAAGCCAACGGGAAATGGTCGGGTCACAAAACATAGTAACAATAGAAGCTGCTGATTATGCGGCTTTTTATATTTATGTTATCAAGTTCTAGTCAAAACACAATGAACAAGAACATGGCTAAATTCCCGATATGATTTCGTCGAGGCAGCAGACGCCTTTTTAGAGAGGTCCATTTGGCAGTTGTTAAAGCCCGTAGATACAGGTAGAAATGCCGTTTTCTCTTTTTGAATGTTCCATTTCATTGATTATCACTCCTTAGTATGTGATTGGATAGGGCTCGTCTTCATGATTCATTCCGGCAGTCCTAGTTATGAGCGAAGGGCTTGATTTCCCACAGTATGGCTGATCACTTCTTTGAAGGGCGTGTCATATGACATTTTGACACTGTTGTACATAACAACGAGTGCAGTAGGATACAGAAGAGAGTTCTGGGAACTAGAATATATCTCATCAAACCAAATCACAAAGTATTTAAGGAGAGGATTTTATGAAAAAGAAAATGGGTATCGCAATTGCTGCTTCGATGATCACACTGGCTGGTTTTACAGGAAATATTCATGCAGCTTCGAAAGTAGGTGCTTCTCTTATAGCTCCCTACAACTCAAATCAAAAAGCCGAGCAGATAAAATGGTTAGAAAAGCATGCCATGCCATTAAAATCAACGAATCCAACAGCATCTCTTCAGGATTTAAAACCGCTTAAGGATATGATCGGATCAGCTACAATTGTTGGTTTAGGCGAAGCGACGCATGGAGCTCACGAAGTTTTTACCATGAAGCATCGCATTGTTAATTATTTGACAGCTGAAATGGGCTTTAAGGCTTTAGTATTAGAAGAGGGATGGGACAGAGCATTGGGACTCGATCGCTATGTTCTTACGGGCAAAGGGGACCCAAGCCAATATCTAAGTCCTGTATTTAACACAAAAGAAATCATAGATCTGCTTCAATGGATACGCCATTATAATGCTGATCCAAAGCATAAATCCAAAATACGGATCATCGGGATGGATATACAAACCGTGAACGAGAGTGTTTATAACAATATCCTAGCGTATGTAAAGAAATACGATCCGAAACTTGTCACTCGTTTCGAACAAAAGATGAAAGGCCTTATTCCTGTAACCAAGGATTTAGATACGTTTGGCGGTCTTAAGAAAGAAACGAAAGCACGGTATGTTTCAGATGCGAAACAAATCAGCGCTTTATTAGAGCAAAATAAAAATAAACTGAATGGAAAATCCCCAGAGTTCGCATGGATCAAACAAAATGCCCGTATTATCGAGCAATTTACGACAATGACAGCCGCATATCCTGATAACCTGGAAGACTTTTATTTGAAACACGATATTGCCATGTATGAGAATGCGAAATGGACAGAAGAACATATAGGAAAAACAATCGTGTGGGGCCATAATGGGCACGTGTCGAAAACAAATATGCTCCCTTTCGTATACCCTAAAATGGCTGGGCAGCACTTAGCAGAACATTATGGAAAACGGTATGTAACCATTGGAACATCTGTTTTCGAGGGACGTTACAATGTTTATAACACAAGCCAACAATTCGGGCCCTATGGAATCTTAAAATTAGATGACCCGAATAGTTTCAACTATACCTTTGGACAAGTAAAATACGACCAGTACTTTGTTGATTTACGTAAGGCAAGCGGAGTGGCTAAAACTTGGCTAAACGAGCAACATCCCATTTTTGCCGGAGTAACAACGGTAGGTCCAGATATCCCAACGACTGTTGATGTATCATTAGGTAAAACATTTGACATCCTCGTTCACATTCAGAAAGTGAAGCCATCTCAACTGAATCAATAAAATCTTAATTATGTATGCTTAAAAGTCGCTTAGATGCGGCTTTTTTGTTTTAACGATCCATGTTTGTCAAAAACCGATAGACTCGAAGGTTTCTTTGCAGGATCTGGAATTCCGAGTTCTTTCTGTACCTTATTTTTTCAAAACATATTAGTGAAAATATCAGAGCGCTTATGAGCGTCAGGGATCCATCTGGTCTAAATGCCATATATAAATTATGCGGATTGTAGAGGAACATCCGGAGTATATGGCTCCATGATATGAACTGCTGCTTTGGCATAGTGCTTAATTACTTTTTTTCCTGTAGTATTGCAAGAGAATAGTTGCGGATTGTACCTGTATCACTGGCACACAGGGGGCATCCTGAGTTTGAACAATTCTACTGTGCAGTTGGTTATGACTGTAGCTCACAATCCGTTCATTTTATGTCATATGACATTTTGACACTGGCAGATTTGACATCAAGAGCAGTAGGATACGTTTACTACTTGCAAAGGATGTGAGCTCTTTGATGGCAAGAACCGTCGCCTGTTATGTTCAAAACGGCTATTTCCTGCTGTTTACTTTCGTCACCGGCTTGTTTTACTTCTGCTTTTATCTGGTTGCCATTATTCTAGGTTTGAGTCTTTCGTTTACTGTCGTGGGCGTTCCTCTCCTGGCTAACGTTTTGCGAACGACAACTGTCTTCCTGCAATTCGAACGAGTACAAACCAAGATCTATATGGATATCACCACCGAGCCTTGTGTTAAAGCCGTCAACCCGAAAGTGTCCAACTGGCTCCAAGCGAAAAAGGAGCTGCTGAACCGACGCAACTGGAAGGCGATTGGCTGGCTGATGTTGAAGTTTCCGGTAGGGATTTTAAGTCTGGTCAGTGCGGCCTTACTCTATGTGGCGCCGCCTGTATTGATTGCGGTCCCGTTTCTCTATCCGTTTATCAGCCTTTCCATTATGGGTGCGACGGTAGACACGTTTGCCAAAGCTATGATGGTATCGGCCACAGGGGTCGTATTGTTGATGGTGAGCTACTGGCTTGCGGACCGCTTGGCGCGCTGGATAGGCGGCTACACGCGTCTAATGATCAAGCATGTGAACCGGTAGATGAATGCCCCGCTTCGCCTCGTAGGTCGTCGGAGGATAGTTTACTCTATAGCAATTTACTTTATAATAGTTACGTAATGTCACACTGATAGTCTTTAGGGGATGATGGTTTTGTTCGATATAGTCAAGCAATGGTACTGGTACGACTGGTTCATGTTTATAATCCGCCTGATATCCAGCATTTCTCTCGTGTTTACGACAATAAGTCTGCAACAATATTTCACGCTGCCGATTATGGTCCTTGTCCTATGGCAGCTGATTGCTTTTTCCGTTCCATGGCTTTGCTTGCAGCTCAATTATAAATACTACTTGTTTACCGAAATTGTGATCTCGGGCGGGTTGTGTTTGTATCTGGCTTCATTTTTTCCCCAAGCCTACTTAGCATTCCTGCTGTATGCATTTTTCATTGCTGCCCATAGCGCGCATAGGGCCTATCTCTGGTCAGGACCTGTATCCATATTGCTCCTGCCCGCCATAATCAAGCAGCTTGCAGAGCAGAGTGAATACTGGCTCATGGCCGTTCACATAGGGATGGCATATATCTTCGGATTCTCCTTCCATTTACTCGCGCTCAATCATCGTCAAGGCGAAACGATTCGCGAGCAAAATGCGGTGTTGGAGCAGTACCTGTCCCAAATCGAGCGTATCACGCTTGCCGAAGAACGGAGCCGACTGTCCAAAGAGCTTCATGATACCGTCGGTCATTCCTACACTTCGCTCATTATGGGATTGGAAACGTTGCGTCCTCAGATGGCAACGAATACAGGAACCGAAAGTCTCGATTCTCTATTGAACCTGGCCCGCCAAAATATGGAGGAGGTCAGAGGTTACGTGCATCAAATCGAATCGCCGCATGAGACTCTCCCGCTGCTTCAGTCTTTGAGGAAGCTGGCGGAGGAGTTTCAGGAACATGCCAAGGTATTGGTTACTTTCCATGCCTACGGGGAGGAATACCCTGTAATGAAGCAAGCGAAGACAGCACTCTACCGCTGCCTGCAAGAGTCGTTGACGAATGCCGTGCGCCATGGACACTCGACAGAGATTAAGGTTTCCGTGCATTTCGAGCCCCAGCAGACGAGATTGGAAATTCATGATAACGGCCGCGGGATGGAGCATGGAAGGGAGGGCTTTGGCCTCAGCGCCATGAAGGAGCGGGCAATGATTTTGCAAGGCCATGTTGCCGTCTATACGGAGCGGGGAGAAGGCACTCTCGTTACCTGCACGCTACCCAGACAAACGGAGCTTAAGGATGATGTCATCCGCCTGTTGGTCGTCGATGACCATCCCGTTATCCGTGAAAGCTTGCGGACTTTGCTGGAGGAGCAGCAGGATTTTCAGGTTGTCGGGACGGCGGAGGATGGCGAGCAAGCGATCGAGCTGTGCAGGCAAGTTAGGCCACAACTGGTGCTTATGGATGTTGAAATGCCGAATGTGGATGGAATCTCCGCATCCCGTACGATAAAAGAATCGTGGCCCAACATCCGGATTCTGATTCTCACCACGTTCGAGGATACCAAACAGGCTATGGAGGCAATGCGAAGCGGGGTGGATGGATACCTATTGAAGTCCATGCAGCCGTTAGAGCTGGCTGAAACGATTCGCACCGTCCACCGCGGGGGCATGCTGATCGATCAGGGCATGTCACACAAATTATTTGCCCAACTGGAAGCGGACAATAGCGTCGATGACCATTCGTCAATCAAAGTCTCCTCGGCCTATGATTTAACACCGCGGGAACTTGAAATTTTACAATTCGTGTCCAAAGGGCTGCGATATAAAAGCATTGCTTCCAAATTGTATTTATCCGATGGTACGGTTCGAAACTATGCGTCATCGGCTTGTTTGAAGCTGGGAGTCCGCAACCGTGAGGAAGCGGTGCTGAAAGCCAGGGAGGCTGGGCTTCTGGAATAACCCCAAGTTATGTATCCATTTTTCCTAAGCTAACGGGCAGAATTACGTACTAACCGTGTTTCTCCGCCGATATGAGAAAAAACATCGAGAAACCAATTGTTTTCCATGGTACAATGAACGCCATGAAAGTGCACATCCATGGATTATAAACAAAGAATTCAATCCGTGCTTAATTATATTGAAACGGATGTACAGAAAGACATTCCGTGTGAGTCGCTTGTAGCGTTAGCCGGCTTTTCTAAGTCACATTTTTTGCGTGTGTTTGAGGCGGAGACTGGCTTCACCGTCATGTCATATGTACGCGGTCGCCAATTAGATCTTGCCGCCTAACGATTAAGGAATAGCAGTAATAAAATAGCAGAGATCGCATAGATGTCGAGGGACAAGAACCTATTCCCATTGAAGTCGCTAATTTAGCGGCTTTTTCATGTTATCGGTACAAGTTCTTGTCCCGACCCAAGAACAAGAACATTGTCCGATTGCCGATTAGTCATATATCTAAGTGAAAACGATTAATTAAAACCTCAATAAGCAGCATAATGTAGGACAGTTTTGCATTTCAATTAGATGAAGATCTGATTAGAAGTGTTGTGTCTCTTTGGAGAGACTGAAACGCTAAATGCTGTTTAATGGTCAAAGAGACCCGTTTCATTAATCGGAAGCACTTCAATTTAAACTGTGACCTCATTTGAATTAGATCAAACAAACTCGTCAAAGCACTTTGAAAACTCAACTAAGTTAGTCTTCTATTTTATATTGAGATAGATCTTCCATAACTAGCATTTTGGCTTGATCTTGCATCAAGAAATTGAGTCATGGAGTCCACCTCTAAGAGAATCGAGAATTAAGGAATGTAATTAATAGTAAACAAACGAACAAAAAGTGATACACTAAATTCACGGGTTCTGATGTTTTTACTGAAAAACAGTGTAGGATGATGATATGAGAAAGATATTATCTTTTATGGATTGGGGTATTTTTGCTCTTCGTTTATACCATTACATTTTGCTTTCATCACGGCTGATTACAGAAAGTGACCTGTCAAACCGAACATGGTTAAATGTCATTTGGCTAATGGCAGCACTTATCGTTCCAATGATATTCTGGTTTCCTCAACGGCGGACGAACAAGGTCTGGTTTTGTATCGCGGAGCTAATGCTGGGTGGTTCTTATTATGTGAACTCGGTTATTCATCCGGAACTGACTTCCAAAGCAGACTACCTGCTGCCGAGTCTAATAATGGGGTACTTATTGACCAAGAAGACATTCTGGGTCATTCCCGTAATTCTGTTCATTCCTTTTATCTTCCAGTCTTATTTAAAGGTACCTTGGGAACAAGCCATTAGTAGCGGGACAGATAATGTATTATTCTGCTTCATCGGCATGTGGGCCAGCTTCGTGGCCAAAGCGTATCACCAGAAAAATGAACTTGTGGTCGAAGTAGAGCAGCAAAATAAGCTGTTAACCCACTACGCTGCTGAAATTGAGAAAATGACTCTGCTTGAAGAACGCAATCGTATGTCCAAGGAACTTCATGATACCCTGGGGCATTCCTTTATCTCAATCATTATGAGTCTTGATGCTTCCATCGCCCTTATGGACCGTAAGCCTGCAGAGGTCAAGGAACGGTTAATTCGCTTAAGAGCACTGGCTGAACAAAATCTGGACGAAATGAGAAGTATTGTTCATGAGATTGGAGAAGAAGAGGAAGAGTCTGATCTTGTACGGCAGGTTGAGGCCTATGTGGCCAATTTTCGGGAACATACAGGAATTCTCTTGACGTTAAATGTACTAGGAACAGAGAAGCACACGCATTTTGAAGTACGACAGGCAATTCTGCGAGTCATCCAGGAGTCCATTACGAACGCACTAAAACATGGAAAAGCGTCTCAACTATATTTGGAGCTTCAATTTTCTGAATTCGTTCTGTACCTGGTTGTTCGAAATAATGGGAAACCGATTGACAAATTGGAATATGGCTTCGGGTTAACTTCAATGAAACATCGCGTTGAGCGGTTGGGGGGCAACCTGTTCGTATCATCAGAGATGAGAGATGAAACGATCACCGAAGTCAGATGCGAGATACCCCTAAAAGGAGTGGGGCTACATGGGGAAAATTAAAGTATTACTTGCGGATGATCAGGAATTAATTTTGGAGAGCCTATATATCGTATTGTCCATGGAAGATGATATAGAAATCGTTGGATTAGCTAAAAATGGGGAAGAAGCAGTCCAAAGCTGTCATCAGTTTCAGCCCGATATGGTATTGATGGATATCAATATGCCAGTCATGAATGGCGTTGACGCAACAGCTCTGATCAAAGAGCGAATGCCTATCATCAAAGTGATGATGCTGACCTCCTATCAGGAAGTGGAGTATGTCATGGCGGCTTTAAGCCATGGAGCAGAAGGTTATCTTCTTAAGGCCATCCATCCCAGGGATCTGGCTGCAGGTATACGGGTGGTTCATGCGGGCGGGACGTTAATCTCGCAGGAGATGGCGAGTAAAATGATCAAAAGTATGAATACGGGATCCGCTATTAAAAATAATGAATACGGGCTTAGCAGCCGTGAAATTGAAATATTGCAAAAGCTGGCTTCTGGCATGCGCAATCGAGATATTGCAGAGGCTTTGTTTCTTAGCGAAGGAACGGTTAAGAATTACATTTCAACGATTTACTCAAAACTTAATGTTAAGGGAAGACAAGAGGCAGCCCGTAAAGCCAGAGACTCGGGAATCATGAAATACTAAGACAACCTCCCTAAGAAGCCGGCAACGTATATAGTTGCCGGCTTCTTAGGGGTATAGTCACATGACTTTAATATGACAAAAGAGCACTGTCACTTTATGACTTTTTCACCCTATACTCATAACTATGATCAAGCCATAGAGGAGATGATTTAAGACATGAAGAAAAGATCTGCACAAAAAGAACATTCGCAGATGGATGAGAAATTAAGCAAATGGAGATTATTTTGGCGCTTTCCAATAGTCTGGATGGTTGCGGGGGCTATCAGCATAATTCTTGTTGATGCACTCATCCGGCCGCTAGGGGAGCAAGTACCGGGCTTGCTTTCTCTTCTTTTGACACTAACGATGAGCTTTCTGGCCATCATAGTCTATATGCTCACCATGAAATATTTGGCCCGTCGATCCATTCCTGAGTTATCAAAAAAGGGCGCAGGGTTTGAAGCTGTTATGGGAGCACTAACCGGGGTTATCTTTATTGCCTTATCCACGATTATTATTGTTTCATTGGGAGGTTACTCCTTTCAATGGGCGAATAACGCAGATACGGTTACTAATCTAATCGCTTCTATTGAAGCCGCTTTAGGCGCAGCCATTGTCGAAGAACTTATCTTTCGTGGACTAATGTTTCAAGCCATGAATACATTGCTGGGAAATTGGGCCGCACTCGCTGTGACTTCTCTATTCTTTGGAATCGCCCATCTTGGGAATGCAGGAGCAACATTATGGAGTGCGTTCGCCATAACCTTAGAAGCAGGTGTTCTGCTTGGAGCCGCATTTATGTGGCGACGGAATCTGTGGTTTGCCATGGGACTGCACTTTTCTTGGAATGCACTTGAAGGTTTGCTTGGTATTCCTGTTTCTGGACACACTACAGCCGGTCTGTTAATTGTGAAAATGCAAGGTCCTTATCTTCTCACTGGAGGTGATTTTGGGCTTGAGGGGTCTGTAGTTCCGGTTATCATCAGCCTGCTGATTGCCATTCCCATGCTGTATGCCGCTAATCGAAATCGCAATCATATGCTTCAAAAGGTATAAGGCTAGGTAGTAGAGAGAATGTTCCTGAACACTATGATACCCTTGTTGTTTCAGACCGGATTCCAACCCGCCGTATATAAAAAATACTCTGCAATTGCGAGAGGATGTCTTTCTTGGTAGGATGGTCCAGGTTCAGGAACAAAGTGCCACCCAATAAGTTGCCAGCTGCCGGCTGCGACTTTAGGTGATAATGAAGATGTATTAAACTAACGGAAAACGTTAGCCCAGTAAAACCCATGAGGCAGTCGACCATAGTGATCGGCTGCTTCGTATTGATTTATTGGTCTGCAGGAGTGGAAAGAGGAAGTAAACGTTAATGTTGTTAAGGTACAAGAACGTTTTCCCATTGAAGTCGCTAGCCTCTTTTGAACTAAAAATGGCCGGTTTCCTGGATGCTAAGGATACCGGCCTCTTATTACTTTTTACCAATCTCGATATTTACGCGTACATCCTCTTAGTTGAATGGATAATTACTTTGAAGGTGTTTCAGTTTTGTGCTCAATAACTTGTAATACTTTTAGTTCAACAGCTTTTAACATTTGTTCATTTGAACGATTGCTTTTTGGAACATCGCCATTTTTTTCACCTTGAATCTGTCCGTCAGCCTGCGTTTTTGCAATGACGTCAATCACTTGTTGTTTTGATACATTTCTAGATGCTGCAATCTCCACAACAGATTTACCCTTTTCTAATTCTTGTTTTAATTCTGCTGGGCTGATTTTAAGTAAAGCAAACAGTTTTTCATCATTTAGATAGGCATCGGCAAAATAATCTGGTTTACCATTTGTAGAGAAGAAACCTTCTACCTTGTTTGAAGGTGTAGTCTCAACTCCGATCAGAGAAACACTGATGGAATTGCCCTGAACAAATGCCTGGTAGAACGGTGTTGTTGATCCCTTAGTGCTGTAATTCAATATAAACGTTTTTTGATTCGAGTTCTCCATTTGCTCCATAGAAAACTCGTACTTTTCGATGTTACCATACAATTTATCAATGAGAAAATCTACCTTCGACATGATTTCCTGATCGGTTAAAGCAGTGAGCGGCTTCTCCTTAGGCTCCCAATTCTCTTGAATCACGTGTTCAATCGCACCGGTAATACCGTTTATATGAAGTGTAATCTTTTTGCCGGTCCCTCCCTTCTCTTGTAGAATGATGCTTGTTTGAACACCTTGAACGTTGCTTGCATCGATGATCTCAAACGCTTTTGTTTCGGGAAATGCGCTATACAGCTTCTCAAGTGCTGCTTTGCCAATCTCATCCGCTTTGACTTGCTCAGCAGTCAATGGTGTTCTGGTAAACATATCAATCAAGGTAGGTGCCGCAAATGCTGCACTTGGAATCAAAATAGCAACAGCAACAATTCCACCAATCAATCGTTTTTTCATGGGTCTTCCGCTCCTTTTTTGTTGCAAATATTGAGAATAGGATTGTTCTATTCGATTGGAAATGGCCGGTGGGCACTCCACCGTTTCGGCTTCTTTGTGCAGATGTTCACGGATTTTGCGTTCAATAGTCATTGATCTTTTCCATCCTTTCTGGGGGGAGATTCCATATGTTTTTTCGAAGCGCCTGCAGGCCAGCATGATATCTCGACTTGACTGTACCCAATGGAATATCGAGCAAAGTCGCGGTTTCCTCGAGCGTATAGTCATGAAAAAAGCGGAGGATAATCACCGTTCGCTGTTTGTCGGTCAGTTTCTTAATGGCCTGCGATATCATGTCGTTCGTCCCATCCATCAACACCGCGGGTTGATCCCAATGAGGTTCTTCCCGAGAGAAGGAACGGATCCGTTCAAAAATTCGGAATCTCCGCCAGCTCTTGACCCGAAGTCTCTGCACTTGACGGATCACCAAGCCGTGCAACCAGAAGTGGAAAGGTCTACTCGTATCGTAGTTGGCAAGTGAGGTCCACATTTGCATATAAATCTCATTCATGACATCTTCCCGATCCTGCTGATGATCCACCAGAAAGGTGACGGTCCGATAGACGTCCTGATAAGTGGCATCATATATCGTATGAAACGCCTGTTGATCACCATCTTTCATCCTTTTGAGTAATTGATACATATCACTTTCCATTCAGAGGGCCCTCCTGAGTAAGCAGCTTACACCCTATATTGTCTCTCTATCGGAAAAAGGTTCGGTTTTCTTTTTGTTTTTTTGTAAACTCATCGGTAATTAGTGTGAGGTTTATGGCTTGAATAAACAAGCCGCAAGGTATGGAAGAGAAGAAAATAAGCCTCTAACCCATGAGAGAAGCTTATTTTCATTATTATTCATGTCTTCGGATTCAAGCGAACATGAATGATGCGTAATAATCAGTCTCGAACGAAAGGGCCAGTATGAACTTATCATAAAGCACTTCGAGCTAGGAGAGGATGGCCGACACACGCCAGATAACTTGAAGGATTTGTTGAAGCTTTTCCTTAGACTTCGCGAAATCATTGTGGTTGTCGTTATGCATAGGAGCTGGGATTTAAAAGGAGGATACTCATTGAGCTAACGGGAAACTGTAGCTTAATAAAGTCAAGAAAGCATCCGATCCAAGTGATCGGATGCTTTGGTTTAACAAACGGGCAGGTTAGTTTAGTCATAAACGTACTTTCCAAAAAAAGTGTGTGGTAAACTATTCGAAACAAGATACTTTTGGAGGTGAAAAACTGTGAGAGACTCTGTAGTTACACAAGCAGAACGAATTGTAAGCGATGTACTTCTTGAAAAAGTAAAAACATCATACCAGGTCATAGGGAAAGGCTTCGTAAATCAGGTTTTCGTAGTCGAAACAGAGAGTCGTAAAGTCGTTGTTCGCATGAACGACTCAGGTACATATCCAAGCTATGTGAAAGAAAAATGGTGTATTGAACAAGCTGCGGCAATTGGCATTCCCGGACCTGAGGTGTTGTCTATTGGCATAATTGATAGAACTGCATATATGATTCAAGCTTTCGTTGATGGAGACAACGGGGTAGATAGTACGGTTTTTAAGTCCGATATTTGGAGCCAGCTTGGCCAATATGCCAAACTTATTCATTCGATCCCAGTGAAGGGATATGGGGAAAATCTGATAGATCCAGTCCATGGTGAGTTTCATTCACCCTCGCATGCAGGGTCGGACGGAAGTTGGCTAGGATATGTGCAATATAATATCAATAGTTTGACGGAGTATGATCCATTGATTGAGCTTGGAGTAATCAATCCAATGAAATCGCAGAGAGTGCGAAAACTGTTTGAGAATTTGAAAAAAGAAACGTTCCGCTTCGGTTTAATTCATGGAGATATTTCATTGAAGAATACGATCGTCAATCAGACGGGACAAGTAATATTATTGGATTGGGGCAATGCAGAAGTAAGAACGGTGCCGCATGGAGAAATTATTTGGCTGATGCGGTGCCATATCCTAGACGGAAATCCGAATATAGAAGAATTCAAAGCATTTCTAGACGGGTACGGAATAAGTGAAGAAAACCTGACTGATATGAGACATTTGCTGCTATTAAGCGCGTTTGATAACCTCAGATGGGCCATTGATCGAAATCCGGACCTGATCGAATCCTATGCTGCGTTCGCTAAAAAAGTTGTTGATATGATTATGGACTAGCGGAGATTGAGCAATGTTTTTGTATCTCAGTTAAACAAGATGAAGAAAATGATTGAACTAACGGGGAACAATAGCTCAAGTTCAAACGACGGCAGACGGTCTCAGAACGATCGGTTGCCGTCGTGAAATAATATGGGTACAATTAAAGCGCGAAATAATTAGTAAGGGATGATCGAAATGGTTAATACATCAACTACCGAACTAAAGATGACACGTTATTTTCATGTTAATGCAGATAAATTGTTTGATGCATGGTTGAACTCAGAAATGATTAAAAAATGGCTTTTTACTATGGAAGCAACAAATAAAGTGACAAAGAACGAACCTCACGTCGGTGGGACATGGGAAATTGTTGATCATCGCGGTGGTAAAGATTACAGAGCGATTGGTGAGTACCTAGAAATTGATCCACCAACTAAATTAGTTTTCACATTTAGGATGCCTCAGTTTAATGACTTAGAGGATAGAATTACTGTAGAGATTAAACCCCATGAAAAGGGTTGCGAGATGACCTTTACACAGGTGATTATCGTTCCTCATGAAGAAGGTTGGACTTCAGAAGATATCAAAAAAGCTCTTACAGAATACCATGATGGTTCTGAACAAGGATGGGATTTAATGTTTGAGGGGTTAAAACAATTAGTTGAAACAGGTAAATTAAATGATCCATCTTAAACTGTTAGCATGAGAGGGTTATAGCTTAATGATGACCCTACGGCAGTTGGCTACAAAAATCGACTGCCTTCGTTGCGCTAGCTGGCAGGATTGTTTAAGAAGGCTACCGCATTGGACAATAACATGTTCCTATTGCCGATTAGACGTGTATCTAATCGGCATCTTGCCCTTTAATTCATTAAACTAACGGACAGGATAGTTTAATGATTGGGTTTATAAGGCTGTACTAGATAGTACAATGTATAGTGTACTGTTGAGCTATGAGACCATAACAAAACCACCTTTTCGCAGGTGGTTTTGTTATGATCAAATCATAGTATCAAAATTTAGCATAGCCTAGATTTTAAATATTGCACCCACATCCCGTGCAGCTCAGCTTCCGAAAAACAGGTAATTATCTGGATAAACTTATTGAGCGAGTAAAAAATGAAATAATTATTGCTTCTCACTTGTGTATGCGATATATTGCATATAAGAATAATTATAATGAGGATGAAAAACAATGCCAATTCCTAAAGATTTTTCCTTACCCGTCCGTATGTCCGCAAAAGAAAGAGCGTTTTCACAGATTCAACGATGGATTATTGATGGAACACTGCAACCAGGTGAAAAACTTATTGATGCGGAAATGGCTGAATCGCTTGGAGTCAGCCGGACACCGATTCGGGAGGCATTTCAGTTACTCGAAGTTCAAGGCCTCGTGTCTATGCATCCAGGAAAAGAAACAAGAGTAACAAATATTGAGAAAAACGATATTTTTAAGATGTATTCAACCATGGCTGCTCTTCAGGCCTTGGCTGCTGAAATCACCGCTAAAATTATTGTTCCAGAACAGATCGAGAAACTAAGATCTATAAATTTGGAATTTGCAAGTTCCATTAGAAATGGACAAGTCTATCAGGCTATGGAGGTGGATGAGCAATTTCATAATTATATCGTGGAGCTCTCAGATAATCCTTATGTGGCCACATTTAATGCCTCTCTCCAGATTCACATCAGGCGATTTAAATATGTGTTTTTAAAACAACCTATTACGGCTACACTAGCTTCAGTCGAAGAGCATGATTTGATTATTAAAGCTTTTGAAGGCAAAAATAGTGATGATGCTCACGTACTAATGAAACAAAATTTTATTCGACCGATGCAGGAACTGAACGAAATACTTTGAAATGAGGGGTAAGGGACATGGAGAATAAAAAAGATCTTCGTATTCGAAGCAAGGTGATCAGTGAAGGTGCTAACCGGGTACCGAACAGAGCCATGCTGCGTGCAGTTGGTTTTCAGGATGATGATTTTAAAAAGCCAATGATTGGAATAGCGAGTACGTGGAGTGAGGTAACACCTTGTAATATGCACATCAATGATTTAGCGACGCAAGCCAAGATGGGAGCACGCGATCATGGCGGTGCTCCATTAATTTTTAATACGATTACCGTTTCTGATGGGATCTCAATGGGGCATGGAGGGATGTTGTTCTCGCTGCCAAGTAGGGAAGCTATAGCTGATTCGATTGAAATTGTGACTGGAGCGGAGCGTTTTGACGGCATTGTTGCAATCGGTGGTTGTGACAAGAATACGCCTGCATGTTTGATGGCTATTGGACGGATGAACATTCCTTCCGTTTATGTCTATGGAGGAACCATTCAACCTGGTAATCTCGACGGTAAAAAAGTGGATATCGTTTCAGCTTTTGAAGCAGTTGGTCAATATCAAGATGGAAAAATGACAGATGAACAGCTGCATAAGGTCGAATGTAGTGTTTGCCCGGGTCCAGGGGCTTGCGGGGGCATGTATACCGCTAATACGATGGCCGCAGCTGCAGAAGCAATGGGTATGTGTTTGCCTGGTTCTTCTTCGACATCAGCGATCTCAGCGGATAAAGCATTGGAATGCGAAGCAGCCGGTAAGCAGGTCATTTCACTTCTTGAACAGGAAATCTACCCAAGAGACATTATGACGAAGAAAGCATTTGAGAATGCGATCACCGTTGTTATGGCTCTAGGGGGATCAACCAACGCATTTCTCCATCTGCTAGCTATTGCGCACTCCGTAGAAGTGGATTTAACCTTGGATGATTTTGAGCGAATTCGCTTGCGTGTTCCTCATCTGGCAGATCTGAAGCCAAGTGGCCAATATGTGATGCAGGATTTGAATGATATTGGCGGTGTTTCAGGGGTAATGAAGCTATTGCTCGCTGAGGGATTACTTCATGGAGATTGCCTCACGGTAACTGGTAAAACGTTGGCGGAGAATTTAGCGGAAGCTGCTCCACTTCAGAATAATCAAGAGATTATACGACCACTCGATAATCCGCTTAAGCCAGATGGACCACTGGTTGTGCTTCGAGGAAACCTCGCTCCTGAAGGCGCTGTTGCCAAAATGTCAGGCATGAAGATACAGCAGTTTTCCGGCCCGACAAAGGTGTACGATAGCGAAGATGAAGCGACAGAAGCGATCATGAACGATGAAATTCAAGAAGGGGACGTATTGGTCATACGCTATTGTGGTCCGAAGGGTGGACCAGGTATGCCTGAGATGCTTTCCGTTACAGCACTAATTGTAGGAAAAGGTCTCGGTGGGAAAGTTGCTCTCATAACAGATGGTAGATTCTCTGGTGGTTCGCATGGATTTGTAGTCGGCCATGTATCACCTGAAGCACAAGTAGGCGGGCCGATCTCTTTGCTCCAAAATGGAGATATTATTACCATTAACAGTGACATTCAGGAAATTAAGGTTGAGGTGTCAGAAGAAGAGTTAGCCGCTCGAGCGCAAGCGTGGGTACAACCTCCACTGAAAGTAAAATCCGGTGTGCTCGGCAAATATGCCAAATTAGTTTCCTCTGCTTCAAAAGGTGCAGTAACAGATTTGATGGAATAGACAATTTTAAACCTCCGTTAATTTCATCATTTGAAAATTAACGGTTTTTTTTGTAATACATACTTTTGGGGGCTCACTACGGAGACGGGGTTAAAGATTCTACTGGCAACTATTACACAACCAATTATCCTGAACAAATACAGCAAAGAAAGTTATTCAAATGCGGAAACAGAAGCTCTTGCAGATTACGGTATCAGTACGTGGAAGGATTTATTCCCTTTTGAGGAAGAGTACCTGTTAAGAGTGGGGAGCTGCCTATAACATACCGATTCCTTCGGATAGCGGTGATTACAATGTCATTTTCAGAAAACACAGGATATGATCCACAAACGGATTGCCGAAGCAATCACGGCCTCGCCGAGCGCATTTGATGACATCTATGATGGGATGCTTGATGAGATTGATCAGGCGATAGTCGAATCAGTTTTAGAGTTGGAATAAAATATGTTAGAAATACTACTCCCCCTTGATTTAGCGGAACGAAAGTTCCATAAAAGAGAAGTTAAATCCAAAGAAACCACTCCATTTTCAGGAGTGGTTTTTGTATATATTGTGGTCGAACTGTACTTTGTGTTTACATACATTGTCACATCCCACGGAGGGAAGAGGTCTTCGTGAATGGAGGAGACTCCCCGAAGCTGAGAAAGAACAGTGTCAGAAGTGTCGATACTTATAGCGAACATGCTTTTGACGGCACTTTCGCTTTTTCACAATTCTTGGTAATGATGTTTCCCAGCGTTGACCTGTAATAACATAAAGACAACCGATGGGCGTGTTGTTGTGGCGAGAAACTAGAGCGAACTGCCATCCTTTTCACACCAGCTCCGCCATTCATCTGGACCATTCATGACCGTTATGCTCGGAGATTTATTAGTATTCGCGTAGAAATTCGCGTTGCAAGGGGCACGACCAAATTGGTAGTGAGTCTTAAAATAACTGGGCAGACAATCATGAACAACATCGCTGGTAAAACCAATCAATATGCCCAATTCATCTATCGCCGCAACGTTTGTCGTGTCATGGGAAGATGAGCTGCACGGGAATGACGGCGTTCTTAGGAGAATAAACATCTTCCATTTGTTCACGTAACAGCTTTACGGCTGTTCGTGCCATTTCCTGTTCATCCTGCTGCACATAAGCTACGCCTGAAAGATGTGGATTATCGAAAGATAGCAAATCGATATTTGAGTGATCGTTCAGACGACTTATAGCAGCCGATGTAAGACGTGCAGTTTCTTCAGTCAAGGAGAAGACTGCCGAAATTCCACTGTGGTCCTGCAAGAAGTCGCATACATAGTCCAATGCTTGCTCTCCGCGTAGAATGTCGAGAGGGATGTGACACCACAAGCTCTTGTCAATCGAGATGCCTTGATCTGTGTACGCCTGCTCGAAGCCGAGCGTGCGATCCTCGACGGCTGTATTGGCATTTTCAGGTGAGATGAGCGCAATCTGCTGATGACCCTTGGATAGCAAATGGGAGACCGCCTTGTACGCACCGCCGTAATTGTCGGATGTAATGGTGTACGTCTCAATGTTGCGCAGATAACGGTCGATGAACACGCACGGGAATTTATCGAGCGACAGACGCAGTAATGATTCGTTGTACTTCTCATCTTCTGTCGGAAAAACGATCAGGCCCTTCACACCGAGCTCCGTTAGTGTATGAATGACGTTTGATTCGATAGAGGAGGACTCGCGCGTGATGCTTAGTACCATGCTGAGACCGGCTTCTTGCAGGAAGTGTTCCGTGTAGTCAACGAGCTTCTGAATGACACGGGTTCTCATCGTCGGAATGATGAAGCCGATGAGCGGCATGGAGGACGCGCTGCGTGAGTATGGTGGAGAATTGATGCTAGAAACAACAAGACTAGAAGAGACGAATGAGCCTTTGCCTTGTACGCGTATAATTAATCCTTCGTCAGCTAGTAGGGTTAGGGCGTTCCTGACGGTAATTTTACTTACTCTGAATTCGTCCATTAGTTCTTGCTCAGAAGGAATGCGGTCCGTTGGCCGAAGCTGCCCTGATTTAATTTTCTGTATAATATCTTCTCGAATTTGTTTGTAGAGCGCCAGCTTTTTCAAAAAGTTGCATCTCCCCATAAACTTTATGATTTTATAATCAATTGGTTATATAAAGCATATTTCATCTATATTATAATACGGCATGTAAAGCGCTTACAATATGGAATCTGAAAAATTGTTGCGAAGGGGTCTTTTCTTTGAACGGTTAGAATTATGTTAAGGATGGTGGTGCCAAGGTAGATTGAACCCGCTTAAATTAACAGAACTAACTAGTCAGCCGACTTTTCAAATGCATAACAAAAAAAGAGAGGATGACGAACAAATGAAAAAACGCAGTGCTTTAATCTCCATCGTTACACTCCTTATTATGTCACTTGTTTTTACAGCATGTGGTACTCCTTCTGATTCAAAAACGGAAACACAGCAGTTAGGCGCTAATGCCGGTGAGAATGCAACAGAATTATCATTTTGGACATTCGTAGATTTGCACGGCAAGCATTTGGATAAAATGCTGGGGTTATGGAACCAACAGAACCCAGACAAACAGATTAAGTTGAATGTAACGGTTATGCCTTACGATGATATGCACAACAAGCTCTTATTGGCAGTTACAAGCGGAAAAGGTGCTCCTGATATCGCGGATATTGAGCTTGGTCAATTTCCTAAATTCTTGGAAGGTGACAACGTTCCACTGGAATCTTTGAATGATGTATTTGCACCATACAAAGACGTTGTTGTTCCTTCACGTGTCGAGATTTACTCCAAAGCCGACCAGGTTTATGGCTTTGATTATCACGTAGGTGCTACGCTTGCTTTCTACAACACTGAAATTCTCGAACAAGCAGGTGTTGACTACAAGACAATCAAAACCTGGGAAGATTACAAACAAGCAGGTATCAAGGTTTATGAAAAAACTGGCAAGTACTTAGGTACTGCTGATACATCAGCAACGTGGCAAGCTTCGATGCTGCTAGCTCAGCAAAACGCTGATTTTACAGATGAAAATGGTAATCCAAAAGTGAACTCGCCTGAAATGATTAAAGCGTATGAAATGTTAGTCGATCTGCAGAAGAACAATGTTATTCATACGATCCCTGGTGGGCAACCCGACACAGAAGAAGCAAAAGGCGAATACAACAAAGGAAACTACGCAAGCGCATTGATGCCTGAGTGGTACATGTCCCGCTTTGTAAACGAAATGAAGGACCTGAAAGGTAAGTATGCCATTGCTCCATTGCCTGTATTTGAAGAAGGTAATCCTCGTTCCGTTGGCTTAGGCGGTACCGGCACAGTTGTTACTAAGAATGGTAAAGACGTTCAGCTGGCAAAAGAATTTGTAGCCTTTGCTAAGCTTTCGAAAGAAGCTACCACTGAAATCTGGAATACGCTTGGATTTGATCCAATCAACATGGAAGTATGGAAAGATGATGCAGTAACGAAAAACCCTGATAATGAATACGTCCAATACTTTAAAACAAATGCGTTTGATACTTTGAATGAAATCAAAGACGAAATTCAAGCGATCAAATCCGTTAAGGCTTCACCGACGATCGGCAATGTCTTCAATACGGTTACTTTGAATGCGATCTTTGAAGATGGCCAAGACGTGAAGGAAGCGCTGGATGAAGCACAAGCAGCAATTGAACAAGAATTGAAATAAATATAATAAGCAAATGATTTGATTAAACCTGTCGGCAGGCATAGTGGCCGGCAGGTTTAACCATAGTCAAGGGAGATTGAGAATATGATAAAGAAATTTGTATACTCTCAAAAAGCTGCGCCTTATGTTTTTGTTTTGCCATTTATACTCGTATTTTTGATCTTCTGGTTTTATCCGCTTCTAAATTCATTCGTCATGAGCTTTCAAGATAAGATGTTGGGACAGGATCCTAAATGGATTGGTGAAGCGAATTATTCGAAATTGCTTACAGATAAAGTGTTTTTGACGGCTATTAAAAATAGCGTTGTGTACATGTTAGGAACCTTAGTGCTGTTAATTCCCTTTCCCATGTTATTCGCCGTTATGATCAACAGTAAGTTAATGATGGGAAGAGAGTTTTTTAAATCTTCGTTCTTTCTCCCTGCATTGACATCTGTCGCAGTTGCGGGTACCATTTTCCGCCTTACATTCGGTGAAATGGAAGGTTCATTAATGAACAGTTTCCTGGGTCTATTTGGTGTAGAGCCTATTAAATTCTTGAAAGACGGAGAATGGAGCATGGCAGCACTGTTAATCCTCGCATGTTGGAGATGGACAGGTGTTAATATGCTTTACTATCTATCCGGTTTGAAAAGCATTGACAATGAATTTTATGAAGCTGCTTCAATTGACGGAGCATCTGCCTGGCAGAAGTTTAGAACGATCACAATGCCATTATTGAAGCCGACCACGGTATATGTTACGACAATTAGTGTTTATGCAGGTTTAGCCATGTTTACCGAGAGCCTGATGATGTTTAACGGTAATAATTCACCCAAAAATATTGGCTTAACCATTGTCGGATATCTGTATAGACAAGGGATTGAGAAAAATAAGCTGGGTTACGCAGCTGCAGTTGGTATCATTCTGTTAGTCATTGCTATGGTTATCAATTTAACGCAGTTGAAATTTAGTGGAATGTTCAAAAAGGAGGAGGATTAAAGTGGGCAAAAGTCAGACAAGGAATAATTTTATTTCCAGAATAGTAATTATTTGTTTGTTCATTATACTATTCGTTATAATTATGATTCCATTCTTTGCAGTGGCCCTATCTTCCTTTAAACCAGGTGAATCATTAATTAGATATGGTCTTAACCTAAGTTTGGATTTTAGTATTATGAGTTTTGACAATTTCATCTATCTGTTTACTGGAGAACATGATTACTTTGTATGGTTTTGGAACAGTATGACTTTAACAATCGTTCAAGTAGTTCTAACACTTTTTGTAAGCGCATTTGTTGGATATGGTTTTGCAGCATATGATTTTAAAGGTAAGAACTTCCTCTTTATATGTGTTTTGCTCATTATGATGGTGCCTTTCGAAATACTGCTGGTTCCTTTGTACAGCCTAATTAATGATTTGAAAATGGTGAATAGCTATTCAGCAATCATTCTGCCAGGTATAGCCAATGCCGCGACCATATTTTTCTTCAGGCAATATCTAAGAAGCATACCCAAAGAAATTATTCAATCTGGGCGGGTTGATGGCGCAAACGAGTATGCGATTTATTTCAGACTAATTATGCCGATTATGAAGCCATCCTTTGCGGCAATGGCCATTCTGAATGGTATGAATAGCTGGAATAATCTGTTGTGGCCATTTATGGTGCTCGGAGATCAGAGTAAATTTACACTTCCAATCGGTTTGAAAACGTTGTTAACTCCTTATGGCAATAACTATGACCTCTTGATCGTGGGCTCCTTTTTCTCCATCATTCCAATTTTCATCCTGTTTATTGCTTTCCAGAAATATTTCATAGACGGTATGACTGCAGGTGCTGTTAAAGGGTAGTAAATATTATGATGAAACAGGTGATAAGATGGAATTCCAACAAAGAGTGTTAAACGACATTCAACCATTAATCGAGCAGAGAGCAGATCCTTTTATGTACCGACATTCGGACGGTTATTATTACTTCGTAGCATCCGTTCCGGAGTATGATCGGATTGAAATCCGTAGAGCCCAGAACCTTGAGGGGCTTGTTACATCAACTCCTGTAGTGATCTGGAGAAAGCGCGAGACGGGTATCCTTAGTGCCAATATTTGGGCGCCTGAACTGCATTTTATTGATGACAAATGGTACGTGTATTTCGCAGCCGCACACACGACGGAAACGAATGAAGGCTTGTTTGACCATCGGATGTACGTGCTAGAGAATGAAAGTGCCAATCCGCTCGAAGGCAGTTGGACGGAAAGAGGGCAGGTTCGTACCGCGTGGGAAAGCTTCTCCCTCGATGCCACTACCTTTGAGCATAATGGCAGCCGTTATTACGTATGGGCACAAAAGGATCCGAATATCGAAGGTAACTCTAATCTGTATATATCTAAAATGAGCAATCCGTGGACGCTGACTGGACCGCAAACGATGATTTCGATGCCGGAATATGACTGGGAGATCATTGGTTATAAAGTGAACGAAGGCGCGGCATTTCTTCGCAAGGGTAATCGGGTATTCCTCTCTTACTCGGCTAGCGCCACAGATTTCAATTATTGCATGGGCCTGCTTGAAGCCGATGCGGATGCTGATTTGCTCGATGCCGCCTCATGGCGCAAGTCGCAAGCAGCGGTTTTCTCGACAGATGAGAGCATCTCTATGTATGGTCCCGGTCATAATTCCTTCACGGTGTCAGAGACGGGCGAAATGACGCTATTTGTGTTCCACGCAAGAACATACAAGAACATTATAGGAGATCCGCTATACGATCCGAATCGCCATACATTTGTGACAGAGCTTTTGTGGACGGCTGACGGCAGACCCGATTTCCGCGGCTCTGTTGCAGCACTTGCACGTTCTGTACAGTGAACGAGTGTCCCAACAAGGTTGGTTGATGGATTTGAGTTCGTTTATCCAACTCGCCAAAGAGAGACAGTAAGAACATCGAAGGCACCCTACTGGGTGCCTTCGATTTCGCTCTACAGATAATACGCCGAACCGTACCATAAGTAGTGGTAAGTTGCCTTAAAACTTGCCGCTCCAGTTATTCCGGAGAATCATATCATAAATAAGTGATTTCTTGAAAAATATATAAGAAGAGGCCGCTCATTTGAAAGCACTCGTATTTAATAAATTCGGGTGACCGGAAGTACAAGAATATCTTGAAATTTCGGATCCGGTTATCGGGCCTGAAGAAACATGAGTAAGGATGAAAGCAATCGGACTGACCCTGGGGCGTTGGTCATTTGCTTCTCCAAATTTCAAAGCTCTTCGGTCGGTGGTAGGGTCATTGACCTTGCGGCGCTGTCGAGGGGCAAGAACATGGTCCCATTGAAGTCGCTATTATAGCGGCCTTTTTATTTTATCGGTACAAGTTCGTGTCCTGTATTTAGACCCACCGAACCCATGAACTACCGGTTTTCCCAAACTGGAAATGCGCTATGAAGCTTTACCGAAAGTAACCGGTAGGTTGTTGACACGGCGAAGCTACCCGAAAGGGGGGGCAAAGGATTGACAATGAGGTCGTACGCATGCCATAATACCGATTGACCGGTCGGTTAGTTGATTAACATGGAGGTAGCGTTTTGAGCGATTTATCGGAACAAGCCAGAGAAAGCAGAGAGAAAATATTGAGGGCGGCCAAGGAGCTTTTTTCGACGAAAGGCTTTGACGGCACTTCTGTAAGGGAAATTTCAGAAAAATCCAACGTCAAGAAAGCGCTCATTTTTTATTATTTCAAAAATAAAGAAGAGATTTTGCAGAGTCTTCTGGACACGTTCATTCTCGAAATGAAGCAAGAGGCAATCAAGCGGCTGTCCGAGGAACGATACGACATGCAACAACAAGGAAAATTAACATTCCAGCTCGACAAGTTCAAGTATTCCCATTCAGACAACGAAGCGATCGATCGGCATATGGATGCCGCCATCCGTCAGTCCCTGGATTTCTTTTTGAATAGAAAAGCGATATTGCGCATCTTGTTCGACGAGTCGTTGAAAAAAGGAAGCCACAGCTCCATCCTATTCCGAATTACCGATCTGCTCCGCGATCAAGAAGAGGAAGGCATACCGAACACATTGGGGCAACACGGATATCCTTTGCAAATCGACAACAAGTCATTGGTGGAGCGGTTTTTCACAGGGCTTATGCCGATGCTTAGTTTTGTTGTTTATTTCGATGAATGGAAAGCCCACTACAAAATGTCGGATGAAGAATGCAAAGATGCATTCGTCCAAAGCTATAAAACGACTTATGGGAATCATTATCGGTAGGAGCCAATATTTTTTTTAAATTATATTGACCGTACGGTTAGTCAGCGTAATGCATATCCTGCGAGGAGGAAGATTTGTATGAATGCAATCGAGGTTAATAACTTGACCAAACGATACGGCGCTGCCCGAGGAATTGAAGATGTAAGCTTCGACGTGAAGGAAGGCGAAATTTTCGGTTTTATCGGACCGAACGGAGCCGGAAAATCGACCACGATTCGAACGTTATTGTCGCTCATCTATCCTACAAGCGGGAGAGCAGAAATTTTCGGAAGAGACTTCATCAAGCAAAGCGTGGAAATCAAAAAGGAAATCGGATACTTGCCCTCGGAAGTTTTTTATTACGACAAGATGAAAGTCATCGATCTTTTGAAGTATTCGGCCAGCTTTTACAAGAAGGACTGCGGCAAACGGATGATGGAGCTGGCAGAAATCATGGACCTCGATCTGAATAGGAAAATCGATGATCTGTCTTACGGGAACCGCAAGAAAGTAGGCATCGTACAGGGGCTGCAGCACCAACCGAAGCTTATCATCCTCGACGAGCCGACCGGAGGCTTGGATCCGCTGATGCAGCAACGATTTTTCGATCTTCTTGCGGAGGAAAACCGAAAAGGGACGACGATTTTGTTTTCTTCGCATATTCTAAGCGAGGTTCAAAAAATGTGCGACCGCGTTGCCATTATCAAGGAAGGGAAAATCATCAGCCTCGAAAAGATAAGCACGCTGCGGGCAAACAGCTATAAAAGAATTCAAGCCGAACTATCGGACCAAGCCGATCCGAAGCTTTTCTCGATAGACGGCGTAAGCAATGCGGTAGCGCAGGGGAAACAGCTCAGCTTCCTTTACAAGGGGGATATCAATTCGCTTCTTCGCAAGCTTTCGGAAGTTCCGCTATCGAATCTTCTGATCGAAGAGCCTAATCTTGACGAAATTTTCATGCATTACTACGGGAAGGAAAGTGAGAAGCGGTGAATATGTTTGCGCGCGAATTGAAAGCGAACACCCGATTTACGATTTTATGGACCTTCGCCTTATCGGCCTGGATTGTTCTGATTTCCATGTTCTACCCGGCGTTTTCCGAGAATGCCGCCATCATAGAGAAAGCTTTGGAAAGTTATCCGGAAGCGGTTCGAAGCTTGTTGGGGCTTTCCCAGGATAGCTTGTCTAGCTATATGGGGTTTTATACGTTCGTATTTAAGGGCGTGGTCGAGCTGGGAGCGGTGCAGGCGATGATCTTGGGCGCTACCGTTTTGTTTAAGGAAAGAAGCGGAAAAACGGCGGATTTTCTGTTTACCAAGCCGGTTTCCCGCAAGCAGATCATGACGTCAAAGCTCGGCGCGGCAACGGTTTGTCTGACTTTCACTACGTTCGTCTGCTTTGCGGTTACGATCATGACGGCCATCATTATTTCCGGAGACGCCGTCAACATGATAATTTTTTTTATGATCGACATGTCTTTATGGTTCGTCCAGTTGATCTTTATGTCCTTGGGCTTGCTAATTGCGGTCGTATTCCCCAACATGAAATCAGCGACAGGGATCGCTGTAGGCAGTTTGCTGTTAAGCGTAATCGTATATAACGCACTCAAGCCCGTCATGGGCGGCTATAACGTAAGATACTTGATTCCGTTCCACTATTTCGACAGCGAATGGATCGTTCGTTACGGATCGTACGAAGCGCCTTTTGTGCTGACCGCCATATTGCTGATCGCGGCAAGCGTTGCCGCCGGCTATGCCGTTTACGATAAGAAAGACATTCATGCTGCTTGAGGAGGAATCATTACATGAATATGTATCTGAGAGAAATGAAAGCCTATCGAAAATCGCTCATCATTTGGTGCATCGGCGTGTTTTATATCGTTGCGGCCAGCATGTGGAAATTTGGCACGGAATATAGCGGGAACCAGTCCCTCAACGAGCTTGTAACCCAGCTTCCAGCGGCAGTGAAGGTGCTGCTCGGGTTGCGGGGCGCTTTCGACCTGTCGACCGCCGCTGGATATTACGGTTTATGCTACTACTATCTAGTCGTGATGGCAACGATTCATGCCGCGATGATTGGAGCTGGCGTAATCGCTAAAGAAGAGAGCGACAAAACGACGGAATTTCTGATCGTCAAGCCGGTTTCCAGAAGCCGGATCTTAACGGCGAAGCTGTCGGCCGGCTTTTCCAATGTTTTGGCGTTAAATATCATGACGGGCATTTCATCGATTCTCATGGTCGGATATTTTAACGATGGGGAGACTTTTGCCAGAGAAATTATGAACCTTATGGCGGGCATGCTCATGCTACAGTCGATCTTTATGGTGACGGGTGCGGGCATAGCGGCGATGGGCAGAAACCCCAAATCCGCTTCTCCACTGACCATTGTCGCATTATTGATTTCGTTGATGATGGCCAAGATGATCGACATGAATCCCAATTTGGATGGGTTGAAATATTTCACTCCCATTAAATATTTCGAAGCGGAGCAGTTGCTTTTTCAAGGCGGGTTCAGCTCGATTTTCGTGCTGCTGTCCACAATAATCGTCGCTTTGTTGCTCAGAATGACATATGTTTCGTACAGAAAGAGAGATTTGAAGGTGTAGCGGAAGCGGGTTAGGAATCTGCCGGGCGAGCTCGAACAAGGAATAGCACGTCCGTTGCTGCCGATCGTTTAATTAACATCATCGTTAAACAAACGAAGAATGATTGGTCAATTTGGCTACTATTGGATGCAAAAGGGAGACAGCGCACCTAAGGTACAGGATAGGAACAGCTTCAGCAGGTTGTTCAGGCACTGAAAGAATGGATGAAATTTCAATACAAAAATAAAAAAGGACCGTAAGTGTTCATCTTCCATCGATGAATGCTTTCGGTCCTTTTATGTTTATCTTGTACCTTTATGCCCTGGCAGCATCTTTATAAAAATATCTAATGAACGACGGTATCGGTTTCCGCCTCTCTTTGTTAACGGTTCCGCCGCGTGCCAGAGCGAAGAAGATGAGCAGGGCAAAAATTGAGCCAACGTTGGCTGGAATTATTCGGGTTTATTACAAGTTATGTTGGGCTCAGTGGAATAAACCTCATCTTCCAGTTGGTGGAGGAATCTAAAGTGTCTGTGCTAAGATGAGGGTAAATTATGATTCAAGCTGGGGAACAAGGCTAAAAGGGGTGCACATTGAAGAAAATACTTGTCATTGACGATGAAGTCGCAATCAGAGATTTAATTGAGCTCGTACTGAGAAGAGAAAACTACGTCGTTCAAACGGCTGAGGACGGTAAAATAGCCCTGCAGCTGCTGGATGATTTTGGGCCGGACCTGGTGGTGCTTGACTTGATGCTGCCTGACTGCTCCGGATATGACCTGTGCAAGGAAATCACCGGGAAACGTGCCGTTCCTGTGATCATGCTCTCTGCCAAAAATGAGGTAATCGACAAGGTGCTCGGACTAGAGCTAGGGGCGGAAGATTATATGACCAAACCCTTTGACAATCGTGAATTGCTTGCTCGAATCAAGGTGATTCTGAGAAGAAACGAGAGCAAGGAGGAATCAAGTGAAGGAGCAGAAGTGAAATCTACACGCATCATTCATGAAGATCTGACATTTGATCTGGAAAGCCGAAGGGTGCTGAAAAACGGTGTACCCGTGTCTTTAACGGCCAAAGAGTTTAAAATTCTGGAAACGTTACTCCAAAGGCCAGAGAAAATCTTTACCCGGGATGAGCTGCTGCAGATCGGATGGGGATATGACTTTATGGGAGACAGTCGCAGTGTGGATATGACCATCATGCGATTACGGAAGAAGCTGGAGGATAATGCGGACGAACCGAAGTATGTCAGGACGATCTATGGATTTGGCTATCAACTTGGAGGTGGCGAGGGCTGAAGTATGCAACCCGGTTACTGCTGAATTATTTATTTTTCTCCGTGCTGTCCTTTGGCATCATTATTTTTGCGGTGAATAAAGCCATCGATTATTACAGCTTCATTACCATTGAAAAACAGATGATGGAGAAGGCGGATCTGTCCGAGTTGTCCTTCCGTGAGGTGTTGAATCAGCATAGATCATCGACAGGAGAGCCGCAGACAAAAGAAATTGTCAGACTTGCTCTGGAGAAGCTGAAAGCTTCAGGCAGGGAAGTACGTATCTATGATAGCTCCAAGCAGCTGCTGGGTTTGGCTGTGGATGGCATCATCATTAATGATGGAAAACCTCTTATTTTTGAAAAGAATATTGAGAAAGCGCTGAACGGCAGTTATGCCTACACCGTAACGGAAGATCATTTGCTTTATTTTGCGACACCCATTCAGAATCAATATTACGAAAACGCTTATGTGTATGAGTTCGTGGAGGACATTTCGTACTTTTATGCAATCATGGATCAAATCCGTTATGTCCTGTTTGCGGGTGCAGGCGGATTTATTGTACTGATTACGTTATCCAGTCTGTGGATTGCCCGCAGCACAACCAAGCCGATTAAACTGCTGCTTGGCGCAGTGCAAAGTTTCTCTAGACAAGAGTTTCGAAGAGTTCATCTTAACCGGAAGGACGAGCTGGGCATGCTGGCAGATGGGCTGGATTCCATGGGGCGGCAGCTTCATGATTACATTCAGTACCAGAAACAATTTGTCTCCAACGTATCTCACGAGTTAAAAACACCCTTGGCAGCCATTCGTGGTTTCTCTCAATACTTGTTTGAAGAAGAGAATGAGAACAAGGAACTGCAAAAAATCTATGGTCATCTGCTGCAGGAATCGGATCGGTTGACACGATTGATTAATGAACTGTTGCTGCTATCCCGCTTTGACAAGGCTGGTTCTAACGAACTGGAAGCTCGGAAAACGGAAATGAACGAACTGATTCAGCAAGTGGCAATGAATATGGAAGCGAAGGCTAAGGATAAAGGGATCAAGATTATGTTCAGGGAGGCGGAAGCGGAACCGGAGGATAAGCTTCTGACGAGAGTCCACGCCAACGTGAATCCAATGCTGATGTCCCATGCGATCGCCAACCTTGTGGACAATGCCATCAAATATTCAAGCAGTCCATCGCTAATCGAATTGAAGCTTACACATACGCCAAGCGAGGTAGTTATACGGATACGTGATCAAGGAATCGGTATCGCGGGCGATGAGCTGGAGAGAGTGCAGGAACGCTTTTACCGGGCGAAAAATGCAAGTACAGCGAACGGTTCAGGTCTTGGACTTTCGATTTGCAAAGAGATTGTAGAGCGGTTTAATGGATATATCGACATGGAAAGTCAAATCGGGGAAGGAACGACCGTTACGATTGTGTTACCCCGTGCGTAAACATGCGCGTAAATAGTTAACGTTACAAGAGTGATACAATTCTGTTATGAGACTAACAAATGCTTTTTTTATAATCACTTCATAAAGAAGAAATCACACATTTATGGAGGGATCATGATGAAATGGATCAACAAAGCTACAGCTGTTATCCTGCTGAGTATTTTACTAACGATGGCACTGACGGGCTGTCAGTCCAATGGTGCCAAGTCTCCAGAAGCGGCGCAGAACTCGGCTGAAAAAAACACGCCCGACGAACATGCCAAAGACGAAGGGGCATCAAATTCCACTGCGCCTGCTTCAGAAAATTCGGAAGGACAGAGTGCTGAAGCTATTAAGGAAGGTTCGATGGAGAAGGAAGGCAATGTGGTGCTGAAGGAGCTTGCTTTTGTCTATAATGAGCACACCATTGCGATTTCGGATACAGCGAATGAAGATCAGATGGAACAGATGCTGGGCAAACCGGATAACCTGAAATCTCATACGTACAGTGCCGACGATGGAACAAACATGGATACGTTAATCGGTTTTACAGAAAAGGTTTATACGTATCCTGGTCTGGAGATTAAAACAATTAGTATACCGGAGGGGAAGCAAGACTCCATCTTTCATATCGAAATTACAGATCCTAAGTACGCGACAGTGCGAAACATTAAAGCAGGAGATAGCCTGGATACACTCAAAAATGCCTACCCTGAGGGGAAACTGCTTGGTGATGGAGCCCCTGATGAGGAGGATGACTTCCGTTACGAGCCATCCAATTATGTGGATGTGATGACGTTTCATATCAAGGATGCCAAGGTGGAGAGCATTCAGATCTACAGCCTTCTGGACTAATATTTAGTGATCGATGTTGATACCTGCCGGGAGAGGGGCAGGTATTTTCTCGTTTGGTATCGAGCTGTTGCCATACACAACTTTTTTCCAAGTGATGCACATAATGTCTTTCAAAAAAACAGTCGAGACATATGTGAAAAATTGAATTTTTGAAGCCGTTAATTTTGGAAGGGGACTTTTGCTTGTGAAAAGCAAAAGTCTCTTCCGCCTGTTGGGGAATGGGAACGGAAGTACACCTTACTTAATTATTGAAACATGATATAGGGAAATACATATTGGGATTTATTTAAATTTTATCATTACAGAAAGTCTTGTGTTGTGTCATTTTAAAGGTGAAGGTTAGTAGTCAACTGTCGCTTTAAATTTGTCTCTTGGGCGACATCATGTGCCTAAACATAAGTCCCAGCTTCAAGAGCAGCAGATGATCGGTATTCTTCAAATCCAGATTCAGCAGCCCCGAAATTTTCTCCAGCCTGTACAGCACTGTGTTGCGATGGATATATAGCTCACGTGCCGTTTCATTCACTTGGCCGTTGTTGGCGAAATAGGCTTCAAGTGTGTGCATCATCTCGCTGGTGTATTCCTCTTCTTTGTTCAGCAGTGGACGGAATAAATAAGAGCAATACCTGACCATAACCTCCTGTGGAATATGCTTGAAGAGATAAATAAACTCCAGGTCAGCAAACATGACAACCGGTTCGCTTAAACCAAGCTCTGTACTGATTCTCTCAGCCTCCCCGCACTCCCGGAAGCCGTCGATGAACTCCTCCATGCCCGTTCTCACTTTACTGATAAAACATGTCCTTGTTCCGTGGTCCCATGCATGCATCAAATCCGCATACAAACGTACCGAATTCTCATACTTCCTTCGATCCTTGGCCTCTTCTTCTAGAAGGGGGAAGAGTGAATATATGCGGTTCATCACATAAAAATGATGGGATTCCAAGGAGGACGTTTTGGGATGATCCTGAAGCTTATTCTGAATCTCCCTCAGTTTGCGCCTCTGACTTTCATGGTCCCAAGCATCCGCTCTTGTGGAAGATACCATGCATACGTAGGGCATGCTCCAAAATGTGCTTCCCAATGCTTCGGCAAATTCGAGCACCGTTTTCAGAGAGGCGTTCCCCTTTAAGTAACGTTCCATGGCCGTGCCAAGACGACTGCCTGCCGCAGTAGCCTCCTGATTCTGGATGACCTCCAGATGATAGGAAAGAATAACGGCAGCTTGGTGAAAAATTCCCTCCATTTCATGTGCTTCCAGCAGATTTTCAGTTTGTATCAGCAAGTAACCGTATGACTTTCCGCTTTTCAGCAGGGGGACACGATACAACAGGTTGCTCGCCGACTTGTAAAACCGATTGGCCTGATTCCAGGGCCAATCGCTCAACAGCTCCATATTGGAACAGCGCGTCATATTATACAAGGTCTGTCCTTCAGAGGTAACGATGGCTAAAGGAACCCCTAAAATGCTTGTGATACTTTGAAAATAATTGGTGTACTCATCCGCCTGCATTGCAAAATCCACCAGCTTCTTCTGCGTTTCAAGCAATTCATTCAGCCGGCGGGTATCACGTTGGAACTCGGATTGGTAGAGAGCAGTGATCTGCTCGGAGAAGGTGAATTGAAAAGGCAGCTCAATTAGGGGCAAACCCAGCCGATCGGCTTCCAGCAGGGCTATCTCTGGTATTTCCGCCCAGTATCGACCAAGCTTGATGCCAAGCCCGGAGGCCCCACGTTCATTGAGCTTTTGCAGCAAATTAACAAATTCCTCGGGTGAATCCCTAATCGCATAAGCTGTAGTCAACAAGAGTTCCCCTTCTTTCATCCAGTTGATCACATCCGGCGCATCCATCAAGTTTATGGAGCTGATCGTTCGGGAAATTCCTTTTTTACCGGCTGCCAACTTCCCTTCCGATAACGGGTACACCGCCAAGGCATCTTCTATAGTTAAATGCATGTTAATCCATCCTCCTAAACGATACATATCTGAATCAGGTGCCGGACACGACGTCACTTTTTAAGCAATTATATAGGGTCTTGTCGAATTCCCGCAATCCTTTTTGTTATATATATGTTATGTAAGTTTACTTAAAATATAGAATATTCTGTTTTTGAACCAACGTAAAGCGTATACCGTTAGATAAAAAACCAAAATTGTGTCAGGAATATTTACACTCTTATTTTTTGGCTATATGATAGGACACAACTTCAAGGAGAAGAGGGGATTCAGATGCAGCTCACCCAAAATCAACAGGCAGCGGCCCAAAAGGACAGCCGTTCCATGCTTGTTATCGATGATGTCGGCAAAATCTACCCCAATGGCACTGTAGCTGTGCAGCATGCGAATCTGCATGTGGGGGAAGGAGAATTTCTATGTTTTGTCGGTCCTTCCGGTTGCGGGAAATCTACCATTTTTAATATGATTGCCGGTTTGACGGAACCGACCTCCGGTCATCTGACCGTGCTGGGTACTTCCCCAAAGGAAGCACGTAAACAGAATGAAATTGCCTTTGTATTTCAGGAGCATACCCTGCTCCCGTGGTCCAAGCTGATTGATAATGTCACCATGCCTCTTACTTTGCGTGGCGTATCCAAAAAGGAGCGAATTACCGAAGGGGAGCGGGTTCTAGAGCTGGTAGGCCTGAAGGATTATATGAAGGTGCTGCCCCGTGAGTTGTCAGGCGGAATGAAGATGAGAGTATCTATTGCACGAGCGTTAATATCCCGTCCCAAGTTGCTCTTAATGGACGAACCGTTTGGCGCCCTTGATGAAATTACCAGGCAGACGCTGCAGGATGAACTGCTAAATATTTGGGAACAGGACAAGAAGATGTCGGTTCTGTTCATTACGCATAACGTGTTCGAAAGTGTGTTCCTATCGACGAAAGTCGTAGTGATGACGCCTCGTCCCGGTAAAATTTCGGATTTTATCGATATTCCGTTTGCTTATCCGAGAGATGACGAATTCCGGACCCGGCCTGAATTCGGCGAATATGTACGCAGCGTGTCCAATGTACTGAAACATTGATAGCCAGAAATGAGAGGAGAGGGAAGCAACATGGAAGAGATGGTAGCTAATCCAGCCGTTGAAACGACACCAGGTATCCGAGCTTCCGGGAAGGACAATGCCCGCAGCCATCATCCGGCAGAAGAGAGTCCAGTCATTGGACTGCTGAAAAAAATTCTGCCGCCAATCGTCGTGTTTGTCCTGTTTATCGGCGGATGGGAATTAATCGTGCGGATCCTCGGAATGCCCCCCTATATCTTGCCCAAGCCATCCGATATTGCCGCGGCCGCTGCTGAGAACAGCGTGAATCTGATTACGTCGGTAAGCACAACCATTGTGGAGGCGTTGATCGGTTTTACGATCAGTGTCGTGCTCGGTATTTCATTGGCCATTCTGCTGGCCCTGTCCAAAACAGTGGAAAAAAGCGTATATCCTTACGCTATTATCCTACAGACTATTCCGGTCGTTGCGGTAGCGCCAATCATAGTGATCTGGTTCGGAGCGGGAATAAATGCCATTGTGATCATTTCATTCTTAATCAGCTTTTTCCCGATTTTATCGAATACGCTGATCGGATTGAACTCAACGGATCAGAACATGAAGAATTTATTCTATTTGTATAATGCAAGCAAGCTGCAAACCATTTGGAGGCTTAGATTTCCAGCGGCACTCCCGTACATTATGGCAGGGCTGAAAATTTCATGCTCCAGTTCGGTTGTCGGAGCGATCGTGGGTGAATACATTGCAGGCATTGGTGGCGGACAAGGCGGACTCGGTTACGGGATTACCGTTGCGGCAACCCGCCTGCAAACTCCTTACCTGTTCGCCTGCGGTTTAGCGGCATCCGCCCTGGGAATCGCATTTTTCCTGATCATCAACATGGTGTCGAACAAACTTTTGAAGTCCTGGCATGAATCAGCAATGAAATGATACCAGAACCGGGGGAGAGATCCAACATGTCCAAACATCATATGAACTTTCGTTACAAGAAATGGCTGCTTTCGGCTGCATCTTTGATCCTACTGCTTCTAAGCGCATGCTCCAATTCCTCCGCTCTAGAATCCGCCGCCCCGGCGGGAGGGGAAGCCGGAACAGATTTGAAGCAGGTGAAACTGATCGAGGGCTGGTACGCCAAAGGGGAAGATGGAGGCTATTTTGCGGCATTGCAGCAGAACTTTTATAAGGACAAAGGGATCGACATGACGATTCAGCCAGGAGGGCCCGAGGTGTCAACCATGCAGCTAGTCGCTGCAGGCAAAGCTGAATTCGGTATCTCTTATGCGGATGAAATTCTGAAGGCGCGGGAACAGGGAATCCCTGTTGTCGGTATCCTTGCCGGTTTTCAAAGCACACCGCAGGTTCTGATGTACCACAAGGGGGAGAACATTAAGGATTTCACAGACCTGAACGGCAAAACCGTATACATCGGTACAGCGGTGCCTTACTGGGAATATATCAAGAGCCAATACAATCTGACAGATGTAAAAGAAATGAAGTATAACGGGCAGCTTGTCAATTTTATCAATGACCCCAGTTCGCTCAATCAGGGTTACATCACGAATGAGCCTTACGCACTTTCTCAGCAGGGGGTTGAGGTGGACTATCTGAAAATCGCCGATTCCGGTTACGCGAACTATGCAGACGTTCTTTTTACGACGGAAGATTACCTTAAAGAGCACCCTGATGTTGTTGAAGCTGTGGTGCAGGCAAGTCAGAAAGGTTGGAGCTATTATCTAGACAACTATGAAAAGGTAAACCCGTTTATTCAAACCTATAATCCCGATATGACGGTAGAAGCAATGAATTATGAAGCAGTGCAGGAAAAACCCTTTATTCTTAACAAAGAATCTGAGGCAAATGGGATTGGTTACATGACACAGGAACGCTGGAGCACCCTGCAGGATCAGATGATCAAGGGCGGAGGATTAACGAAGGCGCTAGATGTTACCCAGGCGTTTACAACGGAGTATCTGATGAAGCCATAAACCTGAACCAAAAGGATTTGAAGCTTCAAATCAGAAATTTCAGAAAAAATGAGGGGACCTAATATGTTCAAACTTGGAAATCGAAAGAGCTATTGGCAAGTGTCCGAAACGCTGGTGGATCTAAGACGAACGCAAAAGTACGGCAAGTCAATAACCCTCCCTGCACAGCCGCAGAAAGTCATATTTGATCTCGAGCATACGGCAGTTATTGTCATCGATATGCAGAATGATTTCTGTACACCGGGTGGATGGCTGGATTCCATTGGGGTCGATACCTCTCCGCTCCTTAACCCGGTCAGCCGGCTGAACCGACTGATGCCCGAGCTGCGCAAAGCGGGAGTGCCTGTTATTTGGGTGAACTGGGGCAACCGGGAAGACCGAATGAACGTGCCGCCATCCGTGCTTCATGTGTACAATTCGGATGGACGGGGCAACGGCATCGGGGACCCGCTGCCGGGGAACGGCTCCAAGGTGCTGGAGAAAGGCAGTTGGGGAACGGCAATTGTCGATGGCCTGGATTCGTCCCCAGATGATATCTATGTGGATAAATACCGCATGAGCGGGTTTTGGGATACACCACTGGACAGTATTCTACGCAATCTCAATATTCAAACGGTGTTGTTTGCCGGGGTAAATCTCGATCAGTGTGTCATGCATACACTGCAGGACGCGGCTTGTCTCGGATATGACGGCATACTTCTGGAGGATTGCTCGGCAACAAGCTCCCCGGATTTCTGCATAGAAGCGACCTTGTACAATATCAAGCAATGTTATGGCTTCGTTACGGATTCCACCTGGTTGGTAGATGAGCTGAACGGGGCAGCGACCCCTATAGAGAGAAACAACTCGGAAGAGCTGGCATCGCTAGAAGGCTGAACGGAAGGATGGGATGACGCAATGAAGGACCAATGGAACGCCATTGTCAACCAGGTAAACGTTGAACCGACAGGACAGGGTAGTCTGAACGGACTCAGCTTTATGGTCAAGGATGTGTTTGCCGTCCGTGGCCATGCAAATGGCGCGGGTAATCCACGTTGGCTCCAGACGCATGGGCCCGAGGCGGAACACGCGGAAACGCTCAACCTGCTATTGCAGCAAGGAGCAAGGCTAACGGGGATGACGCATACGGATGAGCTGATGTTCAGCTTGAATGGTGAAAATGCTCATTATGGAACACCAGTGAATCCAAGGGCTCCCGATCGTATCCCTGGCGGTTCATCGAGCGGATCGGCGGTAGCTGTCGCCGCTGGGCTTGCTGAATTCTCCCTTGGAACGGATACGGGAGGATCGGTACGTGTGCCATCTTCGTACTGTGGAATTTATGGAATGCGTCCATCACATGGCATTGTCTCTGCGAAAGGCGTTATCCCACTCGCACCCAGCTTCGACACCGTCGGCTGGATGGCACGTGATCTCGAGACGCTGTTCCGGGTAGGAGAAGTGCTTTTGCCGCAGACAGACTCGGGTACAGGCTTCAGCCGGGTGCTCATCGGTGAGGATGCGTGGGAGCTTGCTGACACGGAGAGCAAAGAGGCGCTTACCCCTTACCTGAAGTTACTGTGCGGCAAGGCTGCGAGCCATGAAACGGTTCGCATCGCCCCGCAGGGTCTACCTGAATGGATGACCATGTTCAGGGCGATCCAGGGCTATGAAATATGGCAGGAGCACGGGGCGTGGATTGAACGTGAGCAGCCGACCTTCGGACCAGATACGGCCGGGCGATTCTCCTGGGCAAGCACCGTTGAACGTGCCGATCAGGAGAAGGCAGCCAAACGCCGGGTTGGGGTTTGCAAGTACATGGCTGACCTGCTCAGAACGGATACGGTGCTTGTAATTCCTACGACCACTGGAGCGGCCCCGAAGCTGGGGCTGGGAGGACCTTTAATTGAAGAACGAAGAGTGAAAACGATGCGTTTAACCTGCATTGCCGGCTTGTCCGGTCTGCCTCAGCTTACGATCCCCGCTGCGGAGGTACTGGGCTGTCCGGTCGGTATTTCTCTCATCGCTGGTCCGGGACAGGATCAACGTTTGCTTAAATGGGCTGCATCCCTTTTTCCAGCATTAAATTCAGCAATAAAAGGATAAGAGCATCATTCGATATATGGACATTAAGCTACGCAAAAAAACATTAAAGCCGCAGGAGAAAGGGTGTCAGTTATGTTTCAACGATACGAAGGAACAGCGTGGGAGGAACGATTTTTGCCCCGTCTGACAAGCAAACAGGTCAAAGAACTGCCGAAGGAGAAGGCGCTGATTATTCTCCCGGTCGGAGCTGTGGAGCAGCATGGCCCCCATCTGCCCGTATATACGGACACTTTGATTGGGGAAGCGACATTATCCCAAACGCTGGAGCGAGTGCGGGCGGATAAGGAGATCTGGCTGCTGCCTCCGGTCTCGTATGGCAAAAGCAATGAACATATCGGACTTCCGGGCACCATTTCCTTATCGGCGAGCACACTGCATGCTATCATGCTGGACATTGCAGAAAGTCTGAAGGCTAGTGGATTTCGCAAGTTACTGTTGTTTAATACCCATGGCGGCAACGTAGATTTGCTGAATACAGTATCCCGAGAAATACGGATCAGAACGGGGATGATGGTTTTCTATCTCAGTCCCAGCAGTCTGAATGTGGCAGAGGATCTCCTGTCTTCCGAGGAGCTGGAATACGGTATTCATGGTGGCGATTATGAGACCTCTCTCGTAATGTCCATTAAACCGGACTGGGTCAAGAAGGAGTTCCTCGTCAAAGAGCTTCCTGATATGTCCTCTTACCGCTTTCTTACATTAGAAGGGAAAATTCGCTTTGCCTGGAAGATGGCAGATATCTCTGCTACCGGTATTGCTGGTGATGCGACGACGGCCACGCCGGAGAAAGGCAGCATTATTCAGGAACGAATCTCAACGATTTTGTCGGAGGCGCTGGAGGAACTGTGTGATTTTGAAATCACCGATGTCCGCGGGACTGAACCGGTTCAGCAGCCAGCAGGAAGCACCCTGTGAAGCTCGTCAGTCTGAAACACGGCGATGGTGAACGGGCCGCGATCGAACATGGGGAACGATTCTTTCTTCTGGAGGAGATCAACAAGGCGGAAGGAAGCACATGGGGCACCTCCGTTATAGAGATCTTGCAGCAAGGCCAGCTAGAGGAGCTTGTCCAGTGGTACCAGAAGCACGGGGACAGAACAGTTTCATCCATCCCTTTCATACCTTCAGAGGGAGCTATACCTGCTCCTCTCTTCCGCCACCCTCGCAAAATATGGGGAATTGGCATGAATTATATGCAAAAAGCGATCGATCTCGCATCTACTCCTCCAGAGCGTGAGCCGGTCTGCTTCATGAAGCCGGACTCAAGCCTGATCGGGCCGGAAGAGTATATCCAGCTGACGGCTCAGGATGTGAATGTGACATCAGAAGCAGAGCTTGGCATTATCATCGGCCGAACCTGCAAAAATGTGCCGGAAGAACGTGCGCAGGAGGTCATTGCCGGTTTTGCCGCAACGCTGGATATGACGAACCAGGACATTCACGCACGGAATCCCAGATTCCTGCAGCGATCCAAGGTATCCGATACATTTTTCAGTCTTGGACCACAACTCATAACACCTGATGAAATAGGCGATCTGCAGAGTCTCGTCGTTGAAACTGTGTTGAATGATGAGATTATTCATAGCAATACGGTGTCTCGCATGATGTATCATCCATGGTTCATTGTCTCGTATTTTTCACAGATGATGACTCTCTATCCGGGAGATGTGATCATGACGGGCACACCCGGTTCCGTCCGGATTCAGCAAGGAGATGTCGCCGAGTGTAGAATCAGTGGCTTTATGACGCTTCGAAATCCGGTAGCAGAAGTAGAGTAAATCATCCGTAATTTTCCTTGGGGAGTGGTAATGAGATGAACAAATACAGACATAAAGGAACTGTCGTTTTACTGGCAGCATTGTTTTCCTTATCCGCATTGCTGGCGGCTTGCGGGAATCAGCCAACTCCTCAGAATGCCGCTGCTACGGTGGGAAGCGAGGAACTCACGGCAATTACACAGGTGACGAACTGGTTTGCACAAGCGGAGCATGGGGGGCTGTATGCGGCAAAGGAACAAGGATATTACAGCGAGGCCGGTCTCGATATGACCATCCAGGCAGGTGGGCCGCAGGTGTCTCCAACACAGATCGTGGCTTCCGGCAAGGCGCAGTTCGGACTGGCTACAGCGGATCAATTGCTGGTCGCTCGTGAAGAAGGAATCCCCCTTGTAGCGATTGCGACGATATTCCAGAAAAGCCCGCAGGGACTTATGGTTCATGCCAACCAGAACATGTCCTCCCTGGCCGATTTGAACAACCGCTCTGTTTACGTGGGGACGGGCTCGGTGTTCTGGGATTTTGTGAAGAGTAAATACCAATTGGGTAACGTGAAGGAATTGGCTTATACAGGTTCTCTGGCTCCTTTTGTAGCCGATGAAACGGTTGCCATTCAGGGATATGTAACCAGTGAGCCGTACGAGATGAAGCAGCAGAATGTAGACATTGATTTCCTGCTACTGGCGGATGCCGGTTATAACCCGTATTCCAATGTGCTGTTCACCACGGAGCAGTATATTCAGGATCATCCTGATATTGTGCGTGGTTATGTCGAGGCTTCGATGAAGGGCTGGGATTATTACAGGACCAATTATGATACCGTGAATGACGTCATTTTAAAGGAAAACCCTGATTTTACGAAAGAAAAGCTGAACTATGCCGCAGAAGCGCTTATCCCGTTTGTATATGAAGGTGATGCGGCGACACATGGTGTTGGCTACATGACAGAGGAACGCTGGACGGAGCTCGGAAAGCAGCTTAAGGAGATTGGGGCATTAAAAGAGGAGCCTGATGTCAGCAAGGTGTTTACGGATGAATTCTTGCCGAATTCCTAAGAGATTCCGTTGGGAGATCAGTATTACAAATACGGGAGGGGAACCGAATGAATGAACATTGGATAGCCGTATTGAAAGAACGCATGGATCCGGAATTGCTGCAGTGGGAGGAGGCGGCGCTTGCCAAATATTCGATGGATTATCATCACTTCTCTCCTGTGCTGGCCAGTCAGCTGCAGGGTAAGGTCGCCGAGTGCATCGCCAGTCCGCGTACCGAGGAGGAGCTTGACAATCTACTCTCCATTGCAGCCGAGCTGGGAGTTCCGCTGACCATCAGGGGGAACGGAACCGGCAACTACGGCCAATGCGTTCCGGTCACAGGCGGAATCGTCCTGAATCTGGCCAAATACAACAAGGTGCTCGAAGTGGGAGAAGGCACGATGCGGATCCAGGCCGGGGCCAGACTCGGCAAAATGGAATCCACTGCCCGCAAGGCAGGTTACGAGCTGCGTACGATGCCTTCCACCTTTCAATCCGCGACGATCGGCGGTTTTTTATGCGGCGGTTTTGGCGGCATCGGTTCGATCAGCTGGGGGACGATCTGGGATGGATTGGTACGTTCTCTAAAAATCAAGACCGTTGAGGTTCATCCCCGTACCATTGAGCTCCAGGGAGACGAGGTGCTGCCTTACCTGCATACGTACGGTACCATCGGCATTTTGTCCGAAGTGGAAATCAATCTGGCTCCCCGAGTGGAATGGATGCAGTGGGCCGTAACCTTTGACCGTTTTGAACAGGCTTTTCGCTTCGGGCAGTCGGTTGCTGAGGACACTTCCTTGGTGAAAAGGCTAATTTCGATCCATGAATGGCCGGTTCCGTCCTATTTTCTTCCGCTTGATCTCCCCGCTGACCATGCTGTCGCATTACTTGAAGTGGATACAGCCAACGAATCCCAACTTGAACGTATCCTATCGGAATATGAAGGTCACTTGGCGATGAAGGTCTCTGCCGAACAGTACCACAAGGGTGTAGGGGTCTCCGATTTCACATGGAATCATACGACTTTGTGGGCGCGCAAGGCAGACCCCGGCTTAACCTATCTGCAGCTGAATTTTGATTCATCCTGTGCCCTTGAGCAAATCTCCTCTATGAAAAAGGAATATCCGGAAGTGATGAATCACATCGAGTTTGCCAAGCAAAACGGAAATTTGCTGATCTCCGGCCTGCCACTGGTTCCGTTCACAACGGAGGAAAACCTGAACCAGCTGATGGAACGTTACGAGGAAAACCGGGTTATCGTCAATAATCCGCATACATGGGATTTGAAGGAAGGCGGGCGATCATATGCCCATGATCGTTTGTGGGAAATCAAACACCGCAACGACCCGAAGGGAATTTTGAATCAGGAGAAATTAAAGCGTTCGGCTGTCAGCGGCGTCTGATCAACGGATGACAGAAGAATGGCGCAACCTGCAGCAGTTGACGTGCCATACGGATTCTTATGGTCAATCCGTATCTACAGCAAAGGAGCGAGTCGCATGAAATTTGGAAATGTAGTCATCCGCCGAAAGGTTCCTTGCACAATGCGCGACGGCATAACGTTGTATTCAGATATATACATGCCTGACGAGACAGGAGAATATCCTGTGCTGCTGATGCGCCAGCCCTACGGACGGTCAATTGCTTCTACCGTTACGCATGCCCACCCCGTCTGGTATGCAAGTAAGGGATATATCGTAGTAATTCAGGACGTCAGGGGGCGGGGAGAGTCGGAAGGCGAATTTAATCCGTTTGTTCAAGAAGCAGAGGACGGATTTGATACCATCAAGTGGGCAGCCGGTCTGTCCGGCTCGACCGGGCAAGTAGGCATGTACGGTTTCTCTTATCAAGGCCTAACACAATGGGCAGCAGCTTCCCTTCACCCCCCTGCGCTCAAGGCGATTGCACCGAGCATGTGTCCGGCAGACATGTGTCATGGCTTATTTTATCCGCATGGCTCGTTCGCACTTGGCAACCATCTGCCGTGGGCTTTCCAGCTGGCTCGTGACACGGCACAAAGAGCGGGTGACTTCGAAACGGCCGAGCAATGCTCACGACTCATGCGCAGCCCTGAGGAGATGCTTTGGAAAATGCCATTGAATGAAAGACATCCGATTCTGGAGCAATACTTTCCCGCATTTTATGATTGGATCGATCATCAAGCGTACGATGAGTACTGGGAGCAGATGAACTGGATCGAAGAGATCGTAAAGGAACCCGTGCCGGCGCTTCATATTGGGGGATGGTATGACGGTTTCCTCATGGGAACGTTGCAGTCGTTCGAGGCTCTGCAAGCTACGGCCACATCGGATTGCTTTCATCGGCTCATTGTCGGCCCGTGGGCCCACATTCCATGGGGGCGCAGAGCGGGCGGAATCGATCATGGCGAGCAGGCGGACGGTGGTCATCATCTGGAACAGCTGCGCTGGTTTGATTATTGGCTGAAGGGCAAGGAAGACATGGAACTGTCTGGTGAACTGCCGATCCGATATTTTGACCAATTGAGTCATGAATGGCATACGGCGGAACAGCTGCCTTCTCTATTTGAGGATGGGGCCTCTCCGTCCGAATGGTTTTATCTGTCGGGGTCACAGACCCCGGCGAACGGTGCTGCAGGAGGGGGGAGACTCGAAAAGCATAAGGAAGATGTGGAGGAGGCTGTGCCGGATGTATTCGTGTATGACTCACGTCTGCCGATGCGTCTGGACTCTTACCTGCCGTCCGACCGGGCTGCCATTCAGGAACGGCAAGAGATTCTGGTATATACGGGAGGACCGCTTGCAGAGGATATCCCGATTTTTGGGTCCCCGGAGTTGTCCGTTCAGTACCAAACATTGGGAGGTCCGACGGATCTGGTAGCCATCCTCACCACCGTATCCGAGCAAGGGACGGCCCGGCTGCTGAGTGTGGGTCGCACGGAAATCTGCAGTGAAGGAGCAGGTGCTTCCAATGAATGGAGAACAGCGCAGATCCGGCTGCGTCCCTTGGCGGCTACCCTGCCGGCTGGCTCGTATGTCCGGCTTGAGTTGACAGGCAGCGCCTTCCCGTTATTCGCCCGGCATCCGAACGGTGTTAGGGACGAGATGAACAGCACAGGAACAGGTGGGTTGAAGATTGCCACCACGGCTGTTCGCAGTACAGAACAGGACATATCCTGTTTGAGGCTGCCGGTAAAAAGATGAAAAGCGAAGCATAAATTCAAATCAATCAAAGTGAGGTTGAACGTATATGGTGCACATTCCAGGTCTGGTTGCTGGCAACTTTGAGAATTGTCCCGTCCACAAAATTTCCGCACAGGATACGAATAAGTTCATCCTGCTGTGCGACAGGGAGCAGGTTCCTTTCACTTCATTTGTGGAGATCTTCGAGGTTGGAGGCAGAACTCCATCCAATGAACACCGGGAGGCTTATGAATATTTTTATGTGTTAAAAGGGGAGGGGCTAGCCAAAGTTGGCAGCGAGTATGAGACTCCGATCCGCCAAGGCTCATTCATTATCATTCCACCGGGCAACCATCACGATATTATTAACACGGGCAGCACACGTCTGTATTGTCTGACGACCATGGTACCGGACGAAATGTTCTCGGATATGATCAAAGCGGGGCCGGCCACCGAGCTGGACGAGGAGGATCTGGCCGTGCTTCAGGCGCTGGCTACCGCACAATGAGTGCAGGGCTGCGTTTCATTAATGTACGCCTTCCGCACCGGGAAGACCTCTGTCTTTATGAACTGAAGGCGGAGGTTGGAAATTGGGTTAGTGTCCGTCGGCAGGACCGTTTCCTTGATGCACGGGAAAGCGGTGCTTGCCGTCTGATGGTGCTGCATCAGACCGGATCAGATCTGAAACGGTTGGCAGACGCGGATTGCGTCGATCTGCAGGGTGGCATGATGCTTCCTGGCCTGGTTGACTGTCATATGCATCTGGATAAGGCCTTCTCGCTTGAGCAGGTGTCGAACCGATCCGGTACGCTTCATGAAGCCATTTATAATTACAGCCAGGCTGTACAGACATTCAGCAAGGAGCAGCTAGCGGAACGCATGCTGACGGCCGCCAGAATGGCACTGAGCTACGGGACCACGACCATAAGGAGCCACCTTGACTTCCCCGTTCATTTGGGGCGGGAGGTGGCCTTTCGGACGATCGAGGCAGCCTTGGAAGTACGGGAGAAGTTGAAGGGCAGTATGGCTATCCAATATGCGCTCATGGTTCCGTTCCGAGGCAATCATGAAGCTGCGGATGAGGCTATCGAGGAAGCAGTGCGGATGGGAATTGATGTACTGGGTGGAGCCCCTCATCTGGCAGATGACCCTGAAAGAGAGATTGGCAGAATTTTTCGGTTAGCGGAACGTTTCGGCGTACCCATCGATCTGCATGCAGATGAAAGTGATCATCCCGGAAAAAAAACCGTGCTGAGCATCGCAGAGCATACGTTTCGCTACGGTTATCAGGGCAGAGTGACGGCAGATCATCTGTGCTCGTTGTCCGCAATGACAGAAAAAGATGCACAGCATGTGATGACGAAGATGAAGGAAGCCGGTCTGAACGCGGTAACGCTGCCTGCGGTGAACCTGTATCTTCAGGGGCGGGAAGATCGCGGCCTGGTAAGACGGGGCACAACACGCATTCGCGAGCTGCTTGCAGAAGGCATTCCGCTTGCTGCAGCCTCCGACAATATTCAAGACCCGTTCCATCCGTTCGGCCGCGCGGATCTGATACAGATTGCCCAAATCACCTCATATGCAGCCCATATGGGCAGTGAGCGGGATTTAGTACAGCTGCTGCGGATGATCACGGATATACCTGCAGAAATCACGGGCTGCGACGAGTATGGAATAGAAGAAGGGCATGCCTGCAACTTTGTAGTCACGGATGCTTCGGATGTCACGCAGCTGCTATCAGGTACAAAAATGAGTCGCTGGGTGTATGCCTCCGGCAGATGGCAGTCTGTTTTGCATACAGCTCAGACATTCGCGTCTGATTTGGTAACATGATTGGCAACAAACAGGAATTATCGTCAGTTGAACATAGAAGAGAAAGAAGGTGGCAAGATGGCTCCACAAGTCACAGGCACACAGACGATGGTAGTCAGTCCTCACTCTTTGGCCAGCGCGGCAGGAGCGCGTATTTTGCAGCAAGGAGGTAACGCCTTTGATGCCGCCGTGGCGGTGAGCGCCTGTCTTGCCGTCGTATACCCACATATGACGGGACTGGGAGGCGATTCCTTCTGGCTGACCTATAGCACCGAAGAGAGAAAGGTCAGGGCGTATAACGCGAGTGGACGTTCGGGCAGCCGGATTACCGCCGCCAGCTTTGCGGGCGAATCAGCCATCCCACAGCGGGGGCCGCGCAGCGTCATCACCGTGCCGGGGATGGTGGACGGCTGGGATGCCATATTACAGGAATATGGCTCGAAGACGCTGGCAGAGGTGCTTGAGCCCGCGATCCAATATGCGCTGAAAGGCTTCCCGCTGTCGCCGGACCAACATGTCAATACGGCCGAGCGTTTCGATGTGCTGGCAGCTTATCCACAGACAGCCGCCATCTATCTGCCTGGAGGCAAGGTCCCGGAGCAGGGCAGCCGCTTTGTGCAGTCTGCTTTGGGAAGCAGCCTGCTCCAGGTTGCGGACCAGGGTCGAGACGTATTTTATTCAGGCAGTGTTGGTCAAGAGATAGTTCGCTCACTTAAGGAGCAGGGCGGTCTGCTGACACTGGAGGACTTTGCGAGACACAGAGGTGAATGGGTGGAACCGGTCAAAGGGAGTTACCGAGGGCTTGATCTCTATCAGGTTCCACCGAATTCACAGGGCTTTACCGGTATAATGGCGCTTCAAATTCTCGAACAGTTTGATTTGGAGAGTATAGAGCATGGTTCTTATGAGTATTATCACCTGCTCGTGGAGGCGCTGAAGCTGAGCTTCCGTGACCGCGATCGTTATTTGACAGACCCACAATTTTCCTCCATTCCTCTGGACCGGCTGCTATCCAAATCCTATGCCGCGAAGCTGTCAGCCTGCATCGATATGGAGCGAGCCCTTCCGATGAACACCCAGCCGGTAGGCCATGATACGGCATATGCGGCGGTAGTAGACAGTGAGGGCAATGCCGTTTCATTTATCCAAAGTCTTTATTTTGAGTTCGGCTCGGCCGTGGTTGGGGGAGGCACCGGTATTTTGCTGCAGAACCGAGGCTCGTTCTTCTCCCTTGATCCGTCGCATGTGAACAGGCTGGAACCGGACAAAAGAACCTTTCATACGCTGATGCCGGCAATGGCTTGCCGCGATGGGAAACCGTATATTTTGTACGGTACCCAGGGAGGAGAAGGTCAGCCTCAGACACAGACCGCGCTGCTGACCCGCATGGTGGATTATGGCATGGCCCCCCAGAGCGCTGTCAGTGAACCCCGCTGGGTGTGGGGAAGAACATGGGGAGAGGCAACGCAAGAATTGAGAGTGGAGGGACGGATCGCGGCAGAAGTGCAGCAGCGTTTACGGCTGGCCGGACACGCGGTGCACACAGTTGAAGATTTTGCTAGAGTCATGGGACATGCGCACGCCATTATGATCGATGACAATGGCTTCCTGCTCGGGGGTACCGACCCACGATGCGATGGTGCGGCTATTGGATGGTAACCCAGAACTGGGGCGAAAGGTCTGGGTATAATACCGCGCAGGCTTTATTCTTCTATAAGACACAACTAAGCTGGAAAGGTTCCCGTTATCCTACTGGGGGAACAACGACTTTTTTGAAAGCACTACTTATGTGAAAAATGTTGTATGACAAGAACATTATTCTATTCAAAGTCGCTATTATAGCGGCTTTTTTGTTTAGGAATCAAGTTATTGTCTCAAACTGAGGACAAGAACATTGTGTCATTCGGAATAGGTAGTTATCTAACTTCAAATTGAACGTCTACCTTCTTCACACGATAATGTTTACAGACCCGAGTCCGCTGAATACAGCTATATGAAATGTAACATTTGCTCCAGGAGCCCGTAACAACTGGCAGGCGCATCACAAAAGAACAAGTATTGATTATAGGGCTGGCATCAGGAAGAAGGCAAGGAAGCACAATGACTCAAAGCCGGAGATGTTATTAACATACCAGCTAAAATCAAACATTGACATCGAGCTACAAGTGATAGCTGGTTTGTGCACTTGGCACTTACACCAGGTTAAACCGATTGGTCAGAGCCTGTATCCGATGAGGCGTATAATACATTGAGTAAGTAATCTCACTCTAATTGATGTATAATCACCCATATTAGTTAAGAAAGGCAGTTGATCATCCCAATCAACTGTCATCCTCAGGTTAATCGTTAGCTGAAGACTACGAATTCATCGCACCACTAAAATCGTTCTTTTGATGCATCTTAGGAGGAAATTATGGAATTAAGAGTGCTTCGATATTTTTTAACAGTTGCTCGTGTAGAGAATATAACGCATGCAGCAACGATTCTCCATGTAACACAGCCTACGTTAAGTAGGCAATTGGCTGATTTGGAGAAAGATTTAGGAACCCAGTTGTTTATCCGTGGGAAAAGCAAAATAACACTAACGGAGGCAGGTATGCTTTTGCGTCAAAGGGCAGAGGAGATCCTTACTCTTGCGGATCGAACGGAGAAGGAATTTAGGGATCAGCATAACCTGGTGGGAGGAACCATCTCCATTGGAAGTGTTGAATCTTTAACATCTAATGTGATATTAAGTCTGCTAAAAGAGTTCAATGTCGAGTATCCACAGGTTAAGTACCATATCTTTAGTGGAACGGGCGATGACATAAAGGAGCGTATAGATAAAGGACTGCTCGACGTAGGTATTTTATTAGAGCCAATTCACATTGAGAAATATGATTTTATCAGGCTGCCTCAAAAAGAGCGCTGGGGAGTCCTTATGAAGACCTCATCACCACTCGCACAGAATGAGTATATAACTTCAACCGATTTATTCGGGGTGCCTCTGCTCATATCCAGTCGGTCTGTCGTACAAAACGAGATTGCAAGCTGGTTTGCCGATGAATACGCACATCTAAACTTTGTAGCGACCTACAATTTAATATCTAACGTGCTTAACCTCGTCGAACAGGGATTAGGAACTGCAATTTGTATTGAAGGTGCGCTTACAATGAAGCAGTCTGACACGCTATGCTTTAGACCCTTTTACCCGGAACTTCAGTTTCCGACGGTGATTGTCTGGAAAAAACATAAGATATTCAGTCAAACTGCGGTACGTTTTTTGGAGCATATCAAAAATGCTTTTCAAGCATAATAAAGTATAAATTATAGGCATTGGCTATAGCTGTTTATCTGATGATATTTTAAAGGTGTAATGAATGCAGCCTTTATGTATTAATGATAAATAGCTTTTTTTGTATGGAAAAGTTATTTAAAACGCTTACGGCTCCATTCATTTAGACGGCAACAACAAGAGGGGGCATTATGGATGAGCAAGAAATATGAGAAGTTAGCTCAGGATATTGTAGAGAAAGTGGGCGGTAGTGAGAATGTATCCACGCTGACTCACTGTATGACCAGGCTTAGATTTGCACTGAATGATAATAGCAAGGCAGATCAAAATGCGCTTAAGTCATTCGATGGTGTTATTGATGCGATCGAGAGTGGCGGACAGTTCCAGGTCGTTATTGGGACACATGTTGAAGACGTTTACAAAGAAGTGATCAAGCACCTTAAACCCAACATGAGTTCATCGGGAGAGCCAACTGATGCTAGAAAAGTTAGTGTTTTGGGGAAATTAATTGATTTCGTATCTGGAACTTTTAGCCCAATTGTTCCTGCTATAGCTGGCGCCGGTATGATCAAGGCATTACTCGCGCTACTGATTTTGTTCAACTGGATATCTAAAGATTCCCAAACTTACTATGTAGTCAGTCTTATGTCGGATGCCATCTTCTACTTCTTACCGTTTCTATTGGCATATTCGGCTGCGAACAAATTAAAATGCAGTCCCGTCCTAGCGCTCGTTTTAGCGGGTATTTTACTTCATCCAAACTTGACGCAATTGCGTTTAGATGGAAATGAGGTAAGTGTTTTTGGGATCCCACTAACTCTTGTATCTTATAGTTCATCTGTGGTTCCAATTCTCTTGATCGTTTGGTCACAATCCTATATTGAATCTATGTTTAAGAAGATCATTCCGAATGCAGTAAAAGTTATTTTTGTTCCGATGTGCACCATTTTAGTGGCGGGAATTCTAGCCTTGACGGTATTAGGGCCTCTAGGATCATTTTTCGGAACGTACTTGGCTATGGGCTTTGATTTCTTGGGTGCACACGGTAGCTGGTTGGTTATTTTCCTGGTTGCAACCTTCTGGCCAATACTGGTTATGTTTGGACTGCACCATAATATTGTTCCTCTATCCATCGCTCAAATCACCACATCAGGATATGAGAATATCCTCGGTCCTGGAGCGATGATCAACTGTATTGGACAAGGTGTCGCGGCTTTAGTTGTAGGGATGAGAACCAAGGATAAAGCATTAAAACAAATCTCTGCTTCCAGTGGTATTACAGCGTTGATGGGAATCACAGAACCAGCTCTTTACGGTGTGAATTTACCGAAGAGATACCCGCTTGTAGCGGGTATGATTGGAGCTGCCAGTGGTGGACTCTATGCAGGGCTAATGGATGTTTCTCGTTATGCGACAGGCGCTTCAGGAATTCCAGCGATTCCGTTGTACATTGGCGAAAATATCTGGAATCTATATAACATTCTGATCGCACTAGTTATAACAACTGTTGTGACGGCAGCACTTACCTATTTGCTCAGTTTGAAATACGAAAAAGATGTACCGGCTCAAGATCCTATTGAAAGCACGGAAAGCGTGAGCACGGTTACGGATAAAGTCATTGAAATCGTTATTACGACTCCAATTAAAGGTCAAATCATTCCACTCCAGGATGTACAGGACGCAGCTTTCGCAGCTGAGGCCATGGGAAAAGGAATTGCGATAGAACCTAGTGAGGGCAAAGTAATTGCTCCCTTTGATGGCAAGATTGTATCCTTGTTTCCTAAGAAACATGCGATGGGGTTATTGTCCGATGAGGGGGTCGAAATTCTAATTCATGTTGGCTTAAATACAGTGAAACTGAATGGGAAATACTTTGAAGCTTTTGTTGAAGAAGGCCAGAGAATTACGAAAGGACAGACACTGATAACCTTCGATCTGGAAAAAATCAGACAGGAGGGCTATGTTACTCAAACGCCTATCATTGTCACCAACACCTATAGCTACTCAGATGTAATACCAGAAACGAGTCAACAACATATTAATTTTGACAATACATTGTTAGTTGTAAAAGCGTAACGATTATTTAAGTTGAGGGAGTGTTATAGATGGCACTAAGAGAAGATTTTCTATGGGGTGGAGCCGTTGCGGCCAATCAATGCGAAGGGGGATATAGAGAAGGGAATAAGGGACTATCCAACGTTGATGTCATTCCGGCAGGCAAAGATCGTGTTCCTGTGTTGCGAGGTAAAATGAAAATGCTGGAATGTGATAATGAGCATTTCTATCCAAGCCATGAGGCGATCGATTTTTATCATCGCTACAAAGAAGACATTGCCTTGCTTGCTGAAATGGGCTTTAAGTGTTTCCGTTTATCGTTGGCATGGACAAGAATCTTCCCTAATGGAGATGACGAGCTTCCAAACGAAGAGGGTTTGAAATTTTATGATGATGTGTTCGACGAGTGCTTGAAATATGGGATCGAGCCATTAGTAACGATTACCCACTTTGACGTGCCCATCCATTTGGTGAAAACGATCGGTTCGTGGAGAAGTCGGAAAATGGTTGGTCATTATGAGAGATTGTGTGAAACGATCTTCAACCGTTATCAGCATAAAGTGAAATACTGGCTTACCTTTAACGAAATCAACATGTTGTTACACCTGCCTTTCGGAAGTTCCGGGCTTGTGTTTGAAGAAGGCGAAAATGAAGATGCTGTTAAGTATCAGGCTGCTCATCATCAGTTAATTGCAAGTGCAAAAGCAACTGAAATTGCTCGTAGAATCAATCCCGAGATGAAGATTGGCTGTATGTTGGCGGGTGCCAACACGTATCCGTATACTTGTGCACCAGAGGATGTTTGGAAAGCAATGACAAGAGATCGTGAGCATTATTTCTTCGTCGATGTACAATCCCGTGGCGAGTATCCGAACTATGCGAAGAAAATGTTGGAACGAATGAATATTAATATCGTGATGGAAGACGGAGATGAGGAATGCTTACGAAACAATACCGTTGATTTTATATCCTTCAGTTATTATGGTTCAAGGTTAACAAGTGCAGACCCGGAAGTAAATACAAAAACGGCAGCCAATCTGTTCCCAACACTGCGCAATCCACATCTGAGAACGAGTGAATGGGGATGGCAAATCGATTCGAAAGGTTTAAGGATAACATTGAACTCGTTATATGACCGTTATCAGAAGCCGCTATTTATCGTCGAAAATGGATTGGGGGCGATCGATACGCCTGATGAGATGGGGATTATTGCAGATGATTACCGAATCGAGTATTTGCGCGAACATATCCAAGCCTTTATAACCGCCGTGGAGGAAGATGGCGTAGATTTGTTGGGGTATACAACTTGGGGATGTATTGACTTAGTAAGCTCCAGTTCGGGGCAGATGAGTAAAAGATACGGTTTTATTTATGTTGATAAAGATGACGATGGAAAGGGGACATTGAAACGCAGCAAGAAAAAATCGTTTGATTGGTATAAAAAAGTCATTGAAAGCAATGGTACAGTGCTCTAACGAATCAGCAATAACGCATGAAGTCATTGGCTTAATGCGTTATTGCGTTCTCTCCTACAACGAAGTGAAGCCATAAAGGAGTTGGTCTTTTATTATATCCAAGGAGAAGCTTAGAACCTATTCGTTACTGTCCGTTGCGTTGTTAATCTCCTCAGGTCCAGTAATCGCCGCTAATATACCTGCCATCGCGAAGGCTTTTCCAGGCATATCGTTAACCCATGTAGGCTTACTGACGACAATCCCTTCACTGTTTGTTATTCTGGGTGTTTTGATCGGAAATCGTCTGGAACAAGTGATTGGAAAGAAAGTAACGATACTTACAGGATTAGGGCTTGTTCTCATTGCAGGAATTTTTCCCGCATTATATCATGAGCATTTTTCATTGTTATTCGTTTCGCGTTGTTTATTTGGGCTAGGTATAGGCTTGTTTAATAGGTTAATTATTCAGATGATAAGTGATATGTATCGTGAGAATCCAAGTAAACAGGCAACCGTGATCGGTTTAGAAAGTGCTTTTGAAGGTTTAGGCGGTATTTGCCTAACGCTACTGGTTGGTCAACTTTTGCCAATGGGCTGGCATACTTCATTTTGTGTTTATGGACTGGCACTGCCTGTTTTCATCGCATTTTTATGTTTCATTCCTTCTGATCGAAGAGGACTTAATGAAAATAAAAAGCAACAGCTTACAACGCATTCAGATCATACACTTGATAAAAAATCACTTCAAGTCATGATCGGTTTTGGCGTTTTATTGTTTTTGATCGTAATGATTTTTATTAATTACAATATACAGATTACACCATTACTTCTGGAGCAAAAGATTGGGAATGCAACAAATGGTAGTAATATGCTTGCATTTTTAGGTTTAGGAGCTTTTATTGCTGGATTTTCCTTTGGTAAGATATACAAAATTTTCGGACATTATATCGTGGCCTCCTCGATGATGTTACTTGGAGGAGCAATGTTGGTTACGACAGTCTCACAAAGTATCATTCTTACGACCTTTTGTTCAATGGTCATCGGTTTTTCGTTTCGCTGCATTATGCCATATTTACTGCATATCTTTGCACGACAAATCGCCAGAATGGCGAAATTAGGCACAACAATTGTATTGATCTCGTACAACCTGGGAGCGACACTGTCGCCATACGAAGGAAGTTTGATTAAGGAGATGCTCCATCTTTCAGATGTGCAGGATTTGGTTTCTAGTAATGCAATTATTGTAATGATAATTTCTATTGGAGGGTTTGGAGTAACGGCATTTTATCATAAGGATTTGAAAGAACAGAAGACAAAGAATTGATGTCGATTAATCGGCAATTGGTACAAGGAAAGTTGTTAAAGCCGTTTCATAGGAAATTGCAAAAAAGGCAGCGGCAAAAGCGGTAAAAAAATCATCTATAAGTAAGAGTGGTTCTTTAAAGATGGACCTGCAGCTCTTTGGAGATCCAATTGAAGCACTTAGCGGAGCAAACACTGATGGATCCAGATCAAGCTATCGCAACGACCGGCAATTTTCTGATATTTGATGTATCCAAATTTCATTTTATTATATTGGCTCCAATACTCTGTTTTTAATTCCATCCATTTTTCTTTATTCTTGAGTATATTTTTATAATTGCTCGCTTCAGAAGAAGAGATGTCATATTGGATTTGAATCCATTCTTGAAATCCCTGTAAAAAACGAGTAGGGACTTAGGGAGTATAGATGGAATCATTACTCTAATTATTGAAATCTGAAAGATATAGAAAGAATAGATTTTAGTTTTGTTGTTATTATCCGTACCGTTAACATTAATTGCGATTGGACCACTTGGATCCATTATCGGTAATGGTTTGTTAGGTGGAATCCAATGGTTGTTTGATAACGCATCCATATTCGCAAGTATTCTAATTGGTGGTATGATGTCAATATTAATCATCACAGGCATGCACTATGCGTTGTTGCCTATTGTTGTTAGTTCCATGGCGACACTGGGTTATGACTTTATTATTCCATTGATGTTTGCAGCGAAAATGGCGCAAGGTGATGCTGCACTTGGTGGGGCTCATAAATCCAAAAATGCTAAAACCAAATCGCGGCTTATTCTACGGGAATCACCGCTCTAATCAACAGCCTCTGAAGTAGCAGGGGAGGGAAAGCACAAGATCAACAGATATTTAGTCCAATCACTGGTGAGATCAAATCTCTTAGCGAAGTGCCTGATCCTGCATTTTCGGAAGAAATCATGGGTAAAGGATTCGCCATTCTACCAACTGAAGGACGTGCTGTGTCTCCAGTCAACGGAATCGATGGATTACAGAGACTTACAGCAATTCGCAGATTTATAAATGGAGAAATTCCGGTTTTTGGTTCTTATATTCACGAATTTTGAAGACCAAATTCGTATAATTAGTGATTCAATTAAAGTTAATATTAATGATCTCAAATCAGAAAAGGAAGTTCTTCAGTGGTATGTTGATCTTAACTCAGGTGGAACTCACTCCTCATACAGATGAAGAGATTGAACGAGTAAAGGAAATGATTTCAGAAATGGAGTGATTATATGAACAAGTATGATAAAGCAGAACAAATCATGGATAATCATAGAACCGGGGTATACCCATATCACATCAATCACGATTTAAGACAGAGTGATTATTTTTATAATAAAAATTATACTGAATTTCACGAGCATGATTTTCAATCTATTGTGTTAAGAGTTTCAGATGAACCAAAAGCATTTTACTTAACAGAAGATGATAAGAAATATTATTCCACGCAAGAACTTGAAGTGATAGAGAAAATCAGTAAATAAAATGCTGTTTTTGTAAGGAGAAAATAAAAGAATTGAAAAAAAGAAGATATGACAGTTATCAAAATGTGCGAATAAAAAGGGAAAGGCTAAATGCCTTTCCCTTTTTATTCTGGCTTTAGCCAGTTGAGTGCGCGAAACGCACGAAACAAAAAACCACCCTCTATGCGGGTGGAGGGATTGAGGGTTTGACCACTATGAGCATACTTGAGATGTTCAGGCTCAAGGAAAGGAATGGTCTTAGATGGCAACCAAGAGCTATAGCCTAGCTCACACAAAGTGGATGTGCAAATACCACATTGTATTCACCCCGAAGTATAGACGGAAAGAGATTTATAATCAAGTGAGAAAAGATCTGATTGAAATCTTCAAACGCTTATGTAAGTACAAAGGTGTAGAGATTATAGAAGGTCATATGATGCCGGATCATGTACACATGTTGGTAGCGATCCCATCGAAAATTGCAGTTTCATCGTTCATGGGATATCTAAAAGGAAAAAGCTCGCTAATGATCTTTGAGAAGCATGCCCAGCTCAAATATAAATACGGGAATCGAAAATTCTGGGCAGAAGGATATTACGTGAGTACGGTGGGTTTAAATGAAGCAACGGTAAGAAAGTACATTCGAGAACCAGGAAGCACATGACCAAGCAGTAGATAAGCTGAGTGTAAAAGAGCACGAAGATCCGTTCAGCAGCAACGGGAGCAAGAAATAATAAACCAGTTTAACTGGTAAGTGAAAGTGACAAAAACACTGAGCCTGAACGGATTTGTGGTCAGGCTAGCGTCTTTAGGCGCAGTTTGGCAACAGGGGTTATACCCCAAGAGCAAACCACCTGTTGGACAGGTGTCCTGATTGGAGCGGTACAAGTGCTGTGGAAACATATTGTTCATAACTTGGGCATCCCGGACCTGAATTCAGCACAAACGAGGCGCATTCAACTGTTTTATTACATATATTTCAATTAAATTTGATGAAGTATGGATATTCACCAAGAAAATAATCATAAATTGATAATATATAACCAAAATATAATCAATATAACCAAATAGAAAGGTAGGATATGACTCGTTTACTCCCCGATTTATTATGGATTCATACGGTAATTAAGGAATGTTAAGAAAAAAGGGAAGAAAAATATTGACTGAAAGCGCTTTTAATATTACTATATAATCACATCATGATCAAAAGTTTATCATTACATTATCAATCAAGCAAAAAAAGGGGAATTGGTTTCCAAGTCATGCCTCATTATTTTCATCTGAAGGAGAGTGCTTATGAAACATCAAGGCATCCTGTGGGGGATTGCACCGATTGGTTGGCGCAATGATGACCTCCCGGAAATAGGCGCAGGAAACACGCTTCAGCATCTGCTGAGCGATATCGTCGTTGCTGGATTTCAGGGGACTGAGGTCGGCGGATTTTTTCCGGAGGCAGCCATATTGAACAAGGAGCTCCGGCTGCGCAAGCTAAAGATCGCGGCACAATGGTTCAGCAGTTATATTATCCGCGACGGCATGGAAGGCGTCCTCGAATCTTTCCGCAGACAGTGCAGCTATCTTCAAGCGGTAGAGGCAAGTGCCATCGTTGTATCTGAACAAACTTACAGCGTTCAGGGGTTGGAGAATAATGTCTTTGCCGACAAACCGCATTTCTCGGACCATGAATGGGAGGGATTGTGCAAGGGATTGAACCAGCTTGGCAAAGTTGCCGAGGAATACGGTTTGAAACTGGTATACCATCACCATATGGGAACGGGTGTCCAGACAGCGGAGGAGATCGACCGGCTGATGGCTGGCACTGATCCGGAGCATGTGCATTTGTTGTATGATACGGGCCATATTTATGTCTCCGACGGCGATTATATGACCGTATTGAATCGACATATCGGCCGCATCAAGCATGTCCACTTCAAGGATGCCAGACCCGAGGTGATGAACGAATGCAAAAAAGTCGGAAAATCATTCTTGCAATCTTTCCTGAGCGGAATGTTCACGGTTCCGGGAGACGGCTGCATTGATTTCACGGAGGTGTACCGTAAGCTGACGGGGGCAGGTTATACGGGCTGGATTGTCGTTGAAGCCGAACAGGATCCCGCCATTGCGAATCCCCTTGAATACGCTCTAATTGCCCGCCGATACATTGATGAGAAGCTGCTTGAATCAACATGCGAATCCGAGGAGGGACAGCCTTATGAACACCGAATCCGCTAAAAAGTCCTTTCTGACCAAGATCATATTGATATCCACGCTGGGAGGCCTGCTGTTTGGCTATGATACCGGGGTCATCAACGGTGCGCTGCCTTTCATGTCTGCCGAAGACCAGCTTAACCTGACCTCCTTCACAGGAGGGCTCGTCGCCAGCTCGCTGCTGTTCGGTGCCGCGCTGGGCGCTGTATTCGGAGGGCGATTGTCCGATTACAATGGACGACGAAAAAACATCATGCTGCTTTCCATCGTGTTTTTCATTTCCACGATCGGCTGCGCGCTTGCACCTAACGTAACAATCATGGTCATCTCCCGCTTCCTGCTGGGGCTCGCCGTTGGCGGCGCGTCCGTCACGGTACCGTCCTATCTGGCCGAAGTCTCCCCGGCGGACCAGCGCGGAGCGATTGTTACCCGAAATGAATTGATGATTGTAAGCGGCCAGCTGCTGGCTTTTGTGATCAATGCCATTTTAGGCACTATTTTTGGCGATACCAGCCATGTATGGAGATATATGATCGCCATTGCCGCTCTGCCTGCAATCTTCCTATTCATCGGTATGTTTCGGGTACCCGAAAGCCCACGCTGGCTCGTAACCAAACAGAGAAGCGATGAAGCGCTTGGCGTGCTTGGCAAAATTCGCAGCAAAGAAAAGGCAGCCGAAGAACTTGCAGCGATCCAAACTACGGTTAACCAGGAAAAGGAATTGCAAAAGGCCGGCTTCAAGGATTTGGCGATTCCTTGGGTACGGCGCATCCTGTTCATAGGAATCGGGATTGCCGTCGTTCAACAAATCACAGGCGTTAATTCCATCATGTACTATGGAACTGAAATTTTGAAAGACGCAGGATTTGCCATGGACGCTGCCCTGATTGGAAATATTGCAAACGGTGTCATTTCGGTTGTGGCCACTTTCGTGGGGATATGGCTGCTTGGCAAGGTGGGGCGTCGGCCGATGCTGATCACCGGTCTCGCAGGCACGACAACAGCACTGCTGTTAATTGCGATTCTATCGTCAGTCCTGCAAGGGTCAGCCGCGCTGCCATACGTTGTGCTTGCTTTGACGGTGACGTTCCTGGCCTTTCAGCAGGGGGCGATCTCGCCAGTAACCTGGCTTATGTTATCCGAAATTTTCCCGCTTCGATTGCGTGGATTCGGCATGGGTATAACCGTTTTCTTTCTTTGGATTGTCAACTTTACCATTGGACTGCTATTCCCGGTAATGCTCGGAAGCATGGGCTTGTCGGCCACCTTCTATGTATTCGTCGTGCTGGGCGTACTGGCGATCATGTTCGTTAAATTGTTCCTGCCCGAAACCAAGGGGTTGACGCTGGAACAGCTGGAGCAAAACTTCCGCAACCACGGGAAAGAATCTCGCCATATGCAGGAAAGCTATGGTGCCAATGCGGCATCGACCGATTAATATCAATCATGTAAGCGCTGCATTCATGAAAAAAATCAGGAGGAATCATATCATGACTTTGAACATTGGCGTTATTGGAACAGGAGCAATCGGCCGGGAGCATATCCGGAGAATCACGAACAACTTGTCGGGAGCCAAAATCGTTGCGGTAACCGACGTTAATGCCGAGGCCGCCAAAGCGGCAGTCGATAATTACAATCTGGATGCGCAGGTATTTCCCGACGATAAGACGTTGATCGAATCCGGCGGCGTTGACGCGATTCTTGTAACGAGCTGGGGCCCGGCCCATCAGCAGAGCGTTATGGCGGGGATCGAAGCGGGGAAATACGTATTTTGCGAAAAGCCGCTGGCGACAACGGCCCAAGGATGTATGGAAATTGTCCAAGCGGAGGTCAAGCATGGAAAAAAACTCGTTCAAGTCGGTTTCATGCGCCGTTACGACCAAGGATACCAACAGCTCAAACAGGCAATCGAGAGCAAATTTATCGGCGAGCCTTTGATGATCCGCTGTGCGCACCGCAACCCTGAGGTAGATGACAAATATACGACCGACATGGCGATTACTGATACGCTTATCCATGAGATTGATGTACTGCACTGGCTGGTGAACGATGATTATAAATCAGTACAAGTCGCTTACCCCAAAAAAACAAGACATGCATCCAGCCATCTGCGTGATCCGCAAGTCGTCACACTGGAAACGCAGGGAGGCATCCTGATCAACGCGGAAATTTTCGTGAACTGCAAATACGGGTACGACATTCAGTGCGAAGTCATTGGTGAAGAAGGCATTATCAAACTACCTGAGGTTCCCAGCATTAGTTTCCGTAAAGAGGCCCAGCTAGGAACGCATATTTTGATGGACTGGAAGCAGCGTTTCATTGATGCATACGATCGTGAGCTCCAGGATTTCATTGATGCGATCAGACTGAAAGGCGAACCGCAAGGACCTACTGCATGGGATGGCTATATTGCTGCGGTTACGGCGGATGCATGTGTCAAGGCACAGGAGTCCGGCATTCCGGAGTTGGTGGAACTGGGGGAGAAACCGGCTTTGTACGGCAACGAGGCCGGCAACCGCGTTCAAGTCTGACAGGCCGGGCAGGAGCCTCGGGCCGCTTATGAAAAGGTATAAACACATACGGATGGGAGAATGAACGATGAAACTATGTTTTAATCAGGCAACCACCCTGAACAACTCGAATCTCGCCAAGGATCTGGAATACTGCGAAAGACACGGATATGATTATATCGAAATCCGTACCATGGACAAATTGCCCGAGTATCTGCAGGAACGTTCCGTTGATGAACTGGCGCAATTTTTCCGGTCCAGCCATATCAAACCATTGGCCTTTAACGCTCTTGTATTTTTCAATAACCGGGATGAGGCCGAGTATCGCGAGCTCTTGAAAGAGTATCGCCAAATGTTGGAGATTGGTTCACAGCTGGGTGTGCAATACATCGTTGCCGTTCCGCTCGTGACCGAAAAAAAGATAACGCATGCCGAAATCAAGGCCAGCTCGGTCCAGGTACTGCGAGAGCTGTCGGATCTGGCACAGCCTTATGGCATCCAAATTGCGCTGGAGTTTGTCGGACATCCGCAGTGTACAGTGAACACCTTTGGTCAAGCTTACGACATTGTTGAGGAAGTTGCCCGCGAGAATGTGGGTCTCGTCCTCGATTGCTTCCATTTCCATGCGATGGGCTCCAAGCGCGGGGACCTGCTGCAAGCGGATGTGTCCAAAATCTTTATTGTGCATATCGACGATACCGAAGATTTCCCTATCGGTTTTCTGACCGATGAAGATCGGGTATGGCCTGGTCTGGGTGCGATTGACCTCGATTTTATTTTCGCTACGCTGAAGGCGAAAGGATATGACGGGGTTGTATCGGTCGAGCTCTTCCGTCCGGAGTATTATGAGCTGGATGCGGAAGAAGCGATCCGAACAGCCAAGGAAACGACGCTGCAGGTAGTGTCCAGGCACTACAAGCTGCAGCTGTCCTGAGGACCATTCTTGTATAAGACACGATACAAATGATTACAACCACAAACATCCGGGGTCGCCTGTTCATTCGGTCGACCCCGGATGTTTGTGTGTTAAATGTGAGGGAAAGCGTTCCGGGCTGCCCCAGGCCTGACTTCTGTTGTTCAGCTGGAATCCCAGGTCGGACGAAATCGGGCGGGCTACGGACGACATAACGGCAATGACCGGTTATACCAAAACAGCATGCCTTCTCTCTTAAGACAGAAGGCATGCTGCATATAAGCTGATTCGGAGATTAACAACTTGAAGACACTCCGCCCGGCCCGATCTACAATTCGCCGGTTAAAAACTGCGCCCGGCCGAATCCAAAGCTCCAGTCGCCGGTTCCGTTCTCGACAATGGATACCATCACGTCGCTTGGGGCAATGCCGCATTCCTGCTGCAGACGCTCGGCCAGCAGCTTGTACAGCCTTTCTTTTTGCTCCGGTGTCCGCTCTTTACTGACGACGCTAATGACGATGACCTGGTTGGTACGCTCAAAACCCAGGCCGGTATCCTCGATGATCATTTCATGAGGAGCGTGCTGATGCACAATCTGGTACCGATCCCGCATAGGAACCTGGAAGGCCTCGACCATGGCATAATGGGCGGCATCCAGCAGTTTTTTCATTTCCTCGGGACTTCGACCTTCAATAACGTCAAATCGCAATAATGGCATGTGATTTCCTCCTGTAGTGTCCTGTTTAGGGTATTTTGACCTCGATGCCGTGTGATTCGCAAAAAAGCTGGAACGGATCGGGAAGTGGTTCGGAGCTGATGATCATGTCCACATTTTCCAGTGGTGCATAGGTTAACAGGGTTGATTTGCCGAACTTGCTGGGGTCTGCGAGCAGAAGCAGCGTTTCCGCCTTTTTGGCAATGACCTTCTTGATCTCATATTCCAGCAAATCCGAGTTGGTAAGGCCGTGAGTTGTGCTGATGCCGGTTGCCGCCATAAAGGCCTTATTCACGTTGTATTTGTCGAGCATGCGAGGTTCGTCAATGCCTACGAACGATTTGGTTTTGTGTTTATAAGTATTGCCAATCACCAGCAAATTCACCAGCGGCAGTTCGGATGCGCCATTAATGATATCCAGGCTGTTCGTCAAAAGCGTAAACGAAATGTTCGCTGGAAGATGCTCAGCCATATGCTGGGTTGTTGTGCCTGAATCGATGAAGATCAGGTCGTTCTCTTCGATGCAGGAGGCGGCCAAACGGGCAATGATGCTTTTCTCGGACGAATGCTTGCTTCCCCGATTTTCGAACGGAATAAGCTCTGTGGCGGAGGTGACGCCTCCATACACTTTTTCAACGGCGCCTTTGCGTACAATCTGGTTGATATCCCTCCTTATCGTGTTTTTGGAAACTTCGAATTTCTGGCACAATTCATCCAGAGTGACGCTTTTATGAGAGTGAACGTACTCTTCAATATCCTGCAGACGTCTGGCTTTCATAGGCACTCTCCTGTTTGATTTGATACAATTAATATAAAATAACACCAAAATATTATCAACACTTTATTAAAAATAGACAAAAATATAACAATAGAATTATAATGTTCCTGCCGCAACCAGGAGGGAGGCACAGGAATGCTCGATATTTTGATCCACGAAAATATCATTTTGTTGATTTACATGGCGGTCGGATTCATTGCCTTCAGGCTGAAGCTGCTGCGCAAATCCCACATGGAAGGGTTGTCCAAACTTCTGCTGGGCATCGTGCTGCCGGGCGCCATACTGCACAGCCTGCAAATTCCTTACTCCAGGGAACTACTGGGCGACATTGGCGTCACGATGCTTGTTGCTGTCGCCATATTGCTCTTCACCTTTGCTGCCGGCCTTCTGTCAGCCAAAATGTTACTGCGGACGGGGGAACGGGAAATTTGGGTAGGCTGCTGCGTGTTCTCCAGCATTCTGTTCATCGGCATGCCGATGGTGGAGGGGCTGTACGGAGACCGGGGACTGGCGATACTCGTCACCTACAACACCGTGTTCAATCTGGCTCTGTTCAGCTTGGGGGGAAGCATATTCTCGGGAGCCGGGGCCAGAATGGCGCCGCTGTCCAGGCTGTTGGGCAATCCGGCCATACTTGCAACCGCCGCAGGTTTCATCATGTTCCTGTTCAATGCAAGGCTGCCTACGCCGCTGCTGGAAGCAAGCCGCTGGCTTGGGGGACTAACGGTGCCCATTGCCATGATCCTCACGGGTTCGATGATTGCCGGCAATAAGCTGGGGGCTCTGCTACGGAGCAAGCGGACCTACCTCTTCGTTCTCGTGCGACAGATCCTCGTCCCTGTGGCCTGTCTTCTGTTGATTAAGCAGGTGTTGGACGACCGCGTGCTGCTCGGGATCGCTTTTTTGGTCAGCGCCATGCCTTCAGGGGCCTCGAATGCCGTTTTTGCCGAAACCTATGGAGGGAAAGGGGAGGAGGCTTCGCAATATATCGTCATGTCCACCTTATGTTCCATCTTTACAATCCCGCTGTTGTTCCTGCTCGCATAGACGTTCAATATGCAGGCATGAAGAATCGGAAAATGATCATATTTAGTTTTTTTACTGGGTTGACGGTTAGTTTTTTATCGGATATCATAAAAACATAACCAAAACATAATCAAAAATGTACTTTACAAACCGTGAAATGTCTCTGGTTTTATGGTTCTTATTTTCAACCTGAGGGAGGAGCTTGACGATGTCCACAACGATGAACACAACGGCAAGAAAATTGAAAAACTATATCGGCGGTCAATGGGTGGAAAGTCGCGCGACCAAATATGAAGACGTTTACAATCCGGCTACGAAAGAACGGATATGCCAGGTTCCGCTGTCGACCAAAGAGGACATGGACTATGCAGTGCAAGTTGCGAAAGAAGCCTTCGAGAAATGGAAGAGGGTCGCAGTTCCAAGACGTGCACGCATCCTCTTCAATTACCAGCAGCTGCTTTCGAAGCACAAGGACGAGCTGGCCCGCCTGATTACGATCGAAAACGGCAAGAGTCTGCATGAAGCACTCGGCGAGGTGCAGCGCGGAATAGAGAACGTCGAATTTGCCGCAGGAACGCCTTCACTAATGATGGGAGATTCGCTGGCCTCCATTGCAACGGACGTCGAGGCTGCCAACTACCGTTATCCCATCGGAATCGTCGGAGGCATTGCGCCGTTCAACTTCCCGATGATGGTACCTTGCTGGATGTTCCCGATGGCCATTTCGCTGGGGAATGCCTTTATTTTGAAGCCTTCCGAGCGTACGCCGCTCCTGACCGAAAGACTTGCGGAACTGTTTACCGAAGCCGGGCTGCCTGCTGGCGTATTCAATATCGTGTATGGAGCTCATGACGTCGTCAACGGAATTCTGGAGCATCCGGAAATTAAAGCGATTTCATTCGTTGGCTCCAAGCCGGTCGGCGAGTACGTGTACAAAAAAGGCAGTGAACATCTCAAACGGGTACAGGCGTTGACGGGAGCCAAGAACCATACGATTGTCCTGAATGATGCCAATCTGGAAGATACGGTCACGAACGTGGTAAGCGCAGCATTCGGTTCCGCCGGTGAACGCTGCATGGCCTGTGCCGTCGTGACCGTCGAAGAAGGCATTGCGGATGAATTCATCGCACTGCTCAAAGAAAAAACGCAAAACGTAAAAATGGGGAACGGCTTGGAGGACGGGGTATTTCTTGGCCCGGTCATCCGCGAAGAGAACAAAACGCGTACGATCCGCTACATCGAAAAAGGGATTGAAGAAGGGGCGCAGCTCCTGGTGGACGGTCGGGATCATCTGCTGGAAGACGGCTACTTCGTTGGACCAACCATTTTCGAAGGCGTAACAACCGATATGACCATTTGGAAAGAAGAGATTTTTGCTCCGGTATTGTCCATTATTCGGGTGAAAAACCTGAAGGAAGCGGTGGAAATCGCAAATCAGTCGGAATTCGCCAATGGGGCATGCCTCTTCACCACAAATGCGCACGCCATTCGTTATTTCCGTGAAAATATCGATGCGGGAATGCTGGGCATCAACCTCGGCGTACCCGCTCCGATGGCATTCTTCCCGTTCTCGGGCTGGAAATCTTCGTTCTACGGCACGCTGCATGCCAACGGGAAAGACAGCGTGGATTTCTACACTCGCAAAAAAGTCGTGACCGCACGTTATACGGAACCGGAATTTGAATAAACGGGAGGGATTCATACGTGGTCAGTCATCTTCTGCGCAAGCCTAATTCAACACAGCAGGAAGGCGTTGTCACAATCGTTCATCAATTGATGACGCAAGACACCGAACTGGAATACGTCGGCTTCAAATTGATTGACCTCCAAGCGCAAGGGCGCTATGAAGAGTCGCTGACGGATCAGGAATGCTGCATCGTTGCCTTGACAGGCAAGATTACCGTTACCGAAGGAGAACATGTTTTTGAAGGCATAGGAACGAGAATGGACGTTTTCGAGAAGAAACCGACAGATAGCGTATTCGTATCCGGCGGCAAAAGCTTCGCGATCAAAGCGGCGTCCCAAGCTACCGTTGCTCTGTGTTACGCGCCTGCGCTGCAGCCGCTTCCCACGAAATGGATCAAAGCAGGGGAGGTCGGCGTCGAGCATCGGGGAAAATATCAGAACAAACGCATGGTCCACAATATCCTGCCTGATCATGATCCGACTGCGAGCAGCCTTCTTGTGGTGGAAGTCTATACGGAGGGGGGCAACTTCTCCAGCTATCCGCCCCACAAGCATGATCAGGATCGGCTTCCGCATGAATCGTTCCTGGAGGAGACCTACTATCATGAAATCGATCCGCCTGCCGGTTTTTTGTTCCAGCGGGTGTACACGGATGACCGAACGCTGGATGAGACCATGGCTGTCGAGCATCGGGACGTGGTGATCGTGCCTGCCGGATATCATCCGGTTGGTGTGCCGGATGGATATACGTCGTACTATTTGAATGTTATGGCAGGCCCCCAACGGATATGGAAGTTCCACAACGACCCGGATCATGAATGGATTCTGGATCGCAACTAACCGAAAAGGAGCGGAAAGAGCATGAACAGTGGAACAAGCGGAGAAAAGAAATATGATTTGATCGCGATCGGAAGAGCCTGCATTGACCTGAATGCTGCAGAATACAATCGCCCGATGGAGGAAACGATGACCTTCGTCAAGTATGTGGGAGGCTCTCCGGCCAATATCGCGATCGGAGCGTCGCGCCTTGGACTCAAAGCTGGCTTTATCGGCAAAATTGCCGATGACCAGCATGGCCGCTTTATCCGGAAATACATGAGTGACGCCGGAATCGATACGTCCCGGCTTGTCGTTGACCAGGAAGGGCATAAGACAGGCCTTGCTTTCACAGAGATCAAGAGCCCCGAGGAATGCAGCATCCTGATGTACCGGGACGACGTAGCGGATTTGTATTTGCGACCGGAAGAAGTGGACGAGGAATACATCAAACAGGCGGGCATACTGCTGGTCTCCGGTACGGCGCTGGCTCAAAGCCCTTCCCGGGAGGCGGTCCTCAAAGCTGTTCGGTTGGCTAAGCGGAACGGGACGAAAGTCGTTTTCGAATTGGACTATCGTCCCTACACGTGGAAAAGCAAAGAAGAGACGTCTGTGTACTACTCGCTGGTAGCCGAACTATCGGACATTGTCATTGGAACGCGCGATGAATATGACGTGATGGAAGGCCAAGAAGGCGGAATCAACGAAGATACCATTCATGCGCTGTTCGGTCATCGACCGGAAATCGTGGTTATCAAACACGGGGTCGAAGGCTCCTATGCCTACACCAAATCCGGCGACGTCTTCCGTGCACAGGCATACAAGACGAAAGTGCTCAAGACGTTTGGTGCCGGCGACTCGTATGCTTCGGCATTCCTGTATGCCCTGATCTCCGGCAAGGACATCGAGACCGCGCTGAAATACGGCAGCGCTTCGGCATCCATCGTGGTCAGCAAGCACAGCTCGTCGGAAGCGATGCCAACCGTTAACGAGATTGAAGCACTGATTGCCAATCAGCCTGTCATCCATTCCTGATATCAGGATAACACTTCAATAAAGGTGGAGTTGAATCATGGGCAACAAGATCAAAATGACAACAGCGCAAGCATTGATCAAATTTCTTAACCAGCAGTACATTCATGTCGATGGTCGAGAGACCCCTTTTGTCGAAGGGATATTCACCATCTTTGGCCACGGCAACGTACTGGGGATCGGTCAGGCGCTGGAGCAGGATGCCGGTCATCTGAAGGTGTATCAGGGCAAGAACGAGCAGGGCATGGCTCACGCGGCAATCGCTTATGCCAAGGAAACCTTGCGGCGAAAAATATATGCGGTATCCACCTCATCGGGCCCGGGATCTGCCAATCTGGTAACAGCCGCCGGTACGGCACTTGCCAACAACCTGCCTGTGCTGTTCCTGCCTGCGGATACGTTTGCAACAAGGCAGCCCGACCCAGTTCTGCAGCAGATCGAGCAGGAATACAGCATGGCCGTCACGACCAACGATGCGCTGCAGCCGGTGTCCCGCTATTGGGATCGCGTGACGCGTCCGGAGCAGCTGATGAGCGCGTTGATTCGGGGTTTCGAGGTACTGACCGACCCGGTCAAGAGCGGACCTGTCACCATCTGCATTTCCCAGGACGTGGAAGGGGAAGCGTTCGATTTCGACGAGACATTCTTTCAGAAGCGCGTTCACTATTTGGATCGATTGCAGCCAAGCGAACGGGAGCTGCAAGCCGCGGAGCAGCTGATCCGCAGCAGCCGCAAGCCGCTGATTCTGGTCGGCGGAGGCGTAAAATACTCCGGAGCGAGAGAAGAAGTGATCGCGTTCTCCAGGAAATACGATATTCCCCTGGTAGAGACGCAGGCAGGCAAATCCGCCGTCGAGAGCACGTTCGAGAACAATCTGGGCGGAATGGGGATTACAGGAACACTCGCAGCAAACAAAGCCGCCCGCATAGCCGATCTGGTCATTGGCATCGGGACCCGCTATACCGATTTTGCCACTTCCTCCAAGACGGCGTTTGATTTTGATCGCACGAAATTTCTGAACATCAATGTGAGCCGAATGCAGGCTTACAAGCTGGATGGCTTACAGCTGGTGGCTGATGCGAAGGAAGCGCTGACCCAACTGTATGACCGGCTGGAAGGGTACATCAGCGAATTCGGACCGATTATTCCAGAGCTGCAGCAGGAATGGGCCGATGAACGCTTACGTCTCTCCAAAGTGGAATTCAAGCGTACAGGCTTTGTGCCAGAGGTCAAACAGCACTTCACCCAGGAGACGATGAATGAGTATGCCGATGCACTGGCATCGGAATTGCCGCAAACGACGGCACTGATTGCCATTAACGATACGATTGACAAAGACAGCATTATCGTGTCGTCCGCCGGTTCGCTCCCGGGAGATTTGCAGCGGCTTTGGAAGTCGGAAGTGAGTAACACGTACCATTTGGAATACGGGTATTCCTGCATGGGATATGAAGTATCGGGCGCGCTCGGCATCAAGCTGGCGAATCCCGACCGCGAGGTATATTCCATCGTAGGCGACGGCAGCTTCCTTATGCTGCACTCCGAATTGGTCACGGCGATCCAGTATCACCAAAAAATCAACGTCTTGCTGTTCGACAACGCCGGCTTCGGATGCATCAACAACCTGCAAATGGATCATGGCTCAGGAAGCTATTACTGCGAATTCAGAACACGGGATAACCGGATCATGAACATTGATTACGCCAAGATCGCGGAAGCGTATGGAGCAAAGGTCTACCGCGCCAACACCGTGGAAGAGCTGATAACGGCCTTGGAGGATGCAAAGAAGCAGCCGAATTCCACCTTGATCGAGATGAAAGTGCTGCCCAAAACGATGACAGATGGCTACGATAGCTGGTGGCATGTCGGAGTGGCAGAAGTATCGGAACGAGAGGGGATACAGCGTGCATACCAGCGGAAGGTAGACATGTTGAAAAAATCGAAGCAGTATTAAATCCAATACAGGCAAAGAGGAGGAACAAGCATGAAGCTGGCATACGATCCGACGCATTTCAGGGATTCCCTTTCGATGGAAGAGATGATTTTCAAGGTCGCCGATCTGGGCTATGAATATATCGAGCTTTCGCCTCGCGAGGATTTCTGTCCATTTTACAAATATCCCAAGGTGGATAAAGCGAAGATCAAGCAGGTCAAAAAATGGATGAGCGAGGCGGGCCTGAAATTTTCTTCCCTTCTGCCGCTGTACCACTGGGCTGGACCGGATGAAGAGAGAAGACAGGCGGCCGTTCGGAATTGGAAGCGTGCCATTGAAATCGCCGTTGAGCTGGACGTGGATTTGATGAATAGCGAATTCAGCGGCTCCAAATATGAACCCTTTATCTGTGAAGAGAAGTTTGTCAAGTCGATGGACGAACTGATCCCGGTCTTCGAGAAGGAAGGCATTCGCCTTAACCTGCAAGCGCATCCTTATGATTTTATTGAGACCAATACCGGCGCGATCGATATGATCCGTGCGCTTGATCGCCCATGGATCAAACTTGTATACTCCGTTGCCCATACGTTCTTCTATGATGACGGCGTAGGCGATATTGCCAAAATGCTGGATGAAGCGGGGGATCTCTTGGATCATGTGCTGTTTGCGGATACCTTTAACCATAAGGCCGCATACGGATTGCGCTACATTGTCAATCCGCCGGACGCCAAGGTGACGGTGCACCAGCATTTGAACATCGGTGAAGGCGACGTTGATTTTGATACATTGTTCCGCAAGCTGCGCGAGATGAAGTTTGATGGCATTGCTACGAATGCAGTGTTTGCATATAGCGACAAACCGGAAGAATCAAGCGCAATTATGCTGAAAAAAATGAAAGAAGGGCTGGGCCTCGGCTAGCAAAGAGAGTGATGGGAGGTGATGGTCATGCCCTTGGTATCCATGAAGGAAATGCTGCAGAAAGCAAAAGAGGAGAATTACGGTGTCGGCCAATTCAATGTAAACGGTCTATCCTGGGTTCATGCCATTCTGGATGCGGCGCAGCAGGAAGAGGCGCCGGTCATTGTAGCGGCATCGGATCGGCTCATTGATTTTCTGGGCGGTTACCGGACTGTTGCAGCAATGGTAAGTGTGCTGGTTGAAGAGAAAAAGATTCAGGTACCCGTAGCCCTTCATCTCGACCATGGCAAGACGGTCGAGAATTGTCTGCGCGCCATTGACGCGGGGTTTACTTCCGTCATGTTCGACGGGTCCCATGGTCCAATCGACGACAATATACGAGATACAAAAAAAGTCACAGCATATGCAGCCACCAAAGGCGTTTCCGTCGAAGCCGAGGTTGGCACTGTGGGCGGCATGGAAGATGGCCTGATCGGCGGCATCCAATATGCGGACCCGAATGAATGCAAACGGATCGTGGAGGAAACAGGCATTGATGCTCTTGCGGCTGCCCTAGGATCCGTCCACGGCAGATATGTCGGGGAGCCAAAGCTTGGCTTCGCAGAGATGGAAGTGATATCCGGAATGGTGGGTATTCCGCTTGTACTGCACGGCGCCTCAGGCATTCCGCGGCACCAATTGCAGCGAGCAATCCAACTGGGTCATGCCAAAGTGAACATCAACACCGAATGCGTCACAACTTGGTCTCATCAGCTGCGTAAGACTCTTGCAGCGGATACGGAAACAACGGAACCGCGGACCATTTTGACGCCTGCCAGAGCAGCCATTCGAGAAACGGTGCGCTCCAAAATCCGGGAATTCGGTTCCAGCGGCAAAGCGCTCAGCTTGAAAGCCAAATAACGGCCAACAAAAAAGCAGCACGTTCCATTCTGTGCCAAACAGAGGAATGGAACGTGCTGCTTTTGGGTTTCGGTCGTTATGGTGTCACGATGGTGATCCCGTGTTCTGATGCGTATTGCTGGTAGGTTATGTTTGGCACGCTATTGGTGATCAGGTAGTCAATGTCGCTGAGGGAACAGTACGTCGTGATCGCGTATTTGTCGAATTTGCTGTCATCAATCATCAGGTACACGTTCAGGCTCTTTTCCACAACCGTGCTTTTAATGTCGGTCTCCAGCGGAGACGAGTTGGTTACACCGTTTGTAATCGAAATCCCCGTGGACGCTACGAATGCTTTGTTAATATTATACTTCTTAAGAAGCTCGATGCTTTGGAACCCGACAAAAGAATTCGTTTTGCGTTCAAGCATGCCGCCGGTTGAAAAGATGGAAAGGGAAGGATACGGCTTGGCTTCATGAATAAAATCGAAATTGTTGGTGACAATCGTGAGCTGCTTGTGATGAATGTAGGGAAGAAGCTCCAGAGTCGTCGTACCCGAATCGACAAAAATAACGTCGCCGTCCTCCACGAACTGGGAAGCCAGCTTGCCGATTTCCTGCTTCTTGGTCAAGTTTTGGTCACGACGTTCATTGAAGACAACAAGCTTGGAATGATTGACAGATACCCCGCCGTACACTTTTTTTATTATTCCGGAATCTACCAGGGATTGAACATCCCGGCGAATCGTATTTTTGGATACCCCAAAATGCTCGACCAGTTCCTCAAGGGATACTGATTCATGCTCAAAAACGTATTCTTTAATCTGATTGATGCGTTGGGATTTGATCATTTGTTGATTCTCCTAATGATATTTTTAGTTAAACTTCTGATCAGAATGGTTAAATTCATTGTAATCGACGTGGGGTGAAAAATCCACATGGAATCACCGTCTACCGCACGGATCTCGGGGAGAAATCAGCAGATTGTAAGGTGCAGCTGATGTACCGGAATGGCTGAAGGGGACTTCTTTCGGAGTTTCAGGTTGGTTTCCATGATTTGTAACACCTTCTTAAATGTTTGCTGGGTTTCCCACGCACTTGAACTTAAAGTTTAAGGTCGGCATATACAAACGATTCTGATCGAATACAAACTAAAAAAGCAAGCTCTTCTTGATCAAAGAGTTTGCTTTTTTCTATCGAACCGCTAACCTACAACCCACGTTAAAATCGTTGTTGCAGCAAGCAATCAGTTTCGAGGGACAAGAACTTGTTCCTATTATCGATTAGGTATATATCTAATCGATATCTCGCTCTTCGATTCACTTAACTAACAGGCAGGATACTCTAAGATCAATCGTGGTGAACCTTATCATAGGTAAGGCGATTTTTGGCGCTACTGTAAGAGTGCTGAAGACCGCCCGATTCGGATGTTGGAAGAAACAAGAACAATCTCACCTACGAGTTGCTGACCATCAGGCTCAAGTGGATGAGATTGTCGTATATTAGATTAGTCAACAAAAAATTGCTATTCGAAAAAAAGCACCGGCCGTTTATAGGCCGGTGCTTAAACAACTTTGCTGTTTATTGCTTAACCGTCATTTCCTCCGCGAGTTGGGCTAGGCGCTCAGCCGAGCCATCCTGCAGATCAGGCGTATAAGCATGCAGGAACTGCCCGCTTCCGTTCTGAACTGGCAAGACAAGCGTTGACAGGTTCAGTAATCCAGCCCGCGGATGCGTAATCGCTTGCGGGTGCTTGCTCGTGCAACGAACCTCGTAGTTCTCCCACATGGTTGCAAACTCGGGGCAACTCTCCTTCATTTCCACGATGAACTCCGTATACCAAGTATCTTCGAGATTCTGGCTGTACATCACGCGGAAGTGGCCGAGGAGAGATGCAGCCAAGTCTTCCCAGTCGATGAACATCGTTCTGTAGGATGACAGCATGAATATGCGCCAGATCATATTGCGTTCGCGGCTGTTGGCCGTACCGAAAGGGCCGAATACCGAGAGAGCCAGACGATTCCAAGTTAGTACATTCATTTTCGCGTCGGTAATGTAAGCGGGGCAGAGCGGCATCTGATCCAATAAATAGTTCAGCGGAGAAGACACCGCGGGCTCCTCTTCCTTCGGAATGAAGGCGTTTTGGCGAGGATTTGCAAGGAAATGGAGATGGTGATGCTCATCTTGGTCAAGGCGAAGAACGCGAGCCAGACTGTCCAGCACCTGGTCGGAAACGTTGATATCACGTCCCTGCTCCAAAGAGGTATACCAAGGCAGCGAAATCCCGGCAAGCGCTGAAACTTCTTCGCGCCTGAGTCCTTTCGTTCGTCTTCTCGTAAATTCGGTGTGTGGCAGGCCCGCTTCTTCCGGCGAGAGCCGAAGCCGTCGCGTACGAAGAAATTGCCCGAGCTCCTGACGGCGTTGATCGTCGCTCATAGCAGAACGCTCCTTTCAAGCTGATACTCTCAGTATTAGGATTGCGAAATATAGAATCGCGAATAACGTTAGGGGGAACAATGATATAAACACAGTTCTTCTTGGATGAACCGAATCAAGTTAAGATAAAGCCATCACTTATTATGCTTCAATTTTAACACATTCACAAATCCAAAGAGATTAAAGGAGAAAATCATCATGAATAATATCTTAATTATTAACGGTCATCAGTTCTACCCCTATTCGCAAGGAAGATTGAATAAAACGTTGGTTGACGAGATGATTTCCAACTTGTCGGAAAAATACAACATAAAAACGACGGTTGTTCAAGACGGCTACGATATCAAAGAAGAACAGGAGAAATTCAAGTGGTCCGACACGATTATTTTTCAAACTCCAATTTACTGGTTCTCATTGCCTACGCTGTTCAAAAAGTATATCGATGAAGTCTATGAATATGGCGTGATGTTCCAAGGAGCCGAAAAGTATGGGCAAGGCGGACTGTTGAAAGGGAAGAAGTACATGATCTCCACGACTTGGAATGCTCCGGAGAGCGAATATAACAACTCGGAAGGCTTCTTCAAAGGGTTGGATTTGGAAGGGACATTGGAGCACATTCACGCTACTCAACGCTTCATTGGCATGGAGCCGTTGGCAAGTTTCAGCATCCACGATGTGATCACTAATCCGGATATCGAACAACATATCGCCAAGCTTCGCAGACATTTGAATCAAGTTTTCGCACTTGAACTTAAAGTTTAAGGTCGGCGCATATACAAACGATTCTGATCGAATACAAACGCAAAAAGGCAACCTCTTCTTGATTCCGAGGGGTTGCCTTTTTTTCTTTCGGACCACTACCGTACAAGCCACCTTAAAATCCATACAAACAACCAGCCCAAGCCAAGGATAAATCATAGTCAGATTGCCGATTTTATAAATACCTAAAGAAAGTGTAGAATACTTTGATGATGCTTCCAGTTGAATAAGTTCTACAACCTATTTCATTTTACTTTTGAAAATTAGGTGAAACTATCTATGACTGAGTGAACATCAACGAAATTGATTATTTTTAAATAGATCTTTAAGATAAGAGACATTGTCAGCGATGCTTTCCAGACGTTAGTAATTTAAGAGACTAGGATCAAAATGAACAAAGCAAAAATTCTAATCATTGAAGATGACGCACCTATTGCAGATTTACTTTCATACGGCCTTTCTATAGAGGGGTATCAAACACGTATCGCATCAAATGGAGCAGATGGAATACAAGCGATACAATCATTTCAACCTGATTTATTATCGAAGGACATGAACTTGTACCGATTGCCGTAATGGACAAGAACATGTTCCGATTTCCGATTAGATAAATATCTAACTGGATTTTAAAGCTATTCCATTAAACTAACGGGCAGTTTATTACAGCAAATATTACGAAACCGAACAACATCCTGCGAGTTATGACTGACTAATTGCCATCCCCTAAGGGGCTCTTTTTTATTTAATCTTTTTTCTTGACCTTTACATTAATGTGAAGCTTTATAATTAAGCTAACGTTCCCAATCGATGAGGTGATCATTTTGAAGATCGGAAAGGTAAGAAAAATAACTGGCGTTAGTGCCCGTTCGATTCGTTATTATGAGGAGAAAGGATTGATCAAAGCATCTCGTCAAGAAAATAATTATAGAGAATATGACGAAAAGGCGATCGAATCCATTAACACCATTCAGCTTTATTTAGGTTTAGGGCTGACAACTGACCAAATTCGGGACATTATCTTCTGTAGATTTCCTGAGCAACAGGAGCATAAAGATAAAGACGTCTATTGTGAGGAATTGCTGCTTATGTATCAGTCGAAAATGCACGAGATTGACCAACAATTGGATGCTTTAACCAAAGCGAAGTTCAATTTGGCTGAAAAAATCAATCGGATGGTGCAAAAACGGGAGGAGGATAATAAATGACTATATTAGTTGCTGGGGCAACGGGAACCGTAGGGCGGCATGTCGTGGACCAACTTCTTCAAAGGGGGCAAAAGGTACGTGCATTGACACGTAATCCGCAGCAAGCCAATCTTCCTCATGGTGTAGAGGTTGTCGCGGGAGATTTAAGTGATCCAAGTACGCTAGTCTCTGCGTTGGTTGGCATCTGCGGCATGCATTTAATTACAACAGGTGCCGAATATGCCCCGTTACAAACAGGACCAGAAATCGTTGAGCTTGCTGAGAAGGCCGGGGTGCGAAGGGTTACCGTTTTGTGGAACGGAGAGAAGGGCCCTTTTGAGAAGGCGGTTGAGTCAAGCAGTCTGGTGTGGACGCAGCTTCAAGCTTTTGAATTTATGGCAAACGCACGGAAATGGGCGAACTCTATACGCTCCGAGGGGGTTGTTCGAGACCTGTTCGGAGGATCACGGATTGCTCCTGTCCATGAAGCCGATATTGGAAGAGTCGCAGCAGTTGCACTTACTGGGGAAGGTCATGCAGGTCATATATATACATTAACAGGGCCTGAGAGTTTGTCGGTTCAAGATAAAGTTCGGATAATCAGTGAGGTTATTGGACGTGAAATTCAATTTATCGAAAGCTCTGAAGAAGAAGAACGTGAACAGATGAGGAAAATGGGTGTTCAGGAGGATGCAATAGATTACGTGATTCGTTGGCACCTTAATCCGCCTAAATCTGCTTATACCGTTATGTCGACAGTGGAGGAAGTAACAGGACACAAACCGTATACGTTCGCAGAGTGGGTTAAGGAGAATGCAGGATTTTTTATCAATTCGGATAACGCTTGAATCTATTATTTTTTTTAGACAGACGTGTCAGAGCATACATCGCTGGTAGCGATACGTTCAACGATTCGTTCTGAATTGTCGAGGGATAAGAACATGTTCCCATTGAAGTCGCTAATTTGATGTGACCCCCAAAAGTTAGACGCGGTGATTTCATCAGGCAGCTTTCTCAAAATGAGTTCGGTACTGTACCGGGCTCATTTTTATTTTTGCCTTCAACCGTTTGGTATTGTAGTATTCCAAATATTTTTTTAGTTCTTCTTTGAAATGTTCCACATTTTCAAACTCGTTGTAGTACAGAAACTCCGACTTGAGAATGCCGAAGAAGTTCTCTATGACGGCGTTGTCGTAACAATTCCCTTTTCGCGACATGCTTTGGAGAATGCCTCTCGACCTAAGCGCATGGCAATACGGCTTCATTTGATAATGCCATCCTTGGTCGGAATGAAGAAGAAGATGGTGCTCTTCCGGCAGACGCTTCAGCCCTTCATCCAGCATTTCGACACCAGAGAATACGTTGTGCGTGAACCCACGGTATAGGTGATAATCTCCCCGTTGAACAAGTCCAAAATGGGAGATAGATACAGCTTTTCTCCAAATAACTTAAACTCCGTGATGTCTGTCACCCACTTCTCATTGGGTGCCTCCGCCGTGAACTGGCAATCCAGATGATTCGGTGCAACTTTGCCGACGGTCCCTTTATATGACTTATACTTTTTCATACGAACCAGGCATTGAAGAGACATTTTCTTCATGAGCCGCTGAACCTTCTTGTGGTTCACTTTCCACCCACGGATCGCCAATTCATCACGAATGCGGCGATAACCGTAGCGTCCGTCATGTTCTGCGTAGATGGATTGGATCTCCGCTTCCAAATCGGCATTCGGATCTGGTTGGTTCATACGCTTAATGATGTTGTAATAGGTGCTTCGCGGGATACCAGCCAGTTGTACGAGTGCCAACACCGGATATTTATGCCTCAGTTCCCAGACGACTTGTGCTTTGTCCTGTTTGGTGATTTTCCCTTGTTTTGAACTAAGGCATTCAACTTTTTTAGATACTCATTTTCCATTTCGAGCTGCTTGATCCGTTCTTCGAGTGCTTCAACAGACCCTTCTACTACGGATCGTTTGGTAGATGAATTGGAATCTTTCTTCATGGATGGACGCCCCTTCTTTTTTGGCTCAAGGGCTTCTATACCGCCTGACTCCATCTTTCTCTGCCAGAAATACAACATGGAGAAGTCCGGGAGCTTAAACAAAGCAGCGGTATCCATGAGAGAAGCGTTGGATTGAGCTAAATGATTGAGTACGTCCAGTTTAAAGCTTGCCGTATAATTTGTATAGACGTTAGTAAAGGCAGACTCGCCATGCATTTCAAAGAGCTTCAACCAATATTGGAATTGGGACTTGGTAACGCCCATTTGATTTGCGTATTCCATCTGTGATAGAAGATCTGGGTCATACCCTTGAATTATCGTCAATTTCCTATCCTTCGTAAATTTAGTCATAAAAAAAATGCACCTCCAACTGTTAGAGTGTGTCTAACAATTGGGGTGCAGTTCAAAGTGACCGGGCTTTTTTTTATTGTTGCGCACGGGATCGCACACTTGTACATGACGTCGGCATGGTCTGCATTAGGAGCTATGCAGAACAAGGAAAGGCCTGCAGTTGTTTCCTGATATTCACACCCAACCGGAATAGCTGTTTTTTTCCAATCCCCATTGTTTTGAAAGGCTGACAACAGGCATATCAAGAAGCTGTAAAGGGAAAAGGCATTACCATGAGCATGTCCTGCAAGGGTGCGCACGCTGATAATGCCCCATCGAATCGTTTTATTCTACGATAAAGTCTGAAACGTTCTATCACATTCAAACAAAACTAAATAACCAGTCGCCGGTTCATTACCGGCTAAAGGCCTGGTGTACGCTGAACAAAAAGGCAGAATGTCGCTGATTTACTCCACAGACAAGGGGAAAGAGCTTCAACCGGATATCGAAGTTTGATCGGTACTCCAATATCATAGGAGAACAGACCGGGATAGAATTAACAGAGCAGCTGTTTCAGATAAGCAACCAATTGGAAGGTAAACATAAGTAGGGATGAACGGCATAAAAAACGCCGCCATTCTCTTGCGGGAGATTTAAGCGGCGTTACACGTTTAAAGCAGCCTTCAGCGTTCTCAGCAAGTAACGTTACACCTTTCCATAAATGCTACGCGATTTAGGGAAGCTGATCGCAAGCTCTGTATATTGGCCCGCTTCTGATCGCGCAGACAGCCGGTGCCCCAGCTTGCCGGCCATCTGGCTGGCCAAGTACAATCCCAAACCCGTTGATTTTGCGTCATTTCTGCCTGTTGATCCGGTGAAACCTTTATCAAAAATTCTTCCGAGGTCTTCCGGGAGGATTCCGATGCCGGTATCCCGAATCAAAAGCCGCTTCTCGCTTGGATTGTCCTCGAGGGAGCAGGTAACGGCACCTCCTTGGTTTGTATATTTCAAGGCGTTGGTGATGATTTGGTTGACGATGAATCCAAGCCACTTGGCGTCACTGTGAACCGCGTGTTCTTCTTCCCACATGGTAAACCGGATCCGTTTGGCAACGAATAGCTTGGCGTACTTGCGGACACATGCCCGCATGATCTGGTTCAAAGAAACCTCGGCGATCAGATAATCCCTCGAAAATGAATCGATCCGGGAATAATAGAGCGCTTGTTCTACATAATGATCGATTTTATTCACTTCATCCTCCAGCTTATACACGAGCTCCTCAGCCGACTTGCCGGCACTGTTTCTCATCAACAGATGGGCGGCCGTGATGGGAAGCTTCACCTCGTGAATCCAAGACATGATAAAGTCATGATAGTCCTTCCGCTCCTCATGGCACTTCCGCAAGGTATCCAGCTTCGCTTGATGAAGCTTTCTCGCCAAAGCTGTATACAGCCTTTGCTCATAACTGAGCGGTTTTGGTATGGCAGCGACCATAACGTCATCGCCGTTACCGCCGTTACCGGTTATTTCATTCAACGCTTGGTAATGCGCGTAGTTCCGGGCATATCCAACGACCAGATAGGCGGCCGTTAAGATCAAGCACCCGAGTAACGTGTAAAAAATATCTCCGACATCGTACGTTCCGGATGAACTAATCACCATCATTAAGGTTACAAACAGCATCATTGATGCGGCCAGTACGATCACATAACGTTTATCTTCCAAGTATCGAACAAAACTCATTTGATCATATACCCCTCACCCTTGATCGTTGAGATGAACCGGCTTTTACCCAAATCATCCAGTTTTTTTCGAATCCGCGTCATATTAACCGTCAAAGTGTTGTCATCCACAAAGCTTTCATCCTCCCACAAGCGACGCATGATGGTTTCTCTGCTAACGATGCTTCCTTTACGCTGCATCAGCAGATTCAGGATTCGGAATTCGTTCTTCGTCAGCTCCACCGATTGCTCCCCGCATAACAGCTTCCCATCATGCAGGTTCAGGATCAGGCCGTCGTGCTCGATCACATTCGGGACGGGATCGATATAGGAATAGGTCCTGCGCAGCAGCGCTTTGATTTTGGATATCAGGACTTCGTCATAGAACGGCTTCTGTATGTAATCGTCTCCGCCCATATTGATCGCCATCACCATATCCATCGGCGTATTGCGGGAGGAAAGAAAGATAATCGGCACGTTGGAGACATCCCTAATCCGGCTGCACCAATGGAAACCGTCATACACCGGCAGGTTAATGTCCAAAAGTACAAGATGAGGCTGTTCTATGGCATATCGTTCCTGCACCCGTTCAAAATCGTCACAAAGCACGGACTCGAATCCCCATTTCTGCAAGGTTTCCCCGAGCATTTCCCTGATCGTAGCATCGTCTTCCACGATCATGATCTTCACATATAATCCCTCCGATCCGGCACGGTTCATGTCATCCATTACATTATACCTTTGATACGAAAAGCAAACATCATCGCTATGGACAAGGTTACAAAAATGTAAGCCTGCTCAATGATTTCGTAAGTCAGGAGTAAGGCTGCGCGTTACAAACGGTGTTATGATACCAGGGAATGATTACCTGGAGGTGGAGAACAAATGAAAGAGATCGTTAAAATACATCAATTACAAAAGTCGTACGGCGCTAAAGGAAATGTGATCCCGGTACTGCACGGGATTGATATGACTGTTCAGAAAGGAGAATTTGTCGGGATTATGGGGCCATCCGGCTCCGGGAAAACGACACTGCTCAATATCGTATCCACCATTGACGAGCCGACCTCTGGAGACATCGTGATCGACGGGGAACCCGTGCTGCAGATGAATGAAGCGCAATTATCGGAGTTTCGCCGAACGAAGCTGGGCTTTATTTTTCAGGACTATCATCTCTTAGATACGCTGACCGTCAAGGAAAATATTGTGCTTCCGCTCGCCCTTGCAAGGATGAACGTGGCCGAAACGGAGCAGCGGGTGTCAGCGGTCGGGGAGCGCTTTGGCATCGGTCATATTATGGACAAATACCCGTATCAAATCTCCGGCGGCCAAAAGCAGAGAACGGCTGCTTCCCGCGCAATCGTGACCGATCCGAGGCTGATCCTGGCGGATGAACCGACGGGAGCTTTGGATTCCCGAGCTGCAGCCGACTTGCTCGAGACGATGAAGGATTTGAACGAGCAGGATTACGTCACGATCCTGATGGTCACGCATGATGCTTACGCAGCAAGCAATTGCAGCCGTGTGTTATTTATTAAAGACGGCGGCATTTTTGCGGAACTGGTCAAGGGAAGCATGGTCAGAAAAGAATTCTTCAAGAAGATATTGGATGTGCTGAACGTGCTGGGAGGAGATGCCAATGACGCTGTTTGATCTGGCGAAGAAAAACATTCGGGGCAATTTCCGCCATTATTTCGTCTACTTCATCTCTATGTTTATTAGTGTCGTCATTTTTTATATTTTCGCTTCCCTGCAGTACAGTGCGGAAATCATGAACGCGATCGAGTCGTCCAGCAGCATGAAGTCCACGTTCTTCATTGCTTCGATCGTGTTAATCTTGTTCGTGTCGGTGTTTATCCTGTATTCCAACCAATTCTTCTCCAGAAAACGGAAGAAGGAAGTAGGGCTGTATGCCCTGCTGGGATTGCCCAAACGAACGATCGGCCGATTGCTATTTTATGAAAATCTGCTGATCGGTATAATCGTTCTCGCATTGGCAATCGGTGCCGGCTCTCTTCTGTCAAAGCTCTTCACCATGATCCTGGCCCGGCTGCTCGGCATTAGCGTGGATATCGGGATGTCGATCTCCTTTCCGGCGATCATCAGTACGGTTATTGTGTTCATGATTATTATCCTGATCACTTCAGTGCAGGCGTATAGGCTGATCTACCGATTCCGGCTGATCGAGCTGTTTCGAGCCGAGCAGGAAGGGGAGCGGGAACCGCGGGCTTCCATCATTTCAGCGTTTGCTGCTATCCTCATCCTATCGATCAGTTATGGGTTCGGAGTTCGCGAGTTTGCGAATAATGAGCAGATCCTGACCAATCTTGGGGTGATGTCGGTCGGGATTATAGTGGGAACGGGGCTTTTGTTTTCATCACTTATTATTTTTGTCCTGCGATTGGCGAAGCGTCGTAAACGTTATTACTATAAAGGGTTGAACTTGGTAGTTACGTCGAATCTCGTCTATCGCATGAAGGGGAATGCCCGCACGTTCAGCATCATATCCATCTTGTCGGCTTTGGCGTTGTGCGCTTTCAGCTTTGGCTTGAGCACCTACCATACCTACGAGCATTCCACGCGTTTGATCGCTCCCTTCAGCTATATGTTTGTCAGCCAGAACGAAGCTTTTAACAGGGAAGTCGACCATATGATCCGAAGCGATACGGCGCATCCTGTGGCCGAGCAGGTTACGATTCCTATTATTCATCTGAACGGACATTCTTCGAGCGATGAGATTATATCGAAGAAACAAATGGCATCTAACGAGCTGCCAATCAAAGTCACCTCCATGAGCGGATATAACCGGGCTGCGGAAGCACTCAGCATTCCCCGACTGGATGTGACGGAGCCCGGCCTGGCGATTGCGATTCGCCCGATGTACACGGATCATGAGTGGTCGGATTATGACGGAGAGACGCTCACCTTGGAGCTGCCCTCACAGCCGTTGACTCTTGCATTTACCGATATGACGATCGAACGAATCGTGAACTGGAACTATCCGGATATAATGGTCGTGGTCGCTGACGAAACATATCACGCCATCGAGCGGCAGAGCCCTTCTGTAGACTATATCGGTTACGCGGTAGAGGGACAGAAAACAACGAAGGCTACTTCTGATGCGCTTGCCGCCATGGCAACACCGGAATCAAAGCTGTCGTCGTATTATGCCGAATATCGTGTCGGAATCGAAAGCGCTGCGCTAAATGTATTTATCCTCGGCTTTTTGGGACTTGTGTTCCTCCTGGCAACAGGGAGCGTCCTTTATTTCAAGCAGTTGACCGAAGCGGCTGGAGATCAGGCCCGCTACGAAGTTCTGAGGAGAATCGGTGTGAGCATGAACGAAATTAGCGGTTCGATCATTAAGCAGAACGCTATGATCTTTATCCTGCCGCTGCTCGTTGGAGCGGGACATTATATTGTCATATTCAGCTGGCTAAGGAGGCTGTTCGGCGGATTAGGGGGCATCAGTCTTCTGGAGCCCGTCCTGGTCTGTATTAGCGTGTTTATGATGATCTATATGGTCTATTTTGTGCTGACCGTAGGTTCTGTCAGCAAAATTCTCATTGGGGAAGCCCCGCGTTGGATCCATCTTTCGGTGCTGGTGATCGCGTCAGTAGCCATCGTGCTTGCCGGGCTCTTCGTATGCCTGGCCCCGATCCCGCAGGAAGAAGAAATTGCGAAGGGGCCAGGCGTCCAGCTCCACATTCCCGCACCTATGGGGAGCTATCCGATCGGGGTGACAGAGCTTCACTTGATGGATGAGGACAGAATGGATCCTTGGAATAACGAAGGACCGAGGGAGCTTATGATCAGTATCTGGTACCCGGCCGAAGAAGAAAGCGGACAAAAAGCTAAATATATGCGGGAAGGTGCGGCTAAGCATTATGACGAATCGGAACTTCCATCCATCGGCCTGACCCCCGGCACGGTCAATCTGGCCGATATCGATACCCACGCATGGCTGGATGCGCCTGCGGCCGAGATTGAGGGAGGCTGGCCAGTGATTATCTTCTCCCCAGGCGGCTCCATTCCGCGAAGCTTTGGCACCATCCTGGTGCAGGACTTGGCTAGCCGCGGATATATCGTCATTACCTTGGATCATACGCATGAAGCATCGGTCGTCGAATTTCCCGACGGTCGGGTCGTAACGGAGACGTTGCCGGCATTCAGTGCTGAAACGGTGCTTAAGATGATCGATGTCCGCGTCGATGATGTTCGGTTTGTCCTGGATCAATTGACCGGGATGAGGGCAGGCAGCAATCCGGACACCGGCAAGAAGCAGCTGCCTCACGGTTTGGCTGCCCTCCTTAATCTTTCCAAGGTAGGCATTTACGGGCACTCCGCGGGGGGAGCAACGGCCGCTCAAACGATGTATGAGGATGAGCGAATCGATGCGGGGATCGATATGGACGGAACGATGGGGCATATGCCCAATCATCCCCTGCCCGTAGCACAGGATGGCCTGAATCGTCCGTTTATGCTGCTGAACTCCGGGTTCAACGACGAAGGTGAAGTGGACTCGCATTTGACGGCGGAGGACCGGGCCATGTTCTGGAACCATACAAGCGGTTGGAAATTGGATGTGGCCATACCGAACGGGGCCCATTTTACCTTTACCGATTATCAGTCTCTGTTGCCTCAGCTTGCAAGCGAGGTGAGCCTTTCCAGGCTTTCGGTCCAGCAGAGCATTGGAACGGCTGACCCTGAGCAAGCGCTTGACGCGCAGCGGGAATATGTGGCGGCTTTCTTCGATCATCATTTAAAGGGCTTGCCGCAGCCGCTGCTAGAAACAACGCGCTCAATGAACACGGAAGTTCAAGTTATGGAGTAGAACACAAGGAATCCATCACATTACTGCGATTGTAGGGCATCCGCAAGAGAACGTTGATTTTTATGCCGGTGTATTAGGACTCCGCTTGGTCAAACAAACGGTAAACTTCGATGATCCGGGCACATACCATTTTTATTTCGGCAACGATGGCGGCAAGCCCGGAACGATCATTACATTCTTTCCTTGGCCTGATGCCTATAGGGGAAGAATCGGCAGCGGACAAGTGGGAGTAACATCCTACGCGATTCCGAAGGGGGCGATGACATTTTGGCAGAACCGCCTTCAGACATATGATGTTTCATTCACGATGAGTGAACGCTTTGGAGAAACTTATTTGCGGTTTGATGATCCTCATGGCCTTCATCTTGAGCTCGTGAAGCGAGAAGAAAGCGAGCTCATACCTGGAATTTGGGCGGAGGCACTCCTGATGTAGCGATTAAAGGTTTTGGAGGAGCAACCTTACTCTCCACGAGACCGGAAAGAACAGCCGAATTGTTGGAACAAGTGATGGGACTGGAATATGTCGGCCAAGAAGGAGAGCTTGCACGGTATCGTTCCTCCGCGGATATAGGAAATACGGTTGATCTGAGGCTCTCTGGAGCTGGATACGGACAGCGGGTGTCGGTACGGTTCATCATATTGCATGGCGTGCTAAAGATGATGAGGAACAGCTCCGGTGGCAGCAATATATTGCAGACCAAGGCTATCAGGTAACACCGGTGCAAGACCGTCATTACTTTAATGCGATTTATTTCAGGGAGCATGGCAGCCTTCTCTTTGAAATCGCTACGGATCTTCCAGGTTTTACGCACGATGAGTCGCATGAAACGATGGGGCAAGCATTGAAGCTGCTGTCACAATATGAGCCTCACCGGTGAAATCAAAAAAGTATTGCTTCCCTTCGAAGTGAGAGAGCTGGAACCCAACGCGGGAGGAGCGTCTTGATGCAGTCCATCGATCCATTGAACCTTACCGAGAGGGAAAATTATAAGCTGCTGATCGGCAGTATTATACCGAGGCCGATCGCATTTGTTACGACGCTTTCGCATGATGCCGTGTTATACGGAGCTCCGTTCAGTTATTTCAATATCGTATCTTCGGACCCACCGCTCATCTCGCTGTCCATCCAGCGCTCCGGCGGGAAGGCGAAGGGCACGGCCCGCAATATGAAGACGAGGGGCGAGTTCGTTGTTCATATTGTGGATGAAGACAATGTCCATCAAGTGAATATGACGGCTGCCAAGCTTCCTCCCGATCAGAGTGAAGTCCAATTGGCCGGCTTAACACCCGTCGACAGCGTTAAGGTTACCGTTCCAGGGATCGCGGAAGCTAAGATTCGCATGGAATGCGTAGTGGAGCATGCGTTGGAGTTTGGAGGACATGGTGAGAAAGGCTGCGATTTTATTATCGGAAGGGTCGTGCAATTTCATATCCAGGATCATATTTATGAAAATGGAAGAATTGATCCTGTTGGCTTGAAGGCGGTTAGCCGGTTGGCTGGCCATCATTATGCCAAAGTCCGAGACATCTTTGAGATTGAACGCCCCCTTAGGAATAAGAATTTCTGTAAAGTAGCAGAGACATCAACATTCAGAGAGCTGCGTAGGTTTATACAAACTAAATCAATGAATAGAAGTAGCCGTGTTCATTAGGATCGGCTTCTTTTTGTTCGGCAAAAAACAACAAGATACGATGAACACGAACCAAACACTTTGAGCTTTTATTTCTTGGCAAAATCGCCTTGTGTTATAATCGCTATTTTTGACATTTGCAAGATATACCTTTAGCGGAAACGGCTCAGGTGATAGTCTTATGATCATGGGAATTAGCTACGATGAATTTTGGAGATACAGTATCATCATATTTGTACTGCTAATAATAATTATGCTTGTAGGCTTTGTACTGTATAGAATGCACGAATCGAAACAATATAATAGAGAAAACGAAAAAGACGCAGGTTTTTGAAATGCTGCATTAAACACGGTGATAGGTTTGGAGAAGAGATACAAAAATAAAAACGAATATGAATGAAATACAAAGAGTTGTAAACTGAAAATACTTATTTCAATTTAAGCTGCTTGGTGCTATGCGATTAATCATAATAAGTAGCAACTTTAATCTTACGTTTTGTTAACGGGGAACAAGACTTATCCAGAAATACAAGGCAGCCGATCTACGTGGTCGGCTGCCGTTTTGCTATAGTTAAACGTATCTTTCATTCTTTAACTAAACCTACGTGTGCATGTTAACAAGAAAAATTTAGTAGCATTACAATTACCATTTTTGGATTCGCGGACCCGCGACAATTCGCATCAGCATATCCGCATTCGGCATATCATGATCATTCTCCATTGGCATGTTAAGCGTGATCAATGCGGATAACATGGTCAATAAAGCAGAAATGAGCTCGCGTGCACTCCCTGGTGCAAAGTCCCCAATCTCTTGTCCTTCTTCGAACAGTGGTAGAAGTTGTTCAACAAAGTTCTTTACGGAAAATTGGCGGAGTAATTGTTTAGCTTCCCTTGGCACATTTTCATCATTGTTTGCGTGTTGGATGAGCTTAAAAGGATATTGTATACTTTCCTCCTCTAGAATACTTGCGATAAAGGTGCGGACCTTTTCAAAAGGAGAACCAGGGAGATCATAAACACCCTCCAGCGTAGTTTCCTCCGCTACTTGTCGAATCAAGGTGATAAATAGTTCTTCCTTTGATTCGAAAAAACGGTAAAGCTGTCCCGCACTGAGCTTGGCTTCTTCAGCAATCATGCTCATTTTGGCTCCATGTAAACCATGGCCTGCAAACACCTTTAAGGCTGCCTCTAAGATTTGCTGTTTTCGAGATTCTCTTCGATTAATCAATTGTTCTTCAGATAATGGTGTCATCAGCTAGGACTCCTTCTTTATTTATGACTCAGGATGAGGGCATAAGTTGATCTATGGTTGCAAAGGTGGCTCGCTTAAATGAGGGAAGCAAAAGTTTCAGTCGTTCCTCAAGTGGTTGATCTGACTCCTTCATCCAGTGATCTAACCATTGTTTAGCTTCTCCGGATCCTCCCGCAGCGAGCAAGGCTGTCACCATTCCCGCATTGAACAGTTCGCTAGGGGATAAGAATAGGGAGTTAACGAGCCAATACAATCCAAATACTTCATAATTGGCTTGTTCCGTGGATACCTGAAGGACATGTTCGAGATAATTTTGAGCGAACTGCAATCCTTGTATCGGCTTTATACCAACATACTCCACACCTTTCCACCTTAGATCTGACACAGCATTTAACCACCATGCTACTTCAATGCAACCTTGCATCTGTTGATGGACATTGATCTCAAAGCTAGGTTGGGGATGACTCAACTGTTGTTGAAGGCTTGTTTCTAAAATTTCCGATTCCATGGCCGCAAGCGTCATCCCTTGACCATAAACAGGATCAAGTTGGCAGAAGGCATCTCCCATGACAAGTAACCCAGACGGCCATTGCTGCATTTGTTCAAAATGTTGCCTGGACAGTTCAGACACCCGAAAACCGCGTGGTAGTCCGATAGGTTCCAATCCTTCAAGGACCTCATTTAATAAAGGACAACCCAAATGGCGAATATCTTGTTCAAATAATGCAGGATCGTTGGAAGGATACTGACCATTTAAGTTCCAAAGTACCATTTCAGCTATATCGTTTTCTATGATAGAAAACGCAGCTGCATGGGTATTCTTGAGCGGATCTCCTTCTAAACGAATTACATCCAGCTCTTCTTTGCGTCCATCCGGTATGCGATAACGCCGAGTGCTATAACCGAGAGATATCTTTAATCGCTCTGGCTGCGGCACTTCGTACCCTAGCTCCGAGAGCCAATGAACAGTCTTGGAGAATTGGCCACTGGTGTCGACGATAAGATCTGCCGTCATTCTGAATTGTTTGCGTTCACCTGAAATACGTTCTCGGACTATAATGCCAGTTACTTGTGAACGATCTTCAGAAGCATGAAGGTGGATGACTTCATTCAACCCGAGCAGACGGACATTTTGTATGTTCCGTATATATTGGCGAATGCCCCATTCGAGTAGGGCTCTACTGAACGATGCATTATGACTATGTTCGACGGATGTTATTTTGCCATAAGGACTGAGGAGATGTGTAGTTTTCCCACGAGTAGAGTAAGCACCCTTTTTGATTAATTCATCCATCAGTCCAGGGAATAAACGGTTCAGGATTAAACTGCAGCGAGGCGTTAAACGATGAGGCTGAAAGGCTTGGGGTGTTCCAGAACGACTGTCAGGTTCTTCAGAAAAGTGGTCTCGGTCTACAACCACAACTTCAGTATAAAAATTAGACAGAACTTTAGCTGCCAATAGTCCGGCAATGCCTCCACCAATAACAATAGCACGGTCCGTTTTCATGAGTCATTTCCCCTTTATTAACAAGTTTGTATAGATTAACTCAATGTAAGGATTAACGAACTAATAATGAAATCACCTGAATTAAGTAAACTGAACTCGTTAGCTAACTTACTGTGAACCACCTCCCGTTCTAAAGAATGAATCATTCATTCTCAAGATACTTCATTTTCTTTTTATTGTAAATTCCCTTAAATTATGTACGAATTTATGCTAGAAGTTTTGTTTTTGTGAGACAATAATAAAAACAATTTACTTCTGATGCTTCTCTATTCCAACTCCGCATGATAGCAATGCTTACAGTTACGATTTAGAAGAAAGAATTGATTTAAAGTGGCCACTAAGCATAGTTCCTTCAAAAAAAGCCGACTTTTGCTTCTAAGGCTCGATATCCCATCTATGGAGTGCATAAAAGGGATCTTAACAGGGTGGGGGATAGAATTGGCTATGAAGCAATACAAAGCATTTAGTTCTCTGACGATGTTAGCACGGGATAGGACTGAACATATCCATTTCAAGGAGAAAAGGTATGAAGAGTCAAGTGGATGCTCCTAATTGAGCAGGATAGTGAATTAGCATGGGAGAATGTTTATATAAAACAGACACGACATCATCTTTCCTTGAGCTACTTAAGATGCACAAAGAAGGTAATTCATCAGCTATTCAAGTAGGTAAGGAGACATTGAGAGGTGGGAATGATGAAAAATCCGAAGTCCGAAAGTGATAGAGAGCGATTTTTAATCGAATTAATTAATTTGATGGTGCCCATAAAGGGAGGAACTATTGAATTACGTGATACGGATAAATGGCTGAGTTCTAATTCCACGTTATCAAACCCTGGAAGCGTTAAGAAGGCAATCACATGGACTGAAATAACCGAACCATTCTATATTATGAAGTATCCGGTAACACAGCAGTTGTATCATTTAGTCATGCACGAAGAAGATATGATGCTAAACCACTTGCATATGACGGAAGTTTCGTGGATAGATTCAATCAACTTTTGTAATATATTGTCTAGAATGCTTGGCAAAACTGAATGCTATACAATCACTAATGAAAGTGAAAAGACAACATATCGGTCATACCCCTGCAAAGTAGACAGTAAAAAAAGACAAAACTTAAGCTGCGGCCGTTTCCCGGTATTCTAAGGGAACGGTCTTTTAGTTTTTACTGGAATCGTTCTGGTTTAGGAACAGAATGTATCCACTCACGTACTGTTCAACCTCCGCTTTGATTTGCTACCTTTTTCAAGATATAAATGAGAGAAGAACGACTCAATACAGGCAGTGGTTTAGGTCATTCTTCGCCTCGAGTGACTACCTAGCTGAGAAGAGGGATATCGCCTGTCATCGTATTGATTTTATGGGACAGCCTCTTTTGTTAAAAAAGGTTTTTAGTAATCTTTTGGGTCAGAAGTTCAAGTTTCGGTACCTTGACAGCATCATCAATGGCTGAAATTTTTTCGGGTTTAAATAGTTGAATTTTCATTAATTGATAATAATCAAATAAAATTTGTTGAACTGTTAATTGATTCGTCATTAGATACTTGGCATTGAACATTCCCCTTAAAAGCTCATTCTGCATAATTAGTAGCTTGCCGTTGATATCATTAAAAATCCCTTTTTGAATTCCTTCTTCGTAGAAACCCAAAACCTGATGTTCTCGCTTCTTCATTGCTTGATTCAGTCGATCATACCAATCCGGATAACTGGTTGCCTAATACACCTACCGTAGATGACATGTCAACTCCTCTTTCAAATGCTGGATTTACTGTTTTACAAGTAAGGTACCCAGGGAGTTGGCACAGCTATGGAAAGTTTGGTCCATCAAATTCAATCTGCCGGGTTAAAGTGAGATTTTACGCTTACTTTATTTTTTCGCATATCCTTGCTTGTTCAAATAGTTCATCATTTGAGGGAGAGTACTTCTCTGGAGATGATCTTGGATATGGTCACTCCATCCCTTTACTTTTTTCACTGTGAAGGGAGCCATAACCGGACGGCTCTCATAATACCTCAACATGGCTTCATCATAGATGGCTAATTTCTCTTGATCCAGTGGTTGATATTGATTTTCTTGCAAGACCATGGATTGAGGCAGCCGCGGCTTAAGTCCAGGTTTATCTCCTGCCGGGGTACCCAAGCATAATCCCACCAAAGGTATCACATACTTCGGTAATTTCAACAGGTCAGATAATTCGTTAATATTAGCTCTGACAGCCCCGATAAATACACCGCCAAGTCCCATGGATTCGGCTGCTGTTAAAGCATTTTGTGCCATCAGTCCAGCGTCGAACGTACCAACCAACAGAAATTCAATATATTCAATATCCACCACTGGGGCAATTTGATGATTACGGTTAAAATCTGCACAAAAAATCCAAAACTCTGCTGCTTCTTCAATATAGGGTTGATCCATACTGAGTTGCATCACTTTTTTTCGCAGATCAGGATTTGTGATTCGAATAATCGAAACGGCTTGAAGAAGACTGGAAGATGAAGTTTGACTAGCTGCTTTAAAGATTGCTTCTCGCTGATCTTCTGTCAAGGGTTTATTGGTAAAAGATCGCACAGATGCATGATTATGAAGCAGTGAAATGGTTTCATTCATGTAATCCATCTCCATATTTATTTGATATAATAACTCTGTATTGATAAGGAACTCACATATTTTCGCGTGTTCCCTACTCTCCTTTATGCTGTATAGGCTTAGAGTTGAATCACCTATTTGCTATAATTAAATTATTAAATTAAGACTGCTAACTAAATATTGGCCAATGTTGTTCTGTCCCGGTGACATTGACACTATCATAAAATTTTTCGTTGGATCCGCAAAGAGGGCAATATAAATGAACATAGTACAACTTTTTGTACCTTCGGGGGGGGGATATCAATGAGGGTCTGTAATGAAGGATTTGATAAAGCGTTTATCGATGAAAACAGGGATATGTACGCGATATCCTTTACCCAATATGTCCTTTCAGGACGTTGGAAATACTTTATACTATGGTATCTAAGAGGAGAAACGCGTCGCTATACGGACATAAAAAAATTTCTTGGCGGTTTATCGCAAGGCTCTCTCACAAAGCAGCTTAGAGAGTTGGAGAAAGATGGAGTCATTAAACGTGATGTTTATCCAGAAGTTCCTCCTCGGGTAGAGTATTCGCTTACAGACAAGGGGAATAAATTACTGCCGATCCTTGAGAAGATGGAAGACTTCGGAAGAGAATACGGCTAAAAAAAATATTGTGGCTGAATCTAAGCAAGAACCTTTTGAACCCTCGGTTGTTCTTCACGATCATTCGCGCCACGGCCAGGACATACAGATGGACACACGTCTTCGTGTGAGCCGAGCAGTCAAAAGTAGCTCATCTTGACGCGATTGTCGATCAATACGTGGCTGCCGATAATTACCTGTATGTTTCCCCCATGTCGAATTTCTCGCCGGTTTTTAAAGAATACACGGATGCGACTTCAATTCCGGGCAAGACGTTCAAGTATACCAAGAATGGTCCTGTAAGTTTGTTGTCCGGCAAGAAAGCCTTGCACATTTATCTGAAAAAGATTGCAGTTTTATAAATGATTACGGCCATTACGGATTCCATATCATTCTTCCGCTTGTCTATGCTGCGCTTGGCATCGCTTCCTGGGCTTTGCGACCGAAAAGCCGTAGACTTTAATGGCATAAAGAGATTAGAGGCGATATGATAATGTTCTATAACGTTGATTGAAGTAGTAGAACTAGCTGGTTTACGTGCCAATGATACCGCTGATTAGCGGTATACTTTAACTATAATTAGGAATTATCTGTCTATTCCATTATTTCTTTGATACTCTGTTAAATATGTGATGGTAACACCGAGGAGGTAGCGACTCATGGTTGAGAAAATGCACGTCGACGAAAAGGAACTTGATGAAGCGCTCGTTCGTCGTCTGCTTGTTGCACAGTTTCCCCATTGGGCGGATCTATCCCTGCGACGGATCGAGCCGGCTGGCACAGTGAACGCCATCTTTCGGCTAGGCAACGAATATTCAGTTCGGCTCGCGCGTCGGGAAGGGCCTACGACACCAGAAAGTCCCGAGTTTACTTGGCTGCCTAAGCTTGCTCCATTGGTTCCGCTGGAAGCTCCTGTACCAGTCGCTCTAGGGCACCCGAATAGCGAATATCCGTGGTTTTGGTATATACACACATGGGTTGAGGGCGAGACGGTACCGATAGAGGAGATTGACGCGATTCAGGCAGCTCGTGATCTTGCGGAGTTTGTTGCAGCGCTGCAACAAATCGATTCATCGGGTGGGCCGCAGGGACGCGGCATTCCTTTGGCTCAAAGGGATGAGGGGTTCCGATACTGGTTGGCACAGTTCGATGGCGATGTTGCTGCGGTGTCTGATGTATGGGAATCGGCACTTGCCGCGCCTCCGTGGAGCGGCCCACCAGTTTGGCATCACGGCGACCTTGACATGCGTAACTGGCTTGTGCGAAATAAACGAATCACCGGTGTGATTGATTGGGATACAATGGGCGTTGGCGATCCTGCATGCGATGTCATTGTCGCATGGAAGTTACACTCGCCGGCAGCACGTGACTCGTTCCGCAAATATCTTCCTACGGATGACGCTACATGGGCAAGAGCCCGCGGATGGGTCGTATCGCAGGCGGTGGCAGTGCTGGCTTACTATACGCCAGAAAACAATCCAGTTCTGTACCATGAGGCGAAATCCTGGCTCGACCTAGTATTGTCAGAATGATGCTTGATAATCTTGCCGTTAAGTATCAATGGTGTCATGGAGATCGAATCCGATAGTTGAATAATTATAAAGGCAAATCGAGTAGGAGGGGGCGACTAACCCCCGTCCTCTCACACTAAATGTTCCCATTGATTGTCCTCCGACATCTCGATATAAAGGTAGGCGTTTTTTATATATTAAAATGTCGAGGGACAAGAACATGGTCCCAATGAAAGCCGCTATTTTAGCGGTTTTTTTGTTTATCGGTACAAGGAGAAGCTGGAACGTGAGCAATGTGGTTCCAGGGAGAACATACCAAGTTGTTATAACATCCAATACAAACAATGACATGGATGGCGGATTTTGGCTCACAGTTGACGGTTACGCATATCAATAAAATCAAAAGGATGCCAATACGTTAATTTCGCGTTTGGCATCCTTTGTTTTTTACTTGATAGTAGAGGCATATTGCATCATGGTATTTTTGTTAAAATGAGAACTACTCATTTCAATAAGAATATTATTTTTAACCCATGTTAGCGTGCCACCATGATTATTTCTAAATGGGCTATAATGGTACTTAACCCCATTCTTTATTATTAGTTCTGTGCTGTCCGATTGATTTATTTCTTGCCCATGGTAATAGCTCTCATAAAGACTTAGTACAGGGTCAGTATCTGACAAGTAAAATATCACAAATGAACCATCAATCTTTTTAGTGACAACCTCAAATTCTCCAGAAATACTTGCGTATAGAGGCTTAAAGTTCACCTTCATATTATCAGACCCTTTTTCTTCCACCTTTAGGGGTTCCGCATTTACTGATGTGTCATAAACAAATATTGAAATCAAACACAAAACAAGAAGCATTCTCTTATTCATGGTTACCTCCACTAAAGTTTTATCTGGTAAATAGCATAAACCTTAGAGAATTAAACTATACATAAAATCCAACAATTGGTTTAATTTCAGGAAAGATGGACGTTTTTTGTGTGTTTAACATCAGGAATATGAAGGGAAGTATACTGCAATCGGTACATAGCCCGTTAAATAGTGACACAAAGTTTCACCTGTAAAGAGGCATTGATATAAACAATAGGTATGTGCCAATGGATTTCGAGTTGTTTTTTTACGCGCAATCCGTTTTTTCATTTTCCTGGTTTTCGTAAGGACCAGCAGAGCACCGACAGGAAAAACATCTAACTAAAACAAAATCAGAAGAATTGATTTTAGATTATTATAATTCTTAGAGATAATCCGAAGATTAGGCGTAATTGAAATTCTCTCAGCTATACGTTAAGGGACCAAATGGACGGCACAGTTGGAAGAGGTATGGTTTCCCCAAACCCACGGTAGAAAGTACTAGCTTCCGACACGGAGATAAAAATTTCATGTTTTCTCGACTACCAGACCTAAACATGTGTACTTCACAACATACACTGAAGCAGCCTTCTTAACCAAAAGTTTGAAAAAATTAGTAGTGTCATTATTTTTGTTAAAAATCTAAATTTAATGTATAGAGGGAAATCTCATGGCAACTTTAAATAACATTGCAAAAGCTTTTTTACACTACTGTAAAAGAAAAGATTCAAATGAAATGAGTTATGGAGAGGAGGTACCTTTAAAAAACTTGATAGATTGTTTATTTTCTCATCCAAGGTTTGAACGCCGTATCTTTTTAGATCTGACAGAGCACTTCCTTTGTGGATATGTTCAAAAACCTGATATCAAGCAAAAGGAACGATATGATGATGATGACGTAGAGGTGTTGCTGGAATCATTAACTCAGTTCCTTGAGGCGAATAGTATCGATAACTGGATTCTAATCCCTCTGAGGAATGCACATCTGTTGTCGAGGGACAAGAACATAGTCCGATTACCGTTTAGATGGATATCTAAAAATTGAGCGGATACACATAAATCCGCATTAAGTACCATAATAAATGAAAAAGTTCACATTGTTATAGAACAACTGAAACGATGAGAGGCTAAATACAAGC